>NZ_CP027860.1:3462500-4131250 GCF_003015185.1 Ahniella affigens
TGCGCGCACGACCTTCAGCGGTTTCGTTCGTGTCGATTGGCTTCGATTCACCGTAGCCATTCGGACCACCGAGACGATCAGCCGCAATGCCCTTGCCAGTGAGGTAGTTGTACACCACCTTGGCACGACGCTCAGAGAGACCCTGGTTGTACTGATCCGTACCAACAGCGTCGGTATGGCCAGCCACTTCCACCTTCAGGTTCGGGTATTGCGTCAGCACTTCCACGGCCTGATCGAGAATCGCAATCGATTCTGGCGTCAGATCCGACTTGTCGAACGCGAAGTTCACACCACGCAGATCGATCACCACGGCTTGTTCGCAACCATCCGGACCCACTGGCGTACCGGCCGGCGTGCCTGGGCACTTATCGGCTTCATCTGCCACGCCATCACCATCGGTGTCGACCAAGGTTTGTTGCGTGTTCGCTGGTTCAACCGGATCAGCCGGCGTCGCTTCCGGAACGACCTCCGTCGTTTCCACCGGACCCGAATCACCACCCGAGCCAAACGGAATCATCAGGCTGCCGCGCAGGATCAAGTCACCAAAGTTGTCCTGGTTGCGGATCGACTGGTCGTCGAAGTCGCTGCGATACGCCACTTCGGCGCGCCAGCTGAAATTCGACGAACCGAGCTTGCCCATCACACCGCCACCAACGTCAAACACCGGATCCCAACCATCGTTGTCGGAACCATCCGGCTGATCGGCATCGTGCTGCGACACACCGAGACCCGCAAGCAGGTATGGGCGCAAGCCATCTTCACGGAAGAAGTGGCGCAGCGTCGCCGTCAGCGCGGTGCTCTGGAAGCCACCGTCATAGTCAGTAAAGCCGACGCGGTTCGAACCGAGGTTGCGATCGGTGTAGTCAGCGGCGAATTCAAGCGAGGACGACTCGCCAATATTGCGGCCGATGCCGATACCAACCAGCACGGTTTCGTCCGTACTGATCATGCGATCGTCATCGTTGAAGCTCATGCCGACTGTCGGCGCAACGTACCAGTCAGCAGCTTGTACGGAGCCAGCGATCAGGCCGAGGCCAATCAGGGCACACAGGGACTTCAGTTTCATCGGGGTTCTCCTTATGGGATTGGATGCATGCAGGGCATGCAGCCCGCCGATTATAGGGCCACAAGCCGCCTTAAAATGGCTGAAGCATGAAGATGGGTGTCAGGATTCGTGAGCCTGGTACCAAGCACGCCATCCGGCAGCATGCAAGATCGCGCCGGGCGCCGATTCAAGTCTTTCTGAATCAGCGACTTACAGACGGCATAGCGCCCTTCGGTACAGATGTCGGATCGGAAGTGCCCACCTTGATCTCGGACCCACCCGGACGATGCGGGCATCCAACCATCGGACGATTAAGTGTTCGGCGCAAACAAGTACCGCCGCAAACCCTGCATTTCGAACGGCTGCCAGCGTTTTTCATCCTGCGACAGCCGATCCGCTACGGCAAATAGGGCCAGCGGATTGAATCCGATCCCGAGATGGCTCGCGCGCACCTCGATGTTCTCCGCAAGCGGTGCCGACTGTTGCACACTGCATACCCAACTCACGATGCCGTCGGTGCGGCTGTAAATTGAGGTCGTGGGCACTGGTGGCGCCTCGCGAATCCGGTCGAGCAAACCGGGTTCGCGGTGCACGTGATGTCCGGTTAGCAGCCGAAACAACGGGTATGCGTTGGTCGCATGCGGGCTGCCCGCGAAGGGCGAGGCCAACGTAATGACTTGGCGGACGCGCGCGGGCTCCAGCTTGGCCATTTCGCGGGCATAAATGCCGCCCAGGCTCCAGCCGATCAGGGTCACCGGTCGGTCAAACCGCTCGTTCAATTCATGGACTCGATCGCGGCATTGCGACAGCACACCATGACGAGGCCCGAGATTCAGCCCCTGCTCCCAACCGAACGCCTGATAGCCCAGCCGTTTCAGAAACCGACGCAGCAGGAAGGTACTACGGTCACTTGCCCCCATGCCGGGGAACACGAGTACCGGATGACCGTCACCACGCGGAAACCAGTGATCGACCCAGAAGCTCGCCAGGCCGGCGAGGAATTCAGCCGGCGCCCGCGCTTCCAGCATCAAATGCTTCCACGAAGGCGGGTCGAATTGTCCCTCTGACTCTTCGCCCACCCAATCCATGGTGGCAGCGGTATGCGGTACCACGCGGGCTCGTCTCGAATGCTGGCGCTTCGTGCGATCGTTCATCCCGGTCCTCATGCAAGAACCCCGCCAAACGGCGGGGTCCATTTACAACTGTTTGCGCAATTCCACCCCGCGGCTACACCCATTCGGGCCAACTGCCCAGACTGAAGTGGCCGCTGAACCAACCAAGCCAATGCTTGATTCATCGAGGCTTGATCAGAAGCGCCATACGCCCGAAACGGACCACGTATCGACGTTTTCCGAGAAATCAGCGCCGGCGTCAACCTGGAACCGCTCAAACGCCCAGCCAAAGCCCAATGCATAGTGCAACTCATCGTCGCCCTGCGAGAACAGCACCGCGTTGGCCACCGCATCGGTGACGGGGCGGACAATGGGCTCACCCTGGAAGCGGATGGAGTGTTCCGGATCGTGCCAAACGCCCGCACGCAGTGAGAACGGGTGGTTGAAATTCGTGAACACGTATTCGCCACCGAGGTGCACTTCGACGCCATCGTCGATCTGCAACGGGGCTATGCCCTCCTGCACCACCGGCAGCGCTTCGTTGAGCTGGAAGTTCGACACCATGTTGTCGGTCAGCTCGGAGTACTGCACCTGCACCACGTCCAACGCCAAGCTGAGCTGGTCGCTTGGACGCCAAACAGCGCCCAGACCAAACGCGTCCGGGGAGTCGAACTTGGTGGGTTTGGACAGGAACTGCGTGCCGTTGCGGTAGGCGGCGGCGTTGTACTTGAACTTCGGCGCTGCCCGGTAGGTGAGACCAAATTGCCACTGGTCGTTCGGCTTGACCATCAGGCCGAAATAGCCACCGATTGCGTTGGCATTGCCATCCTGAGTGGTCAGGAGGTTGACCGTGGCGCCATTTGACTGGAACGTCCGGAGCGTGGCCGAATCGATATCGAAGTCGTGGGTGTTAACCGACACGCCGGCCGAGATGTAGTCGTTGAAGCGAAACGCCCCCGACACGCCATACACCACGTCGCGCAACTGCGCTGCGGCGGCAAACGGGAAAATGAAGCCAGTACCGGCCGAGTCGTCGGCACCGGCGCTGACGAACGATGTCTTGAAATTCAGCGCTTCCTGGCGATACACGGCGAGCGCCCAGTTCTCCTGCGGATACACGAAGGAGAGGAACGAGAAGCCGCCGATATTTTCGGAATCGCGACTGATGTTCAGCGCATCCGTGGAAAACGGCGCCGAGCTGTAGCTACCGCCATCGACGTAGGGCGTGTCGTAGCCGCTGGTGCGGAACTCAACCGACACCTCGGGCGCTGCCAATTGCAGCAATCCGGCAGGATTCGATGCTGCAGCCGTGGCGTCATCCGCCAGGCCGATGAAGGCGCCGCCCATACCAAGGCTGCGTGCACCCGGAGGCGCAAGATTGAACTGCAGGGCTGCGCTACCTTCTTCGTCCGTGATGGCGAAGGCGCTTGGCGCCAGGGTGGACAGGGCAAGACCGATAGCCAGGGCCAGATTCTTTTTCATGGGGCAACTCCGTTGACTCATTTTATGTCGCCGTGACGGCGGGGCCCGCCGATCATACACCTTTCGGCGTCTGGCTACGGGATGCTGAAATCCCGACACCGACCGATAAGACGCCCGGAGCCCCGGAGCACTGCCAAACTCCGGACAGCGCCAGAACTACAAACGGAATTCGAGAGTCCTGGGCTCAACTGAATCAGAGGTGCTCAACAATTCTAGTTGCAGATCGAATTCAATTCACACGCATCTTCAAGCAACCTGGCCAACGGCGGCAAAGTATCCTGTTTCTCTTTCGCCAATTGCGCTCTTGGTCGCCGGGAGCCACCTGTGCTGACGCGCAGACCAAAGGCGTATCCGAAAGCGGACCAGCGCGAGTGCTAACGCGAGCACAAGAGATCGGCCAGACTGATGACTGCGATCACATCTAAGGCAGGATGTCAGTCGCTTTATGCAATAGGTCGACCCGGCCCCTCGTGTATTCTGCGCGTGTATCCAGCGCGCACATCTCCGAGCGTCAGAACCTGCGACGAGGATGTGACGATGAATGGGTGAGCATATTGCAGCATCGTCGGTGCACGATTCCTGCGGCAAGAGCCGGTCTGCTCTGCGTTCAAGGGGTCCTCCCGAGGCTCGACTCAGTAGTCGGTGACTCATTCTTCTGCGCAGACCCGCAAGCGGCCTGGGCCCGGTGATTTTGATATGCTCCCCTCATGACATCCGAGACTCCCCTAAGAGGCGCAACGACGCGCAACCGAATTGTTGTCGGCGCCTTTCAATTTGATCCGTTGGCACAGACGCTAAGCATTGGTGAGGTCAGTACGCCATTGAGTTTTCGCGCAACCCAAGTGCTTCAGCGCTTGGCCGACGCAAACGGCCGCCCGGTGACCAGATCTGATTTGCTTCAATTTGCGTGGCCAGGGCAGCTGCCAACAGATTTAGCCTTGTCGCAAGTAATCGTCGAATTGCGCAAGGCCCTGAATGACTCTGCAAAAGACGCGAAACTACTGGTGACGGTGCCTCGAATTGGATACCGCCTTGCAGTCTTGGACAAAGTGCAAGACCAGGTCGCGGAACGAGACGAGCAGCTCAAACTTGGAGCAGACTCAGCCAGAGACGTTAGCCCAAACAACATTCGTATATTCAGCCGGCGTTTGCTTTCGATTTCGCGGGTAATTTGGGCGGTTTTCATAGTGGCTCTAGCCGCGCTTTCGTGGTGGCTGTGGCAGCGGCCCGGGCCCGCTATTGTTGCTTCCGGAGGGCTTCCGCGCCAAGTCATGCCCGAAGCGATCACGTTTTCGGATGACACAGACCGGATGCCTAGCCTTGGTTCGGACGGCAACACCTTAGCGTACGTAAGACACAATGGTACTGCGCAACAAATTCATGTCTTGGGAATCAAGACTGGGGCAGATTCGAAGCTGACACAGAATTCCCATGACCGATGGCCTCGTGTCAGTCCCGACAACCGATCAGTTGCCTTCCTACGCAACTCACCCAGCCCGAACTCGTCAGAATTACGCGTCAGCCCGAGCAGTGGCGGGGAGAGTCAACTCATTGCCAACGGCACATTTCTGGGTAGCCTAGCCTGGATGCCGGACGCATTGAGCGTGCTGGTCGCGGTGCAGAATGAGCGGGCTATTTCACTCCAACAGGTGCAGATTGCAACTGGCGAAATGGCGCCGCCAGATCATTGGCCTGGGATTCGTACCCTTCAGTGGGCATCAGATCCTGAGCTGTCGCCCTCCGGAAATCGTATAGCAGTCCGCACGTCCAAAGACCCTGATGGGCCCATTTCAGCATTCGACTCCAACGCGACTCAGCCGATTTGGCGTTCGCCGCCAGGCAGACTGGTTGTCGGTTACAGCTGGTTGTCGGAACGAGAGTTGATTGTCTCTGCTCAAGACCTGGGCAGAAATGGGCTTTGGCTAGTCCCGTTGGATGGCGGGGACTGGCAGTGGCTCCGTCAAGAACCGTTGTCGCGGATTTCAGTGAACGCAGGTACGCTGGTATTCCCTCGACGCGTAGCGGCAGTGAGTCTTTACCGAGTTGATGCGCAACCAAGACCCGCGACGATGATCGCCGGTAGTGCGTTCGACAGCTATGCGCCCCGGTTTGCTGACGAGAATGGGGCCCTACTGTTCTTGTCAGATCGAACAGGGTCAGAGCAGTTTTGGATGTGGTCTGAACAGGATCGCGAGCGACAGTTGTCGAGACTCGACAACGCCACAGTACTTGCTTTCGATGTTGACCGAAAGCAGCATCGCGTCTGCTACGTTACTCGCGATCAGGACGGTTTCACGGGTTGGATCGGCGACAGTCAGTTCCAGTCTCACTACTCATTTGCCCTCGAAAATTGGGAAACAGTGCGCGCGGTAAGTTTTTACGACCAAGGCTTGGCCGTACTCGGTGCCAATCAAGACCAAATCGATGGGCTGTTCTACATGACGCCCACAAGTGGGGCGCAGTTGTTGTACGCAGGAGCTACCTTGCGCACTCTACAGAGCAACTCACGAGGTCGCTTGTATGCGTGGCGTAGCCAAGATAAGCAAGTATTGGAGTGGGATCATGGAGCAAGAGAGTGGCGCGGCACCGATGTGATCGTAGACAATCCGCAGCACTGGCGTGCAACTGACGCAGGTATTGTCGTAACGCAACGAATGCCGGGCGAAGCAGGATTCGAATTTTCCGAATATGTGGGCGGCAAGCGGACGCGCCTCGCGACAACGTGGCCACATCAGGCAGCACCGACACAAATAGACGTTCTTGGCGAACAGATCGTTACGAGCGCCCCGGCCAGCTTCGATATGAATCTGATGCGGCTGGATGTCGGGGCGCTCCTGCGACCTGAGAAAGATAGAGACCCGCCTTAGCCCCTATTCACTGACAGCCCGAATCGCGGCAGACATGAGCGTTGGCGCTGTCTCAAAATGTGAGTTCTGATGACTGGTTCCTTCCTGGTTGAGGCTCAGCGCAACAATGATTCCAGTAGCTGGGTCAAACAATAGGAACGCTGATGAGTTGCCGGTTCCGCCGCTGTGCCCGTAGAGCGTCCGGTTCAGGAAATTGTACCTACGAATACCAAGACCACCGCCAGTCTGTCCCTGAACACCACCATCATCAGGGATAATCTGTAGAATTTGGTCCATTAGCCCAGGAGAGAACAGACCGCCCAGGAAGTACCGCTCGCCCATGGCAGCCAAACTACGTGCCGACGCCTGAACCTCTCGGCGATAAGTAAAGATCGACGGATAGAAAAACGAAGCGCTGTAATTGTAGAGTTGGCCGTTGCGGAAGCCCCACTGTGTTGCAAGTGCTGAAGAAGGCGTCCCGAACCCAACCAAGGCAATTTCGGGAATATCGGCAAAAAGCTGATCTTGCATAAAGTTCGCCAAAGTTTGCCCTGTTTCGATCTCGACAATTCGACCAAGGAGCAACGAGTTGCTGTTAGATGCTTGCCAACCAGTGCCAGGAGCAAAAAGTGGGGGGCCAATTTCCCGTCTTAGCTCGTCGGGTGTCCAAACGCGGTTCAAATCCGCCAATACCGCTTGCTGCAGAGCAGGCGAGATTGTGTAGTCTGCAATTCCTGAAATCTGTTGCATAGCCTGCCGGACTGTAATACTTGCATCAACATTTGCCTGGTCCGGGAACCAGTCTCTCAAATGTGCGTCTAGAGACAGCCTGCCTTGATCAACCAAGCGTAGCGCTGCCGCGGTGGTCAACATTTTGGTGATGCTGCCAGTCCCAATCATACGGTCTGAACGCATCGGAATAACCCGATCTTCGGTGCCGCTGACTCCATTCCAGACCGGCCACCCTGGAATCCGCACGGAAGCCTGTGCACCGACAATGTTGTTGCTGGAAACGCTCTGATCGAGAATACGCTGCAGATCTTTGGCCAATCTAGCCATGCCAGCGTTTGATGTTTGCAGCGACTGGCAGAGCGTTGCCGGTGTGACCCGAGTCAACTCAATGTTGCCGGTCAGTTTGTTGCCCTGATTGGCGGCACCCTGGCCGCTGATGGCATTGGCAAACACTTCGTATTGGACGTTCGCATGGCCACAATCACGAAACTGGAAGCGCAGAGTGCCGACTTCCAAGGTTTGGTCGCCACCTGCCTGCAGGAATTGGCCACCTTGAGTCAGCATGAGCTTGGTCTCAGCTGTGTCGCCCGTATAGGTGCCGACATAGGTTAACCAGCGCTGCTCGTTGGATGCGCCGGTCGCTGTGCGGGCGAAGGTGTACCAGCCGCCAACCAGCAGATTGGCATCTGTCACCACCTCAAGCAGAAAGCCTTGGCCAGTCACGCCAGCGTCGCCCCACGCACCAGTCAGTCCGGCATTCATGACAAACGGCTCGGACCTGGATATTGAGCCCGCATATAGGTAGGCCTTGCCAATCGGGGATGCCCCTACCAAGTAATCCAGCTTGCCATCATCGGTGACATCGCCGAGACCGACCGCGTCAAACCCGAACTGACCATTCACCACCGTGCCGCGCATCTCTTCCAACACGCTGCCAATCCGACCACTAAACACTCGGACACGCCCACCCTGCGACACTCCGCCTGCGGAATAGGTGTAACTGCCGACAATCAGATCAATGTGGCCGTCACCGTCGACATCGCCAGCGCTCCGCCCCGGCCCAAGCCCCTCCGCTTGTGTTCCCGCAAACCGATGCAGTCGACTGCCGGTCGCGCCCGAAAATACGTACGCCGCGCCATTCCCGCCTGCCTCATCATGGGCGCCAACGTATATGTCACGTACGCCATCCGCGTCGACCTTGCCAACATCGGCAACAAAGAAGCCGAAGCTAGTATTGGCGCTTTCAGGCACGAATTCCCGAAGCACCACACCATTCGCCGACGACATCACAAAGACTTTTCCACCTCGATCTCTCGGCGCACCGATCAACAAGTCTTCGCGGCCATCCTGATCGTGATCAAAGACCGAAGCCGTGCCACCGCCAAAAAAGCCATTCGCGCCTGGCGCGTTCAATGTGCGCAACAAAGCGCCTGTGGCGCCCGAATAAAGATAGGCTCGACCAACCCCGCCTGGCGCGCCGATCAGCAACTCCCCTCGCTGGTCGCCATCGACATCCCCGACACCAGCCACCGCAAAACCAAACAAGGTACTGCCAGCCGGCCCGGTGATCTGTCGAATCAGACTGCCGTTCAAACCTGAATACACGCGAATCTGTCCCGCGCCCGGATTCGGTGCTCCAACAACCATATCGGCTCGTCCATCGCCATCAACGTCTGGCACCGAACTCAATGCATACCCATGGTTCGTGCCCGGCAATTGATCCTGGGCCAGTATCGCTGCCTGTGCCGAAGAATGGGCAATGACCCGTCCGGCAGACGGCGCGCCAACACCAAAATCCCGCTTACCATCCCCATCCAGGTCCGGCAGATCCGCGACCGCCCAACCAAATGCCTCCCCACCATTGCCATAGGTCCGCACCAATGTCGGTGCCCCAACCGCCGGACCGATCAGCGTCGCCGTCAAAATCAAACCTGCCAAAATTCGCATACCATCCTCCGAGTCGTGAGCCCGACCAGGATGTCGCACCGCTTCGGCTTCAGGTCAAATTAGATCTTGTGCGAATTGATGAGAAACAGTGAATCTGTTGATTTTAAAAGACTTTTCAAGCCAGAAGCGGTTGGCTTTAAGGAATGCCGGACGCTTTGCAACGTGAGCCGGTCAAAGCGGCAATCACAGGCTCGTTGGTCGAAGCCGGCTCAACGGTTCCTCACGCCGAGCCTCTTCCTGTTGGTTTCTGGAGAAAATCCGAATGACACTTTCGGCCTGACCCTGCCACTGGTAGCTCGGCAAGTCTCAACGTAGAGAAACGTTTTCAGGTCGTCGCTGTCAGTTTCAAGTTTTGCCGTGCCAAACCGCCAAAGACCGATCAATCCGGTGGCAAGGGTCTTACACACTAGAAGCAAAGCGCAAAAAAAAGCGGGCAACCGCAATGATGCGGCGCCCCGATCGTTACCCCATCATTTGGCGCAGACGCTCACTTACAATAGTGGGATTTGCCTTGCCCTTCGTGGCCTTCATCGCCTGCCCGACCAGAAACTGAAAAATTTTCTGATCGCCAGCACGGTACTTGGCCACCTGATCCGGGAACTGCGCCAATACCTCGGCGAGCATTGCATCGATCGCTCCGGTGTCGGTCACTTGCTTCAGACCACGTTGATCGATGATCTGATCGACGCCGCCATCCCCGGCCCAAATTGCCTGGAACACTTCCTTGGCCAGCTTGCCGCTCAGCGTACCATCCTCGACACGGGCGATGAGTTGGGCAAGTTCTGCGGGCGCAAGCGGGTTTGCGCGGATGTCTAACTCGGCGTCGTTCAACGCGCTCGCAAGCTCGCCGTTGATCCAGTTGGCTGCTTGCTTCGCAAGTTGCGGCGCGCGCTCGGCTGCACCCGATAGCAACAACGCGGCCAATACCGACTCGAAATATTCCGACAAGGCCCGGTCTTCGGTCAGTTTGTGCGCGTCGTAGGCGCTGAGCTTCAGCGCATCCTGGTAGCGCGCCGCCCGCTGCCAGGGGAGCTCCGGCAGCGTCGCTCGAATGCGCTCCAACTCACCGGCACCGAGCACGATCGGCGGCAGATCCGGATCCGGGAAATAGCGGTAATCCTCGGCGTCTTCCTTGCTCCGCATGGGTCGTGTGCGATTGGCAGCGGCGTCATAGAGCCGGGTTTCCTGGACGATCGTCTCGCCGTTTTCGAGTGCCCGAATCTGGCGCTCGATTTCGAAGGCAATGGCCTTTTCGACGAAGCGGAACGAGTTGACGTTCTTGATCTCGCAACGTGTGCCAAGCGGCGCGTCCGGACCCGGGCGCACCGATACGTTGGCGTCGCACCGAAATGAGCCTTCCTGCATGTTGCCGTCAGACACCCCGAGCCACCGCACCAATTGGTGCACGGTACGCAGGTAGGCGACGGCCTCCTCGGGCGAATGCAAGCAGGGTGCCGAGACAATTTCGATGAGTGGCGTCCCGGCTCGATTCAAATCGATGCCGGTGGCACCGTGAAACGCGTCATGCAAGCTTTTGCCAGCGTCTTCCTCCAGGTGCGCCCGGATGATGTCCACGCTGAGCACGCGGTCATCGTCCAGCCGGACATCCAACTGCCCGCGACCGACGATTGGCGTTTCGTACTGGGAAATCTGGTAGCCCTTGGGCAAGTCGGGATAGAAGTAGTTCTTGCGCGCAAAGATCGAACGCTCGGCGACTTCGGCATCGATCGCGAGCCCAAACAATGCCGCCAGACGCACCGCTTCGCGATTCGGAACGGGCAGTGTGCCCGGCAACGCTGCGTCCAACCAACTGGTCTGCGTGTTGGCTTCGGCACCATACGCCGTGGGGGCTACCGAAAACAGCTTGCTCTGCGTGGCAAGCTGGACGTGGATTTCAAGACCAATAACAGCCTGCCAACTCATGCTGCAACTCCCGGGGCCAGAGCCAGATGATGTTCCGTCCGCTGCTGCAGCGCGTGACCCGCAGCCAGCAGTTGATCTTCGGCAAACGCCGGGGCGATCAATTGCAACCCGGCTGGCAAGCCATCAATGAAGCCTGAAGGCAACGAGATCGCTGGCAATCCGGCCAGATTCACGGCGACTGTATTGATATCGGCGGCGTACATCGCCAACGGATCATCGACCTTTTCACCGAGTTTGAACGCAACGTCGGGCGTGGTCGGCCCGGCGAGGACATCGACGGCGCCAAAGGCCCGGCTGAAATCGGCAGCAATCAGGCGTCGGACCTGCTGCGCCCGCAGGTAATAGGCATCGTAATAGCCGGACGACAGCACGTAGGTGCCGCTCAGAATGCGCCGTTTCACTTCCAGTCCAAAACCTTCGCTCCGCGAGTTCTGGTAGAGCGACTTCAAATCCTTCGCCGATTCGGTGCGATGACCAAAGCGCACGCCATCGTAGCGCGACAGGTTGCTCGATGCCTCGGCCGGGGCAATCACGTAATACGCGGGAATCGCGTGGCGCAGGCTGTCCAGGCTGATGTCGACCAGAACTGCCCCAGCCGCTTCCAGCGCACGCAGCGACTGCAGCACGGTGTCGGCCATTGCCGAACGAACGCCCGCCCCAAACATTTCCCGGACGACACCAACTCTGAGGCCACGAACGCCACGATGCAGCGCTCCCGATATATCGATGGCCGGCGCATCCACCGACGTCGCGTCCAGCGGGTCGTGACCCGACAATACATCGAGGACCTCGGCGCAATCAGCGACGGAGCGTGCGAGCACGCCCGCCTGATCGAGACTGGAGGCATAGGCAATCATGCCGTAACGGGAAATCCGCCCATACGTTGGCTTGAGCCCGGTCAGGCCGCAAAATGCTGCTGGCTGACGCACCGAACCGCCCGTATCAGAACCTGTCGCGAATGGCACGATGCCCGCCGCAACCGCAGCCGCCGAGCCACCGGAAGACCCACCCGGCACGCGGCTAGTGTCCCATGGGTTGCGCACGACGCCATAGGCGCTGTTCTCGTTCGACGACCCCATGGCGAACTCATCCATATTGGCCTTGCCGACGCAACGCGCACCGGCCGCCCGGAGCCTGGCGACCACGGTCGCATCGTACGGCGGCACAAATTGGTCCAAAATCTTGGACCCAGCGGTGGTGCGCGCCCCCTCGGTGCAGAAAACATCCTTGTGTACGAATGGAATGCCTGCCAACGGCCCCGTTCCGGCGTTTGAAACGCGATCGTCGGGCAAAACGGTGATCAAGGCATTGATCGCCGGCGCAAGCTGCAGGGCGCGGTCCAATGCCTGGGCCGCGATGTCGGCGGCGCCACCGGCGGCAATCAATGCGCGCGCGGCCGAGAGATTCAGTAGAGGATTCATTCAATCACCTTCGGCACACGGTAAAGGCCTTGCGACATATCCGGCGCCAATCGTTCCAGAGCGGGACTGTGATCAATGACCTCGGGCACGTCGGGTCGCAGCGGCGCAATAGCATCGTGCGGGTGCGCCATCGGTAACACTCCGTTTACATCGACTCGTTGAAGCTCAGAGACCAGCCCCAGTAGCTCGGACAAATCTGCGGCCAATCGTTGTTCGAGCTCTGGACTGAGCGCGAGCCGCGCCAGCGTTGCCAACTTGTGAATCGTCGCCTGCTCCATCTGTACGTCCTGCCCGTCAAAAGTCCGAATTGTGCTGGTAATTCTGCTTGTCCGGCAAATAACAGAACGGTAAAGTCCCCAACCTTTTCTTCAATCCCGACCCATAATCAGGATTCGCGCCATGTTCAAAAGCCTGCGTGGCATATTTTCCAATGACCTGTCGATCGACCTCGGCACGGCCAATACGCTTGTCTACGCCCGAGGTCAGGGCATCGTCCTGAACGAGCCTTCAGTCGTGGCAATCCGCCTCGAAATGGGCGCACGGCACCGGACGGTGGCCGCCGTCGGTCGCGAAGCCAAGCACATGCTCGGCCGCACGCCGGGCAATATCGAGACCATTCGCCCCATGAAGGACGGCGTCATTGCCGACTTCACCATGGCGGAGGAAATGCTCCAGCAATTCATCAAGAAGGTGCACCAGTCGCGCTTTCTGCGCCCCAGCCCACGTGTGCTGATTTGCGTGCCTTATGGCTCGACTCAAGTCGAGCGGCGCGCGATCAAGGAATCCGCTGAAGGTGCTGGCGCGCGCGATGTGTACTTGATCGAAGAGCCGATGGCGGCGGCGATTGGCGCCGGGATTCCGGTTCATGAGGCCCGCGGGTCCATGGTGCTCGACATCGGCGGCGGCACGTCCGAGGTGGCCGTCATCTCGCTGAACGGCATCGTCTACGCGCAAAGCGTTCGGATTGGTGGCGACAAATTCGACGAAGCCATCATCAACTACGTGCGCCGAAACCACGGCACCTTGATCGGCCACTCCACGGCAGAACGCATCAAGATTGAGATTGGTTGCGCCTACCCGCAGTCCGAGATCAAAGAAATCGACGTCTCTGGCCGTAATCTGGCAGAGGGCGTGCCGCGCATGTTCACGATCAATTCGAACGAGATCCTGGAAGCGCTGCACGAGCCGCTCGCCGGCATCGTTGGTGCGGTCAAGGGTGCGCTCGAAAAGACCCCGCCCGAACTCTGTTCGGACGTCGCCGAGCGCGGCATCGTGCTGACCGGCGGCGGTGCGCTGCTGCGTGATCTCGATCGCCTGATCTCGGATGAAACCGGTCTGGCCGTGCATGTGGCCGATGATCCGCTGACTTGCGTGGCCCGCGGTGGTGGTCGCGCTCTGGAGCTGATCGACCTCCATGGCAGCGAGTTCTTCTCGCCAGAATAACGAAGGCGCCGCAACATGCCGGTGCAATCGGCCGACCAGACGCACCTCTTTTCCGGCCACGGGGCCGGGACGTTGCGGCTGGTCGTGTTACTGGCGGTGGCTTCGGCCCTGATGGCCAGCGATGCCCGATTTGGCTTGCTGCAAGCAGTCCGTGCGAAAGGCGCGGCGATCACCGGCCCGATTTATTGGCTCGCCACGACGCCGAAACGCCTCGGCGAGTCAGCCTGGCGCTATTTCGGTGACCGTCAGACCCTGCTCGACGAAAACCGATCCATGCGGGAACAACTGCTGCTGGATCAGGCAAATCTGGGCCGCCTGGCCACACTCGTCCGCGAGAACGAGAGCCTTCGAGGCCTCCTCGGCGCGCGCGCGCGCCTCGGACTGAGTGTCAAGCTGGCCGAGCTGGTCGACGTCGACCTTGACCCATTCCGGCATCGCTTGATGATCGATCTCGGCCAGAGCTCTGGCATCCGTCCCGGTCAAGCGGTGCTCGACAGCCGCGGGCTAGTCGGCCAGACGCTCGAAGTGAGTGAGCATCAGAGCACCGTGATCTTGCTGACTGACCCAAGCCACGCGGTACCGGTCCGGGTTGAGCGCACGGGACTGCGCGCGATCGCCTACGGAACCGGCTCGTCCGACCGGCTTGTACTGTCGCATGTCCCGTTCAGCGCGAATCTGCAGGTCGGCGATCGGCTCGTCAGCTCTGGGCTGGGCGGGCGCTTCCCGGCTGGGCTGCCTGTTGCTGTCATCACGGAAGTCCGCGGCGATCGCTCGGCCACGTTTGCCAATGCTGACGCCCACCCGGTTGCCGAAATCGAACAAGTCCAGCAGTTGCTGGTGCTCGATCAGGAACTGAGCGCAATATCAGTCGACAGTATTGAATCTGATCCCGATTTTGTCGGGCCGCCGCAGGGGCTGAGTTTCCCGAATACGGAGCAACCATGAGCCGGAATCGTGCCAACACCCTGGCGCTCTGGGTTCTGGTGGGCGCAGCGGCGCTGCTCAGCCTGATGCCGCTACCCGAATCGATGCGCGCGCTGCGACCGTTTTGGATGGCGCTCGTGGTGGTGTATGCGAGCCTGGAGTGGCCCGAAGATTTTGGCCTGGGCCTCGCATTCAGTTTTGGCCTGATTAGCGATCTGGTTGCCGGGACGACGTTTGGCGAGCACTCGTTCCGGCTGGTGATCGTCGCATTCATTGTGATCCGCTTCCGCTCGCGAATCCGGTTCTTCCCCATGTGGCAGCAGACCGCCGCGGTGTTCGCGCTGCTGTTGAACGACCGTATTGTGACGTGGATGCTGCGCACCTTTACCGGCGAATTCGCGATTGACTGGCGCTTTTGGATCGCGCCGTTCAGCGGTGCCTTGATCTGGCCCTGGTTCTTCCTGCTGGTCAGCGATTTGAGCCAACGTCGACGCAGCAAGGACGCATGAAGCTCTTCCGTCGCCCGAACCGTGTGATCAAGGATCTGGCGCAGGAAACGCAGATCTTTCGGGTTCGTGCCGCCGAAGGCTTGGCACTGATCGCGATCTGTCTGCTCATCCTGATCGGCCGCTACGGCTGGCTGCAATTTGCGCGACATGATGAGCTCAGCGCCCGCTCTGAGCAGAACCGGATCAAGCTGCGTCCGCTTGCGCCGAGTCGCGGCCTGATCTATGACCGCAATGGTGTGCTGCTCGCCGAAAACGTTCCACAATTCCGACTGGAACTGGTGCCCGAACAGGTGGAAGACATTGATGCCACGATTCAAGCATTGGCCCAGGTCGTCGCGTTGGATGTCGAAGATGTCGAGGCGTTCAATGAACTCCGGCGCTCGACACGGCGATTTCAGAGTCTGCCGCTGCGTTTTCATTTGAATGAGGCCGAAGTGGCCCGCCTCTCGGTGAACCGGCATCGATTCAAGGGTGTCGAAGTGGTGCCCTACCAGACGCGTTTCTATCCGCTCGGCGCCGGCGTCGCGCATTTTGTCGGCTATGTCGGGCGTATCGGCGCCGAAGATCGCAAATTGCTGAACGACAGTCGCTACAGTGCGACCACGCATATCGGCAAGACGGGCGTTGAGCGTCGCTACGAGAGCATGTTGCTCGGCGAAGTTGGCTATGAGCAAGTGGAGGCCAATGCCGAAGGGCGCTCACTGCGCGTGTTGGGTCATGTGCCGCCGAAGCCTGGTGCCAATCTATGGCTGAGTATCGACAGTCGCCTGCAGGCTGCGGCCATTGCGGCGTTCGAGGACCGACCGGGGGCCGCGGTCGCGATCGACCCGAACAACGGCGAGATTCTCGCGATGGTCAGTCTGCCGTCGTTTGATCCGAACCTGTTTGTCGACGGTATCTCGCGCAAAAACTATCAGGCATTGACGACCGATCCGTATCGGCCATTGTTCAACCGCGCAGTGCTTGGCGGCTATGAGCCGGGCTCGACAATCAAACCGTTTATTGGCCTGACTGGCCTCGAACTCGGGCTGCGAACGCCCACTGATGGCGTGCGCTCAACGGGCGAGTTTCATTTGCCCGGACAAACCCAGGTGTATCGCGATTGGCTTCGCGGCGGTCATGGCTTTGTCAACCTGAACGAGGCACTCGCACAATCGGTCAATACCTATTTCTATCAACTGGCCGCAGACCTTGGCATTGATCGCCTGTCCACCTACACGGCGCAATTCGGATTTGGTGCCAAGACCGGCATCGATCTCGTCAGCGAGACCACCGGCGTGCTGCCAAGCCGCGAATGGAAGCAGCAGCGTTTCGGCAAGACCTGGTATCCCGGCGAAACGGTGATCGCCGGTATCGGTCAGGGCTATTGGGTCGCGACCCCGCTGCAATTGGCCAACGCATTGGCCACCCTGTCGGTGCAGGGGAAGCGCTTCACGCCGCATCTGTTGCGCTCCGTGCAACACGACTTTGCGGCCGACCCAGAGTTGGTCGCGAGCCCCGAATTGCCACCAATCGCCGTGCGTGATCCAAACAACTGGATTGCCGTGCGGGACGGCATGGTTGCCGTCATGCATGGCCCGACCGGCACCGCCCGCGCCCACGGCATGAATTCGCCCTTTCTGATTGCCGGCAAAAGCGGTACCGCACAACGGGTCAAGGCCAGTCGCGTCCAACACCTCGGCGAGAACGCGATTCCGGAGCACCTTAGGAATCAGGCATTGTTCGTTGCGTTTGCGCCTGCCGATGCGCCGAAGATCGCCGTGGCAGTGGTGGTGGAACATGGTCAGAGCGGCTCACGTGCGGCCGCCCCGGTGGCCCGCCGAATTCTCGACGCCTATCTTCTGAGCGGCAAAGTTGCCGCTGATCCCAACGTCACGGAGGCGCCAAGATGATTGACCGCGACCTGATGGATAAGGCCGAGGCATTCCTTGGAAAGTGGCTGGCCAAACCGCGTGTCGACTTGCCGTTGCTGATCGCGCTGCTGTTGATCGCAGTCATCGGAATCCTGACCCAGTTCAGTGCCAGTGCCGAAGACCCGACGCTGATCCTGAATCAATCGCTGCGTCTCGGTTTGGGCTTCACGGTGCTCTGGGTATTTTCGCGGATTCCCCCACCCTGGTTTCGCAGTATCACGCCGTGGTTTTTCAGCTTCGCCCTGGTGTTGCTGGTGGCCTTACTGGTGATCGGCGAAGGACGCGGCGCCCACCGTTGGCTGGACCTCAAGATCATCCGTTTTCAGCCATCGGAGCTCGCGAAGATCAGCCTGCCCATGATGGTCGCCTGGTACTTCCATACCCGGGCCCTGCCACCGAACTGGCGCATGCTGTTCACCGTCGGTGCGATGATTGGCGTGCCCGCCGTGCTGATTGCCAAACAACCCGATCTGGGCACGGCACTGCTCGTCGCGTCCACCGGCGTGTTCGCCGTGTTTCTGGCAGGCATTTCGTGGCTCCGGATTCTCTTGATCAGCGGTGGCACACTCGCCGCGATGCCGTTGTTGTGGATGGTCATGCATGAGTACCAGCGCAATCGCGTCCGGATGTTTCTGGACCCCGAAGCCGACCCGCTCGGCAATGGCTGGAACATCATCCAGTCGAAAATTGCCGTGGGCTCTGGCGGCCTGTTGGGCAAGGGCTGGCTCCACTCGACGCAGGCGCGACTCGACTTCTTGCCAGAACACACGACCGACTTTGCGTTCTCGGTGTTCAGCGAGGAGTTTGGCTTGATCGGCGTGATCGGCATCATCCTGATCTACCTGTTCATCATTGGCCGCAGCCTGTGGATTGCGGCGAACGCGCGCGACACCTTTTCCCGATTGCTGGCCGGCTCGTTGGCGATGACGTTCTTCGTCTATGTGATGGTCAACGGCGGCATGGTTGCCGGACTGTTGCCGGTAGTCGGCGTGCCCATGCCGCTGGTGTCTTACGGCGGCACCAGCGCGGTAAGCCTCTTGGCCGGATTCGGCATCATCATGTCGATTCACGCGCACCGACGACGCGATTGAAGCGACACCCTGGATCGTTGCGACTCAGGACTTCTTTCGATAGGTCATGAAACTCCGACTCATCAGATCGTGCCACGTGCGTCGATGCGGATCATTGATGGCCCACCAAAACCCCGAGCCGAGCAAGAGCAGCGACAGCCACGACAGCACGCAGCGACCGATGGCCTGACCAAGGCCCAGGCGTTGGCCATCGAGTTGCTGCACATGCAGGCCCCAGGCCTTCATGCCAATGGTCTGCCCGCCTCGATGCCACGACCACGCGTAATAGCCCACGATCAGGACCGCGAGCCAAATCTGATAGAGCAAATGCGGCAGGCCATGCCGAAGTATCAGGTCAATCCGCTCAGCGGGAATGAACAGGTTGGCTAAGGTCATGGCGAGGACCGTACCGATGAACAGCAGGGCGCCTACCGGCAGCAGGTCGTAAAAGCCTGCGGCCAAGCGCCGCCATAGTGGCGCTGCAATCGCACCCGAGACATTCGTTTCAGGCGGCATCACGGGACCTGCGCAAGTGGACGAGCAGTAGACTGATTGCGGCGGGTGTGACGCCTGAAATGCGTGCCGCCTGGCCCAGCGTCTCTGGTTTCACGCGCTCGAGTTTTTGCCGGATTTCAGCGGATAGGCCACTGACCTCGGCGAACCGAAAGCCCGGAGGGAAGCGCAGTTCCTCGTGGCGACGATTGCGCTCGATCTCGTCACTCTGGCGATCCAGATACCCAGCGTATTTGATCTGGACCTCGACTTGCTCAACCGCCTGCGCGTCGGCAACGCCAGGGCCAAACCCCGATACCGCCACCAGCGCGGCGTAACTCACGCCTGGCCGGCGCAGAATCTCCTCAGCGGAACATTCTTTCGAGACGGGTTGCCCGAGCTCAGTTTGAATGGCCTGACCCAGTGCGTTGTTCGGCGCCGCCCACAGGCTTTTCAGCCGCTGGCGCTCGCGCTCGACCTGCTCGCGCTTGTCCTGAAAGCGTGCCAGACGCTGACTCGACACAATACCAAGTGCCGCGCCGATCTCGGTCAGGCGCAGATCGGCGTTGTCCTCGCGAAGGTGCAAGCGATACTCGGCACGAGACGTGAACATGCGATACGGCTCATTGGTGCCGTGCGTGATCAGGTCATCGATCAACACGCCGATGTACGCCTGATCGCGCCGGGGTGACCAAGCTGGCTTGCCCTGCACCTGCAACGCCGCGTTCAGACCTGCAATGAGCCCTTGGGCAGCCGCTTCCTCATATCCGGTCGTGCCGTTGATCTGACCGGCGAAGAACAGGCCGTCGATCGCCTTTGTTTCCAGCGACGATTTGAGCCCACGCGGGTCGAAATAGTCGTACTCGATCGCATAGCCGGGTCGGGTGATATGCGCGCGCTCCAGCCCCTTGATCGAACGTACGAGGTCCAGTTGCACATCGAACGGCAGCGACGTCGAAATGCCGTTCGGATAAATCTCGAACGTGGTCAGCCCTTCTGGCTCGATGAATATCTGATGCGAGTCCTTGTCGGCAAACCGGACGATCTTGTCCTCGATGCTCGGACAATAACGCGGGCCCACGCCTTCGATCTTGCCCGTGTAGAGCGGCGACCGATCGAGCGCTGCCCGAATGATGTCGTGCGTTCGGTTGGATGTCTCGGTGATATGGCAGCTGATCTGTTCGGGGTGATCGCCGACACCGCCCAGAAACGAAAACACCGGCATCGGCGTATCGCCAGGCTGTTCCTGCAACTTGCTGTAGTCAATGCTCCGACCATCGATTCGCGGTGGCGTACCGGTCTTCAATCGATCAGCACCCAGGCTCATTTCGCGCAAGCGCTCGGCCAGGGCCAAGGCTGGCGGATCGCCGGCGCGACCGCCCGAGTAGTGTTCGAGGCCAATATGGATCCGCCCGGCCAAGAACGTGCCGGCCGTCAGCACGACGGTTGGCGCGTGAAACCAAAGGCCCATCTGGGTTCGCACGCCGCGGACGCGCCCGGCTTCCACCAGCAGGTCATCGACCGCCTGTTGAAACAAGGTCAGATTGGGGGTCGATTCCAACGTCTTCCGCACGAATGCCTTGTACAGCAATCGATCCGCCTGGCACCGCGTCGCCCGAACAGCTGGGCCCTTGCTGCTGTTCAACGTGCGCCACTGAATGCCGGCATGATCGGCCGCGGTGGCCATGAGGCCGCCCAGCGCATCGACCTCTTTGACGAGATGGCCTTTGCCAATCCCACCGATTGCTGGATTGCAGGACATCTGGCCCAGCGTTTCGATGTTGTGCGTCAGCAGCAACGTGCGGGCGCCAGCGCGGGCCGCCGCCAAACAGGCTTCGGTGCCGGCATGACCGCCACCCACCACGATGACATCGAACGCTTCCGGGAACTTCATATCGTGAGGCCTTGGATAGAAACGCGCGGATTATGACATCGGCCTGCGCAATGCGACCCGAACGATTGCGGATCCCGCAGGTTTCGTTCGAGTTGGCCCTCGAGGCACCGGTGAGCCGAGTCAGTGGCGAAGCGGGCCGTGGCCGAGCCGCCTGGGATCCATTGCATAAGTGATTGATTCTGCAACGCTAAGTTCGCACCGGGGCCGTGCCATGTTGCAGCATGCAATCTCTTACTTTTGTGAAACAAGGGTTCGAGCCTGCAAGAGTTTGTCATCGACTGCATTGGGGGGTTCGCGTTTGGCAAGACTTCTGCGACAGTCTGCGGGCACTCCGAGAGGTGGACCTAATCTCGATGCCTGGATCGACAGACCCGGGACGACCCCGCAGAGAGGATGCGGATCGAGTGGGTTGCAGGCGGCAGGGGCCTCATTCGCGCTCTGGGAGGAAGCAACGGTCCAGTCTTTTCAGGGAAGAAAAGACTGGCACCCGGTGGTCTGAGAGGAACAGGGGGAATCCTTGTCGACCATTTCGACCGGGTGCCAGCGACCCTGCGAGGCGCCGGCAATCTATGCCCTCTCATCCCCGGCGTCCGCTTTATGCCAATTAATCCGAAAATCGATGCGGGAATTACAACCGCATTTTGTGTCGGATCGTGTCTGCAATCTTCGCGACTATTTTGAATTCTAGCGCTACAGCCCAGGAAATCAATGTGCCAAGCGGCTGTTTGATTTGTTTACAGGCAAAGATTCCCGACCAGCGACCGAAAACGTGATCCATGGCACACAACCTGCTTGATCTACTTCGCAGTTGGAACGAGTAGAGAGGATGCCTTGATGGACCATGGAACCGCTAACCTTGGATTTGACCCAATCGCGATGCATCACGATGTACTCATCGAGATCGGTCGCGTTGATATGGCCCTGGAAGTAGTCAGCCAGCGTGCCAATGCCGAACCTGAGATAGCGAAACTGTGTGAGCGACGAGCCAAGCTCGAAGCCGTCCTGGGCCGCCTCCCTTCCTGATTCAACTCTCTTCACGTTTCTCCTCCCTTTTTAAGCCCCCGCTCTGCGGGGGTTTTTTTTGCCTGTCGGCAGGGAGTCCAGCCGCCCCTTTGGTGCGCTTATTCGCGCATCAAACTGTCAGCGACGATGCGCAATTTTCACGACGGTGCTGTGTGGCAAGTAGCCCGCTCCCCAGCCCGCTCCCACTCGCGTGGGAGCGGGAGCGCGCCCTCCCCCGTGAGCGCGGGGGAGGGTCGGGGAGGGGGTTACTTGCCATCAGGTTGGGCATCAGTCGCAGAAGTACTGAGTACATCAATCAACGGGTTATCGTGTGTTTGATGAGAGTTGATCGCAACGGCAGTGCAGATTTTGCGTTATGGCAGGCCCGGGGCCGGCCCCGATGGCCCCGCTACCAGGGCAGGTGGCCAAAGCGCTTTTTCAGAGCCTCGCATTCGGCCTGGCTTTCTGCCCCCTTGATCGGATCAGCCTGAATCTGGGCCATGCCCGAATTGGGGTGCACCGTCCTGACAATCAGCGGCCAAGGTGACGCGTGACGGCACAATGTGACCTGACCATTGCTGTGTTCCATCAGTTCGGCCAGCTGTGGACGGCTGGCTTCGATCCAGTGCTGCTGCAATGGCGCCGTCGCTTCGACCAGATGCGCCCTTCGCAAACCAGTGTCACCAAGCCGGCCCAACCAATCGCTGTCGAGGTGCCATCGAAACGATTCGTCAAAGAAACCGACGCGCTCAAACGTCCGTCGAGGCATGATCCAGCCGGATGGGGTCGGAAAGTCGGATATCCGTTGCACGTCGCCCTCAACACTCATGTCCAATTGAGTCGACGACACGAAGTCGAACTGCTGCAGGTGCGCCAATGCGGTCGCGAGGAAGTCCGGCGACCACAAATCATCGTCTTCCAGAAACGCGATGTAATCGCCTCCCGCCATCGAAAGCCCCGCGTTCAACGCGGCCGCTTGGCTCCGTGTGCCGGACTCAGCAATGATGGCGCGCTGTTGCAGGCGCCCCTGGGCGGTCTGGCCCATCCCGGCATCCACCGCAACAATGGCTTGCAGCAACGCGCCTTGCTTCAAAGCGGTCTGTTCGCGCAGGCAGTTCAGAGCGCGCTCGACGAACCACGATCCGGAAGGGTCAATAGATGGCCCTTGGAGTCGGGACGGAATGACTACGGAAACTCTGGCGCCTTGCATACTCAGTACCACTCAATGCGGATGCGTTCCGCGACACGTCGGGCTTTCTCTTTAGCCTGGAAGAGCGAATCACCGCGGGCCAATGCCACGCCCACACGCCGTTTGCCATCGACCGATGGTTTTCCAAACAGACGAAGCTCCGTATCGGGCTCGGCCAGCGCCTCACTCGCACCATGGAACATCGGCACGCCTTTGCCGCTGGCCAGAATCGCCATCGACGCCGATGCGCCGCGGCTCCGGATGACAGGAATAGGCAACCCAAGAATCGCCCGGACATGCAGCGCAAACTCGGACAGATCCTGAGAGATGAGCGTCACGAGGCCGGTATCGTGCGGACGCGGCGACACTTCGGAGAACAAGACCTCGTCACCCCGGACAAACAGCTCGACCCCAAACAAACCGTAGCCGCCCAGGGCTTCGGTAATTTTGGCGGCAATGTCCTGGGCCTTGGCGAGGGCGTCTGGGTTCATGGGCTGCGGCTGCCAACTCTCCCGATAATCACCGTCTTCCTGATAATGGCCAATGGGCTCACAAAAGCTCGTGCCTCCGCGGTGACGAATCGTCAGCAAGGTGATTTCGTAGTCGAATGGCACGAATGCCTCGACAATCACCCTGCCCTGCCCGGCCCGACCACCATGCTGCGCATAGTCCCAGGCCGCTTCGATCTGCTCGGCCCGGCGAACCAGGCTCTGGCCTTTGCCCGACGAGCTCATGATCGGCTTGACGACGCACGGCAGCCCGATTCGGCCGACCGCCGCGTGGAACGCATCGAAATCGTCGACAAACTCGTATCGCGAGGTGGCGAGACCCAGGGTTTCCGCAGCAAGAC
The DNA here is from genome assembly GCF_003015185.1 of Ahniella affigens. GTDB lineage: Bacteria > Pseudomonadota > Gammaproteobacteria > Xanthomonadales > Ahniellaceae > Ahniella > Ahniella affigens. Next base: position 3,486,295 of record NZ_CP027860.1, read on the forward strand.
GGCGAATGCCTTCGCGATCCATGGTCAACCGCGTGGCACGGGCCGTTGGCACTACGTGAAAGCCCGCCTGCTCCAGTTCCAGGAGCGTAGGCGTATGAATCGCCTCGATTTCGGGCACGATCCAGTCCGGTTTCTCCTGCTCGATCAGGGTACGAAGCTGAACAGGATCCAGCATATTGAGTACATGTGCGCGGTGGGCCACTTGCATGGCCGGAGCATGCGCGTAACGATCGGCAGCAATGACTTCTACCCCCAGGCGCTGCGCCTCGATGGCGACTTCCTTGCCAAGTTCGCCCGATCCCAGCAACAAGAGTTTGCGCGACTGAGAACTCAAAGGCGTCGACAATCCGAGCATGATCGATCTCCAGAATAAGGCCGAAAGTTTAGCGTCCCGGACGCCCGGGCACAGCGTTGACAAGCGTCGGCGCTCGTGCGCCGGGGCACACTGGGCGCTCCTAGTGCTCGCCTGGTTTGGTGTCATGGGCGAAGCCATGGCGGATTCGATCAGCAGCGAGACGTGGTATCAGGTCTGGCTCAAGGGCGAACGCATTGGCTATGTGCGAAGCGTCCGCAACGAAACCGACCGAGAAATCAGGCACCAGGAGACGTTTTCGGTCAGTCTGAAGCGAGCGACAGACCCGGTCCGGATCTGGACCGAAGAAACCCACATCGAATCGCCGCAGGGCAAACCCTTGGGTTTTGAACTGAATCAGCGCCTGGGCGACAGCGTGGCGCAGGCGCGCGGTCAGTGGCAGCAGGATCACTGGCAGGTTGAGCAATCGGATGGTTTGCAGTGGCGGCAAGTGGCAACCACGATTCCGGCCGACGCGTTGCTGACTGAAGGCAGCGAGCGACTGATCCGCGCGGCACGTGATGCCGGCGAGAAAGAAGTGCGGTACGCAATGTTTGATCCGTCCAGCTTGAGCGTTGTGCAAGTTGCGCTGACGCTTGGCGATTTGGAAACCGTGCAGTCGCCGACCGGCCCCATCAAGGCCTACCGGGTTGACCAGATGATGCGAATGGCCGGCGCGAGCCTAGCCAGTACCGAGTGGCAGGATGCCACCGGCGAGATGCGTTACTCCCGCATGCCAATGCTCGGTACCGAACTGGAATTGGTGCTGAGCACCCAAGCCGAGGCCACACCGGAAGCAATCGGCGGTGACTTGTTCCATCTCACCTCGTTGCCCGCACCACGCGTATTGAGTGTCCGTGAGCGGTCGGCGCCAATGCGATATTGGCTCAAAGTGGACGGCCAGGTCGAACTGCCCGAGCAGGCTGGCGAGCAACGGGCGCGTCGGGTCGACGCCAAGCATTGTGAGCTGCCAGATGGCGCCAGCACCCGCTGTTTCCGAATCGATATCGATGCACCGAACTTTCGCGATCAAACCATTGCAGCACCTGAACTGAAGACTCCCAGCAGTTGGGTGCAGAGCGACGACCCAAAGATTGTCGCATTCGCCACCAAAAAAGCGCAAAGCGCCAAGACCGACTCAGAACGAATGCAGTTACTTACCCACGCGGTGTCGGCCAGATTGGCAGACAAGAACCTGGCGAGCGCCTATGCAAGCGCCAGCGAAGCGTTTGCCGACCGCTCGGGCGACTGCACGGAACACGCATTGCTGCTGGCCGCGGCAGGACGCGCCTTGGGGATTCCAACCCGGATCGCGGCCGGCCTCGCTTACACCAATGAATTTGCGGGCAGCAGCCGCGTGTTCGTCCCGCACGCCTGGACGCAAGCGTTCATCGATGGCCGCTGGCAGAGCTTTGACGCCGCGCTCGGCCAATACGATTCTGGCCACCTGCTGCTCGCCGTAGGCAATGGCGACCCAGGCATGTATTTCGGCAGCTTGAACGCGTTGGGCAGTCTGGCGATTGCCCGCATCGGCAAGGGTCGTGCCACCCCATGACGACCTGGCAACGGTCATTGCGCGTGTTGGTTCTGCTGTTTTGGTCGAGCGCAGCAGCTGGCACTTTCGCAGCTGAGCCCGACCAGAGCGTCGTCGGCGCACCGAATCTGGTTGGCATGTTGCGCGACAGCGCGATCGCCGAGGTCAGCGGGATGACCATTTCCCAACGACATCCAAACCTGCTCTGGGCAGTCAATGACAGCGACCATCCGGCGGCGTTGGAAGCGCTCGATCGGCATGGCGGGCATCTCGGTACCGTCGATGTACTGGGCGCGCACAACATCGATTGGGAAGACCTCCAGAGTTTCCAGCGGCATCAGGTGCCGCACTTGTTGATCGCCGATACCGGCGACAATGGCGGACTGCGCTCCGAGATCAGCATCTACGTGGTCGTTGAACCGAATCCAGATGATCGGACAGTGCCGCTCAGTCAGCATTTCCGGATTCGCTTCGGTGATGGCCCCCATGACGTCGAGGCGGTGTTCCTCGACACCAACAAGGACACCCTGTACCTGATCGGCAAACGCCAACGACCGGCTGGCCTTTATGCCGTGCCGTTGAACTTCGAAAAGCCGCCAAAGCGAAGGATCACTGCCCGCAAGGTCGGTACGTTTGCGACCATTCCGGGCGCAACCCCTGAGGAGATCGAGCGGCTGCCACGCTATGCCCGCTATTTCGGTCAGGCCACGGGCGCAGTTGCCGATCCAAATGGCAGCTTTGTCGTCGTGCTCACGTACAAGGACGCATTTCTGTTTGAACGCCATTTCGGCCAGTCCTGGCTGGAGGCCCTGCGTCAGCCACCCAAACCGTTCGGCCTGCCATTCATGCCACAGGCTGAGGCCATCGCGTTTGATCCCGGCATGGAAGAATTCTTGATCACCACCGAAAACCTGCCGGCGCCCATCCTGAGCGTCAAGTTGCCTTGACCGACCGTCGACGGCGTTCCGCATGCGCGGACAGCACGCCAGGGCGCCTAATGCGCGCCGAGTGAATACACCCTGCCGCCAATCCACGGCAGCAACCCACGAGACCATTGGCGCCAAGCTGAATGGTGGTGACACAGCGCACACTATGGTCGCTTGCCTGCTTTGACCGGGCTGCCATTGGGCGGCGATAATGGCGCCTTCGCCGCTGCGACTTTCAATATGGACCCGCAATTGCAAAAACGCCTGATCGGCGCTGCTGTTCTGATTGTGCTCGCTGCTGTGTTCCTGCCCATGCTGCTGGACGGCCCGGAGCAAGCGCCGGCACGCACCGATGTGCCGTTAGCCATTCCGGAACAGCCGGCCCGCGACTATCAGGTTCAAGATGTGCCGCTCGACGCCGCGACGCCGCCGCCAGCCCCGCCCACCAGCGTGGGCGCGGCCCTGAATGCCGAGCCAGCATTGCCCGCAGCCGAGGTCGACCCGATTGCGACGGTCAGCCCCGAGAACATTCCGCCGCGAATCGACGCGCGGAGCGGCGAGGTCATTGATCCAGGTACGAGTGGCAGCCCCGTCGCCGCCAATCCCGCAACGACCCAGGCCAGCACGCCGCCGCCGAGCCCGGCACCAAGCCCAGCGACGGCACCCATAGCTACGACCAGCCCCGCTACCAGCGCCCCCATTGCAGCGCCGCCGCCCGTCACGACGCCTGCGCCGAAGCCCGCTCCGGTCCCACCGCCCCCGCAACCCATCGCACCAAAACCGGCCAGTCTGCCGACGACCTCGAACCAGGGTCGCTACGTCGTCTCGCTCGGCACGTTTGCGAATCAGGCCAATGCCGCGCAATTGCGTGCCAGCCTGGCGGGGATGGGGTTTCGAGTGATCGACGACACCGTTGACGTGTCGGGGAAGACCGCCTCGCGCCTCCGTGTTGGCCCGTATGCGATGCGGTCTGATGCCGAATCAATGCGCCAGAAGATTGCGGCCGCAAATCCTGGCCTCAAACCGGTGATCACGGACTTGGATGCGGCTTCAGCGCCTGCGGCGTCCCTGCCGCCAGCGGCCGATACCGCGCCCGTGGGCTCAGGTTTTGCCGTTCAGATTGGCGCGTTCAAGGATCAGGCCGAGGCCAACAAGCTTCGCGATCAGCTGCGTGGCGGGCGCTTCGCGGCTTATGTGGAGCGGCTGAACACCGATCAAGGCCTGCTATTCCGGGTCCGGGTCGGACCCGAAGCGGAGCGTGCCAATGCCGAGAAGCTGCGTGATGCCATCAAAGCCCGCTTCAACTTGAACGGCAACGTGGTTCGGCATCCTTGATGAATGGGGCTGATCTGGCGATTGCCATCGTCGTATTGCTGTCGATGATGATCGGCCTGTTTCGCGGGCTGCTCGTCGAGGTCCTGTCGATTGCGATCTGGATTCTGGCAACCGTGCTGTCGGCGTTGGTCGGCCCCGTGCTGGCAGACGCACTTGGCGGCCAGATCGATACGCCGTCGCTCAGGATCTTTCTCGGCTATGCCCTGGTGTTCGTCGGCACGCTCCTGATGGGCGCGCTCGGGCTCTGGTTCGCGAAAAAACTGGTGCAGACCACCGGGCTCAGTGGCACCGACCGTCTCCTCGGTCTACTGTTCGGTGCCGCCCGCGGCGTGGCGCTGACGGTGCTGTTGATCCTGATCGCCGGATTGACCCCTATCCCACAGGATCGCTGGTGGCGCGAATCGCGCGCGCTGCCGGTGTTTCTGCCCCTGGCCGAAGCCGCGCTGGCTTTAGTCCCAGAGCGCCTGGCGCGTTTTGTGCAGCTTGGTCCGGCGCCGCTGGCGCCGACTTGAGCGCCAACTCCTGCCAGAATGCGCGCGCCTGGCACGTCCGATCGAATCTGAAAACTGAGGCCTGAACCATGTGTGGAATTCTTGCAATCGTCGGCCGCTCTGATGTCGGCGCGGCGCTTTATGACGGCCTGACGGTGCTACAGCATCGTGGCCAGGATGCCGCCGGCATCGCCACCGTCGATGGGGCTCGCGTGCATTTGCACAAGGCCAATGGCCTGGTGAAGGACGTGTTCAATACCGAGCACATGAGCCGGCTGCGTGGTCGTATCGGGATCGCCCATTGCCGCTATCCAACCGCGGGCTCCGAAGGTGCCGACGAGGCGCAGCCATTCTGGGTGAACTCCCCGTTCGGCATTGCGCTTGGCCACAACGGCAATCTCGTCAACACCAACTTATTGCGCAAGGAGTTGTTCGAGCAGGATCGGCGCCACATCAATACCGGCTCTGACTCGGAAGTCCTGCTCAACGTCTTCGCGCACGAAATGCAAAACTCGGGCAGCCTGCGTGCCACGGCCGAAGACGCATTCCGCGCCGTCAGCGCCGTGCATGCTCGTTGCATTGGCGGTTACGCCGTCGTGACCCTGGTGCTCGGCCTCGGCGTTGTCGCGTTTCGCGATGTGCACGGAATCCGTCCGTTGGTGCTCGGTCGTCGCGACAGTGACGATGGCGTCGAATGGGCGTTGGCGTCAGAAAGCGTCGCGCTCGACCTCCTCGGCTTCAAGCGCGAGCGTGATGTCCGGCCCGGCGAAGGCATGATCATCACCGAACAAGGCGAGTTGCTGAGCCAGCAGTGTGCCGAGCCGAAACAGCATGCACCCTGCATTTTCGAGTATGTGTACCTGGCTCGTCCGGATTCAATGATGGAAGACGTATCGGTGTACAAGGCTCGGCTGCGCATGGGCGAAAAGCTGGCGCAGAAGATTCTGCACCTGCGCCCCGACCACGACATCGAAGCGGTGATTCCGATTCCGGACACGTCCCGCACCGCCGCGCTCGCGCTCGCGCAAACCTTGGACGTGAAGTACCGCGAGGGCTTCGTCAAGAACCGATATGTCGGTCGGACCTTCATCATGCCCGGCCAAAGCGAACGCGTGAAGTCGGTGCGTCGCAAGTTGAACGCGATCGAGCTCGAATTTCGCAATAAATGCGTGCTACTGGTGGATGACTCGATCGTCCGCGGCACGACGTCCAGACAAATCATTCAAATGGCGCGTGAAGCCGGCGCCCGCAAAGTGTATCTGGCCTCCGCAGCGCCGCCGGTGCGGCACCCGAATGTCTACGGAATCGATATGCCCTCGGCCGAAGAGTTCGTTGCCCACGACCGTTCGGAGCAAGAGATCGAGCAACTCATTGGTGCCGACTGGCTGATCTACCAGGAACTCGATGATTTGATCTGGTCGGTGTCGGAGGGCAATGATGATCTGAATCACTTCGACACCAGTTGCTTCTCGGGCGAATACATCACGGGCATACCGACCGGTTATTTCGAAGATCTGGCGCGCGCCCGCGCCGATCATGCGAAAGCTGCGCGCCGCGTCAGCAAGGGCTGAGCCATGAATCGCATCTGGGTCGTGGTGCCAGCCGCAGGACGGGGTCAGCGTTTCGGCGCGGTGATTCCGAAGCAGTACGCGCCGCTCGTCGGCGCGCCGATGCTCGTCCGCACGTTGGATCGCCTGCTCGCACATCCAAAGATCGCCGGCGCCATGGTCGCGCTGGCCGCCCACGACCCGCATTGGCCGGGGCTGACCGAGCTAGAAGGCAAACCAGTGCGCACTTGTATTGGCGGCGAAGAGCGCGCCGATTCGGTACTCGCTGGCCTTCGCGCGCTTGCTGATTCCGTTGGCAACGATGATTGGGTGATGGTGCATGACGCCGCCCGGCCCTGCGTTCGGCATCACGATTTGGATGCATTGATCGAACAAGGGACGCGTCATTCGGATGGCGCGATTCTGGCTGCGCCGGTGCGCGACACGATGAAGCAGGGTGCGCCTGGTGGTCGGATTGAAAAGACGCTGCCGCGCTCGGAGCTGTGGCGCGCACTCACACCGCAGCTGTTCCGTTATGGCGCGCTTTTCGGTGCCTTGCAGCAGGTGTTGAATGATCCAGCACTGAAGCCTGGCATCACCGACGAAGCCAGCGCGATCGAAGCACTCGGCGGCCGACCGTTGCTCGTCGTCGGTGACGATGACAACATCAAGGTCACCACGCTACATGATCTGGCATTGGCCGAGTTCATTCTGACCAGCCCGGCATGAACATCCGCATCGGCCACGGGTTTGACGTGCACGCGTTCACCGCGGGCGATGGCGTTTGGCTCGGCAACCTGAAGATCCCACATGACCGCGGCATCCTCGCGCACTCAGATGGCGACGTCGTGCTGCACGCGCTCTGCGACGCGTTGTTGGGTGCCCTCGCGCTTGGTGACATCGGCCAGCACTTTCCGCCCAGTGATGCGCGCTGGAAAGGCGCCGACAGCGCGGTGTTTCTGCGCCATGTGATGAGCCTGATACAGGCCCGCGGCTACCGGCTTGGCAATGCCGACATCACGATCCTCGCCGAGCGCCCGAAAGTTGGCCCACACCGCGCCGCGATGCAGGCCCGCGTGGCCGAGATCATCGGCTGCGAAGTGGGTCAGATCAGCATCAAGGCAACGACCACCGAGAAGCTCGGATTTACGGGCCGCGAAGAAGGCATTGCAGCCGAAGCGGTCGTGCTGTTGATCCCGGATTGATCAGGCAGCCGCAGTGTTTGGCGCTGGCAAGCGACCAGCGAGTGGCAACACCAGCAAAATCGCAAACGCAAAGCCGGCAAACACCCAATCGAAATGCCCCAGATCGGCAAGCCAAACCGCGCCGATCGGCCCCATTGCACGCGCCACGCCTTGATGTTTGGCGATGCGACCGTTGATGCGACCTGCCTGACTCACACCGAAGCGCTGTTGTACCAACCAAGGCCGCGCCAACGTCATCATGCCCGAGCCGAAGCCGAACAAGGCAATTGAAAAGAATGCCGCGAAGAGACCAGGTGCGACCGCGAGCCCGATCATGCCGAGCAACATCGACGTCAGCGGAATGGTTGTCAGCCACGTGGCCGACACCTCACTGCGATGACGCGCCAGCCAGATTCGACCCGGCAGTTGCGCGACGCCAAACACACCAAGCGCGGAAGCTGCCCAGATGGCTGACGCACCTTCGGCATGCAGCTTCGGGATCACGAGCACCGCGAGTGTCATCGCCGACACGGTGCACAAAATGAAGACGATGCTGAAAGCCCAGATGTGCGGCAGACCGATTTCGAACGCGGCCGCATCAGCCTTTGCCTGATCAACACGCTCATCAGCCACTAAATACGGATACACCGCCTTCTCCAGCAACACGCCACTGGCAATCAGGAACGGAATCGCAGCCCAACCGGTAATGCGCCATCCGAAGTGACTGGTCGACCACGCGAGCAAGGGTAGAAATACCGTACTCGCCAGCCCGCCAAAAATGGTGATCGTCGACAACGCGCTCAGGCGTTCGCGGTGATCGCTGACGGCACGCGTCACGAGTCCGAATGCGGTTTCATAGAGCAGCGTGGCCATCGCGGCGCCAAGCAGCGCGTAAGACAGGTACAAAGACCAAAGCATCCGCGATAACGTCAAACCAACGATGCCGAGTACCGCAAGCAGCAAGCCCCAGCGGACCATTCGTTGCACATCGCCGTTGTCGATCTGACGACCGACCCAGGGTGCCAGCAACGCCATGACCGCCAGGCCCAACGAAAACGCGCCGGCGATTTGCACGCGCGACACATGCAGACTTTGAATCAGCGGCTCCTGCCAGATCGAGTAGCCGTAATAGAGAATGCCCCAGAGCACACATTGGCTCAGTCCCAACCACCACACGGCCCGCCGGCCCTGCTCACTCACGCTGATACTCCTTCCTGGAATAAGGACTGCGAAAAGCTTGCGGCAAGCGCTCTACGGGGCGTCAGCAAGGACTCAAGGCAGTGTTCGACATCCGACATGGGTTGAGCATGCGCCGATTACCACAACGCTGCTGGCATCGAATCAGTCGAATCAAGGGCGAAATTCGGGCAAGGGCTCTGAAACTGAATCAGCGCCCAATGAGCACGATGAGGTCCGTCACAAAGCGCCTACCAGAGCGCATCGCGAAGTTTGTACCAAGCCATTGCGGCCACGAGCATGGGCGTCCGCAACAATCGACCGCCTGGAAACGGCCGATGCTTCAACTTCTCGAACACATCGAGCCGGTTCGATTGCATCAGGATCGCTTCGCTGATCAACCTGCCCGCAAGCCCCGTGGCGGCAATGCCGTGACCAGAAAAACCTTGCGCGAAATAGATGTTCGGTGTGAGGCGTCCCCAATGCGGCGCACGACTCAGCGAAATATCCACATAACCGCCCCAGACCTTGTCGAAACGCACATCGGCAAGCTGCGGGAACACGCGCTTCATTCTTGCGGCCATGACGCCGGCCAAGTTCAACGGCTTCAGCGTGGAGTAGCTGGCGCGGCCACCAAACAACAAACGGTGATCGCTGGTGAGACGGAAGTAGTCCAAAGCCCAGTTGATGTCCGCGACGGCCATGCCGTTCTGGATCAGCGACTGGGCACGGTCTGCACGCAGCGGCTCGGTCGCACCAATATAAGTGCCGACCGGCATGATGCGGGCGTCGAGTTCGGGTGCCAAGCCATACACGTAAGCATTTCCGGCGAGGATCACCGACTCGGCTTCCACTTCACCTGCCGCTGTCTTCAGGCAAAGCGGCGCCTGTCGATTCAGGCTGATGACCTCGCTGTGCTCATAGATCTTCACACCTAACGCCAGTGCGGCTGTCGCAAGCCCGAGCGTGAAATTCAGCGGATGCAGATGCCCAGAGTTCGGGTCGTACAGTGCGCCGAGATAGCGATCCGTCGCCAATACGGCGCGCAATTGGTCGCGATCCCACCACGGCAACGCGTAATCGAAATTGCGCGCCAGATCGTCCTGCCAATGCTTCAGCTCATCCACTTGGCGCGGTTTGATCGGCACATGCGCGTGACCATCGTGCCAATCGCAATCGATTTGATAGTCGCGAATTCGCGACTTCAAGAGCTGCATACCTTCCAGCGACCAGGCAAACAGTTTCTTGGAATCGGCGAGCCCCAGCTGCGCGGTGATCTTGTGCTGATCGCAACCGAACCCGAAAATGGCCTGCCCACCACTGCGGCCGGATGCACCCCAACCAACTTCGCGTGCCTCGATGATTGCCACTTTGCGGCCCGCTTTCGCGAGTTCAATCGCCGCCGAGAGTCCGGTCAGGCCCGCACCGAGAATCGCGACATCAACGCGCTCCTTGCCTTGCAGATGCGCTTGCCGGGGAAACGGCATCGCCGTCTGCCGATACCACGAATCGACGGGCGCTTGGCCATCACGCAAGGTGCTCATGGCTCAACGCTCCAGGAACCGCTCACGCAGCACGGCCAGATTACACGGCTTAGTGGTCGCATCGAGCTGTGGCCGGATGATCTGATCGAAGGCCAAGCGGCAGGCACCACTCGATCCCGGCAAGCAGAACACAATGCGACCGTTCGCGATGCCGGCGACCGCCCGTGACTGAATCGTCGATGCACCAATCTCGGCAAAACTGAGTTGCCGAAACAACTCACCGAAGCCCTCAATGACCTTGTCGAACAACGGCAGCAGCGCTTCAGGCGTGGTATCGCGACCGGTGAACCCGGTGCCGCCCGTCGTCAGGATCACATCAACCGACGGATCGATCAGCCAGTTCGACACCTTCGCGCGCAGCAGAAATCGGTCATCCGGCAGCAACTCGCGATCAGCCAGGCGATGCCCCGCTTCGGTCAGTTTCGCCACCAACAGATCACCCGAGCGATCTTCAGCCAGCCCTCGGGTATCGGAGATCGTCAGCACAGCAATCGACAGGCTCATGGCTCACCTTGATAGAGGGTTCGACGCTGCGAACGCCGGAAGCGATGCCTCAAGCGATCCGATCGCGGCCGCCAAAATACGGCCGCAGCACCTCGGGAATCGTGATCGAACCATCGGCATTCTGATAGTTCTCCATCACGGCGATCAGCGCACGGCCCACCGCCACACCGGAGCCATTCAGCGTGTGCACCGGCTCGTTCTTGCCGGTGGCCGGATTGCGCCAGCGCGCTTGCATGCGCCGGGCCTGGAACGCATCGCAGTTCGAGCACGAGGAGATCTCGCGGAACGTGTTCTGCGATGGGAGCCAGACTTCAAGATCAAAAGTCTTGATCGCCGAAAAGCCCATGTCGCCCGAGCAGAGCAACATGCGCCGATACGGCAGGCCGAGCTTCTCCAGCACGACCTCAGCCGCGCGCGTCATGCGCTCATGTTCGGCATGGCTTTCTTCCGGGCGCGCAATCGACACCAGTTCGACCTTCTCGAACTGATGCTGACGAATCATGCCGCGGACATCACGACCGTAGCTACCAGCCTCGGCACGGAAGCACATCGAGTGGGCGGTCATCCGCATTGGCAGCTGTGCGTCGTCGACGATTACGTCGTTGACCAAGTTGGTCAGCGACACTTCCGACGTGGGAATCAGGTAGCGACGCAGCTCACCGGTCTCGGTTACGAACAAGTCTTCCTCAAACTTCGGCAGCTGACCCGTGCCGTACATCGCGTTGGCATTGACCAGCAATGGCACGTTGACTTCGAGGTAACCGTGCTCCGACGTGTGCAGTTCGAGCATGAATTGCGCGAGCGCGCGATGCAGCCGCGCCAGATCGCCACGCAACACCGTAAAGCGCGCACCCGAGAGCTTCGCCGCAGACTCGCCATCGAGCCAGCCGTTGCGCGCGCCCAGATCCACATGATCCTTGACCGGAAAATCGAACGACCGCGGCGTACCCCAGCGATGCTGCTCGACATTCGCGTGCTCGTTGCCACCAAGCGGCACCGAGTCATGCGGGATGTTCGGAACACGGGCCGCGAGATCGTTCCAGCGCTTCAGCAAGTCTTCGAGTTTGGCCTCGCCCGCTTTGAGCTCATCGCCAATACCAGCCACTTCGGCCATCAACGCCGACACGTCCTCGCCCTTGCCCTTCGCCGCGCCAATCGCCTTGGAGCGCGTATTGCGCAAGTTCTGCAGTTCTTGCGTGCGTGCCTGCACCTGTTTGCGCTCGGACTCCAGCGCCTCAAACGCGGCCACATCCAGATCAAAGCCGCGTTTTTCCTTCAGCACGGCAGCGGTTTCGGCCAATCGGCCACGAAAGAGGACAGCATCAAGCATGATCGGCACCAGACAAGCAGGAATCCACCATTATCGCGGCTTGGGGCTATTTCTGGCAATTCGTGCATGGGTCGGAGGTGACCGCCGGGCCGGACCGGTCGAACAAGGCCCGGCAGGCGGGGATCACGCTAACGGCCCCTGGGCAGCAAACGCTGCGTCCGGGATGGCAGCAAGTACAGCAGCCAGATGCCCGCCAACAGTGGTGGCAACAACCAGCCCGAAATCCAGTTGACACCGGTCAGCACCCCAATCGGCAAGGTCGCGAGCCCAACGGTCAGGACGAGCGCGCCGACAACGAGCGTTCGTTCCAACCAGCGATGCGCAAACCAGACCAGCACCATACAGACGCTGGCCAGATTCGCGACCCCGACCAAGACCAACAGCACCAGCCAAGTCCGCGGGTGCATGAGCAGGACCGGATCGTCGATTCCGATCTGATACATCGCTACCAGCAGCACCGCTAGCAATGCCGCGGCCATCAGCACCGTTGAATGTAGCGACCAGGCCAGCGTTTGCCGCATCAGGGCACTACGAAGTTCAGCACCGCGCGGAAATCCGGGCAGCAGGATCAGCGTATCGCTTGAGGCAGCCTGATCGACCCACCAGAGCGACCGATGTCGCGATGCGCCTGCATTGCCACTGAAGTCCAGTACGCGTCGGGGATGGCCGCCGACCAGCCGGTTGATCAACCGATACGCATGCGCCATCGGGATCATCGTGTAGAGCACGATCAACACGATCGCAGCGGGCGGCAGATAGGCTGCGCCCTTTTGGTAACCAACAATGAACTGTACGAGCGCGGCGCCGACGGCCACCAACAGGATCGACTTTGTCGGCCAACCGGGCGCCTGGCCCAGCGTCAGCGTCAACAACGCATGCCCAGGGCTTGTTGATTGGGTCACCCGGGCCAGTGCCTCGGCAGCCAGACTGGCATGAATGTCCGGGGCGTCGTCAGTCAACTCAGAGTCGTCGATCCCTTTGTCCTTCGATTCGGCGTCCAAATCGACGTCCTGTTCGACGTCCTGTTCGTCATCGAACTCGTCGCGTCGGTTGGCAGCTCTGTTGTACGCGACTGCCTGGTCCGCGGTGTCTGCCGCGAGCGCTTCGGGCGCGATATCCTGGACCACGCCAGACCCAAGATCCAGATGGGCAATCTGAAAGACCGAGGGCTCGGGTCGGAGCAACTGCCGCCATTGCTTGCTGTCGCGCCGCCAAGCGTAGGCAATCAGCAGGATCGCTATTGCCAGAAGACCGACATTGCCTGTCACGGCCAGGCCATCGAACAACCGCGATCCGAGATCCGGAACCAGATATTCGAGCAGCCAGATCAGCGCACGAACTAAGAGACTCACGACGAACACGAGAACGAAGTTGAGACCGAGTGCAATGGTCGCCAGCGCCAACGCCACCAGCAGTAGCCCATTGATGCCAAAGTACCAGGAACAAAATATCGGCGGCGCCAAAGCAAGCACCGCCAGTGCGACCGCGGTTCGGGGCAACAAGGTCGCTGCATTCGGCAGGCGCAACGCTTGGATGATGGGCGCGACCGCAAAGAGACGCCCGCGCATGACGGCGATGATGATCGCTGCGGCCGGCCCCATCAGTACAAAGGCCGCTGCACCAGATGACCCGTTGCGGCCGACCCCCATCAGAAACAGGGATACGTTTGTCAGGTACGCCAGAACGACCAGAATGTGCACCCAGTAGCGGGCTCGCAACAAGCACTTGGCGCTCTGCCAGCGCGCTCTGAATGGAACGGATCCCAAGCCTGTGCTGCTCACGGCAACGTGTCCAAAAACAGCTCTTCTAGCACCGGCTCTAACGGTCGGATGGACTCTGGCAAGTTGAGCGGTAGATCCTTTCTGCGCAGCAATGCAACCCAGCCGCCTTCTGGCGTTGGGTGAACAAACTGCGCATGCACGAGGAACGGTGGCCGCTCCGCCGCGCTGCTCTCGAGCCTGATGAACCGGGCCTTCAATTCACGAACCGGATCGCGAGCGATGATCCGGCCGCGATGCAACACAGCCACCTCGGCCGACGCACGTTCGATGTCGTTGAGCAGATGCGTGGTCAGGAGCACCGCCGCACCGTGCGACTGCGCAAAGCTGAGCACTTCGGAGATGATCTGGCGACGTCCGACGGGGTCGACCGAAGACAGTGGCTCGTCCAGCAACATCAACTTCGGCTGGACGGACAAAGCCCGGACAATTTCGATCCGTTGCCGCACGCCAGGCGATAGACTAAGCATCGCCCGATTGCCGGGAACCTCGAATCGCTTCAACATCGATTGGGCCACGTCCGGTCGATAGTTCGGATAGTAGCTGCCGACAAAGTCCAGGTAGTGCTGTGCGCTCAGGTCGCTCAGCGTGAACTTGTTCTGGCCAACATACGCCAGTTCAGCGAGCACCGCATCGGTCGCTTCCGACGGCGGCATGCCCTGAAGTCGAATGCTGCCGGCATCAGGTACCAGCAATCCAGCAGCGAGGTTCAGAAGTGTCGATTTGCCAGCGCCATTTCGGCCGATCAGCCCGACTAGTGCTCCCGGCATGATGCAAAGGTCCAAGCCATCCAGAACGGGCTTGCCATCATAGGATTTTCTGATTCCCTGTGCTTCCAGCAACGGCTGCGACATAGCTCTTGATCACCTCATGGTCGATGCCCCCGACGTGCTGGCGGCAATTTTCGCAAGCATACTGCCGACCAACTGTTCCGGGACCATGATCGACGCGTTTGGGCGACCTTTGAACTCGGAGTAGCGGCAGCGTTCAATCTTAGAGAAGACGTGACAGGCGCGGAGGGTACGCCTGCGCCAGAATGTGGCCGACGACACACGCCCATCACCTGTTTCGTGGCAGACTGTCAGGGATGAATACGCCAATGGATCTGGGTTGCTGAATGTGTATTCAGCATCCGCTCAATTGGCGGGAACCGCACCTATGTCCGGCCGGTCGAACAACTGCCGGGACGTTGCAGAACTACGCACCGATACGGCCAGAGACCGCCGAATCCTTAAGCAACAACAGGAGAAAGCCATGAACAAGTTAGCAAGCCAAGCAGCCGTTTTGCTGCTGTCGTTGATCGTCACCACTGCCGTGCGCGCCGAAGCAGACTGCAACATGCATTTCACGCTCAAGGGCTGGTCGGCCTTCTACAAGACTGCGAGTGGTACGGGCACGGTCACGTGTACGAACGGCCAGAGTGCCAAGGTCAAGATCAAGACCAAAGGCGGCGGCATCACGTTTGGCAAGAGCACCATCAACAACGGCAAAGGCGAGTTCTCGGGCATCACCAACATTAACGAGATCTTTGGCACCTATGTCGAAGGCGGCGCGCACGCAGGTGCGGCGAAGTCGAGCAATGCTGCGGTCATGACCAAGGGCGATGTGAACCTCGCCATTGCCGGCACGGGCAAGGGCTGGGATGTCGGTGTGGCGTTTGGCAAGTTCGTCATCAGCCGACAGTAAGGACGGCTGTTGCTGAGGCATGCAGGCTGTCTGCGCGACAGCCTGCATGTGCGTGTGGCTCACGGTTGCGGGAACAAGCCCAGGCGCAAGGCCTGGTAGATCGTCGTTGAATCAATCGTCCCGTGAATCACGCTAGCACCCGGACCAATTCCGCGCGCTACCGTGCCACCCGCCATGTCACTGTTCGAAGCCCAGACCACATAGAACGGAATCCGCTTGCCTCGGGCATCGGCCGCACTGAGGTAGGGTTGCCCCTGATCACTACTCAACAACGAACCGTTCTCAGAGCGCTTCGGTAGCGGCCGCGGCAGCTCATCCAGATCATCGCTCGTTGCGTTCATGCCACCATTGTCGGAGTCGGAACACACCACTACCGTCAAGGCTGGGTTTTTGGCGTGTTCGTTCAGCGCGAGGCGAATGGCGCGATCAGCGCCAGCAGCCGCCTCAAGTGTTGCGGGCACGTTGTTTTCGCCGGAGAGATTGTCGGTACCCTCCTCGTTGCCGACGATCAGATAGCCTTGCTCCGCGTCGCGCACGCGATCAAGTGCAAATGCCAGCATGTCATCGAAGCGCGGTGCCTGCGGCTGGAAGGGTGTGAGCTTCTGCTTCCGCATCTTGGCCTCACTCAGTTCGTTGAACGTCGCTTCAGCGGCGAACAAACCCAGCACCTTTTTGGCATCCCGCGGCAATGCTGCCAGCTCCTCACGGGTGAACACGACCACATAGCCGGCTGCCTCGGCCTCCTTCACCAGATCGCGACCATCCTGCCGCAGTCCTGCACCGTGGCGACCTTGCTTGCCCGCCGGCAGAAAGAACTGTTCACCACCACCCAGCATGATGTCGGGACCGGCAGCGAGTAGCTGCGCGGCGATGCCCGCCTCATCGTCGCGATCTTTGATGCTCGCGAGAAACGCAGCGGTGCCAGGCTCGGTAATGCTGGACGAGTTGATCAACACGAGTTTCCGACCTGCCTGCATGGCTTGGCGCGCGATGGACAGACGCTGCCCTTCAGCGTTCTTTGGAACGTCACCAGCGCGATCCAAACCGAAGCTCTCCAGATGGGTCCGCACGCCGTAAGCGTGTGTCGTCGCACCAGCATTGGATGAGGCATTGACGGAGTCATCCACTGGGCCAACATAGATGGCCAAAGCCGGCAGTGCATCCCAAGCGAGGCGGCCATCGGGCCCAACCTCTTTCATACGAAGCACGTTCCACGTATTCGCGCCCATGCCATCTGGGTGCAGAAACATGGCGCTGGCGGCAGGTGCTTTCGCGAAGGCAAGCGTCGGCACAACGGCGGACGCTAAGGCAAAGCACAACAAGGCTGAACGCATGGGATCTCCAGTCGAAAACCGGCGACGCTACCCGCACCCGATGACATCGACGTGACAGCTTGCAGGTCGCCACCTCGGGCGATCGCCGCCTGTCACCAAGCTGCCGCCAGACCTTCATGAGAGCGTCATCTGAAACGGCTGCAATCCCGAGCTTCCCCTTTGGAGCCCTTCATGAAGAGCAAACCGCTTGCGCTCGCCCTGAGCCTCATTATTGCCAATGGCCTGGTGTCGGCCCAATCCACCGGAGCGGCAATGTCTGCAGGTTCGGGGAATGCCGATGCCGACCAAGCCGAAAAGCTGGCGCCGGTGGTGGTGACGGGCGAAATCACGTATCGCGACCGCACCGAAGAACCGGCCACATTGGTCTACGACCTCGCGTACTTTCAGCGCTTCGAGCCCTTGACCGTTGGCGACATGCTGAAGCGCGTCCCGAGCGTCGCGTTTCTGTCCGATGTGCTCGAATACGACGGTGTGCGCTTGCGCGGCCTTGACTCGGGGTATACCCAAATTCTGATCAACGGCAAGCGCGTTCCGGGCGCCGGGTTCGACCGCAGCTTCTTCGTCGACCGCATCCCCGCTGAGCTCGTGGAGCGCATCGAGATTGTCCGCTCGTCGAGTGCTGACCGCAGTGGCGATGCGATTGCCGGCTCGCTGAACATTGTGCTGCGCGATGGCTATTCGTTGGACGGCGGCTACATCCGCGCGGGCGGCTTGCATTTCAATGACGACGAGATCGAACCCAGCCTGAGTGTTGTGTGGGGTGGTGAAGCAGCCGGCGGCAACCTGCTGCTCGGCGCGAACGCCCAAGGCCGTCGGAACCCGAAGGAGAAGTTCAGCCAACGATTTGCTGAGCCAAATGGCGAACTCGACAATACCGAAGTGCAGACCGACGTTCGGAGCGGCGAGGACTACTCGTTCAATGCCGATTACAGCCGCGCGGTTGGCGACGGCAATCTCGCCCTGTCCGCCTTCTTTGTGCGCACCGACCGTCTGCAGGATGAGGACTCGCTTGAGTACGTGGAAGGCATCGAGACCAACGCGAACCTCAGTGTGGTCAACGATAATGACCTCGACATTCAAACTGACAACTGGTTCGTGGGCGCGGAGTACGAGTTCCCGATGGCTGATGGTGAGACTCGGATTCGCGTCAACTATGCCGGATTGACCGACGACCAGTTCGAATTCGAGGAAGAATACGAATACCTGCGCGACAGCAACCCGTTCCCGGAGGACGATCGCTTTACGGGCGACCAGATCTTTACCGACATCGACGATCGTGAGTTGAACGCTGAGCTGCGCCATGAGCGCCATGTCGGCAGCGGTGAACTGAAGTTTGGCCTGGATGTGACGGAGAAGCAGCGCGATACACTGATCACGACCGACCGGAACCGCATCACGATTCCCAATGCCCCCGGCGCTCGCCCCACCATTCCGGGCGCCTACGGTCCGTTCCTGCCAGTCGCTGGCGGTGACAACGAGATCAACGAGCGCCGCTTGGAGCCGTTCGTGCGCTTGGACGGCGAAGCCGATTCGTTGGAGTGGGAAGTCGGACTTCGCTATCAGCACACCGACACCGAAATTGACGACGCAACGGCCGAAGCTGGCCAACAATCTGCGGACAAGCAATACGGCGTGCTGTTGCCTTCCGCACACCTGCGCTACAACCTGAACGAGACACAGCGTTTGACCGCCTCCGTGGCGCGGACGCAGCGCCGCCCGGGGTTCGATCAGATATC
Source organism: Ahniella affigens (assembly GCF_003015185.1). Lineage (GTDB taxonomy): Bacteria > Pseudomonadota > Gammaproteobacteria > Xanthomonadales > Ahniellaceae > Ahniella > Ahniella affigens. The sequence goes on from NZ_CP027860.1 coordinate 3,504,752, forward strand.
GCCTGCGCTGATCGTTGGCGAACTCGGTGACAACGATTTGCTCGGCAATCCGGACCTCGATCCGGAAACCGCGTGGGGTCTGGATCTTGGTTTCGAGAACCGTCTCGGCAAGTATGGTGTGGTCGGCATCAACTTCTTCTATCGCGATATCAAGGACCTGATTGAGATCGCCAACACAGGCGTCGAAGGAGATGATGGCCCAGGCAGCTTTGTGCTGCAGCCGCGCAACACCGGCGACGGCGAAGTGTGGGGTGCGGAACTGGACCTCTCGACGCCGCTTTCCGCGTTCGGCCTGGACGAGACGGGCGTGTTCTTCAACTATTCGTGGTTGGATAGCAAGATAAACGACTTCATCGGTGAGCGTCGTTTCAACAGCCAATCGAACTACGTCTACAACGTCGGCTTCATCCAGGAGCTGCCAGGCCCGGCGGCGTCGTTCGGTCTGAGCTATCGCAAGCAAGGCGATGCGTTCAGCCGTCTGGTGTCGGAAGAAGTGAAAACCTCGTACGACGGCGATCTGGAGGCGTTCATCGAAAAGCGCATCGGCAAGCAATGGACCGTTCGTTTGACCGGCTCCAATCTGTTGAATGCGTCGAAAGACGAGATCTTCGACAAGTTCAACACGATCGCAGATCAGATCGACCGCGACTACGACGAGTACGAATTGGAAACGGAGACTGCTGGTCGGGTGTATCAGTTGATGTTCCGATACGCGTTTGAGTGATCAGTGACATCAGGCAGGCGCTTCCATGGTTGGCAGCGCCTGCCTTCAAGAGGATGCATTTCACTGCGTCAAAACTCCGAGCGTTTGCGCCTCGGCCAGGTTCTTTCGTGCAAAAGATTTCGCAGCTTGGCATTGTCCGCAGCGAACTAAGAGACCTTGGCACGATCGCACCGATCGATCATCTCTTGGCGAGATTGATTCGCGGCTGAAGCCGCTCCTACAAGAACGGCCGCTCCAGACCCATCTCGCCGCAAGATTGCCGACCACTTGATTGCCGACCACTTGATTGCCGACCACTTGTAGGAGGGCCTTCAGGCCCGAACCAAGCTTGCGGGAAGCTCTGTTCGCGGCTGAAGCCGCTCCCACAAAAACCCTCGCTCCAGACCCATCTCGCCGCAAGATTGCCGACCGCTTGATTGCCGACCACTTGTAGGAGGGCCTTCAGGCCCGAACCAAGCTCGCGGGAAGCCCTGTTCGCGGCCGAAGCCGCTCCTACAAAAACGGCCGCTCCAGACCCATCTCGCCGCAAGATTGCCGACCGCTTGTAGGAGGGCCTTCAGGCCCGAACCAAGCTTGCGGAAAGCCCTGTTCGCGGCTGAAGCGGAAAGCCCCGTTCGCGGCTGAAGCCGCTCCCACAAAAACCCTCGCTCCAGACCCATCTCGCCGCAAGATTGCCGACCGCTTGTAGGAAGGCCTTCAGGCCCGAACCAAGCTTGCGGAAAGCCCTGTTCGCGGCTGAAGCCGCTCCCACAAAAACCCTCGCTCCAGACCCATCTCGCCGCAAGATTGCCGACCGCTTGATTGCCGACCACTTGTAGGAGGGCCTTCAGGCCCGAACCAAGCCTGCGGAAAGCTCTGTTCGCGGCTGAAGTCGCTGCTACAAAACTGCCGCGCGTTGTCGCAAGGCCTTCAGGCCAGAAACCGCCTTGCGGTTCTCGTTCGGCAATGCCCTCGGAATCTTTGAATGATCTGTCTCGACCACTTGAGAAAGTGCGGATGCACTCGGTCAGCCATTCAACCGCCCAAGCAGTCGGTGCAGTTCGCGGAGTTCTATTTTCTCAACATCGCTCATGCCGACCCAACCAACTTCAGACTGCCGTTTAGTGAGATCCGCCAAGCGCTGTTGTCGCGTTTGGCGATCGAGGCTCGAGAGGGCATCGTTGAATTCGGCCTGCCAATGTTCAGGTGCCGCCGGAAAGTCCATCAACGCCAACTTGCGCAGCGCTTCGCCCTCTTCCCGTTCGGACAGCGTTTCGAGCAACAGGGCACTGGTAATCTCGGGACGGGCGCGGACGATACTCAGCATTTCCACGAACAAGCGCACGCCGGGTTGTCTCAGCTCAGAAAACAGATACGGCGGCTCGATCGCCAACGCGAGTTGCGGCTTCTGTAACAGGAGCGCAATGGCCGAGCGGATTACACTCAGCCGCACGGGATGGCGGTCGGACTGCTTGCGCACGACCGGCGCCGCAGCCTGCGGATTCGCGGTGGCTCGCATCGCAGCGACGCGGTCGTCCAGCATGGACTCGGCCTTTTCGCGAACACCACCCAGACTGCTCGGCAAGTTCCATCGGATCGTGCTCTTTTCGATGAGCATTTCCTGCATCCGGTCGCGGAACGCCCCCTCCGGAATGCCCGCAATCATTGACTTGCACTTCTCGGCGAGACGCGCGCGACCGTCAGCGGTACCGAGATCCGTTTCCACTTCTTGATGTGCAAAAAAGAACTCAGACAACGGCGCAGCCGACTTGAGGCGCTCCTCAAAACCATGCGCGCCTTCCTTGCGGATCAACGTGTCTGGGTCTTCACCATCCGGCAGAAACAGAAAGTGTGCCTGCCGACCATCACGCATGCGCGGCAGCACGTTCTCAACCGCGCGCCAGGCGGCGCTTCGACCCGCGCGATCGCCGTCAAAACAGAAGTAGACATCGGCGGCATTGCGGAACAAGAGCTCAGCATGATCGCGCGTGGTCGCCGTTCCGAGGGTGGCCACCGCCTGCGTGATCCCAAACTGAAACAACGCGATCACATCAACGTAGCCCTCGACCACAATCAGGCGCGAGATCTTGCTGTGCGCGAGCCGCACCTGGTTCAGCGCATAGAGCTCGCGTCCTTTCTGGAACAACGCGGTCTCGGGTGAGTTCAAGTACTTCGGACTTGCTTCCGGATCCAATACGCGACCACCAAACGCAATCACCCGACTACGTCGGTCTTGAATCGGAAACATCAGCCGATCCCGGAACTTGTCGTAGCTCCGCCCTTGGTCGTTGCTCGACGACAGGCCGGCTTGATCCAGCAACTTGCCACCGCCCGCACGCGCGCCCAACGCTTGCTTCAGCGCGTCCCAGGAGTCCGGTGCGTAGCCGATCTGAAAGCGCTCCACCATGGCGGGATCAATCCGGCGCTTGTCGAGGTAAGCCTTGGCCTTGTCGCTCTTTGGCAACTGCTGCTGAAAGAAGCGAGCGGCGGCGTCCAGCACCTCGTACAGATCGCCAAAGTCCCGCTCTGGCGTGCGCCCTGGCCGCTGCTCGTATGGGACCTTCAGACCAACGCGCCCAGCCAGATCTTCCACCGCATCGATAAACTCGACGCGGTCGTACTCCATCAAAAACTTGATCGCCGAACCGTGCACGCCGCAACCGAAGCAATGGTAGAACTGCTTCGTCGGGCTCACCCAGAACGACGGCGTGCGCTCATCATGAAACGGGCAGCGCGCACGAAACTCGCGCCCGGCGCGCTGCAGCGGCACGCGCGACTCCACGACATCGACAATGTCGGTGCGCGCCAGCAGTTCATCGATGAATTGTTCGGGGATCCGGGCCATGGCGCCCATGATCCCCGATTTGCGGTCGAATTCCCATCACCGCAGACCGCCTGGCCCGCGAAGATGCCCGCCATCCTTACTCGAAGCTATCGACGAACAGACCATCACCAGGCGGTGCTGGCAGCGGCCACACCCAAGCGCCACGTGAACGCGTGAATACCGCCAGCGTGGTGAAGCCGCGGTCGATCGACATGTCCCAAACCATCACGTGCGGCAAGCCTTCATGGCGCTGCCACGTGGGTGTTGCGGCAGTGATGTCGTCGGTGAAGTAGAGCCCCCAGTCGGTGCCCACAAAGACCTGATTGGGCAAGTTCGGATTCGCGAGAATCGTGTTGACTGGGATGTTCGGCAAGTTGCCGGTCTTGTCGGCCCACACAAAGCTGGCGCAGTTGGCCGTGCAGGTGGCCTGAAAGACATGCCCCGGTGTCGTCGGCGTATTCTGGTCGAACCCACCCACGGACGCATAAACGATCAGGGAATTGCTCGGATGGAACGTGACGTCCATGATCGGGCGATTGGGCAGGAAGGCGTTGTTGTCGGTCAGGTTCACCCACGTTGCGGTATTCGCAGTGCCAACACCCAGGCCACGGCCCCATTGCACATTGCCGTCGTTCGTTGCAACCGCTGCAAAGCTCGGATCATGTACGGCATGGGTCAGCTGATTGATAAAGCCGCGAGCGCCCAGCGGACTCGGGTTCTTGGTCAACGTTGGGGAATTCACGTACCACTGCGCCGAGCCCTGACCACCGGTGATGGTTTCCCAGACGCGCGTCGAGCCTGCGATGAGGCGCGTACAACCGTTGGCCGTCGTGCAGCCGCTTCCCGCCACATCCAGTGCGCCATAGCGATAAATTTCGAACGGCGCGACAAAGCTCTTTGTATCGCCCGACCAGGCTGGCGATGCGGACGAGGTACCGGAAGGACCATTGACGGCAACGACCATATTGCCGTTCTGACTGGAGTAGTACCAGCGTTGCCCGCCACCGGTACGCACAATCGGATCGATGCGCGTGAAGATGCCATCTCCACCAAGCCGAGTGGTCCAGGACGTCGCCGAAATTGGCTGACTCAAAATCGCCGTGTTCGAGCCGTTGTCCTGCGCACCACCACTGATACCGGGGCTGGTCGCATTGGCAAAATTCGCCGTAATGTCGCCCGAGTAGAACTCGATCGTGTTGAGCGTGTTGTTGATGGGGATGAAGGTCGGGCTACCGGCCGTGGCATTGCTCGAATACCACACGCCACCATCGCTACCGAGCAGCAGTCGAGCCGAATCAGTCCCGACGAACGCACGGGAGTGATGATCGACGTGGACGTTGCCACCCACATAGCCACAAGTCAGGTTATTGAACGCGGCACCACCATTCGTCGATTTGAATGCGTCGACCGCACTCGCATAGACGGTGTTCTCGTTGTTCGGATCAACGGTCAAGCCTGAGTCGTACCACATCTGCGTGCCTTCGGTATCGCAGCCGCCAAACGCCGATGCACTGCCAATCGCCGCCCAAGTCGTGGCGCGGTCCGTCGACTTCCACACGCCGAGAACCCCATTATTCAGATTGGTATCGGACACCAGGGCGTAGATCACCTGATTATTGGTCGGCGCCACGGCCAACTCGACGCGTCCCACGGCACTGCCTGCAGTCGTGCCATTACCCGTGCCAGCCGGCCAGTTGTTGTTGCGCAGGGTCCAGTCGCCGATGACGGGGCAACCGGTTGCCGGCAACGTCGCCCGGTAGACGCCATTGGCCCCATTGCGATCCAGATCGGGCTGCACGGGAGTCGGCGAACCGCGCGTCCCAATGGCAACCACCAACTCGGTCGTTGTGCCTGCGTCAATCGCGAGCAGGCCGGTCACGTCCTGTCTTTGCGTTGAGAAGGTGTTCGTGTAACAAGGACCCGCCCAGGTCGCGCCGGTATCATTGGAGACGAACAGCCCGGTCTTGGTGCCGACAATCAGATTCGCGCTGTTGTTCGGGTCCACCGCAACCTTGCCGATCGACTGATACTGCGGGAAATTGCCCACCAGAGGCGTTAGCGCGGGGCCGAACACGGAGAGCCCGAGCACGGTCCACGTTTCGCCCTTGTCGGCGCTTCGCAGCACCCCGGCCGAACCAAACGAAAAAGAGCCGTAGCGCAGGTCACCGGTACCCGCATAAATCACGTTCGGATCGTTCGGATCCATGGCGAGATCGCCAATCGCCGAGCTGGCGAGTTCCGGGAAATCGGTCTTGACCGTCCAGGTCGTTGCCGCTGAACAGCAATTCGTCGTCTTCCAAACGCCGCCGCCGTCGGATGCGATGTAGGCAATCGTGGTATCGCTCGGATCGACCAAAATATCGTTCGTGCGCCCGGCCGCAGCACTGTTCCCAGGATTCAGCGGCATCGGGCCCACCGCCGTGAATGCACTCGGATTCAGCGCCAACGGTCCGATTGGCGTTCGCAACCGGTTTACGCCAGCCGGAACGCCCTTTGGCACCCGATTGACTTCTTCTGCTGCGCTGACCAACCACGCAGGGTCAAAGCGCCCGGTCGGATAACTCATCTGCACCGCACGTAGATCGCCCGGACCAGGCGTCTTCTTCAGTTGTGCCGCCGGCATCTGCCACCAAGGCAGGCTTGCCTGTGTCGCGGACTGATTCACACAGCCGCCAAGCACCGTCCCAAGACCGATCAAAACCAATGAACTGCGAAGCACACGCATGAACCGCTCCCCGGTGGAATCAGCCCGGGAGTCTAACAGGCGCTGAGATATCGGTGCGGCCTCGCGAACGGTGCCATTTGACGGTTGACAGGGTCGGCAAACAGTCATCCGCGATTGCTGAGCGGACCGATCGTCCCTCTAGCGGGCTAAGCGCGCAGCAAACTATGCGTGAGAAAGCGGGGTTCTCACAACGGCACCGTGTCGCAAGTTACCCGCCCCGACCCGCGCCCACTCGCGTGGGAGTCCAGCCGCCCCTTTGGTGCGCCTATTCGAGCATCAAACGATCAGCGACGATGCGCGATTCTTGCGACGTCGCAGTATGGCAAGTAGCCCTCTCCCCGGCCCTCTCCCACTCGCGTGGGAGTCCAGCCGCCCCTTTGGTGCGCTTATTCGCGCATCAAACTGTCAGCGACGATGCGCGATTTTCACGACGGCACAGTGTGGCAAGTAGCCCTCTCCCCAGCCCTCTCCCACTCGCGTGGGAGAGGGAGCGCTCCCTCCCCCGCGATCGCGGGGGAGGGCTTTCGAGGGGGTTACTTGCGACCAAGATTGACACCACCCACAACCACGTTTGCTACACACGGCAAATATCTCTTGCGTGTTTGATGAGCGCTCTGACTGCTTGCGAGAATCGGCACGAACGCCCCTCACCGCTTGTATTCGAGTCCCAGCCAAAACTTGCTGACATCGGCCAGCGTGTCGGCGTCCTGAAATACGGCGTACTTCGCGATCCCTGACAGCTTGGGAGTAAATGCGTAGCTGGCACTGACGTCGAGTTCCTTGCCCAGATCCAAGTTGAGGCGATCACTCTCAAAGCGGTGCCAGGCCACGGTGCAGGTCAGTTTGTGGCAGGGCCCGGACCATGACAAATAGAGGTCATCCAGTCCGTTCGCGGGCGTGGTCAAGAAGCGGTCTGCCCAGCCATTGAATGCATGCAGCGTCGCAAACGGCGTCTGAAACGCGAAGCGGCCATCACCACTCAGCACCTCCCAACCCAGTTTGAACGAGTGCGCTTTCGCGCTGATCAACCCGGCCTCCAACAAGCGATAGTCCTGGTCGGGGCGATCAACCGCATCAGCCCAGTCTGACTGACGCGCATACTCGGCCGTGCCACTCCATTGCCAACTGGCAAACGCGGGGCATTTACCACTGTAGCGGACGCCGACTGTCCGCGCGGAACTCAACGGCTGGGTTTCGTTCTCGACAAAGTAGGCATACGCACTGACGCTGCCATTCGATACCGGCTGGGTGTAGTGAATGAGCGGCGCCTGCAGGTCCCACTCACGAAGCAGGGTGTTGGGGTGCGAATGCCCAAAGATGCGGTGCACGCCATCCAACCAAACGACATCCAGAACGCCCTTGTTCGGCAAGGTCCAGTTCACCACTGCGGCATCAAAGGTCTGCTCGTTCTGACGCCAGCCCACATTGCCAAAAAACCGCTGGTTGTCAAACAGCAAACGCTGCCGGCCAAGCTGCACTTTGACGCCGCTGCCGCTGTCGTAAGCGATCAACGCCTGATTCCACTCGGTGCCTTCGGGATCGCTGATCGGTGGTTGGGTGTTGCCGGGCGCCGCAGCAGTTGGATAATCATCGCCTAACGCGCGTACGTCTTCGACCTCGACGAACGCGCTGAAACCGTGCCACGCGCGCGTTCGAAAACCCAGTCGATTGCGCCACGTGAGTGCGTCTGATGTCTCGGCGAATCCACCGTCATCGACCGACTCGTAACGCACGCGCGAGTCCAGGCTGAAGGTGCCAAATGAAAATGCCCAGGGATTGCTGGGAGGCGCGACCGGCGCCGTTTGCGCGTGACCGGTGACGCTGGCAATTGCCAGCGTCAGGCCAATACAGAGAGCCGTTTTGCGGATCATGATCGGGGCCTCAGTAGACGTCGTGAACCGTGTTGAACGTATTGAACTTGCCGGTCGGTGTCACAATTTCCGGGCCCTTGATCACGGCCTTCAGCTTCAGCGTCTTGTCATCCACAACAACCAGAGCGCTTTCTTCCTTCGAGCCGCTCCACACCGAAAACCACACTTCATCGCCCGCCTGGTTGTATTCGGGTTGGACGACGCGTTTCGGGCCAGGCCCGAGCTTTGCCCACTCGGCGATCGGCAGCACCTTGTAGCCTTGGTCCAAGTGCTCGGTGTCGAACACGGCAACCGTCTGACTGAACTTGACGTCAGGATTCAACGGCGTATCAACATACAGATGCTTGCTCTTTGGATGCGTCTTGACGAACAACGAACCGCCGCCCTGCCCGTTCAGCACCTCGACGACTTTCCAAGCCTGATCGGGATGATTAACTGGATCCGTTCCGACCAGACTGATCTTCTCGTTGCCGAGTGCACTGGTCACCCAGACTGGGCCGTACTTCGGATGCACAAAGTTCGCGCCACGACCCGGATGCGGGATCTTGTCGGCATCCACCAGATTGACCATCTTGCGTTCCTTCGAATCGACCACAGCAATCTTGTTCGACTGATTGGCGGCCGTCAGGAAGTAGCGATGCGTCGAGTCCCAACCGCCATCGTGCAGGAAGCGCGCAGCATTCAGCGTTGTGACTTGCAGGTTTTCGATGTCAGAGTAGTTGACGAGCAAGATGCGACCGGTTTCCTTGACGTTGACAATGAATTCCGGGTGCTCGTGGCTGGCCACGATGGCGGCGACACGTGGCTCCGGGTGGTACTCCTGGGTGTCCACCGTCATGCCACGGGTCGATACGATCCTCATCGGTTCCAGCGTCGGGCCGTCCATGATCACGTACTGCGGCGGCCAGTAACTCCCAGCAATCGCATAGCGGTCTTCATAGCCCTTGTACTTGCTGGTCTCCACCGAGCGCGCTTCCAGGCCTACTTTGATTTCGGCCACGATCTGCGGCGGACTCATCCACAGATCGATCAAGTCGATCTTGGCGTCGCGGCCGATGGTGTAGACGTAGCGCCCCGAATCGGACATGCGGGAAATATGGACTGCGTAACCCGTCGGCAGTACGGCAACGACTTCCTTCTTGTCGCCATCAATGATCGCCACCTTGCCGGCGTCGCGAAGCGTCACCGAGAAGAAGTTCTCGATGTTACGGTTGTGCATAGGCTTGGTCGGCCGCTGATCGACCGGCACCAGCACCTTCCAGCTTTCGCGCATCTCCTTCATGCCGAATTCGGGCGGGTTTGGCGGATCATGTTGCAGGAACCGGGCCATGATATTGACCTCTTCCTTGCTGAGCTCACCCGAGGTACCCCAGTTCGGCATCCCCGCAGGCGAACCGTAGTTGATCAGCGCTTCCAGATACTGCGTACCCTTGGCGCGCGTGATATCAGGCGTCAGTGGCTTGCCCGTCGCACCTTTGCGCAGCACGCCATGACAGCCGGCGCAACGCTCAAAAAATATCTGCGTCGCGCGATTGAACTCCGGACGACTGATCGCCGGCGCATCAGGATTGACGACCATTTCGACTGTCTCAGACGGCACGGTTGACGCACCGGCCTGATACTTCATTTCGGCTTCCTTGGTTCCCGGATGCCGCTCGCCTTGTGCCGGATCGGTCGACACGGACAGGGTCTTACGGGCGGCGCCGACCTCAGCGGCTTTGACCGAGCCGCCCGGATTGCCCCAGCTTTGATAGACATAGGTCACGATGTTCGCAACATCGGCATCGCTCAGATGACTCATCGCGGGCATCACGTTGTTGTATTCGACGCCGTTGACGATGAGCTTCCCATTGATGCCCTTCAAGATCGACGAAAGCACCGAATTGCGATCGTTCTTGGCCAGAAAGTCAGAGCCAGCCAGTGGCGGAAACGCACCGGGCAAGCCGGTGCCCGCAGGTTGGTGACAGGCTGCACAATTTGCCAAGAAGGCCGCTTCGCCCGCCTGATTGCCTTGTTTCGGCAAGCGTTCGTTAACAGTATCGGATTCGGCGGCCAGTGCGGCGCTTGCCAACACACTCATGAACAGCAGTGCAGATCGATGTGCACGCATGATGTCCTCCTCTCAGGACGGTTGATTGCTGAGGCCCAGTGTGCGAGCCGCGGACCGAATTGAAACTGACGCAAATCAAGCGGACGCCAGATTGCTCGCACCCCAGGCGAAACCGCGAATTGCTTGATGTCGATCAAGGCAAATCCGGAGCAGCGCCCAGAACATGGCGCCATTCCTTGCGTTGGAGACACTCATGTCCACTTCCCTGTCGCCGCTCGTCTGTCTAATACTGCAGGCCATCTCCGCCGATTCGGTTGCAACCACCGAGCCCGTGGCAGTGACGAAGGCGACTGAGGCAACCCGCCTGGAGACCGTGGTGGCAGTCGGCAATCGTCGCGAGCAACGCCTCTCGGAGGTCGCCGGTACCGTCAGCGTGATCACGCAGTCCGAGCAAGCCGGTCATCTGGTCCAGAATCTTACGGACCTGGTTCGCTACGAACCGGGCGTCCATGTCGTCGAAGATGCGACCCGATTCGGCGCTCAAGGCTTCTCGATTCGAGGTCTCGACGGCAACCGCGTGCTGATGCGTGTCGATGGCGTTCCGGTTCGCGATGCGTTCAGTGTGGGCAGCTTTTCAAGATCCAGCCGTGCCGCGGTGGATACCGAACTGCTGTCACGCACCGAATTGTTGCGTGGCCCCGCTTCGACGATTCATGGCAGTTCTGCGCTCGCTGGCGTGGTTGACTTCCATACAGTAGGCGCCGACGACATACTGTCCGGAAAAGATCAAGGCCTTGGGATCGGGGCTCGAAGTACCCTATTGAGCCGTGATCAATCTTGGTCCAAATCCGCCTTTCTGGCCGATCGGTTTGAACAATCCGAATGGGTCGTCGGCTACGTGCAACGCACACGCGCCGAGCGAGACACGAATCCGCGACCTGGCGGATTGCCGGCGAATCCGCAATCCGCCACCGAACAGGCCGGCTTACTGAAATGGCAACAATTTGGACTGCCGATCGGCGATTTGAGTGTCGGCGTCGACGTGCGTTCTGCCGATACCAGCACCGACGTGCAATCACTTGTCCATGGGCCTTCGCAATACGCGAGTACCGAAGCCATGTTGGCACACGATGAAGAGCAGGACCTCCGGATTCGGGCTGCGCTCGCGCTCCCGGCGGCGCGCTTCGGTCTCGATAGTTTGGATGCCAGCTTGGCGATTGGGCGGTCGAAGGTGGACCAACGTACCCTGCAATGGCGTGCGGCCGAACCACCGCGCACTCAGCGCAATCGTCGGGACCGCCGTTTTGTATTCGATGAGTCCATGCTGGCATTCAACTTGATCGGCGATCGGCAGTGGGACCAGGGCTTTGCCAGTCATGCGGTGGCGTTCGGCCTCGACCTCTCCGAGGCCCGCGGCCGCGAGGCTCGTGACGGAGCCGAAACCAATCTGGTGACGGGCGCGAGTACCAACGTCGTCCTAGGGGAAGTGTTTCCGCTCCGAGACTTTCCGGAAACGGTCAGTCGCGAAGCGGCGCTGTTCGTACAGGACGATCTCCAAATCACGGATGCGTGGACCGTGATACCCGGACTGCGTTACGAGTGGTTTGCGGTGAATGCTGATCCAGATGCGCTCTACCACGCCGACAATCCCAACCAGCGGGTCAGTGACTTAAGCGACTCGGCCCTGACCGGAAAACTCGGTGTGATCTGGCAGGCCAGCGATCAGTGGCAGGGCTTTCTCCAGTACGCCGAAGGCTTTCGGGCGCCGCCAGCGAGTGACTTGAACCTCGGCTTCAATCTCCCCGCGTTCAACTATGTGGCGCTGCCAAACCCCGATTTGCGACCAGAACATAGCCGCGGCCTGGAACTGGGCGCTCGATGGTCAGGTGAGCACAGCAGCACGGAACTTGTGTTCTTTGAAAGTCACTACCGGGACCTGATCGAAAGCCGCGTGAATCTCGGCCGGAATGCTGAAGGCCAGTTGGTATTCCAATCGCAGAACCGCGCCAAGGCCCGAATACGTGGGCTGGAACTCCGGGCCAACGCCGATCTTCCGTGGCAAGGCTTCTCTACGTTTGCAAATCTTGCTGTCACCGAAGGCAAGGACCGTGTTCGCGACCAACGCCTGAACACAATCGACCCCGCCAAGCTCAGCCTCGGATTGACGTGGCAAAGCGCGAATCTGAATCATCGGGTGGAGCTCATTGGCACAGCGATCGCGCGACAAGATGACATCGCACCAAGCGCCACCGCCGCCTTTGAGTCCCCCGGAACGGGACTCGTGGATCTTTATTGGAGCTGGCAGCTGTCGCCGCAGTGGCGCGTCGATGCGTCTGCCAACAACCTGACCGATCGACGCTGGTGGGCTTGGTCGTCGGTGCGAGGAATGGCCGCAAACGCGCGCGAGATCGACCTTGCAACGCAGCCAGGACGAACCTACGGCCTGCAACTGGCATGGCATTGGTAGCCAACCCCGATCGCAATTAACGCCCGACCGAAACAGCGCCCAACTGGGCGCTGTTTCGTTTTGGGGAGCCTCTGAACAGATTCAAAGGCGATGCGGGCCATGACATGGATGACCCGCCCAGAATGAAGCACACCAGCGCTTGATCCCCGCGCAAATAGTCGGGACACGAGCCGGACTCATCGCGAATCCGAAAATTCAGGATGGACCGATCCATTCCCTCCTTAGGGGTCGAAAAAGCACGTACGCAAGCGACGCAACCCGGTACTTCCGACCTACTCTGCCAGGCTCTTGGTCGCTATCAGCGCTTCCATTGACCTATATCAACTTTGCGAAAACCGCAAAATCGCAAGATGCACTCCAGATTAAGCATTTGGAGACTTATGCGAACGCACCGCTACGAATCCGAACTAGTAGACACGACCGTCCCCCATTCTCGCGACCGGTCGATCATTCACCGTTTCTTCCCGCATGCGCGTCACGCGATCTGCCGAATGGCGATTGATCGCGCCACCCGCGCCAACCGGAGCGTCGAGCCATGACCGTTGCCGCACGTATCGAGAAAGCCATGATGCAACCACCCCCATATCAACCCGCAAGCAATCCCCCGACGATCAGTGCCTGGCCCAACCTGCCGCGCCGAGAATCCGAACTGTGCGAGAGTTTATCTGCGCAGCTGGCAGGACTCATGAACAATGACCCCGACAGCCTATGTCTGCTGTTGACGGATGCGCAGTTGGCCTTGCCCGTTACCGAATGGATCGACCAGCATCTGGGCAGGCTCGATGCCAACACGATCACTGCGCCACAAATTGACAGCCTGATCCGATTTCGCGACACCGCATTGCAGGCTTCCTACATGCGCGCGCACATCGCCCGGGAGGACCATGTGGTGCTATGCATTCGGCTCGGCGACGACGGACCGTACCGCTACTTTCTGATGGCAGCCAGCAACCTCACACCGCGCGAAGTGGAACTGGCGTTCATTGCGGCCGACCTCGCCATTCAAGCCCTCACCGCAGCGAGCGAACGCGCCCAAGTTGTCGCGTTGCAAACGCATGTCCTGAGCGCTGTGGCCGGCCTTGCCGAACCGCGGACGCGAAGCCTAGCCGGCCATGTCCTTCGCGTTGGCCTGCTGGCCGAGTTTATGGCCCGCGCCTACGGCTTCTCCGATGAGCGGGCGGAGGCTTATCGGTTGGCCGCACCGTTGCATGACCTCGGAAAGCTCTGCGTACCTCTCGAACTGCTCTGCAAGTCCGAACGGCTCACCGATTCGGAGTGGTTACAAATGCGCGAACATGCCGAGGCGGGTCGGATGCTGCTCGCGCATCCCCGTGACTCACTGCATCAATTGGCATCGGACATCGCCGGCAACCACCATGAGAACTGGGACGGCAGCGGGTATCCCAAGGGCGTGCGTGGGACCGAGATTCCGCTATCGGCGAGAATCGTTGCGATCGTCGATGTCTACGATGCGCTGCGCAGTGAGCGCTGCTACAAGCCAGCCTGGTCGGAGTCCGAGGTCCGTGGTCACATCGTGCGGGAACGCGGCCGCAAGTTCGACCCCGTGCTAGTCGATTTGTTGCTGGCGCATTGGCAGGAAGCGGAGCAGATTCGAGATGCAACGCGCTGGCCAACGCCGGAGCAAATGCCGCGATGACTTCGACCGCTCCATTCAGTGCGCGGGGCCCAAGCTCAGTATTGACGCTTGATGTCGGTAACCTGCACTGGATGTCTCAGTCCTGGCGGTCAAGACGGTCCATCGCGTGCGCGCCCGCTTCAGACGATGCATGCAATGTCAATCCAGGCGCGGACATGACCGTTGCACCGTGCGCGCGCTGTTCGCTTGATCTGCACCGGCCTGCAACCTATCGCAACGTTCAATCTGCGCGCTGAAGTCGCTGTCGCCGCTCATCCGTAATACCCCATCAGACTCATCGCCAATTGACTCGGAAGGCTCCCGCAGTCGCGCAATGCGCGTGCGATTGCCGACGCGCACCAAAGTTCCTGCGAATTTGCAGCCTCGAATGGAACGCGATTGCTCCGAATGCAGTGACATCACATAGCGAAGGAGATTTGTAACAGTTGTTGAAACGAGTTCGAGATTATCCGAGTAACATATTGAATTACTCAACACCTTGGTCATCGTCAATGCTGGAATGCGAATTCACGGCACCATTCGCGCACTGTAAGCGGCGTTAAATGCCTTGTCAGACCAGATTATTTCTGGCACAACAGCGACAGGCCGAGCACATTGCATGGCAGGCACATCAGGCATTTCGTGATTAATGTTGGGTCCAAACCGACTTGAATGGATTCAGAAGTTTTCAACGGTTCGTTGGTTTGATCCGCAGTCAGAACCTTGAGGGTGCGCTTTAAATGAGTGATGACACAGACTCCAGGTCTACCGATGCCGATACAGCACCGAATGTGCTGGTGGTTGATGATGAGGCTGGCATTCGCGATCTGCTGCGTCAGTATCTGGTATCTCATGGTTTTCGTGTCAGCACGGTTGGCACCGCAGCGGGTGCTCGTGCTGTACTGGATCGCGAGCCGGTCGATCTGATCTTGCTGGACATTGGCTTGCCCGGCGAAGACGGATTGAGTCTGACGCGCTATCTGCGTGAGCGCTGGCAAGGTGCGGTCATCATCGTCAGTGGCCGTGGCGACCCGGTTGAGCGCATCATCGGTCTCGAAGTGGGCGCTGACGACTATGTCGCCAAGCCGTTCGATCTGCGCGAACTACTCGCCCGTGTGCGCAGTGTATTGAGACGCGCAAACCGAACTCCCGCGACGGTCGATGTTGATGCCAACTCGAACCAGCGCGAGACGCTGAACTTTGATGGCTGGCTGCTCGATGTACATTTGCGTCAGTTGACGGCTCCTGATGGCAAGACGGTCGAGCTCACGACCGGGGAATTCGATCTGCTATTGACGCTGTTGGAGAGCCCGAACCGCGTGCTTTCGCGCGAACATCTGATGCTTCGGCTGCACGGCCGGGAACCCGGACCATTTGATCGGGCGATCGATGTCCAGATCAGCCGCTTGCGGCAGAAGATCGAGTCGGATCCGACTCGGCCCAAGTTGATCAAGTCGGTTCGCAGTGTCGGCTACGTACTGACCGCCTCGGTTGCCAAGCGCTGATGTCTGCGCTCTTCGACCAGCTGTTTGAGGTGGTGCCGGATGCCGTGATCCTGGTTGATCGCCGCGGCGTCATCGTGCATGCCAACACGCATGCCTCCGACTTGTTTGGTTACAGCCATCGAGATTTGGTAGGGGAAACGGTCGACGCGCTGGTGCCGGACAGCGTTCGAGGGCGCCACAGCCTGCATCGGGCGGATTACATGGAACGTCCGCGCGTGCGCCCGATGGGGACGCGTGGCCAGGCACTGGTTGGCCGTCGCAAAGATGGCAGCGAGTTCCCGGTCGAAATTGCTTTGAGCGCATTGGAGACCGAAGACGGCCCGCGGTATCTCGCTTCGATTCGCGATATCTCGGAATCGCAGCGCGTTCGCCAAGCCTTGCTGCGGGCCAGACACGATCGCCTGGTGGCGCGTGTCGGTGAGCTGGCGGTGAATTCGACCGACGTCGATTCCGTCTTGACCCAACTGCCGCGCGACATCGCCGAAGCCCTGCAAATTGATGCGGTCGCCATCGCGTCATCGCGTTCCGACCGGAATCGCGTGCACATGCGCGCTTCTTGCGGGCTCGACCATATCCCGACTTCCAATCTGGATTGGTCACTCGATATTGGCAATCCGTTCGGCCATGTCATCACAACGGGCGAGTCATTGACGCTCGATGATCTCACCGCCAGTACCGTCGAGTTCGAACAGCGCACGTTGCGTGATTCCGGATTCCGCAGTGCCCTGTTTGTGCCGTTGGCCGACCGGGATGGCCGGCGGGAGGCGCTGATCGCGTTGTCCAAGCAAGCACACAGTTTCGACCAGGACAGCCGCTTCTTTTTGGGCTCCGTCGCCAACCTGCTGTCAGCGCTGATCCAACGGCGGCACACCGAGGAGCAACTTGCGCATTCACAGCGACTGGATGCGATCGGCCAGCTGACCGGCGGTATCGCCCATGATTTCAACAATCTCCTGACGGTGGTTTCGGGCAATCTGCAGCTGATCGAGATCTCTTGCCCGGATCAGGAGAACGTCCAGGAGATGGTACGCGGGGCGCATCGCGCAGTCGACAGCGCCGCGCAACTCACGGCCAAGCTGCTCGCCTTCGCAAGGCGCCAACACTTGAGCCCGCAATGGATTGACACAGAGGCCATGCTGCGAGAGATGGGGGCCCTGCTCGGTCGTACTCTGGGCGAGACCGTCCAGATCAATGTCGATGCCAGCGCCGATTTGCCGCCTCTTTTTGCCGATCGCGCGCAACTCGAATCAGCGCTGCTGAATCTCGCTCTGAATGCACGCGACGCGATGCCCCGTGGGGGCCAGATTCTGATCAAGGCACGCATGCTCGACCTGGAGGCCGAGGACGCCAGCCATTTTGAGGTAGCACCGGGCCGGTTCCTGACTCTGGCAGTGACCGACACAGGCATTGGCATGAAGCCCGAGATACTCGAGCACATTTTCGAGCCGTTCTTTACGACCAAGGGCCCGGGCAAGGGCAACGGCCTCGGCCTCAGCATGGTCTACGGCTTTGTCCGACAGAGCGGCGGCCATGTGCACGTCGAGAGTCAAGTCGGTCAAGGCACGCGGATTGAGATGCTCCTGCCCCTGCAGCCCGATGCGGCTAAAGGACAGACCGTAGCCGACCTCGTCGTCAGTGAGCCAGTTGATCCGTTGCTCGGCACTGAGCGAATCCTGGTTGTGGAAGACGATCAGGACGTCCGGGCGATCACGATCACGTTTTTAAGGTCGCTTGGTTATGTGGTGAATGCCGCCTCGACCGCCGAGCAGGCACTGGAGATGATTGCTGAGCAAGACGACATTGCGGTGGTGCTCTCTGATGTCGTGCTGGGTAGCGGGATGAGCGGCGTAGAACTCGCCCAAGCGCTTGAGACTCTGAAACCGCGGCTGCCTGTGTTGCTGACGTCCGGCTATGAGCATCAGACGTTGCAACAGCTTGGCGTCCCGTCCGGTCAATTCGAGTTCTTGCGGAAGCCGTACCGACGAGAGCAGCTTGCCATGTTGCTTCGG
This sequence comes from Ahniella affigens, assembly GCF_003015185.1. Classification (GTDB taxonomy): domain Bacteria; phylum Pseudomonadota; class Gammaproteobacteria; order Xanthomonadales; family Ahniellaceae; genus Ahniella; species Ahniella affigens. The sequence continues at coordinate 3,522,542 of NZ_CP027860.1, forward strand.
CGAAAGCTCAAATCCGACAAGAATTGAACCCAAGTTTGAACCAAGTCAACGACGGTCAATAGGCAGCCGGTCGGACCAGGCACGCTGCTTCATGACTGCAAACCCGGCGTCAGAACAATCAGGCGCGTCGCGAGCCTGCGAGGCAATCAGTAGCAAGGGATGCTCTGAGTGCGTTACGAGTCGGATCAGTGATAGGTCGCCGTGCCGCCAGCGAGCGCACCGAGTGCGTCCGGGTCGAGCAGTTCTACGTCGCGACGCTGCACCGATATGACGCCGTGCTCGGCCATCCGTGACATCACCCGGGTGACGGTTTCCAGCGTGATCGCCAAAAAACTGCCCAACTCCGCCCGAGTCATCCGCAGCGTGAGGCGGCGTGCGCTGAATCCTAAAGCACGCTGGCGAGACGCAAGGTCGAGCAGGAAAGCGGCGACACGCTGTTCGGCGGCGAGCGTCGCCGTCCTCAGCATCCATTGCCAGTCACGCCGGATTTCCTGGGACAGCGTTGAAGTCAGTTCGCGCTTCAGATTCGGATGCGACTCCTGCAGCGCATCGATCCGACTTCTCGGCAACTCCAAAACCTCGCAGAACTCAAGCGCGACGGCATCGCAAGCATAGAAGTCGGTATCCAGAGACTCCAGGCCCAACCAGTCGCCGCGCATCCGGAACCCGGTGATCAATTCCCGACCGTCATGACTCACCACGCTGGTCTTCATCTGCCCAGCACGGATCAGGAACAAGCTCAGGACTGGCTGGCCTGCCAGATACAGGGGCTGTCTCGCCTCCAGCCGTCGACACGCCAGATTCAGCGCTGCGCCCGGCAGTTCAACCGTAGGCGCCTTCACCGTGCTCGGCGTAAGACCCAAGTTCAGGGTTTGGCTGTAATGGCCTGCTATTGCGGTCGCTTGCATGGATCCGACTCCCTTAAGTTGAACTGACGATGGTGTCAGCGATGGGTCAGCATGATTCATCACCAATGCCACAGGCTGATGGCTGGGCCGTAACCGTGAGTAACGGTGTGTATCCCACTCGACTACTACGGCCCGTCTGTTTCAGCACCTTTACGGTGCTCGAGAATGCCGGTATCGCCCGTTACCGGCCTCCCGGGTCGCTATGGCGCTTCTGATCAGGCCCGTCTCTGGGACGGGGAGACTTTTGCACCGTCGCGGGCAACGCGGGCGCTGGCTGGGCCGCCCAGGGGCCGGGGCCGAGCCAGCACGGACTTGATTTTGAGCCGATATGCCCAGCCTCGACGGCCGCCAGAATCGCCCATGTGCTGGACTCAATATCCAGAATCAAGCACTTACGTGCTCGATTCTAAGCGAGCCATCCACGGCCCGTGTCGCCCCTGAACTCGTTCAGAGGCTCTCTGGCCGTCGTGTGTCGCCGTAGCAGCCGAAATCAAACCGATATTGATCCAGGTCAAGAATGAATGCTTCACGACCAACCAACATGGGCTCAGTCACTGTCTAGTGACAGGAGGCGACATGCGCATCAAGGATGCCTGCACGCGACACGTAATCTGCATCCCCCAGCATCAGACCGTTCGTGCAGCGGCGCGCCTGATGCAAGCCAAGTACGTTGGGGCCCTGATCGTTGTGGATGCGGACGCTGACGCGTTGGTTCCGATCGGCATCCTGACCGACTCCGATATCGTCAAGGCTGTCGTTGCAAACCATGCCAACCCAGATTCGACCGCAGTGGCTGAGATCATGACCGCCGTAGTCGTCACGTGCCAGGACGAATCCGACCTGAAGGAAGCCATTCAGATCATGGCGTTCCATGGCATTCGACGGCTCCCGGTTGTCGATGAATACGGCCACTTGACCGGAATTGTCGCGGTCGACGACGTCTACGGCGCCTTGGTTGACTCACTGCAGTCTCTCACTCAAGCCTTCTCCCCCGAGTAAGTAGGATCTGGACACGTCCATCCTGGACCGTCAGACCCGCCATAAGTCCGCCAGCTTGCCCCCGGCGAATGCCGGGGTACGAAGTCATTGCTCCAGAATTAGGTACTTCTGCGCATGATTCTGCGCGGGCCATCCTTTGCCCGTATCTGCCAGTTTGAATCAATCCATCGTTGAAATTCAGACTCGCGTCGACTCTTGCCTATATTAGAGCCCCCTACTATTTCGCGTCGACACCGAACAGGTTGAGTGTCGCTGTCGCCTGTGCCAACTGGTCGCTTCTTGGGAATCCCACTCGCGCAGAACCCGGCGCATCGCCTGCCCACGCGAAGTCCGTCGGCCGGGTTCTGGACTCCAGAAAAAGGCACTGACGTTCACAATTTCGATCAGGCCACTCTTACCCGCGTTACCGCTGACGTTGTTCAGACACTTATTGGTGCGGTGAAGTTACGAATGCTTCGCTTAACTCATATTGCGCACTAAATCGCTGTTTGAGAAACAACATCGAAAGCAACCATTACACGATGGCGAGTTGGCAACGTTTCCTGTTACGAACTTGATACATATCGTTTAAATACGGCTAGCGTATTGATTACTAGCGCTTTTCACTGATGCAAATCCCGCAGTTCGGGGGGTGCGTTGTCCACTGATTGCGCGGACTTGACGCAAGTCAATTCCAGGGCGCCAGTGCTCGCCACAGAATGCGCCATCAAGTTAATTGACTGCTCTAAATGCGCAATCACCACACTTTTTAAAAAGTGCAAACACAACTTAACCACCTCGGGATTCATGCACGAAACCGATCTGATGCCCCAAGTACGACACCCAGCAACCGCTACACGCAGACAACCGATCCACCTGCCAACCGGAACCAAACGTTTGAACGCCATTGCACGCCCATCACGCCGACTCGTAACGAAAGCCAACGTTCTCGACGACGCGAACGCACCAAAAGTGTCCTGCCGCCTTACCTCACAGCCATTCGACGCAACCGCCATACCCGGCTCATTTGCAACACCACCGCCCGCTACCCAAGGAACGCCATCATGAACCGCATCACGACTTGCCTCTCTGCCTCACTTTGCCTGCTGCTTAGCGCCTGCAGTGTTTTTACCGAACCAGTCCGCTTCGATGCCGTTGCCGACCAGGATCGTCTCCGCCAGAACTGGGCTTGGCGAACATTTATCAGCGACCGCCCCGGCTGGACTGAAGGACTGCACTCGGACTTGGTCAATTGCCGCAACAATGCCGAAGAGATTGCGGTGCAGGCGGATCGCCTTGGCTTGACGCACGTATTCGCCGCCGGGATTCTGGGCGATGGGACGCCGCATGTGGTGACGGTGGTCACGGGCAAGGACGGGTCTCAGTTTGCCTTCGACAACGGCCGTATCGCAGCATACCCGTTTCCGCCAAAGGAACTGAATCACTGGATGTCCCAAATTGGCTGGTACACCACTCTGCCACATGAGCGCTTGGTCGCAGCGAACAACTAAAAGCTAAGAAATCTGAGCGTATGCCAAACACTCCTGGAACGCTGCCGTCTGAGCCAGACTCTGGCCAACACCACCCGAGACGGCACGCGATCCGCTGACATTTGGCAGTCTACTGAAGTTCGTGTCGGCAACTCCCACGAACACTGCGAACGGACTGGATCTCAGCCGTTTACAGAAGTTTGAGCCAACCCATTACATGGTGCGCGCGTGCGATTCCAAAGATCACAACTGCCGTTGTGAGCGCAGCGATGTAGCAGAGCAATTTGCCACGCCAACTCGCGGCGCGCTTCAGGGCAAAAACGCCCAACACAATGTAAACCACGAGCAATAGCAGTTTGACACCCAACCACGGCACTGCCACAGGATTCAGTCCGAGTAGCACGACGAGCCAGACGCCGAATACCAACAGGCAGGTATCGAGGCCCATCGACAAGCGTCGCGCCAAAGCATGATTGCCAAGCTTTGACCCCGCCAGCACTGCCGCGCCCCGGAGCGCGAATATCAACACGCTCAGCATCGCAGAGGCCATGTGCGCGTGCTTGATCATCATGTAACTCAACATGTTTACCCAATCTCCAGATCAAAAGTGGGCATGACGCTGGCCATGCGCACCAGGACATCCTGTTTCAGCAATTGCACTTCGCGGCGATCGAATGCCGCGATACCGTCATCGCTCATCTTTCGAATGACTCGCGAAACCGTTTCTGGTGCCAGTGACAAAAAGCTAGCGATATCGGTTCTCGCCATCGGCAGCACGAAGTGCCGGCCAGAAAAGCCACGACGCGCCAGGCGACGCCCCCAATCCAGCAGAAACCCGGCAAATTTGACCTCGGCAGGATAATCGCCGCGCCCCCACTGAGCTGCCGTAATGCTTCGGCTCATCGTCAGAAACAAAGTGTTCTGGAGGCTCGGCAGTTCTTGCGCCAAATTGGCCATCGCTCCAAACGAGAAGCGGCACAGCAAGGTCGTATCGAGCGCCACTGCGGCGCAGGGATATTTTGCGGTATGCACCGCATCCAAACCAATCAGTTCGCCGGGCGTGTAAAAGCCAAGCACCTGCTCGCGCCCCCGCTCATCGATCAGGATGGTCTTGACCAACCCGGCCCGAACCGAGAACACGGCGGTAAATGGGTCCTGCGCCCGAAAGATGGTCTGACCAGCCTGAAACGGCCCGACGTGCTCAATCAGGCAGTGCAGCCGGTGCAGCGCCTGCTTGCTGAAGCCTTGGGGCATGCATAGCTGCCCAAACACACAGGTCGTGCAGAATTGCTCGGCGGTGCCGTCGTCGACGGGCGTAGCGAGCCAGGGTTCTGGGACGGTCAGGGCATTGAACGGGTTCATCCGGGCAGGATAGTACGAAATGTGGCGTGGACCGGGTGCCCCCCGGTACTGATCGGCGGCGCGTCCGCACGACAGATCTGGGCGGTCTTCATCCCAGCGCCCCGGGCGGCGTCCAATTCGGCTTCGACATCAGACAGAAACAGAATGGCTTCAGCGGGCTGCTGCAATGCTGCGGCAATCCGACGGTACGATTCTGCTTCGCGCTTCCCCCCGGACGTAGTGTCGAAGTGCCCCGAGAACCAAGGCAGCAAGTTGCCGAACACGCTGTAGCGAAAGAACAGCTTCTGCGCCGCGATGGACCCTGAGCTGTACACGTACAGCGGCATTCCGGCCTGGTGCCAGCTGCGCAGTTGATCGTACGCATCAATATAGACGTGCGCCGTGAATGCGCCGGTCTGGTACCCGACGTCCCAGATCAGCCCCTGGAGCGCCTTGAGTGGCGTGGCTTTGCGGTCGGCATCGATCCATTCGAGCAAGGTGGCAATGACCTGTTCCAAGTTCGCGTTGCCACCCAACTCCGCGCGCACGGCAGCGATCTCGCTCTGAACCGCCGGGTTGTTCGCGTGCGTGCGCACGAAGTCGGGCAATGCGGCACGTGAATACGGAAACAACACCCGATGCACAAAGTCGATCGCGCTGGTCGTGCCTTCGATGTCCGTCAGAATGATCCGGCTCATGGCGAACCAAAGCGCGGGAAACGCTCCGCAATCGTGTCGCCAGTGAAATTCGCGACCCAGCCAGCTGGGTTGGTGAACAAGCGAATCGCGATGAAGTAAGGATCCGGGCCCATATCAAACCAGTGCCGCGTGTTATCCGGAACCCCGATCAGATCACCCTGCTCGCACAGAACTTCGTACACCTGATCCTGCAGATGCAAGGTGAACAGACCACTGCCACCGACAAAGAAGCGCACCTCATCCTCAGCATGCGTATGCTCATTCAAGAACTTTTGTCGAAACTCGGCCTTCTGCGGGTGATCGGGATTGAGGCTGACCACATCGACCGCCTGATAGCCTTCTTCGCGCATCAAACGATCAATATCGCCACGATAGGCTGCGATGACCTCGTCCTGGCTGGCGCCAGGCTGCACCGGCGCCGACGCCTGCCAACGCTCGAATCGAACGCCAGCCGCCTTCAGCACGGCCGCGATGACCGCGTGATCGATCGAAAACGTGCGCACCACACTCGGGTCAGCTTCAGAAAAAATGCGGAGTCGGCTCATGCCTGCAATGTCCTCATGGTCAGCTCGCATTCGAGCAGGAATTCAAAAGCGTCCAGATGCCGCCGCGCCGCAAACACGGAGTCGCCCCAGGCGTAGATGCCGTGGCCTTCGATCAAGTAACCGCAGAGCGATGGACGTTGCGCCAAGAGTGGCGCCACCTGCCGGGCGAGGGCCGGCATGTCCTGGTCGTTCGGCAGAATGGGCAGATCGAACTCGGAATCGTGCGTGCTCATGCCGGGAAATGCTTTCAGGAGCTCATAACCGGCAAAGCGGATCTGGCCCTGCTTCGCGAACAGGCGCGAGGCCAATGTCTGGTTGCGCGAGTGCGTGTGCAGCACACACTGCTGGGTCGGGTCGCGCGCGTAGATCTGGGTATGCAGCAGCGTCTCGGCGGACGGACGGTGCTGGCTGCCGACCGCTTGGCCGTCAAGATCGACGACCATGATGTCGGCAACCGTCAGACGCCCCTTGTCGCGACCCGAGATGGTAATGGCGGCATGCGCCGCATCGAGCCGAATCGAGAAATTGCTGCTGGTCGCAGGCGTCATGCCGCGCGCGGCCAACTCGCGGGTCAACGTGCAGATCTGCTCGGCGGCGTCGTGAAATTGTGCGTCTGTGAAGGTCATGTCCTTGGCGCTTGACTTCGATCAATTCAGAACGCGTCAATATAGCGCACCCTATCCTTTGGTAAATCAACGGAGCCCAAGATGAGCACTTCCGAACTGAACCGCCGCGAGTTTCTAACGCTGATCGCCGTCGCTGGCGGCACGCTGGCCCTGAGTACGGCCGCAAAGGCCGAGACCCTGCCGCAACTCGCCGAAACGGACCCGACTGCTGCGGCGCTCGGATACAAGCATGACGCGACGAAGGTCGATGCGGCCAAGTACCCGACCTACAAGGCCGGCCAACACTGCGCGACGTGCAAACTCGCCCAGGGCGCGGACGGTGACGCGTGGCGTCCATGTTCGATCTTTCCGGGCAAATCGGTCGACGCGAAGGGCTGGTGCGCCGCCTACTCGGCCAAAGCCTGATCGCTCGATTGCCAAGTCGTGCCCCAGCCCGCCACGACGATGGGCTGGGGTGTCGTGATTTGGTTCCAACAGCGTGCGGCAACGCGTGTTGCGGCGAGGCTCGCAAGAGCTCGCCAATGGGCCGCAATCGTCTGATTCAAATAGCGATTTTGGATGAGCGAGTACGTCCAGGCAAGGCACCAGCGACCCTCCGGATTGCCCTGAAACATCATCATTGGCGGCTGACGCGCCGCCAAACGAGGCCCAGTTGAGCAGTCGCTTGCCGGTGTTACGAAGTCGGATCGCAGCGCGTGCCGGGGTTTTGACACCGGTTGCAAAGTCCTGTGACCAGTCACTCCTTTCCGTTTGCAATCCGAAACGAAGCTGAAACAGCTTGCAAGAGTCCGGCGACGTCGACGGCCGCGGAATCCCGCCGTGCGGTCGGTTGAACGCCACTGCATTGGCGAGGAAAAAGCTTCTTAATCAACTGCTTGCGAGATTCTGCGGCGCAACTCTGGAAACCTTGATGCGGCAGTGCTCCATGGACCTCCTGCCCTGCCCGCAATTTCGCCCGTAAGCATCGGGAATTGCGAGGGTTTTCTGTTAGACTCCTGGCGATTTTTTACCTATCCTAAGGAGCTCAACCATGGCGCTGGAACGCACCATTTCCATCATCAAGCCCGATGCCGTTGCCAAAAACGTCATTGGCAAAATCTACGACCGCTTCGAATCCGCGGGCCTCAAGATTGTCGCGGCCAAAATGAAGCATTTGTCCCGCAAAGAAGCCGAAGGCTTTTACGCGGTGCATCGCGAACGTCCGTTTTTCAATGCGCTGGTCGAGTTCATGATTTCCGGCCCAGTCATGATCCAGGTTCTGGAAGGTGACAACGCGGTTGCCAAGAATCGCGAGCTGATGGGCGCCACCGATCCGAAGAAAGCCGATGCCGGCACGATTCGCGCCGACTTCGCCAGCAGTATCGATGCGAACGCTGTGCACGGCTCCGACAGCGCCGAGAATGCCGCGATCGAAATCGCCTACTTCTTCGCCGCCACGGAACTGTGTCCGCGCTGAGTGCCATGACCGAATCCGCCCCTGCCAAGAAAGTCAATTTGCTTGATCTCAGCCGTCGCGAGATGGAAGCGTTTTTCCTGTCGATCGGAGAAAAGCGGTTCCGCGCCGAGCAGATCATGAAGTGGCTGTATCACCGGCAGGTGGCGGATTTCGACGGCATGACCGACCTCGGCAAGAAGCTCCGAACGCTGCTGGATGAGAAGTGTGAAATCCGCGTACCCACGATCATGCACGAGCAACAGAGTGCTGACGGCACATGCAAATGGGTACTCGGCCTGTCGGGCGGCAATGCCGTCGAGACGGTGTACATTCCCGAACCCAATCGCGGCACGTTGTGCGTGTCGTCGCAAGTTGGTTGTGGGTTGAATTGCCGCTTCTGCTCCACGGCCACACAAGGCTTCAATCGCAACCTGAGCACCTGGGAAATCATTGGCCAGGTCTGGGTTGCCGCCAAACAACTGAATCACCAACAAAACGGCATGCGCCGAATCACCAACGTGGTGATGATGGGCATGGGTGAACCGCTGCTCAATTTCGACAACGTCTGCAGCGCAATGGATTTGATGCGCGACGACCTGGGCTTCGGCCTGGCCAACAAGCGCGTCACACTCTCCACAGCAGGCCTGGTGCCGATGATTGATGCGCTGTCCGAGCGTTGCGACGTCAGCTTGGCCGTGTCGCTGCACGCGCCTATCGACGAAATGCGCGACCACCTCGTACCGCTGAACAAGAAGTACCCCATCGAGCTGCTGATGGCCGCCTGCCAGCGCTACCAGGCAAAGCGCCCGCGCTCGTCGATCACCTTCGAATACACCATGATGAAGGGTGTGAACGACACCCCGGAATTGGCCAAGAAACTGGTCAAACTGCTGCGCAAAGTCCCATCGAAGCTCAATCTGATTCCGTTCAATCCGTTTCCGGGCACCGAGTACGAACGCTCCGATCCGGAAGTGATTGCCCGGTTCCAGAAAATCGTCTATGACGGCGGCATCATGACCACGGTCCGGCGCACGCGCGGTGACGACATTGATGCAGCTTGCGGTCAGCTGGTCGGCAAGGTCATGGATCGCACCCGCCGGCGTCGTGAGCACGAAGCCAAGTTGAAGGAGCAAGCTGATGCTGCTTAATCGAATCGCTGCTGTCGTGCTCTGCCTTCATCTCTTGGCATGCGGCGGCAAGCAGGATTTCTCACGTCAGGAAACGCGTTACAACGAACCCGTTGAACGCCGTCCGGACGCAAAGCAGGCAGCCAAGACACTCACGTCCCTGGGCCAGGCCTACCTGAGCAAGGGCCAGCTGGATTTGGCCATGGACAAGTTGCAGCGCTCACTGAAACTGGACCCGAAATACCCCGATACGCACACCGTCATTGCCATTGTCTACGAGCAGATCGGCAAGATGGCAGAAGCCGAAACGCATTACCGGCAAGCCTACAAACTGAGCCCGAACGCAGGCTTGAGCGCAAACAATCTGGGGCGCTTCCTGTGCAGCCAGCAACGCTATGCCGATGCCGAAAAATTGTTCGTCAAGGCCATTGAAGACCCTTTCTACAAGACCCCCGAAACGGCCCGCGTCAACCGCGCCGTCTGTGCGCGTAAGTCAGGCAATATTGCGGTTGCAACCGAACAGTTCCGCGAAGTGTTGGCAGAAAAGCCAGAAGACCCCATTGCGCTTTGGTCAATGGCTGAGCTGAGCCTGACGGCTGGCGACTACATGCGGGCCCGCGCGTTCTATGAGCGCTGGCTCGGCGGCAATGAGCAGAACCCTGAATCCCTGGACTTGGGCATGCGGATCGAGTCCAAACTCGGCAACGACACCCAGGTCACCCAATACCGAAAACTACTCATCGAGCGCTTTCCCGATTCGGCGCAAGCCACCGGACAGCGCCTGGAGCCATCGCCATGAGTCGACGCAAACATCGCCGGAATCCTCGTCCATCGGATGCGGCCGGTTCAAACCCGCAGCAGACCGCGCTGATCGCGACCACCGAGCCGCTTGCAGCCGAGGCCGCTCAGACTGCCGACCAAGCCGCAGTCGAGCACGAACCCGAATCCGAATCCGAATTGGATACGCTGCCCCGACAACCAGAGGCGGCGCCAGTCATTGGCATTCTGGCGGCTGAGCCAGCGCTGCTGATCCCGCCGTCGACGCCATCAACCATGACGATCACAGTGGACGAACCCACATTGGGTGCGCGCCTGAAACGTGGACGCGAAGCGAAGTCCTGGAGCCGGGAAGATATGGCGCAGCGTTTGCGTCTACCCGTGTCCCGGATTCAGGAGATTGAGCAGGATCGTTTCGACCAACTGGGCGTTGTCGTTTATGCGCGCAGCTATTTGCTTCGGTTTGCGAAGCTGGTGGATGTCCCGGAGATTCTGGTCCGGAAGCAATTTCCCGAAGTCGAAGCGCCCGCAGTGGTGTCGCGTGCGGCCTCCGAACCGCAGGCCAATCGCCGCGTCCAAAAGTGGGGCCGACTTGCGAGCATGGTTGGTTTGACCGCCGTGTTGGCCCTGTCGGTGTTCAGCTTTTCGCGCTGGCAGATGCCCACCACGGTGCAGGTACGCAGCCTGGAAAGTCCGGAACTGCCAGCCGCGCCAGCCGAAGCGCCGGTTGCGACCCCCGCGTCAGCGCCAAATCCAGCACCGACTTTTGCCGCCAGCTTTGAAGCGAACCAGCCCGCCGGTGACCCGACAACCGCTGAGCGCCGCGACCCGACAATGGCTGTCCAACCCGCGGCCGCCCAACCCATGGCAGTTCAACCCGCGGCTGCCCAGCCCGCACCGGAAACACTGATGGCGTCGATGACCCCGATGCCTCCAAGCCGCCCGACCCTGGCGCCGGGTGACCATGAGATCACGTTGACCGCCACCGACGACTCCTGGATGGAGGTTGTCGAAGTAGGTGGCCGCCGGATCGACCAAGGCCTGCTTCGTGCCGGTGATTCCCGCCGCTATGTCACGCGCGTGCCCGTGCGCGTCCGCATTGGCAATTCAGGTGGCGTTCAACTGAAAGCGGACGGCAGCCTGATTGACCTGGTGCCCCTGGCCCGCCGCAACGTCGCCAACCTGGAGCTGTTCGGGGCCAGCGAAAAACCGCCAACCCAAGTAGAATCGGACGCTTCGGTCGAATCGCTTTGACAGTTTTTCTGGAAAGAGCGGGTTGACCGCGTCGCTTTTCCAGCGGCCGTATCGGGTTCCAGGGCCGCTCGAAAGTTCGACAATTGGCGTGATCCAAGGCAATCAGGGTTCCCTTGAATGCACTTTTGGGCATTCCGAATGCGCCGCCCCTGGTCGGCGCAAGCATTTTCTTAACGCGCTTGCCATTGCAATCGCCTGGTGAAGTGAGGGTCCCTCCTCGTTTCAGGTTTGCCGCGGTCGCGGCTTTTTGATCTGGTTGGAAAGAAGAGTCATGTCAGACGTATTGGACGAACACGAGCAAGGCGAAAAAGTTCGCAAGTGGCTGCACGAGAATGGCAGCTCGATTCTCATTGGCTTGGCCCTCGGCGCAGCCGCGATTCTGGGTGTCGGCAAATATCAGGAAATGCGTGGCGCACGGTATGCCGAGGCCAGCGACAAATACGTCGCCTTGACCGAAGCCATCGAGAAAAAGGACGACGCGGCGATCAAGGCGCTGAGTGACTCGATGCGGACCACGTACGCAAAGTCGCCGTATTCGGTGTTGGCCGCCATCGACGAAAGTGCCCGTCTGACCGCAGACGGCAAGCTCGACGATGCCGCCAAGGCACTGGCGTTTGCGCGCGACAACTCGGGCACCATGCCCGAACTCGGCCAACTCGCGGCAATTCGCCTGGCGCGTCTGCAACTGGCGCAGGACAAGCCCGACGACGCACTGAAGAGCATTGCCGGAGTGACCAACAAGGGCTACCAGGCACTGGCTGCAGAGATTCGCGGCGATGCCTTGTTTGCCCAGAAGAAGTACAAAGAAGCCCAGGCCGCCTATGACGACAGCCTGACGCACTTCGATGCCACCTCGCCGCGCCGCACGATTGTGGAAATGAAACGCGACGATCTGGCCACTATCGCCGAAGGAACCTGAGCGAATGCGCAAACTGCTGCTGCTGTCCCTGATCGCCCTGACGATGAGCGCCTGTACCACCTGGAAGAAGAAGGAGAACATCGATCCGCCTAACGAGCTGGTCGAGTTCACGGACGCTCAATTGTTGAAGAAGCTCTGGTCCACCGACCTGGGTGATGGCAGCGGCAAAACCGGTGCAGCGGCGCGTCCCTACATCGTCGCCGATCGGTTGTATGCCACGGATGTCGACAACGGTTTGTACGCACTCGACGCGAGCACCGGCAACAAGCTGTTTCAGGTCCAGCTTGAAGACGACGCCTTCGCGGCCGGCCCGGTCGCCGACTCCGAACGCGTCCTGGCTGGGACATTGAACGGCAAGGTACTGGCCTATGATGCCGGCTCGGCTTCCGAGCTGTGGCAAGCCAAGGTTTCATCCGAGGTGCTTGCTGCGCCGGTTATTGCCGGGGACATTGCGGTCGTACGCTGCAACGACGGCCGCATCTTTGGGCTTGATCTGAACAATGGCAGCCGCAAGTGGGTGTTCGACCGCGGCCTGCCGCTGCTCAGCGTGCGCGGCTACGTGCAACCCTTGTTGATTGGCGACATTCTGTTCGTAGGCTACGAAACCGGCAAGGTCGTGGCACTTCGCGTCAGCGATGGCAGCCTGCTCTGGGAGCAAGCGGTCGGTCTGGCCGAAGGCCGCACCGAATTGCAGCGCATGACCGACGTGGACGGCGAACTGGTGGTTGATGGCGATCGTCTGTACGCAGTGAACTACCGCGGGCAGGTCGTCGCCTTGTCTCCCCAGACCGGCCGCCCCATCTGGAATCGCGATCTCTCGTCTTATACGGGTGTGTCGAAAGGCGGCGATCAGCTGTATGTCGCCGATGACAATTCCACACTTTGGGCGCTTGATGCGAACGATGGCAGCTCGACGTGGCAAGAAGATGCTTACGAAAACCGTTGGCTGACCACACCAGTCGTCGCCGGGGACTATCTGCTCAGCGGCGATATCGAGGGTTACCTCCATGTTTTCGCACGCACTGACGGCAGCACCAAGAGCCGTGTCGAAATTGCCGATGAGTCGCCGATTCGGGCATCGCCCCTGATCGACGGCAACCGCGTCTACGTGCAAACCAGTACTGGCGAGCTCGCAGCGTACGAACTGAATTCGCCTTGATTCAAAGGACCAGGCCATGCTTCCCGTTGTGGCCTTGGTCGGCCGCCCAAATGTCGGCAAATCGACTCTGTTCAATGTTTTGACGTCAAGTCGGGACGCGCTTGTGGCCGATCGGCCCGGTGTGACCCGAGATCGCCAGTATGGCGTCTGCCGGAATGTCGACCGCCCCTATGTGGTGGTCGATACCGGCGGTCTGACCGACAGCCGCGATTTCCTTGCCCGAGCGACCGTCAAGCAGGCGGTCTCAGCGATCGACGAGGCCCAACTCGTGTTGTTTATCGTCGACGCCAAAGAAGGACTCCTGGTTGATGACCATGACGTCCTGCAGCAGATTCGTCGATCCGGCAAGCCCTGCATTCTGGTGCTGAACAAGATCGATGCGAGCACCGAAGCCGCTGCGGGCGCCGAATTCGCAGCGCTCGGCATGTCGGCTGTGCTGGCGGTTTCGGCTGCGCATAAACGCGGCATCGACGCCTTGCAGGCGGAAATCCGTTCGCGCTTGCCCGAACCCGAGGGTTCTGATCAGGACGCCGGAATTCAGGATCTGAAAAAGCACCCTGGCATTCGTCTGGCCATTATTGGTCGGCCGAATGTCGGCAAGAGCACCCTCGTCAATCGCCTGCTCGGCGAGGACCGGGTGATCGCCTCCGAAGTGCCTGGCACGACGCGCGATGCAATTGCCATCCCGCTGCACCGCGATGGCCAGGATTGGGTATTGATCGACACTGCGGGCGTTCGGCGCAAGTCGAAGGTCGAGGATGTCGTCGAGAAGTTCAGTGTCATCAAAACCCTGCAGACACTGGACCAGTGTGACGTCGCGATCCTGATGCTTGATGCGCAGGAAGGCGTCACGGAGCAGGATGCGTCCGTGCTTGGCTATGCGCTTGACGCCGGCCGCGCTCTGGTCATCGCTTTGAACAAATGGGACGGACTGAGCCCGTATCAGCGCGAGCGGTCGCAGAGTGAGCTAGATCGGCGCCTGGACTTTGTGCCCTGGGCCGAGCGCATCACGATTTCGGCCAAGCATGGCTCCGGGCTCGGCGAGCTCACCGATGCCGCAATTGCCGCGTACCGTTCGGCCAATACCGAGATCCCCTCGAGTGAATTGACCCGCGGCCTGGAAGCCGCCCTGACGGCGTATCAGCCGCCGTTGGTCGGCGGTCGTGCCCCAAAGATGCGCTACGCCCATTTGGGTGGCACCAAGCCGCCGCGCATTGTCATCCACGGCAGCCGCCTCAACCATGTCGCTGATTCGTACGTACGCTATCTGGAGAACTTCTTCCGCAAGCGCTACAAGATGGTGGGCACCCCGGTCGCGATTGAGCTGCGCAATGGTGACAACCCGTTCGCCGGTCGCAAGAATGAGCTGACGGAGAAACAGGCGCACCGCCGTCGCCGCATGATCCAACACCACAAACGCGGCAAGTAGGACTCGGCTGAATCGAAGCCCCCACCGTCGCTGCGGGAACTTGTCTCAATCAGGAAGCTCCGCTAAAGTGTGCGACCCTTCCCGGACGTGGTCATGCTGCATGCCCCGTCTTTCGGAAAATCTGGGAGTTCCGCCCCAGAGCGCAATTCGGAGAGATGTCCGAGTGGTTTAAGGAGCACGCCTGGAAAGTGTGTGTACGGCTAAAACCGTACCGAGGGTTCGAATCCCTCTCTCTCCGCCACCTTTTTATGGTGGCTCCCGTCGGTTCCTCACGACGATAGGTGGCAAACCCCGCCAGGCCCGGAAGGGAGCAACGGTAGTCACTGATGCGGGTGCTGAGGGCCAGCCGGCGGGGGCTGCCTCCAGTTGTTTGCCTTTGAAGAACGCTCATCCTGAGCGTTCTTCAAGTCGTGCGTCCGGTACAGGCCCGGACGCACTCCCGACGGCTTAATCGCTGCGCGATCAACCCGCGGGCGCGCGACGTTATTTGCCTTTGAAACACGCTCGTCCTGAGCGTGTTTCAAGTCGTGCGTCCGGTACAGGCCCGGACGCACTCCCGACGGCTTAATCGCTGCGCGATCAACCCGCGGGCGCGCCATCCATGGCGCGCTGATGCGCTGCCGTTGGGTAGACCTTTATTGCTGTTGCAAAACGCACATCATGGGCGTTCTTCAAGTCGTGCGTCCGGTATAGGCGGGCGCCACCACTGGCAGCCTCAATGCTCTGATGACTGTGTTGCAGTGCTTCTCGGTGCCTCAGGGGCTTGTTGGGACATCGTGTCGATCAACCAACGAGTCGCCTGATGCAACGCCTCGATCCGGTCACTGTACTGCGACGATTCGGCGAGTCCGAGCGACTTACGGAGTTCTGTTAGCGGGTGATTCGGATTCAACACCACGAATGTGCCATCTGGGTCGACTGTATTGACCAAAGAGGTCGCTTTCTCAACATCGCCCTGTTCGAAGGCCTTTCGAGCCAACTCGTAGTAGCCAATACCCTCCAAGTAGTCTGCGCCGAGTTCCTTGGACTGCTGCATGACTGACAAGAAATTGCGCTCCCCTTCGGGCTCGCCAAGACGCCAGCGCGCCCACGCGTCCAGCCAAGTCACTTCGATCCTGTTGGCATCTACTTCGGAGGCACCAGGCACGCTCTTTACGAACGCATCCAATTGCGCCAGAGCCTTCTGGACTTTGTCCGGTCGGCCTTCATTGAACGCGACTAGTGCCAGGCCCGTATATCCCCTCCGAATACTCAGTTGCGATTCTTCAGGAAACTCGCTGCTCTCCCGTTGGAATTCGCTAATGATCCGCTCGCACTCAGCAAACCGTCCTGCCCGAACGAGCGGCAACAAGCGATTCATGGCAATGTATTCGTGCATGGCCGAGCCCGCTCCGAATTGCTTGGCGCCAAATGCAGCCAAGTACTCGGCTAACGCCAAGCCCTGATCCGGCGGGAGTAGGTCCGATACCGATCCAACCAAGGACTGGACAATACCGATTTGCTGCGGCAAATCGTCTCTGGCCCCAAACCTGCCCTTCCATTCCAAGAGCTCCAGCAACTCAATCACATTCCGCAAGTCCGCGTTTTGCCGGTGCAGATCGATGAGCGCACTCACTGCCGCAGCGTCCTGCGCCGCATTGAACTCGGTCGCGTTGGGATCGAATCGATAGTCGTGTTGAAGTTCCGGCGGCAACAGTTGCATCCAGGCGCGAAGCGCGGCTTTGGGAACACCTCGATAGTTCTCAAAGTACGCCCGACTTCGATACACCTTTCGTGCGAGCGCGGGGTCGAGCTCGGGAATCCGCGACTCCAGCAGCAGCAGCGTCGGCTCGGCCATATCGAGCCGCTCAATCTGATGCATCTGCACGCGCAGAAGTTCGTACAACGCTTCGCTCTCGCCCTGAAAGTCGTCGCGGTTCCGAAGCTCCTTCACCAGTTGCTCCGCAGGAAACAGCGCGTCCACCGAGGGCCGCTCAACGGCCAATGCATCCCGAAGGGTTCGATAGAGGCTGATCCGGGCCTCCGGCTGATCGGCGAGTTCTGGGCCGACTTTCTGAGCCGTGTCTTTGAGCAAGTCTCGAACGGTCCAGGTTGCCCCATCCTTCCAGGGACTCGCTGCGGTCAATCGATTCAACAAGAAGTCACTGCTCGCGCGCGCTGATTGCGCATTCTGCAACGCTTCTTGCTGCTTCTGAAACGCCCAGCCGGCACTGCCCAGCAGACCGATTGCGAGCGCGCCAATGACCCCACTCGCAGCGGCATTGCGGCGCAAGAACTTGCCAGCGCGGTAATAGACGCTATCGGCACGCGCGTGGATTGGCTGGTGCGCGAGGTAGCGACGGAGATCATCGGCCAACGCGCGCGCTGATTCGTAGCGGCGACTAGGTTCACGGTGCAAGGCCTTCAACACAATCACGTCCAAGTCGCCCCTTAGCTGGCGACGATCCACCGGCGGCCGAGCACTATCAGACAGTGCCAGACGGCTCGGCACTGGCACATCAGTCGCCGTAATTCGCTGCAGCATTTCGGCCGAGCTGTGGGCCCGATACGGGCGCTGCCCCGTCAATAGTTCGAACAACAGTAAGCCCAGGCCATAGACATCCGTGGCAGCAGTAATCGCCTCACCACGAATCTGCTCCGGCGCGGCGTAGGCCACGGTCATGGGCGATTGCAGCTCGGTCAAATGTTCAGAGCCATCCAAGAGCTTTGCGATACCAAAATCGAGCAGCTTCAAAACGCCTTGTTGATTGACCAGGACATTGCTCGGCTTTAAGTCGCGATGCACGATGAAATTCTGGTGCGCAAACTGCACCGCGTCAGCGAGTTGCAAGAAAAGCTGCAACCGCCCACGCAAGTCCATGCGGGCGCCATCAGCGTAGGTCAATAGCGTCTCGCCATCGACAAACTCCATCGCATACCACGGCACGCCCTGATCCTCACCACCGTCCACGATCCGGGCAATGGCGGGGTGCTCCAAGCGAGCCAGCACGTCGCGCTCCCGTGCGAAGCGTGCACGCGCCTGGGCGCTGGTTGAGGCATATAGCCATTTGATTGCCACCCGTTGCGAGAATTCATCCGTGCGCTCGGCGAGCCAAACGGTGCCCATGCCGCCCGTTCCAAGTGGTGCGCGGAGCGTGAACGGACCAATCTGCTCACCCTCGCTGCCGGCTCGACGCATGGCGAGCGGCGCCGCATCTGTGTCGGTCTTCAGTGTCGATGCGGTCAAGGCGGACAGCAAATCCCGAACCAGCGCGACCTCTGCGGCATCGGCGCCAGCCTGAGCGAGAAACGCTGCGCGCTCTGCGACCGGCCGATCCAATGCCTCCCGAAACAACACGAGCACCGAGGGTTTCATTACGGTGTACCTGATGCTGGGTGGCCTTGGGCCTTGATGTCGGACGCTGCGGTGGCCACCCAGTTCCAGAATTGCGGATCGAGCTGCACGTCGTTGTGGCCACGCGACGCTGCAACATGGAGCACCGCGTGCCCTTGCGGGAATCGTTGGGCCAAGTCCTCTGCATGGACGACGGGAATCAGCTGATCGATCGCCCCAGCAATCAAAATGACCGGGGCTTTGACCAACGGGGCGTACTTGGCCGACTCGTAGCGATCGCGAAGAAGCAAACCGACCGGCACCAGCGGATTCATGTCCTGCACGACGCGCTTGAAGTCCTCATAGGGGGTGATCAGCACCAGCGCCTCAATGGGCCGCGCCGCCGCAACCTGGACCGCAATACCGGTGCCCAGACTTCGACCGATCACTCGAACATTGCGCGCTTTTGTCGCGACATCATCAAACAGAGCGAACGCATCGCTGACCAACGCCGCTTCCGACGGCTTGCCCGTACTGCCCTGATAGCCACGGTAGTGCATCACATAGATGCTTCGTCCTGGAAATGCGGCACGAAGATCGGGCAAAACCCGGCTCGTGTCCTCCGCATTGCCACCGAAATAGACCACCGCATCGGCACCGTCGTGCGCCTCATATGACACCCGGACACGCGCGCCCGGCCGATCGAACACCAGCGCCGGGGCCGCGACCGCGAGCCCGGGCTGAGCCTGATAGATGCGCTGCTCCTGCGACACATAAAGCAGCAGCACGTAGCTCAAATAGAAGCCACCAATTGCCAGCACGAACCAGCCAACCGCTCGCTTCATGAAGGTAAGACCTGCCCAGACCACGAATGGCTGTGATGCTATTCGGATTGATTCCCGTACCGCAACGCGCACCCAGTGCACGCCATGCTCAGCATGACATTCATGACAAAACGTGAGGAAAATCCACCAATTTCTTGCATACCACCTTGCGTCCTACCGTCTGTCCCGATAAGGTGACCGCTCATCCCAACAATCCGGCAGAGATTGTGGGCGTTTGGCGGTGGTGGGGAGTTTGCAATGCTACAAAAGGTTCGTGCCCTGATCGGGCGCCCTGCGGCGATGTCACCCGCCCGGGCGCGCGAGAAAATTGCCGCAGGCATGCTCGTCGTCGACGTGCGCGATGCCGACGAGTTTGCGCATGGCCATATTGCCGGCGCCATTCACATCCCGCTGCGGCAGATCGAATCCGATGGCGCTGAAACCATTGCGCCGCTTGCCTCGGTTAGTGACCGCCGAGAAGTGATTCTGTTCGTGTGCCGGAGCGGTGCGCGCTCTGAAGCCGCGTGCAATGCGTTGCGCAGCCAGCTGGGCCGCCGGGCGCAATTCCTGGAAGGCGGCTTGATGGCCTGGGTGGGCGCCGGGATCCCGCTGAGCCGAGAACTCACGCACTCCTATTCGTAACGCAAGCACCGCAAACTGGTGTTCAGCCCGATATTCGCGACAAAGACTGGGACAAGATTTGGGCTGTGGTCTGCACGACGGGAATGACGCGGTCGTAGGCCATCCGGGTCGGCCCGATCACACCCAGTACCCCGAGCACTTTGCCGGCAGCACCATAAGGTGCCGTGATCACCGAGCATTGCCCCAACGGCGCAAAACCAGACTCTTCGCCAATAAACAGACGCACGCCGTCCGCGTGGATGCACTGCTCCATCAAGCGCACGAGCTCGCGCTTCTGCTGAAAGGCTTCAAACAACTCACGCAGGCGCTCCAGATCGGCGAGCTCTGGTTGCGCCATCAGGTTCGTGGCACCGGCCAGAAGCATTTCTGCCTCGGTGTCGACCCGGAATGACGCGTCGGCAATTTCGATGGCCGAACGCATCAGCCGGTCGATCGAGTCTTTCGCAGCCTGCAAATCGCCCACCAGCCGCGTCCGGATCTCATCCAACGACCGGCCGGCGTAATTGGCATTCAGAAAGTTGGCGATCTCTTCCAACTCGCTCGGGGTGTAAGCCCGCGGCAGCTCAATGACGCGGTTCTGCACCTCGTTGTCGGTAAAGACCAGAATCACCAACAACCGATTGGGTGCCAAGCGCACAAAGTCGATCTGCCGGAACGCAAACTGACTGCGCTTTGGCACGGTCACGACGCCAACGAAATGTGTCAGTTGGCTGAGGACCGAAGATGCCTGCTGCAGCACGTCTTGCGTGCTCTGACCACTGTGCAGATTGTGCTGCCAGTGTTCGACCTCATCATGACTCGGCGGCTTCAGCTCCAGCAGCGCATCGACAAACAAGCGATAGCCCTGAGCGGTGGGGATTCGGCCCGCCGAGGTATGCGGAGCGCGAATCAGACCAAGCTCCTCCAGATCGGACAGCACATTGCGGATCGTTGCCGGACTGAGATCCAGCCCTGACGCACGCGCCAAGGTGCGTGAGCCGACTGGCTCACCATCTTGAATGTATTGGCCGATCAGCGCCCGCAACAAATGGCGGGCACGATGATCGAGCAAGTCCTGACGGGAACGGCGCATGTCACAGCATCGGAATCATCTGCGCATGGTGCCTGGGTTGCGACGTTCCTGCAATCACTGAGCCGGCACAACGTGAAGCCGGATTACCGATCGCACCCTCGCGAAGGTCCAAGCGGCGCACAAGCCCCGTACCAACAAGGTGAAGCGATCCAATGCGCCTACGCCAAGCGCTCGGCCAAAAAAACGGCCGACCACCCTCGCAGGTGGCCGGCCATGGATTGCTGATGGCGTGGATCAGTTTTCGAAACCGTTCGAGAACAGCGGATCAATCAGCACGACCACGACTTCGCTGTCGTTATTGTCCGCCGAATCAGAATCTGCCGTCGTCGATGTGGCCGTCGCTTGCAGCGTCATCGTCGGCACGTCTGATGGCGCCACAAAGGTCAGCTGCAGAATCGACGCGTCAGCATTCACCGCCCGTTGCGGCAACGTCCAAAGACCAGTGCTCGGGTTGTACTGGCCGTCGGTCGCCGTAAACGACGCCGGCGCCAGACTTGCGAGGCCCGACTCCGCAAACGTTTCGGCAACATTGACGGTCAGCGCGTCACTCGGTCCTGTATTGGTGAGCGTCAGCGCAAACACGACGTTGTCACCAGGATTCACTGCCGTCGCACTGGCACTCAGCTGCACGGCGACATCCGCCACGCGCGTTGCGTTGACGGTGGCCACCGCCCGATTATTCGCGCCGGTATTGTCGATGGGGGTCGCCGCACTGAGCAGAATCTTGGCGCTCTGCGCACCCGCGCCGTCCACCCGATAGGTCACGGTCAACGTGGCGTTCGAGTTGCCAGACAAGCTACCCACCGTCCAGACACCGTTTGCGCTGTTGAACGCGCCAACGCCGTCGTCCGACTGATACACGAGACCGGCATCCGCTTCGACCACGACGCTGACACCAGATGCCGCGGTGCTGCCCTGATTTTCCACCGTATAGGTGATCGTCAGCACACCGCCCTGCGCGATACTCGGGGCACTGGCCGTTGCGGCGACACTCAATTGCGAACTCGCGGCGGTGTCGAGCAACACGACCTGATCGCGCGTGCCATCGACATTGTGATTCAGCAGATACAACGCACCAATCGAATTGTTGGTGTTCAGATTCGTGGTGTTCCAGCCGACTGAGTAGGTCGCATTATTCAGCGCAAACAGGTTGGACGACGCCCCAGCCAACGTGAAGTCGAAGCCCTTTGCCGCGCCGTTGTAAGTGAACGGGCCTGGCGCTCGATCAAACGTGAAGGACGCGCCCGGACCGCAAACCGCTAGGTCACGCGCGCACCATGGTAGGAATCCTGGGCACGTGGCGACCGCCCAACGGAACGCCAAGTCCGGATTGACGAGGCCGAGCTCCGTTGGCGAGGCCGCTGCGTACATGATGTTCGAGTTGTAGATCGCTGTGTCGGCCCCTGCAGCGGAAACCATGTTCAGGAATGGCGCGGTGCCGCCGACCGAAATCGAGCTCGGCGCCACGATTCGCGAGACGGCAAACACGTCCTGGCCGGTAGCGGTGCTGAGCAGCAAGCGGTTCTGCTGACCAATGTCGCCGAGCATCAGCACGCGGTCATACGCACCGTTCTCGTCTGTGTCGACGCAGATATTCACGGCTGCGTTGCCCGGCGTCTTCCATTCGCCCCAGGTGCTCACGCCAAAAATGAACACGTTGGCCGTCGCGTCGAAATGCACACCGGCGTACTTCAAATCGTTGAAGTCGGGAATCGTCGGGTCACGCGGCGACACGACTTGCAGTTCGACGGGCGTCATCAACGACACCTGATCGACCAGGAAGCTGCCGGAACACGTGCCGACACCCGGCGTGCCGGTGCACACATCCTGTCCGGAGAGTGGTAGCGCGCCGTTGCTGTTCGGGTTGCCCGCCGTGAAAATGGAGCTTGGCATACTGAGCGTCGAATGCGGACGAGCGGCCGAGAGCATCGGCACCCGCGCCACCTCGACCGCGCCCTCCTTGATCACCAGAATGGCCGACTCTTCGCTCAAGAAGTGACGCGATACGTTGACATAGGAAGTCGAAAATCCGCCGCTCTGGCCCGACTGGGTCCGCGACAGGGTCGGGTCGAACGAACGGTCCATTTGCGTGGCATTGGCGTTCACGATGACATCGACCGTGGCCGTCGAGCTGCCAGCCAGCGTCAGTGAGCTCTGCGGCAAAGAGAAACTGACGCCCGGGGCGTCGACGACACTCAGCACTTCCAGCGTCAGGTTGCGGTCGGTCGTGCCGCGGTTGACCAGCCGGACCGACTTGCTGGCGCTGAAGTTGCTCGTCGTCGGTTCGATGTTGAACGCCAGCGACACCACGCCGGGCTCGTCGGCATTGAACGCTTCAATCGTATTGAGTGACGCGCCATGCACTTCGGTACGACCACTGCCAATACGCGCAGTGGAGAAGGTCTCGCCGGTCAAATCCGCACCAATCGTGACCTTGCGGTTCGCAGCATTCATCAACGTCGCTTTGACTTCCTCAACACTTCGTGTCGGGAATTGCTGGCGCACCAGCGCCGCCGCACCGGCCATATGGGGCGCGGCCATTGAGGTTCCGGACAGGATCAAGGTCTGACCGGCAGCCAGAAAGCCCGACGCATTGGCCACCAGACAACCCGTACTTGGCGCGGTGCCAGTACACGTGACGCCCGTCTGCATCGATGTGATGGACGTGCCAGGCGCGGCGATGTCCGGCTTCAGGATCTGCGCACCGCCGCCGCCCCGCGGGCCACGCGATGAACTGACATTCAACGTGTCGCCGGCATTGGCTGCCAGGAGCGTCACGTTGACATTGCCGGAACCAAGTTGCGCCTTGATGGCATTGCCCAACGCCAGCGTGATGCGGATGGCCGGAATCGTCAGGTCAATCGTGGCCGCACCACCAAGCGCAGGCGTGGTGGGATCACCGGAGTTGTCGGCAATCAGAACCGCCAGGGCGCCCGCATTTTGCGCGGCCTCAATCTTGACGTTGAAATTGCAGGTACCGCGATCGATCAGCGCCACATTGCCCGCCAACGCCGCCGCGTTGGTCAGCGCTTGGCAGCCATCGTTTACCGGCGCCGTTGCGTCGACAGCCAACACGACATTGCCCGTCTGACCGCCCGCCTGAGGAATCGGGGTCGCACCGTTGGTGTCGGTCATCGCATTCGCGCCCGCTTGATACGAGCCGGCAATCGGTGCTGGGGCATTCACTTGGATCTTGGCGCCGGCAAACTGACTGTCGACTGAGTTCGCTACCGCCAGAGTCCGCTGCGACGCGCCTGGGCTGCCGCTGATGAAATACGTGTCGGCCGCATTGCCGGCCGAAGCCACGACGATGACACCGATTGCTGCGGCGTTGTCGGAGGCAATCGTGCTGGCATCGAAGGCGCTGCCGTAGTTCGAGCCCAGCGACATGTTGATCACATCCAGGTGATCGCTCAGATCGTCGTCGTTATTCGGATCGGTCGCCCAGTCGATCGCCTGGGGCGTCAGATTCGTCGAACCGCCGCAACCGAAAACGCGCAAGGCATACAGGTTTGCGCGCGGCGCCACACCTGGACCAATGCGCAGCGCACCCAGATTGGCCGTGTTGTTGTACGGGCCCGTGTAGGGCGATCCGTCTGCGTTGACACCGCCACCAGCGGAACTGCCCGCGACGTGCGAGCCGTGGCCATTGCAGTCCATCGGGTCTGGATCCGGCGACGGCGCGTTGGCGCCCGTGTAGAGATCGCCCGCAAAGTCAGTACCGCCGACCACACGAACGGTCGGGAACGCCGCTGCGCCGGTTTCGCTGATCACCGCACGATCATTGGCCTGATAGTCGGCCAGAACGCCCGTGCCACCGACATTCGGATGCTGGTAGTCAATACCGGTATCAATGATGCCGATGCTGATGCCCTCGCCCTTTGCGCCGCTCGCGAACGTCGGGGTCGCAGTCCAGGTATTCGGCGCGCCGATGAATGGCACACTGGTCTGGTTGTGGAGTTCGTGCGGGACCATCACGTCGACCCGCTTGACGCCGGCCAGTTTGCGAATAGCGTCGACTTGGTCCGGACGAATGCGGATCGCAAAGCCATTGACCGCGCGGTGTGTACGGAAGATTTCGGTATGCGTCAGATTCAAGGCTTGCAGGCGGGACGCGAACGAAGCCTGTTCGCTTTTGAGGCGCTGCGCATGGGTTTTTGATGCGGCACCGGCGGCGACAATACGGTTCGGGGTGCTCTCACCGCCCAACGTGGCCGCATACACCACGGCGCTCGGCGGGGAAGCGAGTTCGACGAAGACCGCGACGCGACCGTGTTCGTCGGCCAACGGCAATTCGTCAATCGAGTCCGTTGCGACGGGGGCGCCCGGCGTGGGCTGAATCGCCGCGGCCGCCGCGGCAAATGGCAGACCCAAGGCGGCAATAGTGCATAACAATCGCACAGCTGTTTTCACGAACAACACTCCTCAGTTCCCAAATAGAAAATACCGAAGCCGATTGGCATGGTCACCAAACGGCATTGCCCAAACACGCTACAGACCCATGCTCGTCCTGATCATCCACACTCGCGCCAAACAGAAATCATCAAAGACCTTCTGAACACGTTCAGAGGCGATGGGGGCTAAGGATGCCCCGCCCCAGAATCAAGCACGCCAGTGATCGATTCTGGAACGCAGCGTCCGAACCCGCGCCGGACTCAGCGTGAGCCTTCAAGTCCTGAGTGGACTGATTCAGTCTCTCGCTACTGAGTGTCTGCACAAACCCATCCTGGCAGCACGCTTCCGTGCAACGGGACTGCGTCCACGACGCACAGTCGCGACCCACTGAAGCAGGGCGCACGTCGCACGTCGATGATCCCCGATTTTTCAAATGTATTCGTGCGGTTGTCAAGAACGTGCATACAGAAGACCCATTCAAACATGCGTATCAGTCAGCGCATTGACTTGACCAACAGAAGTCGACGTCGCAACCCACGCGGCGAGCGATCACGCATCCGACTTTCGTGAAGGATTCGTACTTGACCTGACAGGACATCTCGGTCAAGGTCGCGCGGCTCCCTCACACTCAGGATGTCGCCATGGCCGCTTTGCTTCGACTTCTGCTCTCATTCGTCTTGCTGTTTGTTATGGCGTGGGTGCACGCACAGGATTCGACTGCAGCGGCAAATCCCGCCAGTGCCGCGGCCGTGAGCCGGGATTTTCCACCCGGCCTGCAGATTCCGGATGCGGCGAAACCGGGGCCAGCGTTTGCTGTGGATCGCGCGACGGCTGCGTATTTGGACTTACAGTCTTCCGAACAGAAGGCCAAGTCGGATGCGTACTTCGAAGGCGGCTATTGGGTCGACTTTTTCAGTCTGCTCTGGGGCCTTGCCGTTGCGGCCTTCCTACTGTTCAGTGGCCTGTCGCGAACCATGCGCGAACTGGCCGCCAAGTGGTTCAAGCGGCCGACACTCGCCGCCATCGCCTATGCGGTGCTGTGGCTCGTCGTGATGAACCTGATCAACCTGCCTTGGGACAGCTACTTCGGATTCATGCGCGAGCATGCCTATGGTCTGGCGACTCAAAACTATGGTGATTGGCTGGGCGATCGTCTGAAAGGCCTGTTGATCGGGTTGCTGCTGGGTGCGCCATTAATTGGTGTCTTGTACCTCGGCGTGCGCCGCTTGGGCGCGAACTGGTGGAAGGCGACCGCCGTGGTCAGTTTCGGGCTCGCTTTGCTGTTGAACATGATTGCGCCGGTCTTCATTTCGCCGCTGTTCAACGACTACAAACCATTGCCAGAAGGCGAGATGAAGGAAGCGATCTTTTCCCTCGCCCGGGCAAACCGGATTCCCACCGACAATGTGGTGTGGTTCGACGCCTCAAAGCAAACGACCCGGATCAGCGCCAACGTTTCCGGCTTTGCCAATACCACTCAGGTCAGCTTGAACGACAACCTGATCAACAAGACGTCTCTGCCCGAGATCAAGGCGGTCATGGGGCACGAGATGGGGCATTACGTGTTGAATCACGGCCTGCGTCTGACGGTGTACTTCACGCTTATTCTCGCGATCGGGTTTTACGTGGTGCATCGCCTGATGGACTGGTCGCTGGCCCGTTTCGGCGCGCGCTTTGGTATCACCGATCGCGCCGATCCGGCCGGGCTACCGCTGGCGCTGGCGATCCTGTCGCTGTTCATGTACGCGGCGTCGCCGCTGCTGAACTCCGTGGTTCGCCAAGCCGAAGCGGAGGCCGACATGTATGGCTTGAACGCCGCGCGCGAGCCACATGGTTTTGCGATGGCGGCGATGCGCCTGTCGACGTACCGCAAGATTCATCCAGGTCCCTGGGAAGAGGTCATTTTCTACGACCACCCGAGCGGCTACGACCGCGTGCTGCGTTCGATGCAGTGGCTGGCCGAGAATCAAGATTTGGTCGCCAAGGATTTGCGGGATCGCGCCGCAACGCCTTCGACTGCGCCAAGCGTGGATTCAGAACATGACGACTCTGGTCAGATTGGCGACACCAGCCCCGACGCGGCATCGCCCGACACGATTCCAACCGAGGCGGATGGCGCCGCGAATTAGGGATCGGCGGTTGCTGGCTGTCGGCGGCGGCAGCCAGCCAACAAGGGTTGGCAGGCCGATGCGGACATTTTTACCCGGGTACTATTGACGGATATTTTCACCCGGGTATAATTTGGGTTCCTTGTTGCGAGATCCCAATGTCCGAACGCCGCCATCCCACCTTCACGAGCTTCAGCGGTACCCGCCAGATCGCTTCAGGTCCCCTGCTGGTCAATGCCTTGGCGCTTCGACAAGCCGCCGACGCGCGCACTGCCGACCCGCTGCTGCTGTTTGATGACCAGACCGGCCGAAACATCGATATCGACCTGCGAGGCACCGATTCCGAACTCGTCGCGCGATTCGAGGAGCCAGCATCGGCGGCAACATCGCCAGATTCCGAATCCGAAACACGCGGACGCGGCCGGCCGAAAATGGGCGTCGTGTCACGCGAGGTGACCTTGCTGCCCCGGCATTGGGATTGGCTGAATTCGCAACCCGGCGGTGCGTCGGTCACGTTGCGCAGACTGGTTGATGACGCCCGCCGTACCCATGCCGATAAGGATCGACTGCGCGCTGCCCAGGCTCGCGCGTATCAGTTCATGCAAGCGATGGCGGGCGATCTGCCAAATTTCGAGGCGGCCACGCGCGCGTTGTTCGCCAATGATCTGGAGCAAGTTCGGGCACTGTTGACTGCATGGCCGCACGATGTGGCGCGACATGCGCTCAAGCTGGCGGATGCGGCAGCGTGAACCAGACGATCGAAGCCCGCCGACGATGATGGGCGGGCCAGACTGCCGATCGGTGGCAATGCATCAGCGATGCCGCAACTTCAACACCAGGACGCTACCCGCGAGCACAGCGGTGATCGCATTGGCAATGATGATTGGCCAAGCTTGCCGCATCACGCCGTAAACGAGCCACAGCAAGACGCCACTGACGAACAGGCAATACATGCTGAGCGAGATCCCGCTGACATCACGCGTGCGAAGTGTCTTCAATGCCTGCGGCAGGAACGAAGATGTCGTCAAGACCGCAGCGAGATAACCAACGAGTTCTGCATCCATGCAACTGCTCCAGGGCCATGTCGCCCAGTACGGGGATCCTCTGCATCATACGAGACTGCAAATCAAAGGCCTCATGATTTCGATTGCAAACGTCGATCACAACGGCGCATCGGCCTTACCGCGCGGCTCTAAAACGCCTGTTAAGATGCAGCCATGATTGTTGCTGCTGCTGCCTACGGCGTCTCGGCGCACGCCGACTTCTCGTCTTTTCTTGCCAAGCTGCGCGGCCTTGCGGCCGCGGCTGCCGAGCAGGGTGCCCAATTGCTGCTGCTCCCTGAGTACCATGCGATGGAGTTGGCGACGATCTTTGCCGAACCCATAAAGAGCGACCTGCAAGCGCAGCTCAGCGCGTTGCAGACAATCGTGCCGCAGTACGAGGCCGCACTGTCCGAGCTGGCCCGCGCGTTCCAGTTATGCATCGTCGGTGGCACATTGCCCGTCCAAGACGCGGACGGTCAGTTCCGCAACCGCTGCACGATCGCGACGGCCGATGGTCGTCGCCATCATCAATACAAGCTCAATATGACGCGCTTCGAGCGCGAGTCCTGGGGCGTCTCTGCGGGTCAGGGCCAGCTGGTGGTCGATCTCGGTGCGTGCCGCCTCGGTGTGGCTATTTGCTATGACAGCGAGTTCCCCGTGCTGGTCCGCGAGTTGGTCAAGGACGGTGCCAATCTGATTTGCGTGCCGAGTTGCACCGACAGCATGCATGGCTATCATCGCGTCGAAGTGGCTTGCCGAGCCCGGGCGCTGGAGAACCAGTGCTACGTGCTCGTGACCCACACAATCGGCGATCTGCCCAGTTCACCAGCGATCGACGAGAACCATGGGGCCGCGGCGTTGTACGGGCCACCCGATCGCGGCTTTCCCGCCAACGGGGTGATCGCCCAAACCGAAATCGATGCGCCGACACTCCTGATCGCCGAGCTCGATTTCGACAAAGTCGATGCGGTCCGCCAAGACGGCCAAGTGTTGAATCACCGCGATTGGCGTTAAGCCTTGGCCCTGCGGCCGGGTCTTTTCACCGCGCACGCGCCTGGAGGTTGCGCTCCAGATCATCGAGCGCGTGCCGCAACCTGAGCGTGACAGACGTCTTGCGTGGTGGCCGCTGGCCGAGAAAATCGAGCAGATCGCGATCACGATCGTGAATCACCGATTCGCGAAGACTGAGGCCATGGCGCGCCAGAATCGGTCGCAGCTTGTCAGCCTGCGCGGCCAAGTCAGCGAGCGTCGAGCTGTAAGCATGCTGCGCGAGCTTGTGCCGGCTCTCATAACTGAAGACATTCGTGAAGAACATGCTGGTGTCGTCGGGACGCGGCTCGAACAACACGATATCGGCATGCTCATATTGTGTTTGATACTTGTCCAGCCCAACCTGCATGCGCGACTTGAGCAGGGTTCGGAAGGTCTGTGACAGCACCGCTGGCAACCCACCCTCAATCAGGCTTGATGGCACCGGCAAGCCATTGCGCAGCGCCATGCTTGCATCGAATGGGACAAGCGGGTTGATCCCGAACACCAACTCCGCGCCCGCATCGAGCGCGACCGATGCATGCAACGTTCGCCGCAGCGCGCCGTCGACATACCAATGCTTGTCGATCTCGACTGGCGGGTACAGGCCCGGCAGCGCCGAACTGGCCTGCACAGCGCGCGAGATCGGCACATGATCAAACCCAGGAGATCCGAATCGCACGGCTTCGCCACTGTCGATATCCACCGCGATTACATACAGCCGATGCGCGAGCTCGCGGAAATCGTTGCTGCGCCCAAAGCTCGCAAAAATCGTACGGAGAAAGCGCTCGATCTCGGCATTGTCAAACAACCCGGTGGGAATGATCGCACCGAGGCGACCAACCACATCGGTCCATTTGTTGTCGTCCGGGTTCCGGATGATGTCGAGCATCCAGGAGCCGATCATCTGCGGAATGGCCGCAGCACGGCGCAGGTATTCCTGGAACGCCGGCCGCAGGAACACCTCGGGCCGAAATCGTCCTTGGGCGAGATCGTCAGTCAGAAAGATGCGGCACATGTCCGCCGTGGCGAGTTGATTCGCGAGTCCAGACGCCAGAAAAGCGCCCGAGCTGACGCCGACGTACACCTCAAGATCCGTCAACCTGAGGCCTTCAATGGCCTCGTCGAGCGCGCGTAGCGCACCCAACTCATACATGCCTCCCACCGGTCCGCCACCAGCGACAGCGAGACCGATCTTTTGCACCTTGGCCTTACGACGGCGCGGTTTCAGCGTGGGTTGCAGCGTCAGCATGAGTATCCGGAGCTTGGGGAACCAACCGATTGTATTCGTCCAGATCGGAGTGTGGGCTCCAGTCGCCCGGAACAAGTACCGGGCGCGACCAGGCAATGCCGCAACGCTGCTGCCGTTCAGACTGACGCTGGCATCCCCGCGGTTGTGAACAATTGCGCCGAGCCTGTCGGCAGAGCGCGACTGCCGTGCGTGCCGCTGGCTTTCGCGAGCAATTAAGTCTCTGAACCCGCAACTGATTCGAGCGCAAGGTGAATAGCTGCTGGCACCTGAACCGATAACCCATCGAGACTTTGCTCGCCGGGATCAAGCCCCATAATGAGACACATGAGCAGACACGAGACTGGTGAAAAACTCCGAGACACGCTGAACGCCCTGGCGAAGGCGCGTTCGCCTGATCATGACGAGCGCAACGACGCGCCACTGCTGGTTGCGTTGAAGCGGTGGCAATCGGAACGGCTGGGCCAAAGCTTCACGGGATTGTTGGCGGACGACCGATATCAACCGGCGGCCGAGTTCTTCTTGTCCGATCTCTATGGCAGTGGTGACGTTAGCTGGCGCGACCGCGACGTGACACGCGTGCTGCCGACCATGGTCCGGTGGTTGCCGGAAAAAGCGCTCGTGGCGCTGAATGGCGCCTTGGAACTCGATCTGATTTCGCACCAGCAGGATCTTCTGTTGTGCGAACACCTGCCCGGCCCCAGCATTGATACCGAGTCCTATGCCAGAGCCTATCGCGCCAGCTGCGATGAGGCACTTCGGCACCGACAAATCGACTTGATCGTCGATGTGGGTCGCGAGTTGGAGCGACTGGTCAAGGTGCCATTGATTCTCGGTGTGCTGAAGCTCGCCCGCGGCCCGGCCCGTGGTGCCGGCTTTGGCCAGCTACAGTCCTTCCTGGAGCGCGGCTTCGCGGCGTTCCGACATATGGGGCCGGCCGATCACTTTCTGCGGACGATTGAGCAAGGCGAGCGGCAAGTCATGCAGCGCCTGCTGAACCAGCACGCCGATCCCTTTGGCTTTGGTCAAACCCGGTCAAAGCGACAGGCCCCGCCGAACGGGGCGTCGGGCAGCCCTCGCGCTGCCACCCCAAGAACTACTTGACGACGCGCAGATGGCCGCGCTTGGGTCGGTCTGGGTCGGTACTTGGCGCGGGCGGTAGCGGTAGCGGATCGGATTCTTCGGCGACTGCCTGGGTCACCGGCTCCGCCGCAAACGCAGTCGGTGCAGCACCCAGACTCAGTTCGGTGGCATCGGCGTCGCCAGCGTCAGAGTCGTCATCATTGACCAGATCTGGCGAGAACACCATGCCAAGGCCGTATTCGCGGGATCGGATCGCCATGACGGCTGCCACCGGAACCTGGACGCCACGACTGACGCCGGAAAAGCGCGCGTTGAAGCGGATCAGATCGTTGCCGAGTTCCAACTCACCGGTCGCGGTCATGGAAATGTTCAAGACCACGATGCCATCGCGCACCGACTGCGGTGGCACGATGACGCCCGGCGCGCGCGCATCGACAATGATCAGCGGCGTTTGGCCGTTGTCGACGATCCAGTCATAAATCGCCCGAATCAAATACGGCCGGTTGCTGGTAACCGGGGGAAGAGCATCCTTACTCATACGTGCGTGCGCAAAGCGCGTTCGAAGTCAGTCATGCTGCGATTGTAGGCTGGATTGCGGAAGAAACGCTCGCCATATTCGAAGACTGCATGACCTTCCCGCCCTAATTGCACGCCAAGTGCCGGTAAACGCCACACCAGGGCGGCCAACGCGCAATCGGCGACGGTCATCTCGGCATTGAGGAAGAACTTCGACGCCTTGAACGCCGGCACGGCGGCCAGCAGGCCCTCCTTCAGCTTCTTGCGGGCGCCATCTGCCTGAGCCTTGTTGCCGCTCTGGATCGGCTCCACCAGACTGAGCCATTCGCGCTCGATGCGCCGAAGGCTCAGGCGCACGCGGGCCCGACCCTGCGGATCGAGCGGCAAAAGCGCCGGATGCGGATAGCGTTCTTCGAGGTACTCGCCGATCAGGTCGGCCTCGTAAATCGCCAAATCTCGATCCACCAGCGTTGGCGTGCTGTGGTAGGGGTTCAACTGCACCAATTCCGCTGGCAGGTTGCCGGGCTCCACCAGAACCAGTTCATGGCTCACGCCCTTTGCCGCCAGCAGGATTCGAACCCGGTGGCTATCAAGATCGTCCTTGCCCGAGTAAAGCGTCAGCACAACTCGGGTACGCGCTGCCGTTGGGGCGCGACGGCGCGCAAGGCTGGAAGCGGGGGTGAGACTGCTCATGGCCGACCTCCCACCGGTGCGGACGCACCGTTGGCTCGGAGACTAGCCCGAACATTTCCCAAGCTGCAATGGTCAGAACGTCAGATTTTCAACCGGGGCGCAGGCTGCCCGAACGATCTGGCGCCAAGTCACTGATTTGGAAAAAACAAACCCGGCCGAGGCCGGGTTTGTCGAGACGCTGATGCGCTGGAGCGGTCAGTGCACGTCGCGCCAGTACTCCGACTTGAGCAGCCACGCCACAAATGTCAGGAACGCGAGAAACAGCACCACGTAGGCGCCAATGGCCTGACGCTTCAAGGCCGCCGGCTCCGCGGCGTACTCCATGAAGTTGGCAATATCACGGGCCACAGCGTCGAATTCTTCGGCGCTGAGCTTGCCCGGGCTCGCCAACTGGAAGCCTTCGACCACGTTCGCGCCATGGGCGTCTTTGCCCATTTCAGCCACTTGCACGCCTTGCAGCTCCCACAGCGGGTTTGGCATCGAGGCATTCGGGAACACTGAGTTGTTCCAGCCCAGCGGGCGCTTGCCGTCCACATAAAAGGACTTCAGGTAGGTGTAGATCCAGTCGGCACCGCCGTGCTTGACGCGCGCAGTCAGCGAGAGATCCGGGGCCACGGCCCCGACCCACTTGTTGATGTCTTCCGACTTTGCGGCGACCACCATCGGCTCACCAAACTTGGCGCCCGTGAAGTTCATCCAACGCTGCACCTCCTCCTCCTGCAGGCCGAGGTCTTCCGCCATGCGCGAATAGCGCATGTACTTCATCGAGTGACAGCTCAGGCAGTAGTTGACGAAGTACTTGGCACCGCGTTGCAGCGAACCCTTGTCGTTCAAATCGGCGCCCGAAACTTGCAGTGCGGCGCCTTCCGTTGCAGCGAACACACTGAACGAACACAGCGCCAGTAACAGAGAGATCAAAAACTTTTTCATGGCGGTTCCGGACTCAGTGTTCAAAGGTGACGCGGTCGGGGACCTTCTTCGTCTTGTCGATCTTGCTCCAGATCGGCATGGTGAAGAAGAACGCGAAGTAGTAGATCGTCAGCCCAAGCGCGAGCGGCTTTTCCCAGGATTCAGCGCCCGAGCGCGTACCGAGCCAGCCCAGAATCACGAATGCGATGACGAACAGCGTGATCATGATCTTGGTGATCGGGCCACGGTAGCGGATCGACTTGACTTCCGAACGGTCAAGCCAGGGCAGCAGGAAGAAAATCAACGTCGCACCGCCCATGACAATGACGCCAAGCAGCTTGTCAGGAATCGCGCGCAGCATCGCGTAATAAGGCGTGAAGTACCACACTGGCTTGATGTGCGCCGGGGTCACCATCGGGTTCGCGGCCGTGAAGTTGTCATGCTCCAGGAACCAGCCACCCATCGTCGGCGCGAAGAAGATGATGAACGCCGCGATCATGATGAAGAAGCTCGCACCGAACAGGTCTTTGACGGTGTAGTACGGGTGGAACGGAATGCCATCGAGCGGCTTGCCGTCCTTGCCCTTGACCTTCTTGATTTCAACGCCGTCCGGGTTGTTCGAGCCGACTTCGTGCAGGGCCATCAGGTGCAGATAGATCAGCCCGGCCAGCACAAACGGCAGCGCGACGACGTGCAACGCGAAGAAGCGATTCAGCGTGGCTTCCGAAATCAGGTAGTCGCCGCGGATGAACTCCACGAGTTGCTCGCCGACCACGGGAACGGCGCCAAACAGCGACGTAATGACCTGGGCGCCCCAGTACGACATTTGGCCCCAAGGTAACACATAGCCCAGGAACGCTTCGGCCATCAGGGCGAGGAAGATGACCACGCCGAGCAGCCAGATCAGTTCGCGCGGCTTTTTGTAAGAGCCGTAGATCAGGCCGCGGAACATGTGCAGATAGACGACGATGAAAAACAGCGACGCACCGGTTGAGTGCATGTAGCGGATGATCCAGCCCCACTCCACGTCGCGCATGATGTATTCGACCGAGTCGAACGCATCAGCGGCCGTCGGGCGAAAGTTCATGGTCAGCCAGATGCCGGTAACGATCTGGTTGACGAACACCAGCAGCGCCAACGAGCCGAAGTAGTACCAAAAGTTGAAATTCTTCGGCGCGTAATATTGGGCGGCGTGACGGTTCCACCACGCGGTTGCGCCCGGGGCGCGCTCGTTGACCCAGTTGTAGCCGGAGTCGATGACCTTAGTGACCAAGCTCATGCCGCAGCTCCTTCCGCCGGCTTCACGCCAATCTCGATCAGAGTATCAGTGACAAAGTGGTAAGGCGGCACGCGCAGGTTGCTCGGCGCCGGGACGCCCTGGAAGACGCGGCCGGCCGAGTCAAAACGCGATTGGTGGCACGGGCAATAAAAGCCGCCCTTCCATTCGGTGTCAAAACCCTGCGGGATCATTTCCGGGTAGTAAAGCGGCGAGCAGCCGAGGTGCGTGCAGACACCTTCGAGTACCAGGATTTCCGGGCGGATCGAACGATACGCATTCTTGGCGAATTCTGGGGTCTGCTCTTCGTTGGTCGAATCCGGATCGCGCAGGCGCGAATCCAGGGAAGGCAACGCGTCCAGGACTTCCTGCGAGCGGCGGATGATCCAAACCGGCTTGCCGCGCCACATTTCGATCTTGCGGGCATTCATTTCCAACTTGGAAATGTCGGTGAGGACTGGCGCACCGGCCGTCTGTGCCTTGGCGCTGGGCGTCCAGCTCTTGACGAACGGCACTGCGGCGAACGCACCGCCAATGCCTCCCACGATGGCTGTCGACGCGGTCAGAAACCGGCGGCG
This sequence comes from Ahniella affigens, assembly GCF_003015185.1. Taxonomy (GTDB): domain Bacteria; phylum Pseudomonadota; class Gammaproteobacteria; order Xanthomonadales; family Ahniellaceae; genus Ahniella; species Ahniella affigens. The sequence continues at coordinate 3,557,958 of NZ_CP027860.1, forward strand.
ACCTTTGTCTACCCCTTGCTCGGCCATAAGGCACTCCAGAAAAAACCAATAAGAATTCAGGCGATTGATCGCTCAATCGTAACAGCGAGAGTTTAGCTGATCGGCTCGCGACGCTTCAATCGGCTTTCCAAATGCGGCGGCCCTGACAAAATGTTTGGCGTCAGGGCCGCCGATTGGCACAATGCCCGCATGTCTTCCAACGAATCCGGCGGCGCGCTGCGCTTTGCGATGTTTCTCGTCCAGGCCGCCATTACCGGGCTGGCGCTGGCCTTTGTCGTCACCCGGTTCTTTCCCGACCGGTTCGGAGCGGCGCCAGTCAGTGGCCCGGCGCCGGTTCAGACCGTTGTCGCGAATGCCCCCGAGAGCTACCGGCAGGCGGTCAACTCGGCGGGACCCGCGGTGGTGAGCATTTATAGCTATAGCGAACGTGTGGTGCAGGCTCCCAGCCGGGTATTCGGCGACCCCATGCTGCAGCGTTTTGGCAACATCAGTCCGCAACGAGTGCTGGAGCAAAGCCTGGGCTCGGGCGTCATCATGTCGGCCGATGGGTATCTGCTGACCAATTTTCACGTCATTTCGAATGCCAGCAATATCCTCGTTGGCCTGTTCGACGGCCGGGTGACGAGCGCCAAGCTCATCGGCGCCGACCGGGAGACCGATCTCGCGGTCCTGAAAATCGACGGTAGCCAGCTCCCCACGGTCAAGGTGGCCGAAAGTGACAACCAGGCGGTCGGCGATGTGGTACTGGCGATTGGCAACCCTTACGGCATCGGCCAAACCGTGACGCTCGGCATCATCAGCGCCCAGGGCCGCAACCAACTGAGTCTGAGCCGCTTCGAAGACTTCATCCAGACCGACGCCGCCATCAATTCGGGCAATTCTGGCGGCGCGTTGGTCAATGCCCGGGGCGAACTGGTCGGCATCAATACGGCCCAGTTCGGCCAGGCGCAGGGGATCAGCTTCGCAATTCCGGCCGAAGCGGCTAAGCGGGTTCTGGCCGAAGTGATTGAGCACGGCGAAGTGATCCGCGGCTGGATCGGCGCAGAATATGCCGATACGCCCGCCAATTGGATCAATGACAACGCGCCGCGTGGCGCCATGGTGTCGCTGACGCTGCCCGGTGGCCCGGCCGAGGTCGGCGGACTCCAACCCGGCGACGTCATCAGGGTTTACAACGACCAGGACATCAACAGCTTGAGCCAGCTCCGCGCCATCGAAGCAGCGCTTGCGCCTGGCACCAAGATCAAGATCCGGGGCAGTCGGGCCGGCGTGCCGTTCGATTCGGAAGTGACCGTCGTGAAGCGTCCCAACGGATTTGGTCGGCGCCAGTGAGCACGGACGATCGCGCCACCCTGCGTCGGCAGATGCGCGCCAAGCTGCGGGCGTTTGCGCCCGAGGTTCGCATGCGCGCTGCAGCGGGCGTCGCCCGCCAGCTGGATCAGACCGGCTGGCTGAAACCGGGACTCAAAGTCGCCGGCTTTTGGTCGCTGCCGTATGAATTGCCGATGCTGATTGCGCAGGTCGGAATCGAAAAGGCCGGCGCGCAATATTTCCTGCCCATTCTGCATGCCGATCAGACCCTTCGGTTTGCCCGGTTCAAAGCCGGCGATGCCGTTCGAGTCAATCGTTTTGGCATCCCCGAGCCGTTAGCCACTGAAAGCGCCTGCACTGCTGCCGATTTGGACGTGATCCTGATGCCGCTGACAGCCTTCGATCGCCAAGGCAATCGTCTGGGCAGCGGTGGTGGCTGGTATGACCGCACGCTCGCTGGGTCGACCGCGCCAAGACGTGTCGGGGTTGCGTATGCGGCGCAGGAAGTCCCTGCCCTGGTGCCTGCAGCTTGGGACGTTCCGCTCCACCATGTGCTGACCGAGCAGACATGCTTGGCCTGCCAACCTTTTTCCGCTCCTTGATTAGGCGACCATGAACTACTGGCTGTTCAAATCCGAACCTGAGGAATTCTCGATCGACGACCTGAAGCGCGTCAAAACCGAGCCGTGGACCGGGGTGCGCAATTACCAGGCACGCAACTATATGCGCGACAACATGAAAGTCGGCGATCTCGGTTTCTTCTACCACTCGAATTGCGAGACACCGGGCATCGTTGGCATTCTGAAGATTGCGAGCAAGGCGAAGCCCGATGCCAAGCAGTTTGATCCGGAAAGCGATTATTTCGATCCGAAAAGCAGCGCTGCCGACCCGCGCTGGGTCTGTGTGGAGGTCGGCTTCTCGCGAAAGTTGAAGCGCACGATTACGCTGGATGAGCTCAAGTCTCGCGACGACCTCGGCGATTTCGCGCTGACGCGGCGCGGCAACCGCTTGTCGATTCTGCCGGTGACCGCCGAGCAGTGGGCCCTGATTTTGAATTTGGAGTGAGTTATGAGTGATGCAGGGAAAAAGGCTGCCGCCAAACGGGCGATGGACTACGTCGAAGACGGCATGATTGTGGGTGTCGGCACCGGCTCGACGGTGGCGTTCTTCATCGACGCGCTGGCCGAACAAAAGCACCGGATCGAAGGTGCCGTGTCGAGTTCGGAGCGCAGTACCGCGGCGTTGAAAGCCGCCGGCATTCCGGTGTTCGACTTGAACCACACGGGCGATCTGGCGTTGTATGTGGATGGCGCCGATGAATGCGACGCGCACAAGCGCCTGATCAAGGGAGGCGGTGCGGCGCTCACGCGCGAGAAGATCATCGCTGCGGCCAGCAAGAAGTTCGTCTGCGTCGTAGACCCAAGCAAGCTCGTTTCGGTGCTCGGCAAGTTTCCGCTGCCTATCGAAGTCGTGCCAATGGCAAGAAGCTACGTCGGCCGGCAACTGGTCAAACTCGGTGGCCAACCAGCCTGGCGTGAAGGGGTGACCACCGACAACGGCAACTGGGTGCTCGACGTGCATAATCTGCAAATCGTCGACCCGGTGGGTCTCGAAACCGAGCTGAATCAGATTTCGGGTGTTGTGACGGTTGGTCTATTTGCCAGAAGACCGGCCGATGTGGTGATCGTCGGTGACCAGAAAGTCTTCTGAAACAGCCACTTGACTAAGCCAAGGCGGCCGTTCAGGCGCCGTTATTGACGGCGGTTCGCGCCGCCAGCTATGCTCGCACGCCTTTTTTGGCACAGAATAACCACAGAGGTATAGCCAAATGTATGCAGTAGTCGTTACCGGCGGTAAGCAATACCGCGTGATGCAGGGCGAATCCCTGCGGGTCGAGTTGCTCGACGCCGCCCCGGGTTCGGAAGTGACGTTTGACCAGGTGCTCCTGATTGGCGATGGCGATGCCATCACGGTCGGCCAGCCGACGGTCGCTGGCGCCAAGGTCACGGCGACGGTCAAGGAACACGGTCGGGCCGACAAGGTCAAGATCGTCAAGTTCCGCCGCCGCAAGCACCATCGCAAGCAGATGGGTCACCGTCAGCACTACACCCTCGTCCAAATCACTGGCATCGCGAAGTAATCGCGGTCTGGTTAGCTAGGAGTATTCGTCATGGCACATAAGAAAGGCGTAGGCAGTTCCCGCAACGGCCGCGACTCCAACCCAAAGTATCTCGGCGTGAAGGTTTACGGCGGTCAAGCGATTGAAGCCGGCAACATCATCATCCGTCAGCGTGGCACCCAGTTCCATCCGGGCACCAACGTTGGTCTGGGCCGCGATCACACCCTGTTTGCTCTGGCAGACGGCGTGGTCGAGTTCAGCACCAAGGGTCCGAATGGTGGTCGCCGCACCATCAGCGTGCGCACGGCCTAAGGCCATTGCCCGCATTTCGAAAGAGCCCCGCCACGCGCGGGGCTTTTTCTTTGTTTGAGTTGTAAGGACAATCCCCGTCATGAAATTCGTCGATGAAGCCGAGATCCATGTTGCAGCCGGAAACGGCGGCAACGGTAGCGTGAGTTTCCGGCGCGAAAAGTTCATTCCCCTCGGCGGCCCCGATGGTGGGAATGGCGGCGCGGGTGGCAACGTATGGCTGGAAGCCGACGAGAATCTGAACACGCTGATCGATTTCCGCCATGAGCGCAAATTTGCCGCCCAGCGCGGCGAGAACGGCGCCGGGCGCGAAATGACTGGGCGTGGTGGCGATGACATCGTCATCAAGGTGCCGGTTGGCACCGTCGTCACCAACGTCGAAACGGAAGAAGAAATCGGCGACCTGACGACCCACAGTCAACGCTTGCTGGTCGCCCGCGGCGGCCGCGGTGGCGCCGGCAACGTTAACTTCAAGAGTTCGACCAACCGCTCGCCACAGAAGGCCACATCCGGCCAGCCGGGTGAGGAACGCGAAATTCGCCTGGAACTGAAGCTGCTCGCCGATGTGGGCCTGCTGGGCTTCCCCAATGCCGGCAAATCAACGTTCATTCGCGCCGTGTCGGCGGCAACGCCGAAAGTGGCGGATTACCCATTTACGACGCTGCACCCGAATCTGGGTGTGGTCTCCGTCGGGCCGCTGAAGAGCTTTGTGATTGCCGATATCCCGGGCGTGATCGAAGGCGCGAGCGAAGGTGCCGGGCTTGGCATTCAGTTTCTGAAGCACGTGTCGCGCACGAGCTTGTTGCTCCATCTGGTCGATATCGCGCCGCTCGACGACACGGATCCGGTTGAACAGATCAAGATCATCGAGCGCGAACTGAAGAACTTCGACGCCAAGCTGTCCAAACGCCCGCGCTGGTTGGTCATGAACAAGATCGACCTCATCCCGGAGGACGAACGCGAAGATCGCATCCAGGACATCCTGAAGCGCCTGCGTTGGAAAAAGCCGTGGTTCGCGATCTCTGGCATTGCCCGCGACGGCACTGAAGCGATTGCCAAGAAGGCCATGGCATTCCTGGACAAGCAACGCCAGGACGAGCTGGACAAGCGCGCGGGATGATGCGCGCTGGCCGCAAATTCCAGGCAGCAAAAAAGCCGACGCACGCGTCGGCTTTTTTTGCAGCGATCACCAAAGGGCGATCAGGCCAGCTTCTTGATCTGAGCGGTGAGCGCAGATTTGTGACGGGCAGCCTTGTTCTTGTGGATCAGGCCGCGCGTGGCGAAACGGTCGAGCAGCGGCTCGGCAACTTTGTAGGCTTCAGCGGCGCCAGCTTTGTCGCCAGCTTCCACGAGCTTCAGGACTTTCTTGACAGCAGTACGCATCATCGAGCGCTGGCTGGCGTTATGCAGACGGGATTTCTCCGACGTACGCGCGCGCTTCTTGGCGGATTTAATATTGGCCACAGGACTCTTCCGGGATCAGGGGTTGAAAAAAGGACGCGAAGTATGGTGAGCATTGGCCGATTCGTCAACCCAGAGACCCGCCACCCTTCAGGAAAAACCCAGTTTTCGGCATGAAATTACTTCGCTCCAGCCTGGTTTTCAGCTTTTTTACCCTGCTGTCCCGCCTTGCCGGCTTTGCCCGCGACGCGCTCCAGGCCAGCCTGTTTGGGGCCGGGCCGGCCGTCAGCGCCTTTGTCGTCGCGTATCGTATCCCGAACTACCTCCGCCGGATCTTCGCTGAAGGCTCGTTTGCCTCCGCCTTTGTGCCCGTGCTCTCCGAACTCCGGCAGAAAGGCGATCAAAAGGCCTTGCAGGACTTCCTGGACCACATTGCGGGCGCCCTGCTCGCCGCCGTCGTCGTGGTTACCGGACTCGGCATGCTGCTGTCGCCGTTGCTGGCGCGTCTGTTCCTGATTCTGGCTGGGGACCATGGCGCCCAGACGGAACTGGTCGCCGACATGCTCCGAATCACGTTTCCGTATCTGACGTTCATCTCGATGACCGCCCTTGCCGGCTCGGTGCTGAACAGCTTTCGGCACTTCGGCCTGCCCGCATTCGCTCCGGTCCTGCACAACTTGTCGGTGATCTTCGCGATGCTCGTGCTCGCTCGCTACTTCGCTGTGCCGGAAAAAGCGCTGGCGTTTGGTGTGGTCATCGCCGGCGCGGCGCAAATGCTGCTGCTCTGGCCGGCGATGCGGCGTCTTGGGGTTATGCCGCGGTTTCGATTCAACCGTCAGCACGAGGGCGTCAAGCGGGTGTTCAAGCTGATGCTGCCGACGATTTTTTCGTCATCGGTCGCGCAGATCAACCTCTTGGTCGGCACGATCTTCGCAGCCGCACTCGCCGTGCAGGCGCAATCCTGGCTCTACTACTCAGACCGCCTGGTCGAGTTCCCTTTGGGCTTGTTTGGCGTTGCGATCGGCACCGTGATTTTGCCGCACTTGTCCGCACGCTTCGCCGACACGGATCACGCCGGATTTGCGGCGGCAATGAATTGGGGTCTGCGGGCGGTCTTGCTGATTGCGATTCCCGCTGCAGTCGGATTGGCGTCAGTCGCCGAGCCACTGACGGCGACGCTCTTTGGCTACGGCAAGTTCAAGGCCGAAGATGTGCAAATGACTGCCATCTCGGTACAGATGATGTGCCTGGGCATCCCTGCGTTCATGGCGAGCAAGGTGCTGTTGCCGGCGTTCTACGCCCGTCAGGATACGCGTACGCCGATGCGTATCGCCGTACACACCGTGATCGCGAATGTCGTGCTGACTATCTTGATCGTCACCCCACTGTGGAAGCTCGGTGTGCCGCGCGCCCATGCCGGCATCGCCTGCGCGACCGCCATGGCTGGCACGCTGAATGCATGGTGGCTGTATCGCAACCTTCGTCAGCAGGGCCTCTACATTGCGGGAACCGATCTTCACCGCTTTGCGCTCAAGGCCATGCTGGCTGCCGTGGCGATGGCGATCGCGCTTCATGTTCTTCGGCCCCTTGTTGGTGACCTGATGGCACTGCATTGGTCCAACCGATTGCTCGCATGTCTTTGCTTGGTAGCCGCCGGCGCGCTGGTCTTTACACTCTGTGGCCTGGCGTTTGGCATTCGTGCACGGGACTTGCGGGAACCGGTTTCGAAGGCCGACCCGGCAACTCGGGTCGAACAGTAAGCGGCAACGCCGATTCGAGCGCTTCAGGTCGCCACTATGCGCGCATGGGTGGCTCACTATGCGCGAATTACAGTGCTAAAGCGACGATTCACGGGACCTGCAAGTACCATCACAACTGACAGCCAACGAGCTAACCAGCCACCCAGTCATGCGCAAATCGCTTCAAACCCCCAAATTAACCACAGCGACGTTGCTGCTTCTGACTATGGGCGCCACCTCGTGCGCCTGGTCGGCAGGTTGGACGACCCAATTTCAGCATGTTGGCCCAGCTTCTGCGTTTGCCAATTCCGACGATCAAGTAACCGTGGATGCGCTCGGTACGGCGACCAGCATCCAGACGGTCGGCTACGACCCGGGCGACAGCAGCAAACGTGACCTGGTGATCCTTCGTACTGGTACAACGCCGGGCTCGTTCCGCCGTCAAAACCCCGATTCCCCGGCCTACTGGAATCTCTCGGTGACCGCTACTGGGACACGAACGTTCGCAGCCGTCACGCTGACAACGACGAGCGCACCACAGCAAAGCTGCTGGCTACTTGAAATCGGCAACACTGGTGTGATCAGCGAAACACAGCTAACCACTGGCGCAGCGAATGCCTGTCAGACGATTGTCGCCAACTCGAATCGCTTGTTTGTTGTAACGACCAATGATCAGGTGTTGATCACCGATTTTTCCGGCCAAATCCTGTCCACGGTCACTTTGAACACGGCGGAGGCGTTCGAGCGTCGAACCGCCATTGCCGGGAACGGCGACTTGATTTTGACGGAGCGGATCTCAACGTCGGCGGGCGATTCGAAACTGACGACCTCCCGAATCAGTGCCACTGGCAATCTGCTCTGGCAGCAAGATACCGACGGACTAACCTACAACTCGCGGTTTGTGCAGTCCGTGGCCCCTAGCGGTGACTTGGTATTGGCCTTTACGTTGGATCAGATGCTTAGCTTGAAGAAGCTCAATGCTGCCGGGCAGACGACCGCCAGTATCCAATCCGCGACTGGGAGCAACGACGGTGCAGACCTGTGCGTCATCAACGATGACGCCTACACATTCAGCAGAAGCGATACCGCAGTCACCATTCAAAAGGTGCAATTCACATCCGGAACGAGCCTAGTCGCGAGCGTGCCGATCGCTTCCGAATGGACCCCGTCACCGTTCGCTCGCTGCAACAATCAACGCATCTTTCTGAGTCTCGCCGGCAACCGACGGCATGATCTAACGGTGCTCAGTTTGGCTGGCGAAGTCATAAAGCGTACAAAGCTGAGCGATCGCTTGGACTTTCACTTCTTTGCGCAAAATGCCGAATACGTTGCATTGCTATCCAGCAAGCCGACGGCCCTTTTTGCGGCAGGTTTGAAACTATCGGTCTACAAGGCAAGCGGCGATGCCAAGAACAGTGCGGAAGTTGGTGAGTTCCCCATAGCGCCAGCAGGGCTGCAATTGGTAGCGTCCGAAAACAACGGCGTCGCTCTTGCCACGCACGCCTTTGGCGCGATTGCCGTACATGACGTGCAGCGCAATCAGCGGCGGTGGACGAAGCAAGTGCGGAGCGACTATCGCGAAGAACTGAACGTGTTCCCATTCCGCGTTCCGATTGAAATGGCCCGCCTTGGCAATGGCAGTACGGACGTCATGAGCGGAGATGGCTATTTCCACCTCCTGCGCTTCACCAGCAACGGGAATGAAGTGGCGCGACACCAGTTGCATTACTACGACGGTTTCGACTCGATACACGAATTGCGCCATTTGGCTGATGGCTCCATTCTCACCATTGCGAGTGGCGTTACCCATCTCATTCAGAATGGCGTTGCGACTGAGTTGCCGTTTGCTTCACTGTCGATTACTGGCGAGTCCAGAAACAGCCTGAAGCTCGTTGGATTCGTCAATCAGAACTGCGACTTTAGCCCGATTTGCGATGATTTCGAACCTCACAACTACGTCGCCCAACTGACGCCGCAGCTCGGAATCGTTCCCGGTACTTATTCCCGATTGCCTTACGACCTGGATACGCACCGACTGCACTCGAATGGCTATTTCGATCTGATTGGATACGGCGGTGGTCCTGACCACGCCGGCGTCTCGCGTTTTGCGCTCAACGGGACACGCGTTTTTGGACCCACCATTCCGGTTCCTGGAACCACTGGCCACACGATCAGTTACGCCGTGCACCCGGAACTCGGCCAAGTCGTTGCCCTGAAAAGCACAGCCGCTCCAAACACCAGTTCGATCCTGGCGCGCATCAGTGCACAGGGCACCGTGCTCTGGACCATTACGTTGCCATTTCGGGCGGATCAGTTAGCACTGGACGATGTCGGCCGCGTGGGCGTCACGGGTTATTCTGGCTCTGGCCGTTTTCTTCGTATTTTTGAATCTGACGGCTCGGTGTGGCAAAGCGAGGATTGCATGGATCGTCAATCATGCGCCTATGCCCCCAACCAGGTCGCGCAAGCCGGAACGCGTTGGTTTGCGTCGGGCACCTCGACACCGCTTAGCGGGGAAAGTGTTCGGCAGGTCTACGTCCGTGAGTACGACACCAGTCTGTTCGAGCACGGATTCGAATAGGTTGAGGGAGCCTCTGAACAAGTTCAGGAGCGATGCGGGCCATGGATGGCCCGCCCAGAATCAATCACGTCCGTTGTCGCTTTACGCTTGCGCCATCCCTGGCGCAAGCTGTTCGGCTGTTTATGGACAATCTACGGATGCCTGAAGTGCCGGCGGCTCAGCGCTTTGCCGGCAATCCGAGCTGCGGGAACGACAGGTATTTCAGCTCTTTGTCCTGGCCCGGCGTCAGCGTCGACTCCTTGGTGTCAAATGGGCCCACCGGAATCACGCACGGCTCAGACTGGTCATCGAACGATGAGCGAATCGAATTGCCGGTCGTTCCCGAGTGTGCCGAGAAGTGAATATGGCGAATGGCTGAGTTGCCCACGTTGCCCGACTCACCCAGGTACTGTCCGCGGCGGACGATGTCGCCCACTTCAACCTCGGTACCGTTGGTTTGGCCATGCAGATAGTGTGCCTCTGACCCATCCTGATGACGGACGAAGATGAAGTTGTTCGCACAACCCGAGCAATTGCCTGACTCGCCCTCTTCCACAGCAATAACCTGACCGGACCGCGCCGCGTAGATGCCCTTGTAACTCGCGGCCTCAGTTTCGAAATCCCAGGCATAACGATTCATGTCGTTGTTATGCGAGATTGAGCCGTTGTTGCCCTGTACAGTGAGCGTCTTACCGCGATAGGGCAGCAGATATAGAGAATCTACGCCCTTGCCAGCGAGCGAGCAGAACGCCACATAGTCGCGAACGATCTTTTCCGGTTTGCAGGTGTAACTGAAGTCGTCCTGGCTGCTCCAGTTGTTGCCAACGACCCGCGGAAAGCGAAGTGCGCTGAGCCGCGTCGTGCCCATGGTATCGATGAATGTACTGCGGCTGATCGATGGATCGTGAATCTCGAGTTCGTCATCACGATGCACCGCAAATGGCGTGTTGTTGGTGATCGGATTGTAGGCTGGGAAGCTGCTGCTGGAGATCGTGTAGGTGACTCCGCCGATCGTCACCTGCGACGTGGCAAGCGTGCGCGCGTACGCACGGAACTCCATATCCCAATCCGATGCCGCGCCATTGACGACTACGTTATTGGCGTAGTTGCTCTGCCATTCGTCATCGATGAACAGACGGTCGTTGATCGTGAAGTTGTCGTAGCGAAGCCCGGCGCTGCAGTAACTACCCAGTTGCGCCACGTTGATTGGGAACACCGTCTCGGCACCCAGCGGCGTAAAGCTGCAACCCCACACGCACGCGCGACGAATGGTCTGATAGCGCAACGTCGCGTTAATCGGCGTTGGATTCGTGCTGCTGCCGAAGCTCGCCGGGAAGAAGTCGGCCGGGAATGCAAAGGATTGCCCATCGGTCGCGAAGCTGCTGAGCACGACTGTCTTCGCACTGCCTCCGGACGGCGTGTACGTGAGCGAGATCTTTGTCCCATAGACGTTTGTTACACCGTCGATGACCTTCGGCCCGCAAATAACTTTGGATGCAATACGCTGTCCTTCTTCAAGATAGGCGGTCGCATTGCCCACGCCGGTTTGATAGCCCGTGATCTCGTAGAACGGGTTCACGCCCGGCATGTCTGGCGTCCGAATTCCGGCGCGCGCACACAGCCAGTCGAAGTTCAGATTCTTGCCGGCGAGCGCGGGCGCCGCGGGCATCATTGCTTCCACCAGGCTCGGCTCTGGGGTTGGCAGGCCAGCAAACTGACTGGCCGACCGGCACACCTCGGCCAAGGACGCTTTTAATTCGCCCCGGCTCTTGTCTTCGGCAGGCAGCGTGTCCAGCAGTTTGGGCAGTCCGCGATCAGCCAAACACAAGACCGACTCCGGCAAACGGGTTTTGGCCGATGCCGTGTCTGCCAGCGCAATCAGCAACGCTTCCAGCGATGTGGCCCGGCTACCGCTTTGCCAGTCCGCGTGGGTAACTTGCGCCGCAATCAATGCCTCCGACAAGCGACGGACCGCGGCGTGTCCATCGATATGCAACGGACGTTCAGAATCCAGGCGTTCACCCAGCACTTTGCTCGGTCGCAGCGTATCGATCGCGGCAACAAAGTCCAGACTGCTCTGAATCGGCGCTGCCTGCGCAGCTGTCGCTGCGACGAGAGTCAACAAGGCTGAAGCCAAAGGGGCTGAAACCAGAGGAACTGAAATCAAAGGCGTGCGCTGCCGCACGTGAACACGACGTGTCATGGGTACTCTCCAAGTGATCGATCCGCCTGCTGATTCGGGATGAGTCAGCTCATTGCGGAGTCCCTGTGAAGAACGCAGCGACTACCGCCAATGCACGCTTCGCATCGAAAATAAATTCCTGGCACCTCGCGTGCGGTATGCACTTCAGGGCCGTTAACGCGGACCCTGAAACGCCTGCCTGAATCATGGCTGAGTGCCTTGACTCCCGCGCGCTTTCAAGGCGAAGACGCAGCAATCAGTTCAGCCTCGGTTTGCGTCCTGGGACTACTGTTGAGCAGTCATCCGGCAACCAGGAAATCGCATCATGCCGAGCGTTGTGAGCTTATTGCTGTCGGTGTTTCTTGCGACGCCAGAGGCCTGTCCGCCGCCCGACGTCACGCTGCTTGAGGCGGCGTCGACCGCTCGGTCGAGATTCGCGGAACTGCTCGCAACGCGCCCGTCGTTTCCTGAGGAATCTGGAGCGATTGGCATACTGTGGCGGGATCCGGCCTGCGCGTTGATGACGCACGCACCGTCGATCCTGGATTCAAGCCACCTGGCGTTGGCGCGCGAGTGCGAACTGCTGTTGCATTTGAAGCCAGGCACCGCCAACCGCTACGAGTACTTGCTGCGGATGCCGATCACGCAACGCCAACCGAGTCGCATCGCGCTGGTCTGGCTGGCACCGACGGCAGACCATCTGGGCCTTCGGGAACACGTGTTGATTAGCGATCGCGACAACGTCTGGTACTGGCATGGACCAGTCAACGCGCCTTTTATTCAGCAGTTCCAATGCCGGGCAAATCCTTGGGCGGACCTGCCGCGCTGGTTTTGACCGGGAATGGTTTCGTTCGAAGGATGCGGTAGGGTGAACAAGGGCACCCGGGGATCGCTTGTTTGCGTTCGCACTCAGCATCGACGCAAGTTCAAGGTCTTTACACGTGCCGGACTCAATCTACCGACTGATCACCGAGCATCCCAAACTCAGTGCTTGTAGACGCTGCCCGCGCGAACCACGCCATTGATGCTTTTCAGCACGCGGACGTCCTTCAGGGGATTGCCTGAAACCGCAATCAGATCGGCTTGTTTGCCAACTTCCAGGCTGCCGACCTCCTGCTCAATCCCCAGCAGCGTTGCCGCATTCAAAGTGGCTGCGGCGATGGCCTCGGCTGGCGTCATGCCAAACTTGACCATCAGCTCGAACTCATCAGCATTGTGGCCGTGCAGGCTGACTCCAGCATCCGTGCCGAATGCAATGGGAATGCCCGCTTCGTGCGCCTTCTTCAGTGATTGCCCGGTGATGCCGATGCGCCATTCGATCTTGGCCTTGACCGACGGACTGTAGGCATCTGGGTTGGCTTTTAGGCGCTCGATGTAGCCGTTAATCGTGGACAGGGTTGGCACGTAATAGGCGCCCGACTGTTTGAACAGTTGGATCCCCGTGTCATCCAGCAGCGTGCCGTGTTCAATCGAGTCCGCGCCAACTTTAAGGGCGAGATTGATCCCATCCGCACCGTGCGCATGCACGGCAACTTTCTTGCCATAAAGATGTGCGGTATCGACAATTGCCTTCGCTTCATCCTCAAACATTTGCGCGCCAAGACCAAGTCCGATCCGGCTGTTGACCCCACCGGTACTCGCAAATTTGATCACGTCGGCGCCGCGTGAGATTTGCAACCGCACGGCCTCGCGACAGGAGTCGACACCATTGCAAAGGTTATGGCCGTCGTTCAGCAACTCGCGGAACTCATCGCGAAAGCCAAGACTGGAATCCATATGACCGCTGGTGGTGGAGATGGAGCGGCCTGCGTCGAGAATCCGCGGACCGATGACCTTGCCGTCGCGAATGGCATCGCGCAGCGCCAAGGTCACCCCATCGGCATCGCCGAGATTCCTGACGGTGGTAAACCCGGCCATCAAGGTTTTTTTGGCATTGACCTGCGCTTCATAGGCCTGCGCCGCGATGCTGTCGGTCATCATCGCCAATTGCGCTTCGACGCCGGCACGGTCGGAATCCAGATGCACATGGCAGTCAATGAGGCCAGGCAGAACGGTTTGGTCTTTCCAATCCAAGACCCGCGTGTCGGACGGTACGTTGGCCTGGGCAGGGCTGACATACCCGGCCGTCACGGCCCGCACCTTGCCGTCCACCACGACGATGGACTGCGCATCAAGTACGGGTCGGTCGGCTCGGACCATGACTTTGCCCGCATGAATCAGCACATTTTGCGCTGGCGCGTGGTGGACCACCAGACAGAACAACACAGCGAACCAGTATCGCATCGGTGATTCCTGGAGCAAGAGGGCGGGATTTCGGTTTCAAACCGGGGCGAGTGGCGCTGCGTTCGAGTGCGCCACACGCAATTGGGGATCACAGACCGGGCGGTAGTGGCGTCCAGGCAGCAAGCCAGCGCTGACCCAGGCGCCTGCGGCGATCAGGCTGCAACGGGTTGGTGCAGGATATCGTCCACCAGCCGTTCGATTTCGATCAAATCGGGAATGATGGCCACATCGTCGCGCACCAAGGTGCGGTGGCGCACGCCAGGCTCACGGAACTCGTCGTCCCCGGTCGGAATCAGCACATCCGGTGAAATGGTAGTCAGACGTGGGAAGCCAAGCGCCATCATCGCGAGATAAGGCAATTTCGGATTGCCACCCAACGCCTTCAGCACTGTTACCTTAAGGTTGGTGCCCAGGTCGCGCGGCGCTAAGCCGGCAAGCATCGAAAACGACACGAGGGGCACGCGCCAGCCACGCCAGCGGGTACGCCCAAGCAACCAGTCCGGAGCGCCGTCGATAGGCTCTGGATCGGAATACGTGATGATCTCGGTCACGTTGGCGTTTGGCAGCAAGACCTTGCCATTGGTCACCGTAATCATCAGGCCGCGAATTTCACGGATCTGGTTCATGCACGCCTCACTTGAATTCTCGGTTGAACTGCGCGGCCAAGTCGGCCGGGCTGCCGATGAACGACACGATGCCGGCTTCGACCGCGCCATCGATCATGGAACTAACGACACATGTGGTCGGATCCTGTACCCAGATGCGACCGCCCTTGCCAGCCAAATACTTTGCCCCTTCGATCGCATCGTGCGCCATCCCGCTGAACACAATCGCCATGGCGCGATCGCCAAATCGATCAGCGATGTCATACAACACTTGATCGATGGATGGGCTGTACGGCGAGGCATGGTCTGGTGTCACCAGGCGAATCTCGCCGGATGATTCGAGCAGCAGGCGCTCGCTGACCGGCACAATCAGCACATCACCAGCTCTGGCAACCTGACCCGAATTGGGCATCAGCACGTTCGTCTTGGTCGCCCGTTGCAACTGCTGCGCCATCAACTCAACGAAATCGGCCCCCATGTGCTGCGCGAGCACGAATACGGACCGCGCGTTAGGCTGTACGGCCCCGAGAAACTCGCGGACTGCATCTGGGCCACCAATCGACGCGCCGAGCACCACGACGTGCTCGATAGCGCCCGCAGACGGGGTGGCCGAGCTGCCAAACGCTGCGAACTCCTTCAAGAAGTCGTCTTCGCTTGGTCCCTCGCTGAACGTGTCCTTGGCCAATTTGGGCAGTTCGGCCTGATCGAGATTGTCGAAATTCAGATCGAGGTCCGCAAATGGATTGTCGTCGCCGAAATCTGGCAAATCGGGTGGCAGCTCGGGCGGGAGTTCTGGTGGTGCTGCAGCACCCGTGCTGTCACCTGACGCGGCGGCAGCTGCGGCGGCCCGATTCTTGGCCGCGATCGTAAATATGTTGTCGACTTCCTGTTCGATCGGCTCCAAAGCAAGCGAGCCGAGATCCATCGCACCGCGGTCTTTGGGCGGACTGGCCGACGGGGTTGCGGGCGCGGCGGGCGCGGCCACCGACTTGCCGGCGTCGGCGGGCTCGTCCAACGGAGCGAGCGACAAAGACGCCAGCGCTGACGAGAAATCACGATCGGCAAAACTCGGTTTGCTGCTTGGCGCGGGGCTGCTTGGTGCGGCAGCAGCGCCGTCCAACGGCGACAATTCGAGACTTAAGCCTGCAAACGGATTCGCGGCGGGCTCTGAACTCGCCGGCTTCTTCGCGGCCAGAGCTGGCGGCACCGGGAGTTCCAACGTTGGCGCATTGGCCCGATCCACACGCTCTGGTTTCTCTGGTTTCTCTGGTTTGGGTTCCTTCGGCAGATTCGCGAGCAGTGCATCCAGACCTTGTGGCTCGTCACGCGCAGGCGGTGCCTCATCAAAGCTGTCGAAGTTGATATCCAGCCCGGCGAATGGATTGTCGGCTTCTGGCGACGGTGCGGCGGCAGTGGAACGGGTGGGCTGTGCACTCGGCTCATGCATATCCAAGCCCAACCCAAGCTCTTCGAAAATGCTCTTGCTTTCGCTGATCTTTGGCGCCGGCTCAGCGGCCGGCAACACGCTTGCCGCGCTGAAGTCGAAATCACCCAAACCGAGCCCGGCCAGCGTGCTGGTGAGTTCGTCCTGAGCGAGCTTCTCTTCGCTACGGCTCGCCTGCTCCATGCTGAAATCGGCCAGCGCCCGAGTCATCTCGTCGGCCGCGAATTCGGTCTCGGCAACACTGCCTGCGGGCGTGGTCGGCTCCAACGATTTTGGCCGCACGGGCGTCGACAAATCGGCGCGCTGCAGGCCCGATTGTGGAATCGGTTCTGAACCCGCTGGCGGCGGCGGCAGTCCAACCTGCTCACCCAATACTTTGGCGGCCAAATGACGTGCCCAACGCGCGAGGTCCCATCCACTCAGCCGGGCGGTCACTTCGCCATCGTTGAACACCACGCGACGCGTATCATCGACGAGCAGATCATCAATGCCAGTCAGATCCTCATCCGAGGTCGGATCCAAATTGATGATCACCACGTCGGCGCCGCTGCCCGCCAGTTCTTTGGGTCGATACGCCAGCACCGAGGTTTCGTATACCACCTTAGCGCCGAGCTCCGTCATGGCATCGCGGACGTGACGGTTCAGCGCCTCGGATTGGTATACCAAGGCGATCGACACGGCGCGACGTTTGATGTCAGTGGACAGCACGCGACAACCTCAATGTCTCTTCGACGTTACGTAGCAGATCGGCTTCCTGATACGGCTTGCCGAGATAACGATCGACACCGATTTCAAACGCACGCTGGCGATGTTTCTCACCGGTACGCGACGTGATCATGATGATCGGCACCATCTTCAAACGCGGATCGTTGCGCATGTAGGTCGCGAGTTCGTAACCGTCCATGCGCGGCATTTCGATGTCGAGCAGCACGATGTCGGGCACGCGGTCCTGCAGTTTTTCGACCGCGTCCAGACCGTCCTTCGCCGTGACCACTTCCATGTCGTTGCGTTCGAGCACGCGCGTGGTGACTTTGCGCATGGTGATCGAGTCGTCGACGACCATGACGAGCGGCTGACGGCGTTCCGGCATGACCGGCGTGAGCACTTCCGGAATGGCATCTTCGGCCAAAGCGGTCTGACGCAGGGCGGCAACGCGGCGAACCAGCGGGGCCATATCGAGAATCATGACCACCGAGCCGTCGCCCATGATCGTGGCCCCGAAGATGCCGGCGATCGACGACACCTGCGGCCCGACCGATTTGACGACGACTTCGCGACTGCCGAGCACGGCGTCGACGCGAACGGCGGCGCGCTGGTCACCCGATTTCACCATCAAGAGCGGCAACTGCAACTCGTCACTGGCGCGGTGCACGGTGGTGCCGAGCAAGTCGCCCATTTCGTAGATCAGGTAGTCATCGCCACCGTAACTGTAAGTTGGCGTCGGCGACTTCAGGCGCTCATCGAGATCTTCGCGGCGGATTCGGACCACACCTTGCACCGACGACATTGGCACTGCATACAGATGTTCGCCGAGGCGCACCAAGATGGCTTGCGTGACCGCGAGGGTAAACGGCAGCCGGATGATGAACTGCGTACCACGACCGCGCTCAGAGTCGATGCTGAGCGTGCCGCCAAGCTGCTTGATTTCGCTGGCGACTACGTCCATACCAACGCCGCGGCCGGCAATCTTGCTGACTGATTCAGCGGTCGAAAAGCCTGTTTCGAGCACGAAGCCGTAAAGGTCGCGATCGGACAATTGGGCGTCGGGCTTCAGCATGCCGCGCTCGATCGCCTTGCGGCGGATCGCATCGCGATCCATGCCACGACCGTCATCGGTAACGCGAATCACGACTTCGGTTGCTTCGCGGGCAATACCGATGGTGACCGTCCCTTCCTCGTTCTTGCCCACTTTGGATCGATCGGTCGGTGTTTCCAGACCATGCGCGAGCGCGTTGCGGAGCATGTGCTCCAATGGCGCGGTCATGCGATCCAACACGTTGCGATCCATTTCACCCTGCGCCCCTTCGACGCGGAGCTGCGCGCGCTTGCCGAGTTCGCCAGCGGTCTGCCGCATCAGGCGACGCAGACGCGGCACAACCGAGTCGAACGGCACCATGCGCGTACGCATCAGGCCTTCTTGCAACTCGGAGCTGACGCGCGCCTGCTGCAACAGCAGCGTTTCGGCCTGGCGGGTCAAATCATCCAACGCATTCTGCAAGGACTGCAAGTCGGACACCGATTCCGCGAGCGCTCGGGACAGCTGTTGCAGGGTCGAGAAACGGTCGAGTTCGAGTGGATCGAATTCGGCATCCGTTGCTTCGGCTTCACGCTGGTAGCGCGCAATGATCTGCGCTTCGGTTTCGATTTCCAGTTTGCGCAGCTGTTCACGCACACGCAAGACGGTTTGGTCGAGTTCCTGCAAGTTGAACCGGAAGGTGCCCATCTGCTGCTCAAGACGCGAGCGGTAGATGGAGACTTCGCCAGCCAGATTAACGAGCGCATCGAGCAAGTCGGAGCGGACGCGAATGACTTCCTGCGGCGCGCGACCAGCTTCCTCGGCTTCGTCGAGGGCGGTTTTCTGTTCGCGACGCGGCGTTTGCGGAGCCGTTGGTGCTGGCGTCGCCGCCGCAGTGGGTGCGGTTTCGGGCAAGACATCCTGGCTGGCAGTGGCCTCGACAGCCGGTGCCGGTGTGGCGATCGGCACCTGAACGACCGGCGCAGCGACGCTGATGGTCGGAATCGTCTCGCCTGAGACGATCGCCTCGAACCGCGCAATAGCGTGCTCTTGTTGCGTAATGGCCTGCCGACGGGACACACGCTGCACCATGCTGTGCAGTCGATCGAACCCGCGCTCCAGCGACTCCAGGCTAACGCGGTCGACTTGACGACGTCCGTCCGCCACCATCTCAAACAGCGACTCCATCGCATGACTCAGGTCGCCGATCGGCGACAGGCCAGCCATGCGCGCGCCGCCCTTCAACGTGTGCAGTTCGCGCTGCAGCCCCACGACGATTTCGCGATCTTCTGGCGACTCGCGGAGGCGAGCCATCATGGTGTCCGAGGCGTCGAGAATGTCGGAACCTTCCTGCACAAAGATCTCGAGCAGATCTTCGTCCATGTCGGGCAATTCCAACTGTCCCTCTGGGTGAGCATCATCCGCAATCGGTTGGTACTGTATGCCCAGTTCATCGCCGCTCGATTCAGCGGACACCGCCGCCGGTGGCGTCTCGGTCACTGGATTGAGCCAGGTCGCACTTGCAAAAGCGGTGTCTGTTTGTGGTTCGGCCAGAATCGTCGATTCCGGTTCGACCGTGTCGGCGAGCTCAATGGCGTCGAACTCGGCCGCAAAGTCGAAGACGGACGCGTCACCGACCAACTGGGGTGCTTCGGCGGTGACGGGCGGTTGGGCCGACGCATCCAGCTCTGGCGCAGGTGTCACCGCTTCGTCCAGGAACAACGCTTCGGCGTTCAACCAGCCATCGCCCGCATCAAGAGTCGTATCGTTGGCAGCCGGCGTATCGGCGGCCGGCTCGGCGAAGCCAAAGTCCACGAGGTCGGCGAACGAGATTTCTTCTTCCGGCGTTGCCGCAACGGGCGCCTCAATACTGGATTCAACCACGGTGGGCACCGGCTCTACTGGTGCCGCGGTCTCGGCGTCGAAACTCGCCCAATCCGGCAGTTCGAATGCCAGTTCCGGTTCTGTCGCCTCTGGCGATTGCAGTGTTGCTGGCGGCGCGGCCTCGGTGGTGTCTGCAACGGCTTGGGCAGGGAACGGGTCCACGGCTGGCAACACCAGCGTATCGGCGTCACTCAATCCGAAGTCTGGCAATTGGAAGTCGAACTCAGGGGCATTGCTCGCTGGCGCTTCGGTTGGCAATTCAATCGTTGCAGGTTCGGCGTTGGCAAGCTCCAGAACGGGCGATTCCAACTCGATGCCAGAACTGCTTGGCAACACGTCAGCCGGTGGCGGCGCGGCAACCGGAGCCGCGGTGTCGTGATGACGATGATCATCGTCTTCGTCCACCGATACATTGAACACGCGGAGCACACTCTCAGGCTCGGGCAGCACGCTTCGCAGACCATTCAGCGCTTCGGCGAGTTCGTGCAAATCCACCGGCGAGGTTTGACCGTGGATCGACGCCTCGACCGCATCGGCGGTCGCCGCAATGACGGCCAAACCTTCGGCGCTCGGCGCCTGCTCCTGACCACGCAATCGCTTCACATAGCCTTCGAGCGGACCAAGCAACGGCGTGACGCTCGGGAGATCAACCATCGCGATCGCGCCATGCATCGTGTGCACGGCTCGGAGTAGTGACTCCGACACGGGCAGACCGGGCATTGCCGCAGAATCCTGCAGGAATTCGCGAATAACACTCAGGTGTCCCGAGACTTCAGCGCGCAGAATCTCGAGCATCATCGGGTCGACGCCGTCGAGATCGGCGGCGGCCATGACCGACGCTTCGGCCGTCGCTGGTTCGGCTGTCGGCGCTGATGTATCGATTGCTGGAGCCGCGACAACGGGCGTGTCGAACATCGGCGTGTCGAACGCCGATGTCTCGCCGACATGCGCTTCGAACACAGGCGCTTCGAACACAGGCGCTACGAACACAGGCGCTTCGAAAACGGGTGCTACTGGCGCCGGAATCATCGGCTCCAAAGGCGTGATCGCAGGTTCGACTGCAGCCGGAGCCGCTGGCGCCGCTGCGATTGGCTGCAACTGGGCAATCGGCAGATCGAAATCCAAGCCGCCCAAGTCATCGGTACTGAGTTCGATGCCAGCGGAATCGTCAAGCGCGAAACCAAAGTCGATCGCCGGCTCAGCCTCCTCGATTTGACTCGGTGGCGACGCAGCAGCTTCAGGCTCACTGAAATCGAAACCCGTCAATTCGATGGCTTCGGCGCTGTCGCCGATGTCGAGGTCGGCCAAAGCGTCCAGGTCGCTCTTCGCCTCCGATTCCAGACTCAATGATTCGGTCGCGAAATCCAAGTCTCCGACATCGGGTTCGCTGAGTTCGATCGCTTCTGGTTCGCTGCCGCCAAGTTCGATCGGCGCGAACGGTTCGGTGACGTCGGCAACCGGCGCCACGACTGGCTCTGGTGCCGGTACGAACACTGGCGCCGGCTTCTTCGGACGCGGTTTCGCAATCTGTACAAGCTTCTTCTCGATGCGGCGGATTGGCTCAGGCTTCTGCAACCAAGCCTCTTCGCCAGCGGCTAAGCGATCGGCGACCGCCATGATGCCCGGCACATCGACGCCTTGCCCCTGCTCACCACGCAACGCGGCAAGCAAGGCCGGCAATGCGGCAACCGCATTGTCCAAGCATGCGATAACCGCTGGGCCAGGCTGAATGGTCTTGTCGAGAATGCGATTCAGCATGTTCTCGATCTTCCAGCTGAACTCGCCCAGAGCGAGCGCGCCGACCAAGCGGCCGCTGCCCTTCATCGTGTGGAACGAACGGCGAATGGGCTTCAGGCGCTCGAAGTCATGCGGGACGTTCTTCCAGTCCGGCAAATTGCGACCGAGGTTCTCGAGCTCTTCCTGCACTTCTTCGAGGAAGACTTCACGAATATCCTCGTCGATATCATTCGAGGGCACGGCCTGGAATGATGCGCCAGCGACGATCGGCGCTTCTTCAATGATCTCTTCTTCAACCTCGACCCATTCGTAGTCGAATTCCGGCTCAGGCTCAGGCTCGGGCTCCGGTGCAGCAGACACCAGGGGCGCTGCAGCCGCAACCGGCGTCGGTGCCGCCGCAGGTTCGGCGGCTGGCGTGGCAATCGGTTCGAGACTCAGGCTTGGTCCGGGCTTCGGCGCTTCTTCAGCCAGCGTCAACGCGGCCGTCAAGTCAGGTGTCGCAACGGGCGTGGGCGCGCTGATCGGCGCCGAAACCGGAGTCGGCGCCGTGGGCGCGACCGTAACGGAGGCCGGAGTGCCCGTAGCAGGCTTGGCCGGAACCGCCACAGGGGTCGGCGCTGCGGCAGCCTGTCGCTCAGGTAACGGCCAATAGCCCAGCGCTTCCAAGCTTTCGCGAGTGACGTCGAGAATTTTTTCGCGACCGGTGCGCTGCGCGGAGGTTGCTTCGAGGTAGTACTCGATACTGGCGACGGCATCGGCCAATCGGTCCACCTGATCGGCGTTCGGAACACGCTTGCGTTCGATCACTTCGACTTCGATGAAGCGACCAATTCCATCCAGATAGCCACCGGCCTGATCCAGATTGATCATCCGCATGGCGCCGGAAATTTCTTCCAGAAGGCGCGGAATCTGTTCGGCCCGTTCGTGCTGCCAACCCGACTCGATAAACGCGACGATGTCTTGCTTCGCCTGCGTCAGGTTCGTCTGCACTTCCTTCATCAGCGCTTCGAGAATCTTGCGGACTTCAGTCTGTGGCAACTCCGCCGTCTGCGCCGCATCAGCCTTGGGCTCGTCGTCACTGCCACCGAGGCGTTCGATATTGTCGTCGAGCGACGCCTCCACAAACAGGAGCGCGCCGGCGACATCGAGCAACGTGCCTTCTTCGGCCTTCTTATCGCCGTGCACGACCTTGCGCAGCGAATCCCGCTGTTCAACCACCACGCGGCGCGGCACGCCGAGGCCGAGCATGCCGAGCGTGTCGGCTACGCGATCGAGGGTGTCGAGTTGCGCCGCCAGATCGCCGGGGTTGGCATTCGCGGTGCGCAAGTAAAGATCGAGCGCATCCTTGACGCGCATCAGGTCTTCCTTGATGGCGTCGGAGACCGTGTCGAGCAGCGCGCGATTGCGCCCGCCGAGCGAACCACGAGCGTGCTCCAGTTCCTTCTCGCTTGGCAACAGCGTGTCCAGCTTGAACGCACGCTTCAAGTCACCGAGCCGGCCTTCCGCCGATTTCGCGTGGGCGGCGTAATAGAGCAGGTTCTTGGTCAAATCACGCGGCGGATTGGACCGGAACGCCAGTTCGCCGCCATCAGCCAGTCGTTTGATCTCGCGATCAACCCGACCAAACAGGAGCTTGACGGCCTGGTTGGCCTCAACCGAGCCAAGCCGGATGCCATCCAGCAAGCCACCGGCAATCCACCAGAGACGTCGTGCGTCGTCGCCCCAGGTGATGCTGCGCAGTCCATCGAGCGCGTTGATCAGGCCACTGACCGCGACGTTTGACGACTGGTCGCGCAACCATTTGACGAGTGCGATTTGGTAGTTGGCACGCTGACGCGCGGCGACACCCTTCATCTCGGAATCTGGCAGCGGCCGGTCTGGACCTGCGGCAATCGGTGGCAAAGGCAGCGACAGGTCTGGCGAGAACAACACGCCTTCGCTGAGCAACTTTTCGCCGCGACAGGCACGCAGATCGTTCAGGAGTGGCAACAGAACGATCGGAATATCCTTGTGACCGCTCTGCAATCGCTCGAGGTAATCCGGCAACTGCACGATGCCGCGCATGAGCACGTCGTACGCGTCGTCCTTGGTGCGAATCTGGTCGTCGAGCAGCGCTTGCGCCACTCGCTCCATTTCTTCGACCACCATGGCGGCGCCGTAGAGCTCGACCATGCGCAAGGTGCCTTGCACCTGATGCAGGTAGGTCGCACAGAAGCGCATCAAGCTGGAGTCAGCCGGATCCTCGACATAGGCTTCTAGCGCCTGTCGCGCTTGTTTCAGGGTTTCATCCAGCTCCTGTTTAACCCAGTTGAGCGTGGTGAAGTCAATTTCTTGTTGCATGCGCATAGGCGATCTCACCCTGACCGGCGAAACGCCAAAGTTTGGCGGTTGCCGATCCGTGTCAGCGAAGGATGGGTAAAGCCGATCACCTCACCCGCACCAAGCACCAGCATGCCGCCGGGCTTGAGCAGATCGGCGAGCGCAGTCAGCAACTGCTTTCGGCGATCTCGGGCGAAGTAGATCAAAACGTTTTGACAGTAAATCAGGTCAAGCTTTTTCAGCGGCGCGCGCGCCACGTCCATGATGTTGAACAGCGCGAATCCGACCCGTTTTTTCAGCGCTTCATTGATCGCGAAGCTGTCGGTACCGACCAGTTCGCAATAGGTTTTCTGCATGTCGTCCGGAATCTCGACCAGACGCTCGCGGGGATACAGACCGCCCCGCCCGATCGCCAGCGCCGCATTGCTGATGTCGGTGGCGGTCACCCCGAAATAAGCACGGCTGGCCCCCAGCTGGCGCAGACTGCTGTCCAACACCATAGCTAGGGAATAGGCTTCCTCACCGGTCGAACAGCCCACGCTCCAGGCGTGCATCGCCAGGTTGTCGGGGTGTTCTTTCAGAAAGTCAGGCAACCACTCGGAGGCAATCATCTGCAACGAGGGCTGGTGTCGGAAAAATCGTGTTTCATGAACGGTCAGGCGATCGACCAGTGTGCTCCATTCAATCGCACCGCGCGCCCCGTTGAGCACTTCATTGAAGTAGCGCTCAAAGCTGTCATAGCCGGTTTCGCGCATTCGCGTGCGGACACCGGTGACAAGAAACGTCTTGCGCCCAGGCGGCACGACGACGCCAGTGCGGCGTTCGAGCAAGTCCACCCAGCGCGAAAACTCCTCATCACCCATGCTCGGCATGGGTGCGAAGGCTTTGCGGACGTTGGCCGTAGGTGCGATCAAATCAGTCTACTCAGGACGGCAGTTTGAAGTCGGCGACCGAACGACGGAGGTCGGCAGCGAGCTGCGCGAGGTTTCCAATCGACTCGGCGGTCTGCGAGGCACCGGCCGACGTCTGCGTCGTAATTTCCTGAATCACGTTCATCGTTGCCGAGATGTTCGTTGCCGCAGCGGACTGCTGACGCGCGGCCTCGGAGATGTTCTGAATCAAGTCGGCAAGGTCGTTCGACACCTTTTCGATCTCGCCCAGGGCCAGACCGGCGTCTTCGGCGAGGCGGGCACCCGCCACCACTTCAGACGTGGTTTGTTCCATCGAGCTCACCGCTTCGTTGGTGTCGGACTGAATCGTTTGCACCAGCGTTTCAATTCGCTTGGTGGCGCCCGATGCGCGTTCGGCGAGTCGTTGCACTTCGTCGGCAACGACCGCGAATCCGCGACCCGCTTCACCGGCAGACGCGGCTTGAATGGCGGCGTTCAGAGCCAGAATGTTCGTTTGATCGGCGATGTCGTTAATCAGTTCGACGATCGATCCGATTTCCTGTGACGACTCACCCAGACGCTTAATACGCTTCGAGGTTTCTTGAATCTGATCGCGAATGTTGTCCATGCCCTGAATCGTTTGGCGCACGATCGCAGCACCCTTGCCTGCAATCGCCACGGATCGTTGCGCCACGTCGGCCGATTCGGCGGAGTTCTTCGACACTTCGTCGATCGAGACCGCGATTTCGTTGATCGCCGCCGATGCCGAGGTGATCTGCTGCGCTTGGTGCTCGGCAGCTTCGGCGAGGTGCATCGCGGTCGCCTGCGTTTCTTGCGCAGCGGCGGCCACCTGCACGGCGGTTTCGTTAATCGTGGCCACCAGGGAGCGGAGCGCTTCCACGGCGAAGTTCACGGAGTCGGCGATTGCGCCGGTGATGTCTTCGGTCACCGTCGCCTTCACCGTCAAATCGCCTTCGGCGAGCGATCCCATTTCGTCCAGCAAGCGCAGAATGGCTTCCTGATTTCGGGAGTTCAGATCGGCGGTGCTCTGCAACTGCTTTCTTGTAGCGAGGTACTGCAACATACCGGCGATCAGCGCGGCGAACAGGGCGAGCGCACCGAGCACGACGTTCAGAATGTTTCCGCCCAACATACGGACCTTGTTGCCGAACGACGCGGCGAGCGACTTGTTCTTGTCGAGCAGGTCGGTCGAGCCCAGGAAGATTTTGTCCTTCGCTTCGGTGACTTCGAACAGGTCGGTCGAAGCTTCCTGAATGGTACCGACGCTTTCGCGAATGCCAGAGTACAGGTCTTGAATGTCAGCCAGAATTTCGCGGGCTTTCGGGTCGGTCAGGGCGCGGATGCCGACCTCGGTGTCACCGTCCGTCAAGCCGTCCAGCACTTGGCCGAACACACGGGCGTCACGAACGAACTGATCGGCGGCCGATACCGCGTCCTCACCACCCTTTCGGATGTCAGACACGCGGCGAAGCATACGGTCGGCAAGCAGAATTTGGCGGGTGGCGAGATACACCGTGTCACCCGGTGCATTGTCATCGAGCAGCACCAACACGAGCTCGTCCATTTTGGACGACATACGTGGGATGTTGTCTGAGAACGCATCGGCCTCGTCGGCAATATTCAAGACGAGTTCGGAGGCGCCGTTAATGGTGTCGGCCGACTTCGCAATCGGCATCCAGGCTTGCTCGACACGCTTCAGCGGTGGCCCGATGACGGTGTCGGCGGCGTAAGACGGTACACCTTCCTTTTCGCTGCCTTTCGACAACGCGTCAATCGAATCTTGAATGTTGACGCGGGTCGCCTTTAGTTCTTCGAAGGCTTCCAAGTTGCCGGACGCGGCTTCGGTCGCGAACTTCGAGATCTGCTGCGACAGCACCTGCAGATCGGTTGTCAGTCGGATCGCGTTACGCTCTTGCCGGTCCAAGATAGCTTGGTAAGCGAGGTTCGCGCCCAGAAGGCCCAGGAACACCAACGCCACCGCACCCCAGAGCAGGGGTCCGGAAAAACGGCTCGCACCACCAGATGTCGCACTCATAGCTCTTACCTCGCCCCTTCGAACAAAACGTGATTCAGACCGCCACTCATATGGCCGCCTGGGTGAACTCTGGCGTGCGAGTCAACGCCGCCATACTGAAAATGCCATAGCCCGTGCCGCTCGTCTCGTAAAAGCGCTCGATGTACCGCCGATAACGCTCGTCGGCCTCCATCTCGCCTTCACGCAGATTCGCGTCGACAAACGCGCGCTGACCAAGAATTTCGTCTACCAGCAAACCAACCAGACTGCCGTGCTGACGGATCACGAGCACGCGACTTTTTTCGTTGTGGGTGGACCGCTCACCTTCGATGAACCCGCGAACGTCGATCACCGACACGAGGTTACCGCGCACGTTCGCCACACCCATCAACCAGAACTTCGATCCCGGCACTGATGTGAGCACCGGGAACGACAGAATTTCCGTGACTTCCGTAATGCTCGCCGCCAGGCGGCGTTGACCGAGCCGAAATGCAATACCGCGCCAAAGGCCAGGCGCGTCGATCTGCTCGGGCAGGCCGGCCACATGCGCCAGACTGCGCTGCTCGTAATCGAGCAGGGTGTCAAAGGGCGAGACGCCTGCCATGAAGTCGCTCATCCGATCCGCCTGTTTTCGCTGTCGCTACTGTGCCGCTGCCGCATCAATCACCTCAAACGTTGACGTGCTTGCGAATCGCGCCGAGCAGTTCCTCGCGCGTGAACGGCTTGGTCAGATACTGCTCAGAACCCACGATACGACCGCGCGCCTTGTCGAACAGACCATCCTTCGAGGACAGCATGATGACCGGCACGTTTTTGAACATCTGATTGTTCTTGATCAACGCACAGGTGTGATAGCCATCCAACCTGGGCATCATGATGTCGACAAAAATGATTTGCGGCTTCTCGTCGGAAATCTTGGCCAGCGCCTCAAAGCCGTCCGTTGCCGTGACCACTTCACAGCCTTCCTTCTTCAACAATGTTTCTGCAGTCCGACGGATAGTCTTCGAATCATCGATGACCATGACCTTCAAACCAGACAATGAACCTTCTTTCGCTTGCTCTTCCATTTGACCCCCATGGGTGTTTGGGTCGATGTCCAGCATGGGATTTTGGATCAAGCCTCCCGCCTGATCGCCCAAAACCCGCCTCTGAACGCGCTTACAGCTTCTTAACCAACGTCGAGAAACCTGTCAAGTAAATACTCTAAGTGCTCGCCATCACAACAGATTGTGTCACGAAAAAGGCGCTATGCTTGTTGACATTCTCGGCCAGATTTGGAAGTGCAATGACCCAGAGCCTCGGCGTGCTGATGGACCCCATCGAGCACATCAAACCCTATAAAGATTCCACCTTTGCCATGCTGCTTGAGGCAGCTCGGCGCGGGTACCAACTCCTCTACAGTACCGAAAACAGCCTGGGCTTTGCAGCCGAGGGCCCGTACGCGCACTGGCAAACACTGCAAGTCGTTGATCAGAAAACAGGTTTTTTTCAGCTTGGCACCCCAGTCCGTATGCCTTTGAGCAGTCTCGACGTGCTCTTGCTGCGCAAAGACCCGCCGGTCAATCAAACGTTTCTGCACGATCTCCTCTGGGCCGAGCTGCCCACCACGAAGCGCCCGATCATGGTCAACGACCCGGGCGCCCTGCTGCATTGCAATGAAAAACTCTATGCCCTGCACTTCCCCGAACTGTGCCCGCCGAGCTTAGTGTCCCGTAATGCCGGCGATTTGAAAGCATTTGTCGCTGAACAGGGTGATGTGGTTCTGAAGCCGATTGACGGGATGGCCGGCCGATCGATTTTCCGCGTCAAAGCTGGCGATCCGAACCTGAACGTCATCCTCGAAACCTTGCTGCAACAGGGGAAAGAGTTCGCGCTGGCCCAACGCTACCTGCCGGAAATCAAGGACGGCGACAAGCGCATCCTGCTGATCGACGGCGAACCCGCGCCCTACTGCCTCGCCAGAATCCCGCAGGGCGACGATTTCCGCGGCAACCTGGCCCGGGGCGGTAAGGGCGTCGCCCAGCCGATCACCGATCGCGATCGCGAGATCGCGGCCGCCGTCGCCCCCGATCTTCGCCGAAGAGGCTTGATCTTCGTCGGATTGGACGTGATCGGCTCGCATCTGACCGAAATCAACGTCACCAGCCCGACCTGCATCCGCGAGATCGACGCGCAGACTGGCAGTAACATCGCCGGTCTGTTGTTCGACGCCATCGCACAACGCCAGCAACCATGAGCCAAACCATCTCCGCCGAAGAGCGGCTGCGCGTGACCCTGCTGTTCTCAGTCATCGTGCACGCCGTGCTGATTCTCGGCATTTCGTTCAGCTATGAGGCACCAGCCGACTCCCTGCCGAGCCTGGACGTCATCCTCGTGCAGTCATCGAGCGCGAAAACACCGAACGACGCCGATTTTCTCGCCAATGCCAACCAAAAGGGCGGTGGCGAATCCGAGGAGAGCCATCGCCCCCGGCAACCCGAAACCAGCCCGATCCCCAAAGCCCTGCCGGGCCAAGCCCCACTCCCGCAGAAGGCCGGCGCGCCGAAGCCCCAGGAAGCCACCCCACGCGCGGTGCTGACCGGCGGCGAGAACCCCGACTTCCAAGTCCAGGCCATCGACCAAAGCCGCCGCGAAGTACCGAAGCTTGAGGCGCTGACTGCACAGGAACTGATAGAACGCAGCCTCGAAATGGCCCAACTCGCCGCCGAAGTCGACCGCCAGCGCGAGATGTACGCCAAACGCCCCCGCCGCAAGTTCATCTCCGCGAACACCCGCGAGTACGTCTACGCCGCCTACATGCGCGCCTGGGTCGCGAAGATCGAACGCATCGGCTCCCTGAATTTCCCCGAAGAAGCGTCCCGCCGCAGCGTCACCGGCCAAGTCGTCGTCACCGCCGCCATCCGCCGCGATGGCACCCTAGAGTCCGTCGAAATGATCACCCCGAGCGGCCACGACTTCCTCGATCAAGCCGCGATCCGCATCGTCGAAATGGGCTCCCCCTTTTCACCACTGCCGCAAACCGATGAACAGATCGACGTGTTGCATATCACCCGTACGGTGCAGTTCTTGACGGGGAGTGTGGTGAGGGGGCAGTAGGGACCGCTGGACGCTTGCTGCGCCCGCCAAGCAACTAGGCGCCCCGCCGCGAGGGATACACACTGCCGAGCGCGACTTGGCACCCGATGCAAGCCAAGCCAAACAGGCGCCAACGGGCGCCATGGCCGGCGGCAAACTTGCAGAATGGCACACCGACCACTGCGCCGACGTATCCTCAATTGGCCTTGATCGGAGTCCCGCTTGGCCCTTCCCGCGCCCCTGTCAGGCATTGCCACAGGGTCGTAAAGTTGAAGATGCCGATTCACCGCTGTATGCATAGACTCCGAGCGACCGCCGCACGACCAGATAAAATTTCAACACTTGGGACAGCAGCAGAGCAGAGGAGCTTCTTGTGAGCGATGATCGATCCACCTCCTTTCGACACCGCGTCTGGCGGCCATTCGCCCGCCCTTGGACCGTTTCAATCCATGGTATCCGGACGCGCTGGTTTCAGCTTGTCATGTTCGCAGCCGTCCTGGCGGTCTTTGCCTTCGTGCAAACCGGATCAAGCCCACATCTCGCACAGCTCAGCAAGACCTGGAACGATGCCTGGAGCCCCGTTATCGGTGTCGCAACACTGATTGTTGCCATTTTCGTGTGGATCAGTGAACTAAAAGAGGACTGGCGCGAATCGCTGCCGTGGAAGCTCAGCGTGCGCTTTGTCCATGCCTTTCCACTTCCAATCGAACTAGACCCAGAACAGAAAGAGAAGCCTGAGAAGAGGGATATCCTGGTCTGCCGCTATGCCTCACTATCCAGCCTGGAAGATGCGCGCAATCTCGCGCAGCAAATCGGGCAGCAAATGGGTGGAATGAAACATCTGAGCTTCAACGCTGCTGCCATCATCTCTGACATCAAGGAAATTGAGCAAGATGCCAACGGCGCCTACTTTCGCCACGTATGCCTAGAGTTCACGCTTCACAAGATCCCGGATATCTGCATCTACTCGGAACAAATCGAATCGATGATTCATGCAGACAACAGCTCAGAAGTCCAGCTGGCCCCGACCCAACCAGCCGAGGCCACGGCACCAGCAGTGGCGAAAAAGCAAAAGCCCGTCAAGCCAGAATTCCTCCCCATGCCGAATGACGTCAAAGATGGTCAGGCTTACCTAATCTGGGAACCACGCCTGGAGCGCATCGAGATGAAGTTCCATCAGAAACCTGAGGCCCGCCCGTGATCTATTTACTGAATTCTCCCGTTCTGACGTCCTACGGCAGCTATCAGTTCAGCGGGCCAACATCGGCCGACGAGGCCAAAGCCATATTGACTGGCGCGTTTGTCTCCGCCATCGGCCATGCCGAGTCGGCCAGACTGCTCTCAAGCATCCTAGGCATCAACATTCCCACCAATCGCATTGAGATCAAGATGGCAATCGGCGATGAAGCGCTCGTGCTCCGAATGCTCAAACGCCTCGATGCCGGCAAAGTACTGAGCGACGAAGAACTGAAGGCACTGCCGTACGAACTATCGAGACTTCGACGAGTCGGCTGAACCTAGCTCGGCAACAACGATCAACAGCGTGACCATCGCACCCTAAACCGCACCGCGCCAGCGCGACCGAGTATGCCCGCAGTGGCAGGCACTGCGCCAGCGCGACTCGGTATCGCCGTAGGGGCAGGCCTCTTGCCTGCCCTGCCCCGGATCCGCGACTGCGCGCCACTCGGCCTCTCCTGAGTCAAGTCGCAGCTGCCCCACAGTGCGACAACACACAGTCAAGAAAAAGGCGGGTTGACCATGTCAACTCGCCATTTTACGTAGCAACCGCATTTGCCTACACGTTGGTTGGTCTTAATGGCTTCTGCGGCCAGCAGACTGTTTGCAACCTTAAGCGTGCGAGCGCTTCGCAAGTAGCCCCCATCCCAGCCTTCCCCCGCTCGCGCGGGAGAAGGAGAAGTGTGGCCTTGCGGCGAACTGGCCAACCTTATTGTCGTCATCCCGACGAAAGTCGGGACCCAGGGCAATCTTGCGACTAGACACCAAATCACCAACCGCCTCTGCAGCCAGCGCTCTGCGACGTTCAGGCCGAGGTACCGCCGGCACATGTCGGCAAAGGGTTTCAATGGCCTCTGTGGCCACGGCGCAACAACTCTTTCGAGCCCCAAAGATTCGTCGCAAGCAGCCCCCTTCCCAGCCTTCCCCCGCTCGCGCGGGAGAAGGAGAAGTGTGGCCTTGCGGCGAACTGGCCAACCCTATTGTCGTCATCCCGACGAAAGTCGGGACCCAGCGCAATCTTGCGACTAAACACCAAATCACCAACCGCCTCTGCAGCCAGCGCTCTGCGACGTTCAGGTCGAGGTACCGCCGGCACAACTCGGCAAAGGGTTTCAATGGCCTCTGCGGCCAATGCGCAACAACTCTTTCGAGCCCCAATGATTCGTCGCAAGCAGCCCCCTTCCCAGCCTTCCCCCGCTCGCGCGGGAGAAGGAGAAGCGTGGCCTTGCGGCGAACTGGCCAACCCAATTGTCGTCATCCCGACGAAAGTCGGGACCCAGGGCAATTTTGCGACTAGACACCAAATCGTAGACCGCCTCTGCGGTCAGTGCGCTACGACTACAAACATCGGCACCTTCGTTGAAACCCCGCTGAAAGTCTCAATGGCCTCTGCGGCCAGTGCGCTGCGACACGCCACGGGGCTGATGGTGTGTGGTGTCAATTGCTGAAAGTCTCACTGGCCTCTGCGGCCAGTGCGCCGCGACCCCCTGGAGCGGTGTGGGTTGTCGCTAATCGCCGCAAAGTCCCAATGGCCTCTGCGGCCAGTGCGCTGCGACAATAACCTTCTGGTCAAGTTTGATGCTTATGTAAAGTCTCAATGGCCTCCGCGGCCAGTGCGCTGAGACCATGTCCATGTGGACGACGGCAATAAGATGCGCACCTAAAAGTCTCAATGGCCTCTGCGGCCAGTGCGCTGCGACGTAGAACCGTCGGCTCTGATGAGAAAGGTCGTAAAGTCTCAATGGCCTCTGCGGCCAGTGCGCTGCGACGAACTCAACACCCGACCCGGCTTCACCTGTGAAAGTCTCAATGGCCTCTGCGGCCAGTGCGCTGCGACCGACATGGTTTGGCCCGAACCATCAGATATCAAAGTCTCAATGGCCTCTGCGGCCAGTGCGCTGCGACATTGATTTGCAAAGGAACAACCCATGCGTAACCTGTCTCAATGGCCTCTGCGGCCAGTGCGCTGCGACTGTAACGAAAGTTACATATCAGATCTCGCACCAAGGTCTCAATGGCCTCTGCGGCCAGTGCGCTGCGACCCTACAACGGCGGCTGACCAAAAAGGTCGGTCAAAAGTCTCAATGGCCTCTGCGGCCAGTGCGCTGCGACAAGCTGGTATAGGATCTTTCTTTAAAGGCCAATCAGAAAGTCTCAATGGCCTCTGCGGCCAGTGCGCTGCGACTGCGCACATTTTTTTTCCTTTGTCCAATCAACGCACTGGCCGCTGGTTCGGAGGAACCTCGGCCGACGATTGGGAACATTATCCAAGAACTCGCCAAATCGCCATTTTTGCCGCGAAATTTGGCTTCAAAGTCAAGCGTGCAGGAGTGATTGCTCAATAACTTGATCATGATTCTGGTTCAGGTGGCTGATCCAGCGATGGAAAGTCCAATGGATCTCAATCACTGGCAAGTCCGCCAAAACGGTTCCTCCGATCAGCTGGACCTACCTCGCAAAGTGCTTTCGCGTTTGGTACTCAACGCCATGAATGAGCGACGTCGCACGAATAGTGCCATCGCAGCACCCTGAGGCGTTCGCTGGAACCTCTGGCCGATGGTCTAAACTTCGTTGTCAAAGAACATCTCGCCGCCTCTGTATCTCAACCCTTGCCCAGAGGATCTTTCCTGATCGGCAATTGAAAGCTACTCCTTTCGCAATTCATGATCTGGT
Source organism: Ahniella affigens (assembly GCF_003015185.1). Lineage (GTDB taxonomy): Bacteria > Pseudomonadota > Gammaproteobacteria > Xanthomonadales > Ahniellaceae > Ahniella > Ahniella affigens. The sequence continues at coordinate 3,591,495 of NZ_CP027860.1, forward strand.
CTTCGCCAAAACAGCGCCTTAGCAAGGTCGCGCACGTCGCATCAGGAACGATCGCCAAATCCCAGTACAGCCCAAAGCGCTAACTGCGCAAAGCGCGCCTGCTCCGCCGGATTTAGTTCGGGCGAGGCCTTCGCCAGTCGATCGATCGCAGCAAGGCTGGCACGATCGCCCTGGCGATAGAACATTTCAGCTGCGAACAACAACATTTCGGGCGCACTCTCGAGGCGCTCCAGAATTAGCGACCCCCAATCATGGCGCCTGTCAGAATACGATTTGTGTCCCAATAACCCAATCAGAATCAGAGGATGCCCAGGATCAAGCTTGTAAAGGCGTTTTAGGCACGCGAGTCGGTCAGGCTCTTCGGCGCTGGGTCCGGTCTCCGCGGCGGTTGCATCAGCCAATCGCATCAGTTCCGCAGCAATATGCAACGAAAGCGACCTCGGCAAGAGTGGCGAGATGGACCTTCTCCACGGCAACGTTCGGTGCCATCGCATCGCGCTCATCAGATCTGGCGTAGGCGCCGCAGCCGAATCGATGTCTACGCACAGTTGCCGCCGTTCCTCTTCTTTGACTCTGATGAATCGACCGTCGTCATTCACATAACTGCCTGCAACATAACGGAGCGCTTTACAAAGCCAGTCACGATAGGAATCGCGGTCCACACCTGATACATCGGCGCCGCCGATCTCGATGCATTTCAACCCACCACGCACTAAGGTGATGAGCAAATGCCGCCCATCTAACGAAAAGGCGATCGTTCTCACTCGCTCCGCATACTTGATTCCGTGAGCTCTTAGCGAATTCGACTTCCAATCCCAAAACCGGACGAGGCCATCCGAACAAGCCAAGGCAACCAAATTGCCAACAGGACTGAATGCTGCAGCCACCAACTCCCCGGTCAATTGCTGCGTCTTGACATCCGCTCGATCGAACAAATGGCGCAGATGCACCCGTGAGCGGTTAGCACTAACCAAATATGAACCATCAGGCGAAAGAACACGTAAGCTTGCACCATTGCCTGAATCATCACACCAGGGCGCAACGGGCATGAAGCCACGCTGCAATCCTTTGGCAATCGTCGCGGGGCCACCTGCCTCATTACACAAGGACACCAACTCGCCCTTTTCAAACTCCCACTGCCACAGTGACTCGTCATCCAATAGCAAGACGCACTGTTCTAAGTCCGCCGAAAACCAAACCGCCATAGCCCGACTGTCGCTGAGGATCGGGCCGGTGAGGTCGTCACCGCTGTCCGTCGCCAGAACCCGAAGCACATCGTTGCTGCCAACCGTCGCCACCCGATGTCCGTCAGGCTGCAGTCCGAGATACATGATCTCTTCATCGTATCGGTTCAGTGTGCTCGGATTCTCTGGTTGCTCAACCCACCGAGCGTGCGCATGCGCACTGCGGTCGGTGACGACAACACGCGCTTGATCTGGCGCGACCCCAAGTACGGCAAGCAACAACTGGTCCAAACCCGGCCGCAACCAACGTTCCGAAGCCGCGACCTGATGCAGCAACAAGGATCCCGTGCCGATCGAGAGACTCACTTGCAGCCCACCAGAATCATCGCTCCCATCGCTGCCTGAACCAAGCCGACTGGAAACGCCAGCGTCAAGCATCGAGTCGAGACTGATGACGCGCAGAGGGTCAGACGGTCCAACGATGATCACCCTTCTACGGTCGGCACTAAGAAAGCCAGTCGCATCGTCGGATACTCGCTCAACCTCAAGCTCTACCGGAAAGCCGCTCGCAAGCGACCAGACGCCAAACTCACAATCAGAGTCCTCAGACCTTGGCTCTGACCAAACGGCCACCTGTCGGCCATCCACACTCGGCAGTATCGCTGCTGGATACCCACCATGGTGAGCGAGTTCCTGCAATTGTTCCTCACCGAGCCTATCCAGCAGCACAGTACGACCGTCTTCCGTACCACAGACGATCATGAGATCGTCAACCGTGAATGCGGCACTCGTGATGACCGCCAACGACAACTCGCGCACCTTCTTGGGTTCTGGCTCCCGAAACGACCACAGAACCTGCTTATTACTTTCAGCCGCAAAGACTGCAAGCTCGCCGGCATGGCTCACCCAGGCACGATTGGTTCTGGCAACCCAATAGATTACAAAAGGCCTACCTGACCAAGTGCGCTCTTCACGGTAGGGGCTCTTGAATCGAATCTCCGCGTCACCACGCTCCGATTCTCTAGACTGATACCGAACAATCACCGCGTCCGACTGCTCCGCAAACTTTGCGGACTCAATTGTCCAGGCCGTATCAGGCGCTTCAATTCGAACGGACGACTGAACACCAAAAGGGTCTGCAACCACACATTGGCCCGATCCAGCCAGCAACACCCGATCGCTTCGAATGAAGGCGTTGCCGCCTGACTGACGATCCAGCTCCAGAGTTGCCAAAACGCGAACCGAATTGTCCGAAGCGCGTGACCACTCGTGAACCAACCCGTCCCGACTTACCGCCATTACGCGATCGCCGTCTTGATCGATATATGCACTGAGAACCTCAGTGCCGAAAGGAAGAACCCAGTGGTGGAGCTCTTCTGTCTTTGAGAACAGATAGAGCCGTATCTCAACGGGCGCGCCCTGCCGAACAACCGCATACACGATATCATCTACCCATCGCCAATGGAGAAGCGTTCCGCTGACTCCGCAGGCGCCGATCAACCTTGGCGACGGCGAGTGAAAAAGCGCCCTGGCTGCGTCGCCAACCGCAAGACTCTGACCTGTTCGAAGCGATTCTTCCAAAGACGCAAGGTATCGCCCATGATCATTCCGCTCCAAGGCCTCGAAAGCTCGCCCCAATGCCCGACGTGCGGCCTCGAGAGTCAATGCGTTGGTGGCCTCATTCAGTCGCTCCTGCTCCTGAAGCTTCCTGGAGTACTCGGCTGCCTTTTGAATTAGCTCATCGTGCGCCTTATGGACGTCCCTGGATTGTGCGACCAAGGGAACCAGGAGGTCGTGCATCAGTTCCAACCGGGTTGTGCCACCTCTAAACTCAGACACCAGGAGTCGACGATTGATCAGCAACTCAACATGAGTCGCAAGCGTCCGCTCCAACTCATCGCTCCTTTCATTCGATTCCATGGCGCGAGTGAGCGCACGTTCTAGCAGTGTATGGTGACTCTGCGACTCTCGATACCGCCCTGATCGATCGATGAGCGAGTCTTCAACAGCGCGCTGGACTGGATGACATATCCCGTCAACGCATGCGTCATAGTATCGCGACAGGACGTCCTCGCACCCGCCTTCCAGCTGCCCCTCAGCGATCACTTCACTACCTGTAGAGAGCCGGTCACTATTGAGTTGAGTGCAATAGACACTCAGCACGGCAGGCGATACTACAATCCCATCCAATCGCCCCTGCTCATCATTCGCGATGTTTCTCACGATTCGTTCAGCGACCACTTCGCTGACGATCGGGCGCGCCGACAATCGACCCGCCTCGATAATGGCCTCAACCGCCTTGTTACCTGCCATTTCCCGCAGTTGAAAGCGATTCCGCATGAAGCTCGGCATTACCTTCTGCCAAGCATCCAGCTCCGCCATGTAGTCGCTCCGAATTGCAATGACAAACCGCAGCTCACTCGGCGACCAGTCACAATCTGACCAATCACCGTCTGCATGAAGCGGGCGTCGATCAACGATCGAGGCAATCTCATGGATCAGTTCGCCGACTTCATGGCGCCTGCTCTTGCCCGACTGCTTCGGGAGACGCTCGCCACGATCACCCAGCAGCGCGAGCACTTCCTCAAATTGGTCCAAGATCAGTACGGGCTTGCATCGTTGGATTTTTGGACGCAAGTTGGTTCTGAAGGCTTGTTCCCAGAGTGGCACCGTGTTGGCGCCGTTTCCCACGAACTCAGACAAGGCACGCCTGAGCTGATCCACCAGCGGCTCTGAATCTGCTTGCTGCGGGTCCGAATCTGATCGCGTCAGTAGCCGAAGGTAATTGGTGCGATAACCCCATTGCCGGAGTGCCGGTGCAATTCCCCCTCTCAACAAGGACGTTTTCCCAACGCCAGAACGGGCATGAACGATAGTGACTGTGGAACTGCGAACGCCTTCACAAACGTCATCAATTTCCTGCGCTCGACCAAAGAAGTACGATGCGCTTTCTTCTGTATAAGACGCAAGGCCTGGCCAAGGGCACGCGCTTGTTGGGACAAGTTGGATCTCATGCATGGAAACGCTCCGCAACGTTCGGCTATCGCATTAGCCCCAAATGGACTTTAATCGATTCGATCAAACCATCCAGCTCAATCCAGGTGTTCGTGCGCCGATCTCCGTCAAATACCGGCTCAACCTCGCTCCGATGGTTCGCGGGCAAGTCGTCAATCATGAGTGTCAAATAGAAAGTCGCGCCTAACGTCTGGCGTGTTGCCGCCCATCTGCGCTCCATCCGAATCCAGCTCTCTGAGCTCGTCTCTCTCTCCGTACTCTTGGATACGATCGCGAGAAACAGCCTACACTGGGTAACAATCGCTGCTTCGATCTTGCTTCGCAAAGGGTCTCCTGCAAGGAGCCGCTCTCTATCTAGCCAGTAGGGGATCTTATGGAATTGGAACGCCTCTGTGAGGTTGTCTACACACGCAACATCGGCGCTGCTGTAGCTGATGAACACAGAGTTTCCTGGACATGAATCTCCATTTCTGTGGTAAACCCGATGTGCTGGAGCAGAACCTCCATGACTAGTCGGCTGGAACTCATCCCACCTTCGTCGGAGGTCAATCGCGAATTGAATCGGGTCGCCTTCTATGACTCTAGTGACCCGTGCGCCCTTTTCAAAAAAGAACAACATCGGTTCGTTTGCCTCGCTGCGAGCTTCGGCAAGAAAGTGTTTTGACTGACTTGAAGGATCACTTAGTCTCTTTCCCAACGCGGTCCTCAGCAGGAATCTGACGATCCAGTCCTCTGCTGGCGCGCCGATTAGCAAAAGCGATTTACCCCGAATCTGCCGAAATAGATTGCTGAGGCGCGCCTCATCTCTGATCATCGAGAAGACGTACTCAATGTAGTCGTCTTCCCATACTGGACCGGTATGAGCTTCAACTGAACCTAGAAGCTGGTAGATCGAAATTAAGTTCCGCCTGGCAGGAAGATCGCATCCCGAGTTATCGAGCTCGCTACCTGCTGATGGGAGCGCGCCTTGATCGGTGAAGTACCGGTTCGCAACGAACTGCTCAAGACCTTTCCGCTCAAGCTTGACAGCTTCATACAAAAGCTTGTCGGGCGTGGTTGATAGAAAGAGGTCGAATCTTCTGATTCCAGCAATCGCGCGCAGCGCCTCACCAGGCTGGTGGATTGAGCGAATGGCGTGTTTCAGCTCCCGCCAAATGGAAACGATCGGCATCCCTTGAGCGATTGCGTCGCGTGCAACGTCAAAGGCACTGGCGTCCTCTTTTGCTGTGACGCCGAGCCGCCTCGCCATGGGTTCGGCGATCTCCCGATAGAGGGAACAATTGGAGCCAGATTCACCGGAAGTCACAACCGATGGACCAATCACAGGCAAGACACTGCCTTCCTGAATTTCGGTCAACAGCATTTCCCAATCTCGCTCGGACCACTCCGCCACGTCACGCTCCCCAAGAGGCTCATTTTGCAGTCTAAAGGATGTATCCGTACTTTGCTACGTTGATGACCAGAGACCTCTCGACGCCCCCGATATTGTGATGGTCTTCCAGAACTACTTCTTTGGTCGCCGCACCGGGCGAAAGGACGGACCTGCAAGCCCACCGCAAGCAGCCCCCATCCCGGCCTTCCCCCGCTCGCGCGGGAGAAGGAGAAGTGTGGCCTTGCGGCGAAATGGCCAACACTATTGTCGTCACCCTGGAAACCGCGTAAGCGGGATCCGGGGTCCAGGGGGAACTTGCGATTAAACGCCAAATCGTAGACCGCCTCTGCGGCCAGTGCGCTCCGACTGACTGGGTTGGCGGCTGATCGGCGGACAACCATGAAGTCTCAATGGCCTCTGCGGCCAGTGCGCTGCGACCTGTTAGAAATGCTTGACTATCAAGCACGCTTCTGCAAAGGGTCTCAATGGCCTCTGCGGCCAGTGCGCTGCGACCGCCGACGCAAAGTTTGGCCCGTTTGACTCGCTGGAAGGTCTCAATGGCCTCTGCGGCCAGTGCGCTGCGACCTGACTACGCGAGTCTGGACCGGCGAGAAAGCCATCAGTCTCAATGGCCTCTGCGGCCAGTGCGCTGCGACAGGTTGGTGTAGAGGTGGTAATCCCGTACGAATCAGAGTCTCAATGGCCTCTGCGGCCAGTGCGCTGCGACACTGGGACGTAATTATGCACGTCGATGTCGCAAAGTCTCAATGGCCTCTGCGGCCAGTGCGCTGCGACGTTCCCGACACACGGTTGGCGGCACTTGTGTATGAAAGTCTCAATGGCCTCTGCGGCCAGTGCGCTGCGACGGTCGTGGCCGTGAAGTCTTTGGAAGGTTGAACGAAAGTCTCAATGGCCTCTGCGGCCAGTGCGCTGCGACGGTCTTGATCATTCACCCGACCGAGGGTGTCCATAAGCCTCAATGGCCTCTGCGGCCAGTGCGCTGCGACTTCAGAAGAGTTTGACAAAAATCGAATTCCACGAAAGTCTCAATGGCCTCTGCGGCCAGTGCGCTGCGACATGGCCCATACGGACGAGCCGCACTTGCCAGACAAGTCTCAATGGCCTCTGCGGCCAGTGCACTGCGACATCACGTCAGCGCTCAATGCGCTGGCGCAGATTGAAAGTCTCAATGTCCTCTGCGGCCAGTGCGCTGCGACGTGAACAAAGGGTTCATCCTTTTCCTTGGACCAGGTCTCAATGGCCTCTGCGGCCAGTGCGCTGCGACCCCTGACTGGGATCAATTTGGCAACCCCTCATTGACAGTGGTCTCAATGGCCTCTGCGGCCAGTGCGCTGCGACGGCTTGTCGCTGCAAAGGCAAGCATGGCGCAAGCACAAAGTCTCAATGGCCTCTGCGGCCAGTGCGCTGCGACTGAATCCGAGCCATGTACCGACCATCGACGCCATGTCTCAATGGCCTCTGCGGCCAGTGCGCTGCGACTATGGCGGATGCGGAGCGGCACAGGAACTTCATTGAGTCTCAATGGCCTCTGCGGCCAGTGCGCTGCGACCTCCAACGGAGGAAGAAAGACTGGCCGAACAAAGTCTCAATGGCCTCTGCGGCCAGTGCGCTGCGACTGCGCACCTTTTTTCTCTCGTCCAATCAACGCACTGGCCGCTGGTTCGGAGGAACCTCGGCCGACGATTGGAAAGATTATCCAAGAATTCGCCAAAACGCCATTTTCGTTGGGAAATTCAGATTGAAAGTCAGTTATGTAGGGGTGATTACTGATAGTCCGCTTCACGATTCTGATCCAATCAACTGATCCAGATAAGGAAAAACGGACAGGTCGCAAATATTTGGCTGTTGGCCAAAACGGTTCCTCCGAATCGCTTCTGCAGCCTAGCAGCGTGCATTGGCATTCGGTACCCAAAGCCACGAAAACGCTACATCGCCGGAGCGATCCGATCGGAGCAAGGCGCGTCGCTGGCTGGAAAGACTAGCCGACGATCCGGTCTTCGTTGTCAGAGAGCACGATACCGCTTTCTATATCTCGGCTCTGGCTTCGGAAGTCAAGCAGGTAAGGAGAACGTCGGCATAGACATCTCCCAGGAGGAACAATGGACTTGGGCTCACAAAGTGGTTTGGTGAATTCCCTCATTCCTCAATTGGCGCGCTGTCTCGCGGGGCAATTCGCTCATCAGCCAATCACCGCATCGTTTAAACGACCGGCGCCCTTCTTGCTTTCGTTGTCTGCCGTCTGCGCGCGCGAAGGAACCCTGAGTCCGGCGGAACCATCCCTTGCCCTTCCCCTCTGCAGTCCGCGCGCGGGAAGGAACCCTACCGCACGCGCGCCCTGCATCCCGGAACCCGCTGCGCGGCTTCCAGGATGACGACACGAGTTCTGGACGCCACAGACCAGGCTGCCCCATGCTTCTGCGAGAGCGCCGACGATCCGCAGATTCGGCACAGCTACTTTGGCAACTGCTCACGCCGTTAGCCCCCATCACATAGACGGCTTCTCGAAGTAAGTAGCGAGAACGCCGACACCGAGCAGGCAGGAGCAACAAGCACAGACCGGACCACAAAGTTCAACCCCGCACGACAATCTGATGCTTGGCCAAAGGGAGCTCCCAGGCCACCGCCCGGCCCCTACCTAGCTTGATGGAACGAATCGCGAAGCGATCGACTAGCGTGTTCGCGAATAAGCGATCCTGCAGTGCTTCTTGGATGCGCGATAGTTTCTCGCTGACGAACTGTGCGGCCTGGACGCTCTCCAGCTTTCGAAGCTGATCGGGGTCGTGGCGCCAAGTCTGCGTCGCGAATGTGGCTTGCAGACGATCCGCCACCGTGTGGAAGAATTCTGCGCCACTGCCTTTCAGGCTCGGCCTTACCACCCGTTGCTCCTTGGGACTCGCTGACAGGCGAAGCGCCACAAACCATGCGTAAATCAGGAACAGTTTCTCACTCAACTCGACTTCCTGGCCATCACAGACGATCACCCCACCCCGGCCGTCGAGCATCAGCTCGGGCGGTCGACGCAACGCCGCTGCAGCATTCACCGCTCTTGAGAAGCTGGCCTCGGGCGATCGAATCAGTGCAGTCACATCATCGCGCATCCGCACGAACGGAATGTCGGCGAGTTGCACTTGGGCTTTCGCGGCATCCAGTGGCGTGTCGTTTCGGCCTTGCAGAATCCGTGACCGTGGCGTCGGGTAGAAGAACGTCGGTAGCGTCTCGAAAGGCGACGACACCAACACATGCGACATACGATCTTGGCTGCGCCCAAAGAGCGACAACGCGTAACCCAGGTAATAGCTCATGGTTTTGCGCCCACCCGCAATCGACACATGAACTGCGGCCTCTGGGTCATCGCAGAGCGTCGCAACGAGACGCGTGATGCAATCGGCGGCGCTGATATTGTCTTCTGGCGTTCGTATATCGTCGAGCACCTGCCCGTCCGGCCCGACAATCGTGTGAATCTGATCCTCGCGCAATTGGGGCAAGGGCAAACGGTAGTCTTCGCAAAGCCGACGCAACTGGCGCTCGTCATCGCTTAGCAACATCAGCCGCACGCGCTCGCAGCCTTCGCTGGTGCTGATCACGTGAATCTCAGTCGGCTGAAACGCCGGCCTTTGCTGCACCGCCAGTGCGTACAGAGTCTCGGTCAGCACTTGTGGATACAAACCAGTCGCCGCGACCAGAATTCGCCGCGGAAAGTCCTCGGGCGCCGTGTTTCCGTGCACTAGAGTCATCGCAACCTCAATACGTCCCCAACCGCCATTCACGTGATGCCGACCCGAGCCGGCGCCTCCGTACCGCCGCCGACTCGCCACAATGTATCAGTTTGTTCCATGCTGTGCCGAGTGGGACCCGTTGATTGAACCCGGATTTCCAACACATCCGCACAGCGTCCGACCCTTCAATGGTGCCCTTCTCCCGAATCGATGGCCAACCTGCAAACTTGCAGTTACCCAACAATCGCCCCAGGTTGCGCGCTTTCCCCGAGGCGAAACGTTTACTGCAGCGGTATCCGCGGCCGGAAGATGGCGCACTGGTCCAGTTGTTTGGCGGGCTCATAATCGCAGAAATGCCGTTCTTCGGTCCTTGTAGACCAAAGACATTCTTTTGACGTCCTGACGTTAGTCGCGGTCTGCAAGTTTGTGGCGCTTGCAGCGCGAACATTGGGGTGGCAGTATCGGACGCGCTTGGGGCGAGATGGACCAGTATCAGCCTCAGGCCACCTTAACGCTGATTTGCAGGAGCGGCATCAGCCCTTCAGCATGGTGGACGCGCGCTTTAGCGCTCGCTCGTCGAGTATCCGGCGCGTTGTCTGCGATCAGCTTGCGGAAATGTGGTTCACTTTATTGCTGTAAAGCTGTACCGGCTTATGGGAGCGGGTCATGGGTAGTGCTGACAGCTTGAAAGTTGCGACGGCGGCGCGGACCGCGCCGAATGAGGCGGCTTCGGTTCCAGCCCAGACGTCGGAGGCCGCCGACAATCCGACGGATGCACTGATCGACAAGATGAAAAAGATAGTCGACAGCCGCTATCAGGCAGCAACGCGGCTGGAGCATCGCAGTAAGTCGTCGTTCCTGTTTGTCACCGTCTTTTCACTAGCCATGATTCTGGTGCCGTTGTTGCAGATGACTGGCACCAAAGGCGGTCTGGGCGACCAGCTGCTCTCGATCCTGCAGATTTTCCTGGCGATCGCCGTGCTCGTTTACACGACCTACATTCAAGCGGCCCGTCTGGACTACTTAGGCCAGAAGCATGAGCAGTGCGCCAATAAGATCAACGTTCTGAAAGATCGTTTGCGTATGGAGTGGACGCTCGCAAAGGCTGATCTGGCAGCAACTGACGATCAAACCGGCGCTGACGCGACGTCAAAGCGCGCGCAGTTCAGTCTGCCACTCGATACGTTGCAGCGGTACCAGGATGAGTACCAGGCCATCCTTGAGTTCTCGCCGAATCACACCGAACTCGACTACATGCGCGCCGCCGCAGAACGCCGATCGCAAAAGCCGGCATTGCTCCAACAACTGGATCATGCGGTGCAGAATCGGCTCAAGGCCATCGTCGAGCGCTTCACTCAACGAGACGCCGAACAAACTCGACAGCCGTCAGCGCACCCGCAATTCACGATGAACTTGCTGGCACTGGTCTTCTGGTCGGGCGTCGTCACTGCGTTCCATGTTGGCTGGACGCTGTGCCGCGCCCTGGTTCTCGGTTTACACCGAATCCTCGGCCTACCAAGCCGGCTATGGCAGATCGAGCGCAAGGCCTTGAGCTTCTATCTGCTTCCGGCAGCACTCACTTGCGCGGCTGTGTGGCTGTGCGCCGTCATGTTGCTCGAAGCCTGGCCGCACGCCCGCGCCTCATCGACCGCATCCGCAAGTTTGCAGGAAGGCTCGTCGCCAGCTCGATCTGACAGCCTTGCACCATCGCCACTGAACATTGCTACCGACACAGCAACAGCACAACCAGAATCAACCACTGCATTATCGAACTGACGTATTGGACGGGCCAGACCCACTTGGAGGAATCGCAACATGCCCATGCCCAGAAAGCGAACATCAGCGCGACCGTTGCCCGAGCTCAGCCCCCAGTCGCTCTTTTCGAACAAGCGCCCAGCACACAGCTGGCGCCTGGACTGTGAACTAATCACGCCCATGTACGGCGGCGGCACGGTGACGCGAACCGTCGACCTGGGCCTACCGTTTCGCCCCACTGCGATCCGCGGTCAATTGCGTTTCTGGTGGCGCTTGCTGCGACGACTCGACGCGAAGACGAGCAAGGAAACACCTGAACAACGGTTCCAGGCCGAGCGCGCCATCTGGGGTGGCTTGGGTGATGCCGAAACCCTGGCAAAGAGCCGGGTGCTGGTGCGGCTGATCAAGATGCCTTCCCTGACCGAACGAAACCTTCAGCCTGCGCAGGAGAAGCAGGTTAACAAGGCCGGAAAACTCGTTCCAAGGTGGGCTGCAGGCGTCAACGACTACGCACTGTTCCCTGCGCAGGAGCAGTCGGAGGACAAAGACGATAAGGTACCTGCAGCGTCCGTGCTGATGCCGGGTCCAACGACTGTGTTGAGAGTCACACTCGTTGGTGCGTTAAAAGGCGAAGGCAAGTTCGAAGAAGTCCGCACCGAAGACCGGCAGGAGATCGAGCGGGCGATTCGTTGGTGGGCGACGTTCGGTGGCTTCGGCGGTCGCACGCGTCGTGGCGCGGGCGCGATTGCTGCGCAACTCGACGGCAAGCATGTCTGTGTCACTGCTGAGGAGGTGGCGCAGCAGGGGCTCGCGCTGCACCTTGGCCCCACCGAGGACAACGCCGAGGCCGCCTGGAACTTCGCGCTCAAGGCGATGAAGGAATACCGCCATGGCGCCAAGATTGGCAAGAGTCCCTGGCCAGAAGCCGACTCCATTCGCGACCTGACCAATCAAACGGGCCGATCAAGTCGTCACCCAGCGCGAATCGCTTTTCCACGCGCTGCATTTGGTCTGCCCATCATCACGCATTTCAAAGACCAGAAGCTCGGCGACCCGGTGGATACCGAACTCAAGCCCAGCGGCGACGATCGGGAGCGCATGGCATCGCCGATCATTCTGCGCCCAATCGCCTTGACACCCGGCACGTTTAGAGCCGGACTACTCTGCTTGCCCGCAGATCATCTGAAGTCATTGAGCCTGGACCTCCGCGAGACGAAAGGCAGCAAGAAACTCATCGGAACGTTCGGACCAACGGAGTGGTGGCCAGAAGGAGAGGCAGCGCGCCGGAAAAAGGCAAACGACATCGGGCCGATGCAGCGCACCAACCAGCACGATGTGCTGGCGGGTTTCGTCAGTCACTTCAAGTCGGCGGGTTCGCGCCAGGGCACCACCACTGTGCCCGACGCGCGCCGCGGTGGAACGTCGAATATCCGAGGTCCAGCACAACCTTCAGCGCTACCAAGCAAAACAGCGCCTAAACCCGAAGCGCCTGAAGAGACTCGGGAGTGTCAGGTCCTGCGCTTGTCGCCGAACGGTCGCTGCCTGGAAGCCAAGATCGACACCAAGCTCACCGTACTTGCCGCTGCGTCTGACTTCGATGCCTTGCTCGATCGGGTATCCGAAGACGTCCGCCAGCGGATTAAGAGCGGCAAGACATCCGGCAAATGGCGGGTGACGTTCGTCAACAAGAAGCTCACTAAGGTGGAGCCGATCTCATGAGTGCCTGGCTACTGAAAATGTCATTCGGCCCAGTTGGATCAATGATCAAGGCCGCGCGCCGCAATCGCGATCTCTGGGCCGGCAGCCGCTTGCTGGCCGACTGCGTGCGGGCGGCGGCCTTGTCACTAGAGCAGGAATCGGGCGGCAAGTTGATTTATCCGATCAGCGATTTGCTGCACGATGGCCATCGCGAGAGCAATGTCTCGAACGTGCTGCTTGCGAGTTTTGCTTCTGGTGACCAAGGCTCAATTCGGCAGGCCTTCGACAAGGCACGGCAAGCTGCCATGAGCCGACTCACGGCAATGGGCGAGAAAGCCAAGAGCACTTGGCTGGATTCCGAGCCCGCTGACTCCCTTCGCAGCGACCTGTTCGACGCCCAAATCGCCGACGCCTTGGAGTGCTACGGTGCCTGGACCCCACAGCGGACGGACCATGAAGGCGGCTACGCCTCGGCGTATGAACACCTGAAGAAGCTCTTTGATGCCCGCAAAGCGACGCGTGAATTCAGCCAATGCGCCGTCGATGACAAGGGCGTCCCGAAGAGCAGTCTGGATGGGCTCAATGGTTCGGTACTAAAGCCGAAGAAGCATCTCCAGTACAAAACCATCAAGAAGTTTGCCCTGGGCCGCGGTGAGCAATTAGACGCGCTCGGCTTGATCAAGCGATCAGAAGACCCGCCCGGGCGCTTTGTGCCACTCAGCCGAGTGGCCGTGGAACCTTGGTTGCAAGTCCTGCGGGCAGCACGCGCGGAAGACAAATCACTCACAGAGGCGCTTCAAGATATCGAAATCGCCTATGGCAAGCTCGTCGCGACGGGCGTCGCCACCAAGGTCGATGCGGATCTCTTTGATGACATGCTGTTCGATGCAGCCCTCTTGTTCCCCTCTCGCCTCTCGCGTGAACTGGCCGACCTAGATCGGCTCATCGTGGACCTGAAGGATTCCGAATTCTCAGACGCGGACGCCCGAACTGCGCGCGAGCTGATCGCCGAGATTCAAAAGAAGCTCATTCCCATCTGGAAGCAGTACGGGCATCCGAACCCGTATGCCGCGTTGCTGGTTGCCGACGGCGACAAGATGGGCAAATTCGTTGGTGCGGCGGCGTCCGACACGGAGCATCGCGACATATCGCGCGCAATCGCAGAATTCTCTGAGGGTGTCCCCAGTATCGCACGCGCCCATCAAGGCCAAGCCGTGTTCTGCGGCGGTGAGGACTTAATGATCGTGATGCCCATCAACCGATTGCTGGGCGTTGCGGAGTCTCTGAGCCAGTCGTTCCTGTCGACCATCCGGCCTCAACATGAGGCGATGTGGCAACGTCTTGCTGCGGAAGGCATCCCCGAGTCCGCTCGTCCTGCACTACCCACGCTTCGCGTTGGTATCGCCATTTGCCACGCGATGGAACCTTTAAGTCAGATCAGAACGTATGCCGACGAAGCGGAATCGCTCGCAAAAGGGCTAGAACTGCCGAAGTCACTGCGCGGTCATGCGCTCGGACTCCGCCTGCATTTGCGGGCAGGGCACCAACTCCAGGCACGCTTGCGCTTTGATGATCCAGAGGCGTTCGCAGCGTTGCGGACTTGGCTTGCTGCCTACGGCAGTCGCAGTGCCGATGTCACCGAAGCGCCAACGGGTGCTCTGACGCCAGAGGCGCTTGAGGAACTGGGCACGGCGCCCGGACGCTTGGGCTATGACCTACGTGACCTGATCGCACGCTACCGGCGCTATCGGATTACTGAGCCAGAGCCCCTCCTCGCGACCGAGTTCGAACGCTTGTTGATCCGCGCCAACGAAAGTGGTGGCGATGGCAAGCTCAGTGCGCCACTAAAGGCCGCGCTCCGTGCGCGTCTGCAAGCGCTGGTACCCGCAAAGCCCGATGCGTTCGAACCCTATGAGCGACTGGCCAGCGAGTTGATTCTGGCCCGCTGGCTGGCTTCCGCAACCGATCTAGGTGAGGACTGAGATGAGCACTGTCTACGAAATTGAACCCAAAGCCCCACTCGTGTTTCGGAGTGGTCGCCCGTTCGGCTCGGCATCACGGGACAAGGCCGCGTTTCCTTGGCCCTCGAGCGTTGCCGGCATGTTGCGCACGACATGGCTTAGCGACCGCAAAGACCAGCCCGATCTGCATGCCGCGCGCCAGCTCGCCTGCCGAGGACCGTTTCTTGTCAAGAAAGCGGGGACAAACCAGAAGATCACGCTCTACTTGCCAAGACCCATCGATGCGCAAGTGTTCGCGAGTGACGACGAAACGCCGATCGAGGCCTATCATCGAATGCAGCCGATGGCCTGGAGCCGTGACTACGGCACAAATCTGCCTGGCAACTTGCTCGGACTGGAACTCTACCCAAAGCCCGACGAAAAACCGGGTCGGGCACCGGAGTTCTGGTCGCTGGAGGACTACCAAAAGTGGTGCTGCGGGCAGCGCTTGAATCCGAAAAAACAAGCAACGCAATTTTGGACGCGTGCAATACGTGCGCAACTTGCCGTTGATCCGTTGACGGACGCGAACAAGGTCGGTGCTCTGTTCCAAACCGAAGGGCTAGACCTCGATCCGATCGTCCAAAAAACAGGCGCTTTTGCAGAAGAGGCGTTTCGCCTTCTGGCAGAAGGCCCCAGCGACTTACCCGAGGGGCTCGTCACGCTCGGTGGTGAGCGTCGATTGAGCGCGTTGAAGCGCGTCCGCGAAGCATCGCCACTTGAGATCCCCAAAGACTGGCCAAAGCCCGCAGGCCGACGCTTCGCGTTGACCTTGGCGACGCCCGCCTTGTTCACGAACGGACTGTTCCCAGGTTGGCTCGATGCAAACCATTTCGGCAAGCTTCCAGGTACCGAGCTTGGCGTGACACTGAAGGCAGTCGCCGCCGATCGCTGGCAAGCCATCTCTGGCTGGGATCTGGAGAACAATGAGCCCAAGCGCTCACGACGCGCCGTTCCGGCTGGCGCGACGTATTGGTTCGAGGCCAACGCCGACCTTCCAGACACGTTGTTCAAGGATCTGTGGTTGCAGTCCCTCTGCGACGAACCACAGGATCGCCGCGATGGTTTTGGTTTGGTAACCCCCCGCCCCTATGTCGATGCAACGACCCCATTCAACGATTCAGGAGAATCAGCATGAGAACGGAAGTGTTTTTCCTGCAGGCTTTGTCGGCTGTGCACGTTGGTATTGGTCAGGCGATTGGCGCCGTGGACTTGCCCATAGCCCGTGCCAAGGCCACAAACCTCCCACAGATTCCGGGCTCGGCCATCAAGGGCGTTCTGCGGGCCGACGTGGACGCCAACACCGCGCATAGCAGCCACGTGTCCATGCTGTTTGGCCCTGAATCAAAGAATGCAGACAAGGAGGCACATGCCGGCGCGCTTGCCTTCGGTGATGCCAATCTGCTGATTCTGCCGGTCCGAAGTTGGGTGGGCGTAATGGCCTATGCCACTTGTCCGTTTGTGTTGCGGCGTTATCGCGACGATGCAATTCGCGCGGGCGGCGCGCTGCCGAAAGAACCCACTTCCGTTACATCCGGACAGGCCCAAACCGCCAAAGTCACTGCCATCAAGTACGACAGCAGCAAGATTGCCCTTGACGATCTGGAGCTGAGCTGCAAATCGGAAGATGCCGAGGCTTGGGCGGATCACTTCGCAAAGCACTTGCGCCAGAGTCAAACGGAGCAGGACTACTTCAAGCAGCACTTCGTGATTCTGAGCGACGAGGACTTCTCATTCCTGTCCGAAACCGCAACCGAGATCCGTGCGCGAATTCGGATCAACCACGACCGCGGGACAGTCGATCGCGGCGCCCTCTGGTACGAGGAAAACCTTCCCGCCGAAACCGTACTATGGGGCGTGTTAGGCGTGGGCCCAAGCCGAAAGCCAGAGGCTGGCGACGCAAAGACAGCGCGAGTCAGCCACGACGCCGCGGCAGTCGCTACCACCCTGAGACAGGTTCTGAAGCTCCGACACACCATCCAGATTGGCGGTAAGGCCACGGTTGGGCGCGGTTTGGCGCAGTTCATCCTCAGCAAGTAAGTGAGAGGCCATTCATGACTCGTCAACAGAAATTCGCGTCGAAGGCGCACGCCGCAGTTCAGAACGTGCGCGGCTCTGGGTCCCTCAGCGCTGAAGCCAAGAGATTTGCCAAGGAGTACAAGGCGCGCGCCGAAAACTTCCCGGTGATGGTGCTGCAGTCTGGCCTCTTGCAGGCAATCGGATTCTTGCGCGCCAAAGGCGAAGGTAAAGGCAAACCAGCAGAGGCATATAAAGCCTACCTCAAAGACTTAGTCAGTCTGCTGAGCGACATCACACCGAAGGACTACCATGAAGGGCTGATCAAGCAGACCGATCTCACCCGATATCGCATCCAGACCCGCGAATGTCTGACCGCAGCCGGCTGGATCAAGCGGTTCGCGCAGACTCTGCTGTCTGAAGATCTGCTGGATCCGAAGTCCGAGTCGAGCAATCAGAGAGAGGTATCCAATGGCTGATCCGCGTAGCTCAAAGTCGGGAAACGCCGATACGGGCCCTTCGTTCGCGCTGTGGCGGGATGCGGATGTGCCGCTTCGTCGCAACACCCGGACCGCCAACGCGGGCCTGCTGATTCGCCGCGGCATGCAACAGGTTCAATCTGAGTCCGGCCCGGACAAAGACGCGCTCCTCGCGCGCATCACCGGCATCACCGCCTGCAAAGGCTACGAGGCTGCATTTGAGCGCTGGAAGTCCGCGCTACTGGCGATCCCGAACACGCTCTGTTTCGTGGGTACCGTGACCACGCGTCTCTACATTGGCGCAATTCACGACACCGCCTTGGAGTCTGGCTGCACCACACATCACAGCTACGGCATGCCGATGATTCCGGGCTCCTCGGTCAAAGGGGTTTGCCGGCACGCAGCGAAAGCCTGGGGATTGGACGAACCCGATCATGGTGATCCGAAACTGCGCTCATTGCTCGCCGAAGTGTTCGGCGATCATCTCGATAACGACGAAGCAACCACCATCCAAGAGCCTTTCGCTGGCACCGCAATCTTCCATGATGCTTGGTGGGACCCAACCCCGCGCAGCAAGCCGTTTGTCCGCGAGATCGTCACGCCGCACCATCAGGGCTACTATGACCTAGGTCGCGAAGACGCCACCGACTTCGACAGCCCGATCCCAGCACCGCAGTTGGCCGCGCAAGGCCAGTTTCTGTTTGCGGTGACCGGGCTCGACGAAGAACTCGCTGCGTTCGCTGCACGACTGCTAAAGACCACCCTCCATGAACGCGGCATCGGCAGCAAGACGACGTCCGGCTACGGCTACTTCAATCGGCCCGATTCATTCGATGACCTGAGCAGCCGTGCGCCGGCCTAGTCACGCCAAGCGCGTTCCGAGCACGCCCTTGGTGCGACCAGCTCGCAGCGGCAAGACAGGTCGCGCGGTGAGTCGTCCGCCATTGGCACGAGCGTTGCCAGAAACCAGCGTGGACATCGCTGGCCTGCTGCCCATCCGGACACGAATCGTTCGGATGCAGTGTCTGCAGCGGGTGCGTCTGGGACTATTTCCAGAACAAGCGCTTTCGGCGCTACTGCTCGCCAGCGATCCGCAACACAAGGACCAACTGAACAGCATCACCTTCGACATTCCCAGACAAGCAAAAAACGACTGGGCACCAGGCGACATCTTCGAGTTCGTCATCTTCGCCGCAAAACCAGACTGGACAAAACTCGAACGCATCGAAGCACTCTTGCGTGGGCTACCGGGGAGCGCGCCCCGCAAAGGCGAGGCGCATGCGTTTGGGGAAAACTGGCGGCTCGTCGGGATTGAGGCGTTGCATGACAACACCACCCTATCGCTGGCCGATCTGCGTGCAGAGGCCATGCTGTGGTCGGCGCAGCGATCGTTTCGTATTCGGCTGACGTCGCCGCTGAAGATCGTGCACAAGGCTGCGGGCTCGCGCACGTTGCTCACCGAGTCGGCGTTCACGAGCGAGGTGTTGAATCGTACGTTGGAACAAAGTCTGGTGAATCTGAAGTTCGCGTTAGCTCTGAGCGAATGGACGGTGCCTACCTTCAACTTGCGTCTAGATCGCGCTGAGTTGTTTCAGGTCAATCCACTCCCCGCCTCGGCTGAGCCGAAGCGCATCAAGCTGAGTCGTGGCGTGCTGGGTGAGTTCCGGGTGTCTTGGCCGGAGGCACCGACTGATGACCAGTGGCTCAGTCTGGTGCTGCTGCAATACCTCGGCATCGGCCAAGCGCGTGCGCATGGCTTGGGGCGATTTCGGTTGGAGCGGCTCGATGGGGTCGCGAGCAAGCTCGAGATATCACTAACTTACAGCGCTCTTGACCGCGCCAAGAATGATGCGAACTTGTCCGAGGCCTATGAGCATGTCGCGGCCAATCGCAGCATTCGCCTGTGCTGCAATGTCGAGACAGACGACAACGACGATCTGACCGAGGCCGAAGCCTGGGCCGAGGCGCAGGAGCAAGCACGGCAAGAGGCCGCCAAGTCGCGCTGTTTGGAGCAGGTCGCCGCTGACCTCACGAGTTCCGCCATGCCTGTGGCGGCCTTGCACCCCGTGCGCATTCCCAAGGCCGATGGCAGCATGCGCGAGCTGATGATTCCGCCGTTTCGGGATCGGGTCGCGCAACGCGCGTTGCTCCAAGTGCTCGATCCGTTGATCGATCCACTATTCGCGGCATCTTCGTTTGGCTTTCGGCGTGGCATCGGCCGCGAGCGCGCGCGTGATCGCATTCAGCTGTTGAAGCGTCAGGGTTTCACCGTAGTCGCCGAGACGGATGTTCGCAAGTTCTTTGATGAGGTGGACTGGTGGCAGCTGGAAGTGCGCTTGCTCGGGCTCTTTGGTCAAGACCCAGTCGTTCCGCGGATCATGCAATGGATCCAAGCCGAGCGAACCGATGGCCTGAGTCGTCGCGGCGGTTTGCCGCAGGGCGCCCCGCTCTCACCACTGCTGTCCAACTTGATGCTCGATCAGTTGGACCGGGTGTTGCTCGATGCGGGCGTCGCGCCGGTTCGGTTTGCCGATGACCTAGTGATTCTGGCCAAGACTGAGGCCGATGCGCGTCACGCGCTCACGCTAGCTGCTGAGACGCTAGGTGACGCAGGCTTGGCCTTGAAACTGGAGAAGACCCGGATCACCGATTTCGAGCGCGGCTTTCTGTTTTTGGGCTATCGGTTCGTCAAGGATCTCGTGGTTCGCGCGGACCCAGGCCATGACGACGCAATCGATTTGGATTCGGCGCTGCTGGAACAGATCACCGCCACACCCGAAGCCACCGAGACGGGCTCCACGATTCAAGCCCATGGCGAGCACCCCGGCACCTTGCTGATCATCAACGAACGCGGCGCGCGCTTGCGCTTGGCTCAAGGCCAACTCGCAGTGGAACGCGCCGATGGCCAGCTTAGCCTGCACCCATTTGCGAGCTTGGCCGCCATCTTGCTCATCAGCCGGTGTCGCTTGTCCAGCGAGGTCATCAAAGCCTGCCTGCGCAGCCAAGTGCCCTTGGTGTTCTTGAACGAACAAGGCCGCTGCTTTGGCAGCACCGCGGGCATGCCCGATGCCAAAGCGTTGGCGCGGATGAATGCGCAGGTCGCTTTTGGCCAGGACACCGAACGCGCCTTACTGGCGGCCCGGGAGCTCGTGCAAGCTCGCATCGACGGCATGGCGACCCTGCTCCGTCACCGAAAGGCGCCTGCCGAAGCACTCTCGCATCTGCACAGCCTCTCTGATAGCGCGAGCCGTGCAGCCAATCTGGCCGCGCTGCGCGGAATCGAAGGTCAGGCGACACGCACGCATTTCCGGCAGATCGGCCACATGATGCCGTTTGGATTTAGCTTTTCAGAACGCAATCGCCGTCCGCCGAAAGACCCCGTCAACGCCTTGCTGTCGTTTTCGTACATGCTGCTGATGCAGTTGACCGAGGCGGTTCTGATCGCAAACCAACTTAATCCGCGCTTGGGCTTCTATCATCAAGCGCACGGATCGCACGCGACCTTAGCTTCTGATCTGTTGGAGCCATATCGTTTTGTTGTGGAGCGGCAAGTGCTGGCGATGATCCATCGCCGCGAGGTGCGGCCCGAGCAATTCGAGTACTTGGCAACCGGTGCCTGTTTGATGACGGCCGAAGCGCGACGAGCCGTCACGTTGGCGGTGATGACCCGCCTTCACCAACCCCTGCGCGCACATGCCGCCGACCGCGCGTTGTCAATCGCCGAGCATCTGCACGAACAGGCTGTGGCCTATAGTGCGATGGTGAGCGGCGGCCCCATTTGGACCTTGAGCCGATTCAAATGAAGACCTGGGTGCTCGCCTACGACATCTCCGACGACCGCCTGCGCCGACAGGTGGAAAAACGCGTGCTGCGAATCGGGCTGCGCGTGCAAGAGTCGGTGTTCGAAGTGTGCACCCGTACGCCCGCTGATTTCGATCAGATCATTCGCGAGTTGACGCGCTTGTTGAAAGACGCCGGGCCGGAAACGCAGATACGTTGGTATGGGCTCAATGATGATGGGTATGCGCGTTCGGGGGCAATTGGGAGTTCTCCACCCAGTCGGCCGCCGGCGGTGAGGGTGTTGTGAGGGTGGCTCGTTCCGATAAAGTGGCCTATCTGGCCGTCAAGCGAGTAATGTACCGTTCCGGCACTTCTTCCGGCGACAATGGTGGTCACGGGCTCAGAATCGCGTCATTTCGAGTGGCCGTTGGAGGAACCGATTTTGGTGTTTTGCGGTTTTCTACCAGGTTGACGCGATTTCGGTATCAGAACAGATGCTTACTCAAGGATTACAAAGCAAACCCTGATGAATCACCCCTACTCACTTGACTTTCCGAACGAAAATCGCGACAAAGATTGCGATTTGGTGCTCTTTGCCAAAGAATTCCAAATCACCGGCCGAGGTTCCTCCGAACCAGCGGCCAGTGCGTTGATTCGACAAGGGAAAAAAGGTGCGCAGTCGCAGCGCACTGGCCGCAGAGGCCATTGAGACGCGTAGGTGCCGGTCAACCCGGCGGCCAGGTACTGGGGGTCGCAGCGCACTGGCCGCAGAGGCCATTGAGACTTTCGTTGATGTCGACGTTGCGGAGGGTTTTGTCGATCGTCGCAGCGCACTGGCCGCAGAGGCCATTGAGACCTTTGACTTCCCCGATGGTGCTGCGGTCCATAGTCGCAGCGCACTGGCCGCAGAGGCCATTGAGACGGCCATTTTACAGGCCAGGGGTATGGTCCCCCCCAGGTCGCAGCGCACTGGCCGCAGAGGCCATTGAGACTAGTACCCGCCATCGAAGCCGAAGTCCTCGTCCCAGTCGCAGCGCACTGGCCGCAGAGGCCATTGAGACTTTGAGCCGTCCCAGTCCGCGCACGCTCATCACGATCACCGTCGCAGCGCACTGGCCGCAGAGGCCATTGAGACTTTCGATCCCAGGTACTCACGCAGTTGCCCGTAGGTTGTCGCAGCGCACTGGCCGCAGAGGCCATTGAGACCTTAGGACTTCCGCAACTTGTGGTAGTGGAGCGTGGTTTGTCGCAGCGCACTGGCCGCAGAGGCCATTGAGACATTTAAGGCCCCAGGAGTCCCGACCGCGTAGGCCGGTCGCAGCGCACTGGCCGCAGAGGCCGTTGAGACTCTCACGCCGTACGCCTTGGATTCTTGTACTAGGTCGTAGTGCACTGGCCGCAGAGGCCATTGAGACTCAGCAGTCTTACGACCGTTGTACACGCCGTCACGTTGGTCGCAGCGCACTGGCCGCAGAGGCCATTGAGACAGGCACAGGGGCATAGCAGACAACCGCTCCACCTCGTCGCAGCGTACTGGCCGCAGAGGCCATTGAGACTTGTTAAACCACAACGCACGAACGTCTTGCAACCGAGTCGCAGTGCACTGGCCTTAGAGGCCATTGAGACAACGAATATGTTTTGAACCCAGGGCTCCAAGAAGGAGTCGCAGCGCACTGGCCGTAGAGGCAATTGAGACTTTGCATTGTTGGTCATCTCCATGATGTCTGCCCGTTGCAGCGCACTGGCCGCAGAGGCCATTGAGACGTGATGTACATCAAGCTGTCGGACTCAAAATTTTGAGTCGCAGCGCACTAGCCGTAGAGGCCATTGAGACTTTGATGCGCCAACCAGGGCACGGATGTCGTGCTTCTCTGTCGCAGCGCACTGGCCGCAGAGGCCATTGAGACTTTGTCCACCAAAGCTGGTGTACAGAAACCCTGCGTTAGGTCGCAGCGCACTGTCCGTAGAGGCCATTGAGACTTTACTGCTGGCATGTCGCCATGAGCAACGATAACCGTCGCAGCGCACTGGCCGCGGAGGCCATTGAGACTTTATCCGCTGCCTGTTTGAGGGCGTACAACTCTGAAAGTCGCAGCGCACTGGCCGCAGAGGCCATTGAGACAGATCATCCATAATCCTCTGTCTAAGACGACCCAGTCGCAGCGCACTGGCCGCAGAGGCCATTGAGACAGCAGATGAATTCGGCAATTGTCACTTCCGTGGCTGGTCGCAGCGCACTGGCCGCAGAGGCCATTGAGACTTAATCGCGAACGCGTCGAGAAGGGTCATGCCGGTCGCAGCGCACTGGCCGCAGAGGCCATTGAGACCATATAAAAACATGGTGAATGCCAGCTGAGTACTTGTCGCAGCGCACTGGCCGCAGAGGCCATTGAGACAATACAATCAAGGTTCAATCTGTCGGCCGTCTCTGTGTCGCAGCGCACTGGCCGCAGAGGCCATTGAGACTTGAGTGTCGGCGATCTGGTGAACCCGCGGCAACGTCGCAGCGCACTGGCCGCAGAGGCCATTCAGACTCGATTTGTTCATCGCACACCCTTGGAGGGTGAGCGTCGCAGCGAACTGGCCGCAGAGGCGATTGAGACTCGGTGTAGGTGTTGAGCGTGCCGCGGCTGGTGCTGGTCGCAGCGCACTGGCCGCAGAGGCCATTGAGACCTCCGCGCCATTGCGAGCTTTCGTCGGTTCATGTCGGTCGCAGCGCACTGGCCGTACAGGCCATTGAGACTTTGGGAGGAAGGGTCGGGGCTCTGTTGCGTTGGCTGTTCGTCGCAGCGCACCGGCTGTAGAGGCCATTGAGACCTCATTGTTCTGCACGGAGCGCAGTTCAGCCGTGCGCGTCGCAGCGCACTGGCCGTAGAGGCCATTGAGACTTTGGGTGGTGAAGCGAGGGGCGACCTGGTCGTTCAGTGTCGCGGCGCACCGGCCGCAGAGGCCATTGAGACTTTTGTGGACAAGGGGGACCAACTCCCCGAGGCCCGCTCTGTAGCATCGTACTGGCCGCAGAGGCCATTGAGACTTTGGATAACCTGACCAACGGCAGCACCATACCGGGTCGCAGCGCACTGGCCGCAAAGGCCATTTGTTCCCGGCCTACACTTGCTACTCCATGACCACGTCGCAGCAAGTATAGGGAGAACGCGGCGACCGATGTCCGCGCTCATTCGGTGCGTTCATTGAATAGTTTGAGCTGCGACCGGATCAACGTTTCGGACCGAAGGCAAACCGACGTTACTTTGACTCGGCCATGCACGAAATCCAACGAGTCGACGCTCAGACCTGAGTAAAATGAAGGGCCGGGACTTTAGCCCCGGCCCTTCGCAACTACGCCTGCTTTGAAGGGCGGGTGCCGAACAACCCATAAAGGCTTTGCTCGCGCTTGTGCTGCACGTTCAACAGTGGCGAATAGAAGACAATCATGCACTGCTCGACATCGTCTCTGTCGACCTCTGACTCAACACGCGCGACATAGCAATGGGTAGGCTGGTAAGCCATGATCGCCTTCCACTTCTCATGGTCTAACAACCTGTCTTTGACATCAATCGACTGACCAATGTAAATCCACCTTTCCCTGCCTAGGGCATCAACGCTAACAAACGCGTAGATGCCGGGAAACGAATTGCCGGCAAGATGAATCGGCAAGCGACAGAAGTCTGCGATGTAGCCTTTGAACGTTCGAAATCTCATAAAGTCCTATTGGTAAGAGTTGCGGAAGACGCAACTGCCAGTTACCCTCGAACTCCCTGACCGGGGGGCACAAGGATTGCAAGTTGCTTTTGCCCTGATTAATCGCCCGGGCTGGCGGTACAGCCCGGGCAACCCTCACACGGCAATTGAAGCCTAACAGACATTTTTTCGCGGGTCGTGAGATGCACTGGTCGCCCTTGTGTTTCAAATACTTGCGCAAGAATTCAAAAGAGAGCCTTCCCCGGGATGGCGCAGATCGGCGCAAAGAACGCGTAGTCAATAGATCAGCGAGGCCATCACTTGGGCCGAGTCCACCGAAGCCTGATCGTCCACTGACAGCAGATTGGCCGCAGAGGCCATTGAGACTTTCATACCGCTACCCGATAGTGAGTCAGCTTGCCCTTGTCGCACCGCACTAGCCGCAGAGGCCATTGAGACTTCGAAGGTGAACCCGGACGAACCGGTAATCACTCGTCGCAGCGCACTGGCCGCAGAGGCCATTGAGTCACTGGCGCAGCTCCGTAGACAGCCTGCTCGATCTGGTCGCAGCACACTGGCCGCAGAGGCCATTGAGACTTTCACGTGATAGGACTGGGTGGTTAACCGGTCGCTGGTCGCAGCGCACTGGCCGCAGAGGCCATTGAGACTGGAGCACTGTGTCCGCAGCAATCCAATCCGACCCAGGTCGTAGCGCACTGGCCGCAGAGGCCATTGAGACTTCGGGAGCGTCTTCCCAGTGACGAATATTAATGCCGTCGCAGCGCACTGGACGCAGAGGCCATTGAGACTGTGGAGCCTGACACACACCGTTGACCAACTGTTGTGTCGCAGCGCACTGGCCACAGAGGCCATTGAGACTTCTCAGGGTCAGACAGAAGAATAGGAGCGCACGTCGCAGCGCACTGGCCGCAGAGGCCATTGAGACTCTGCTTTTGGTCTCCACCACCGGCTGCGGCGTCATCGGTCGCAGCGCACTGGCCGCAGAGGCCATTGAGACTTTCACTTTCGCAGGCGTGCACTTGGAGCTTGGCCGCCGCAGCGCGCTGGCCGCAGAGGCCATTCATACTTTGGTCGGTCGGTTCTGCAGGCATGCGATCAAATGTCGCAGCGCATTGGCCGCAGAGGCCATTGAGACTTTCGTTGTTCCAGAACACGACCTCTGAAATACTGTCGCAGCGCACTGGCCGCAGAGGCCATTGAGACCTTTGAGGTCGACTCGCGGTGCGGCGGCAACTAGGCAGCGTCGCAGCGCACTGGCCGCAGAGGCCATTGAGACTCCATGGGATTCGCGATCCGCAGCAGTCAAGCCGCGAGGTCGCAGCGCACTGGCCGCAGAGGCCATTGAGACTTCGACCTCGTAGACGCTGCCTGCCAGTTCTAGGTCGCAGCGCACTGGCCGCAGAGGCCATTGAGAACTCACACGCTGGCAGCGGCCGCGAGGATCATCAGAACGTCGGGGCGAAGTGTCAAAGAACCTACGACGTCCGCATGACTTTAGGATTCAACCACTCGCACGGAACTGGCGATGCACTCCCGTAAGTGTCATCATCCACCTCAAGGCGGTTCCCGCTTTTCGGTACTTGGGGAGACTTGCATGGATTACGAAGTCATCACGCGGTTTCATGGCGTTGGCCAAGGGTTGTTCGTCTCCGGAGAGATTCTGGCGCTACCAGAGGACCGGCACGATCGGGAAGATGGATCAAGGCGCTCATTCTCCTGGGTGTACGACTGTGGCACCAGCTCCGGTCAACAACTACTGCAAGAACGAATTCTGGAGTATTGGGGAACGCGCCCGTCCAAGATCCTGAGCGCTGGCTGTGGGTGTTCAACGGTTGGCGACTTGTTCGGTCGATTCGGCTCAAGGCGTGACGGTGGGAAAAGCAACATCATCAATCTCCTGATGATCTCGCACTTCGATCAAGACCATATCTCAGGCATCGTTGCCCTTGTTAAGGGCCGAAGGGTAGATCTTTTGGTGCTGCCATACCTACACACGTTCGAGAAGCTGACGCTTTTAGCAATTCTCGGTGAAGGCGATCAGTCTGAAGTAGCCCGTTTCATAGAAGATCCTGCAACATACTTGAGGCAGACAGCCGATGCCGACGTCGGCCAAGTGCTATACGTGCTCGGACAAGACGACGATGACCGAGAGCCACTCGATGGCGAGCGGTTCGGCCTACGCCGAGGTTGGGAGCCTCCTGCAAACCGTGACGCACTGGACCCCGACTTTGAGGCAGCAAACCGGCCATGGGGCGCCAATGCGAATCAAGCAAAATATCTGCGCTCGGGGACCGGAATTAAGCTGGGCAGGCTGTGGCAGTTCGCGCCCTATAATGACTCCCGATTGCAAGCCCGAGCGCAGCCGAGCTTCACGAGGCAGGCGAAAACGCTTGCCGATGACTTCCAGCGAAGAAAGACCGCCAACGAAAAGAAGTCGGTATTGCGTGACCTGAAAGATCTCTACGACGCAACGTTCGGCGCATCGGCAATTGCACGGAACATCATCTCACTGTTTGTCTTGGGTGAAACGAATTCCATTAAGCACAATGAATGGCAAATGCTCTTAACAGCGATCGAGGAGACCAGCCGTTTTCGCCGCCTGCAATGCATGCCACACATTCACCCCGAGCAGCAGCCAAGCGCCTTTTCCCTGCTTCTTTGCGGTGACGGCTACTTGAACAACATCGACCGGATTCAGGCGCTTGAGAGTGCATTGGGCGCCGATCGCCTTCAATCACTGACACTCTTCCAAGTTATGCATCATGGCGCGAGGTCAAATTGGTGCCCCGAGTTGGTTCAGCACATCACACCCGAGTACGCGTTATTCAGCTCAGACCCAAATCATATGGGGTTAGGCCATCCGCACCCAGAAGTCGTCCGCAGTTTCTGGGACCGGTCTTGTCAACGCATTGACAAGAGCCGTAGTGTTCAATTCCTGGTTGAAGGGCATCTGTGAGCCGGGTCGTCATGCCAGTGGCCGATCAGGCCGTCGATGAGTTGTCGGCTAGTCGCAAGATTGCCCTGGACCCCGGATCCCGCTTACGCGGTCTCCAGGGTGACGACAATAGGCTTGGCCGATTCGTCGCAAGGCCACACTTCTCCTTCTCCCGCGCGAGCGGGGGAAGGCTGGGATGGGGGCTGCTTGCGACGGACTGGCAGGATGAATTCCCAGTTACCCGTCTATGGCATCTCCGACGACCGTCTGCGTCAACGAGTGGAAAAACGCGCGCTGCGAATCGGGCTCCGCGTGCAAGAGTCGGAATTCGAAGTGTGCACCCGTACCCCTGCAGACTTCGATCAGATCATTCGTGAGTTGACGCGCTTGTTGAAAGACGCTGGGCCGGAGACTCAGATTCGGTGGTATGGTTTGAATGACGACGGCTGTGCAAGATCGGGGGTCATTGGGAGTTTGCCGCCTTTTCGGCCGCCTACGGTGAGGGTGTTGTGAGGGTGACTCGATCGTGTAATTTGGCCTATCTGGCTATCAGGCGAGTGATGTACCTTTCCGGCGCTGCTTCCGGCGACAATAGTGGTCGCGGGCTCAGTATCGCGTCATTTCGAGTGGCCGTTGGAGGAACCGATTTTTGCGTTTTGCGGTTTTCTGCGGTTGCCGCCAAGTTTCGCAATCAGAACAGATACCTGTCGATGGATTACGAAGCAAACCCTGATGAATCACCCCTACTCACTTGACTTTCCGAACGAAAATCGCGACAAAGATCCCGATTTGGTGCTCTTTGATAAAGAACTCCAAATCACCGGCCGAGGTTCCTCCGAACCAGCGGCCAGTGCGTTGATTCGACAAGGGAAAAAAGGTGCGCAGTCGCAGCGCACTGGCCGCAGAGGCCATTGAGACTTACACCGGCAGAGCCGGTGATCAAACCCGAACCCGTCGCAGCGCACTGGCCGCAGAGGCCATTGAGACTTCAAGTACGTTGTACATCGCCGCCTGCGCTACGGGTCGCAGCGCACTGGCCGCAGAGGCCATTGAGACTTCGCCGAAAGCACGACAACACACAAAAACGCTGTCGCAGCGCACTGGCCGCAGAGGCCATTGAGACTTTGAAGCGACTTGAAACAACTTCGGTGCCACCCAGTCGCAGCGCACTGGCCGCAGAGGCCATTGAGACTTTACGACAAAAAACGTCCATGGTTTTTTCTCCAGTCGTCGCAGCGCACTGGCCGCAGAGGCCATTGAGACTCGATAAGCGCGTCCATAGCTGCCAGAACGACCAAAAGTCGCAGCGCACTGGCCGCAGAGGCCATTGAGACTACGAGCCTGCCGGGGTCGTACACGCAGTCTTTGGTCGCAGCGCACTGGCCGCAGAGGCCATTGAGACAAAAGGGGCAGAAGAATGAGGGTCACAATGAAAAAGTCGCAGCGCACCGGCCGTAGAGGCCATTGAGACTAAACGCCGCTGACGTCTACAACATGGTTGTCTATGTCGCTGCGCTCTGGCCGTAGAGGCCATTGAGATCCTTTGCCAGCAGACGTTTCCAACTGCATGAGCCGGTCGAAGCGCACTGGCCGCAGAGGCCATTGAGACTTGAAGTCCGCCTCCTTCCACAGCGCTAGGGCTGTAGTCGCAGCGCACTTGCCGCAAAGGCCATTGAGACTTTGACAACCTTCACCGGCAAGAACTCGCGGTTGCGTCGCAGCGCACTGGCCGTAGAGGCCATTGAGACCTTTACCACCTGGGTATGACTCACCCCATTGACTGGGACAAGTCTCAGCGCACTGGCCGCAGAGGCCATTGAGACTCCTGGGTCGGAACTTGCGGCAGCGTGCCGGCGGTTCGCAGCGCTCTGGCCGCAGAGGCCATTGAGACTCCGTACCGGTGCACTCACCGGTTGGCCATACATCTAGTCGCAGCGCACTGGCCGCAGGGGCGATTGAGACCTCTGGAGGTGAAGGATAATCGCAACAACTCCTGTCGCAGCGCACTGGCCGCAGAGGCCATTGAGACTTTGGTTCATCAATCAGACTGATCGTGCAGTACCATCGTCGCAGCGTACTGGCCGCAGAGGCCATTGAGACCTTTGCTGCTAGCCATGTTGCGTCTCCATATCGAGTGTCGCAGCACACTGGTCGCAGAGGCCATTGAGATTTGGTCACAAAGTCCAGGATGTTGTGCTTGTTGGGTCGCGACGCACTGGCCGCAGAGGCCATTGAGACTTGGGCTCTCGGCGCGGAGATGCCTCCGGAAGGCCCGTCGCGGCGCACTGGCCGCAGAGGCCATTGAGACCCTTCGACTGCGATGTAGACAACCATCGCAATCTGCATCAGGTCGCGGCGCACTGGCCGCAGAGACCATTGAGACTCTGCGAGTCGCGTCGCCAGTGCGATTCACTCTTCATGTCGCAGCGCGCCGGTCGCAGAGGCCGATGTTGATTTGTCGGCTAGTCGCAAGATTGCCCTGGACCCCGGATCCCGCTAACGCGGTCTCCAGGGTGACGACAATAGTGTTGGCCATTTCGCCGCAAGGCCACACTTCTCCTTCTCCCGCGCGAGCGGGGGAAGGCTGGGAAGGGGGCTGCTTGCGACCAGTCATTGGAACTCGAAGGGTTTGTTGCGCACTTGCCGATGAGGCCAATGAGACCTTTCGGGTGCGTTGCAACATGAGTTCATCATGTCGTAGCGCACTGGCCGCAGAGGCCATTGAGACTTGAGGGGATTGCCGATCACCTTACCGAACGCAATATTTGGGTCGCAGCGCACTGGCCGTAGAGGCCATTGAGACCTTTGCGCCGAAGATAACCTTACCGTGAACGAGGTTGCCCGTCGCAGCGCACTGGCCGTAGAGGCCATTGAGACAACACGATGACACCGAACCAGCGTTCTCCCTCCATGTCGCAGCACACTGGCCGAAGAGGCTATTGAGACTTTTCATCATTCCATCCATTTGCGACCGAAAGGTAAAAGGTCGCAGCACACTGGCCGCAGAGGCCGTTGATGATTTGTCGGCTAGTCGCAAGATTGCCCTGGACCCAGGATCCCGCTTACGCGGTCTCCAGGGTGACGACAATAGTGTTGGCCATTTCGCCGCAAGACCACACTTCTCCTTCTCCCGCGCGAGTGGGGGAAGGCTGGGAAGGGGGCTGCTTGCGACGAATCATTGGGACTCGAAAGAGTTGTTGCGCACTGGCCGCAGAGGCCATTGAGACTTTCAGGTCGATACGTAAAACTACTTCGCGCGTCGTGTCGCAGCGCACTGGCCGCAGAGGCCTTTGAGACTTGACCAGGGTTCGACCCACTTCAATTCAGGGAAAAGTCGCAGCGCACTGGCCGCAGAGGCCATTGAGACTTCAGGACCTTGGTCTCGTAGGCGAGACCGCGTGTCTGTCGTAGCGCAGAGGCAATTGAGACATAAGCATCTTGCCGGTTGCAAAGGTGTAATGCAGGGTCGCAGCGCACTGGCCGTAGAGGCCATTGAAACTAAGATTGTTAATGAACTCAATCAAGGACGCTTGTAGTCGCAGCGCACTGACCGCAGAGGCCATTGAGACGATTAAATGCGATTCGTGGTGCACACGTTGTCGGGGTCAAAGCGCACTGGCCGCAGAGGCCATTGAGACTTTCGACGGCGTAGCCCACTTCCTGCCCGACTTCCAGTCGCAGCGCACTGGCCGTTGAGGCCATTCAGACTTGGCTGGCGTTGATGGAGGACTCGAACGAACCCTGTCGCAGCGCATTGGCCGTAGAGGCAATTGAGACCAGAATTTGAACTACGAGCTGACATTGAAGCCAGGGTCGCAGCGCACTGGCCGCAGAGGCCATTGAGACTTTACAGGCAGACCTGTTTGCCGTCTTGCCCCATGCGGGGCGAGTCGCAGCGCACTGGCCGCAGAGGCCATTGAGACTTCCGTCCTGGTTGACCACCAAAACATAACTCAACCCGTCGCAGCGCACTGGCCGCAGAGGCCATTGAGACTTTGGACTGATATCAGCCTGGCCGGCATAGTATGCAGTCGCAGCGCACTGGCCGCAAAGGCCATTGAGACTTTGGATCGCCATCACTTCGCCGAAAAACCGCTCAGTGTCACAGCGCACTGGCCGCAGAGGCCATTGAGACCCTTTGACACCTTTTTCCTTCGCCTCTATCTCCAAGTCGCAGCGCACTGGCCGCAGAGGCCATTGAGACTTTCGCCGCCGCTTCCGCAGCGTCGAACTCGAGCGCGTCGCAGCGCACTGGCCGAAGAGGCCGATCGATTAGAGGGCGGAAAGCCGGAACTGCGGCAGACTGACTCGGTGGGTGGGTCAGTTTTACTTCGGCAGGGTGGGTCAGGATTCAATCGGCGTTGACAGCATTGCGCTCGCAAGATTGCCCTGGACCCCGGATCCCGCTTACGAGGTCTCCAGGGTGACGGCAATAGAATCGGCCGTTTCGCCGCAAGGCCGCACTTCTCCTTCTCCCGCGCCAGCGGGGGAAGGCTGGGATGGGGGCTGCTTGCTATGAGTTTGCCCGCTGCGATCCGCGAGCAGAGCATGGCCGCAGAGGCCGCGCATGACTTGTTGACCAATCGCAAGTTTGCCCTGGACCCCGGATCCCGCTTACGCGGTCTCCAGGGTGACGGCAATAGGTTTTGCCATTTCGCTGCATGGCTACACTTCGTCTTCTCGCGAGCCAGAGAAGGCACACTTGCATGGGCGCGGCTCGCGATGTTGCTACGTGCTGGATGCACGCTTACGGCAAGATTGGTTCGCGGCTGAAGCCGCTCCTACAAAAGGCAGGGCGCGCCGCGTTGAACGGACGCGCCCTTTTTTGAAACTGTCCTGCGACTGCCTGAATACTGCCTGTTTGCTGGAGGCTTCGCATGCTGGCTGACCTCGGTCGGTGCTGCTGAGAAAGGCCGGCCTTCGGTGCGCTGCTGACAGTCTCATGGATGTGCATTGCGTGGTCGCCCATAACGTGGAAGTACATCGTGTGGTCGCCCATCACTTGGAAGTACATCCTTTGGTCGCCCATCAACTGCACGCGAACACGCTCCGCACTTGCCAAGACGCCGAGTGAATCAATCCTCAAACCCACTACTGAACAAAATCATCGCGCCACCGGTATTCGCAATCGCCCCTACCGCCACTTCCCGAAGCAAGCTCAAGCCGGAATCGTTCTCACTCAGGCGGAGGTTGAAGTACTCGCCGTCTTCGAGGTTGCCGTCGGCGCGCACCATTACGGTCACGGTCTTGCTGGTTTCGCCGGGTTGGAACGTCAGGGTGCCGTTGGTTGCTACGTAGTCACCACCAGCGGTTGCGGTGCCGTCTTCGGTCGTGTAGATAATCGTGCGGACGGAGGGGTTGCTGCCGATGGTGATCGTGAACGTTGCGGGCACTTGGCCGCTGGTCGGTTCGGTCACGGACACGTCTTCGATGCTGCCGTGCACGTTGTTCGCTTCCTGCTCGTAGATTGCGACGCGGGCATCTTTCAGGCTGCCGAGGGTGGCACCACCGGTTGCGTTGGTCAGGTGAATATCGAAGTCTTCCATATTCTCGCCGGGGCCATCCGAGATCAGGGGCACGAGCACCACCTTGCTGCTTTCGCCAGATGCAAAGCTCACGGTCTGCGTTGTGCTGACATAGTCACTGCCGGCGAATGCGGAGTTGTTCGCGGTCGTGAACTGTGCCGAGATCGCGCCTTGGAACCCGTTGCTGCGCGTAATCGTCACGGCTGCGACGCCCAGGTCTTCGTACGTCATCGTCCAGTAGCGATCGAAGTTCAGTTGACCGGCGTTGGCGGCACCCATCGCGAGGCAGGGACCAAATTCCGAGGTATTGCCAGCCGCGTCGCTGGCGATGGCGGTCACAAAACCAGTCACCGGCGCATTGTTGATCAGCGTCGAGAAGGTGCCGTGACCCAGCCCATCGGTGAGCACGGTGGTCTCGCCGAGATACGTTTCGGCTTGGCCGTAGCCAGAACCATGGCACACCGAGGCGTGATACAGCTCGACTTGGTAGGTACCATTTGCTTTGCTGTCGAGCACGCCGGTCAGCTGTAGATTCGCGCCGTTCACCGTGGCGGTCATGACGGTCGGAAAGTTCTGGCGCTCGTTCGGGCCCTGATCGATGTCCAATGCATCGTTCAAAGTCGTGCCGGCATTCGGACTCAAGTCGATTGGATACTCGACATTGTGATGCACCAGATTTCCCTGCAGGCGTACACGCAAGCTGTCGACCACGCTAATGCCGACCCAAGTGCTGTTGACCACGGTGTTGCCGAGACCCGGCGCGCCACCAATCAGCACGTCGCTGGCACCTTCGACATGAATACCGTGGTAGTTGCCGAGACCGGTGGCGTTCGCGGCATTGGTGCCAACGCGATTGCCTTGGATCTGATGCCCGGAGCCGTGTACTTCCAAACCCGAACCAGAGGCGGCAAATACATTCCCCGCATCGCCCGCACCACCCACTTGGTGGTTGCTGCCATCGACGCTGAGCGCCCATTCGTCATTACCCAAGGCCTGGGTGCGGTCAACGTTCAAGCCGAAGTTGTTGCCTTGAATCAGCAAGCCGCTCGTCGTGTCGTCTAACGTGATGCCACGTGTGTTGCCAGAAATCTGGTTGCCCTGCCCCGGCGCACCAATCTTGGAACCAGGGGCCGCGGCAACAATGCGCATCGCGGACGAATTTGGAATCGCCGATTGACCAGTCGCATCGGTACCGATTTTGTTGCGGATGATCTCGACGACTGACTCGAAACTGCCGACGCCAATGGCATCAGAGTGATTG
Source organism: Ahniella affigens (assembly GCF_003015185.1). Classification (GTDB taxonomy): domain Bacteria; phylum Pseudomonadota; class Gammaproteobacteria; order Xanthomonadales; family Ahniellaceae; genus Ahniella; species Ahniella affigens. The sequence goes on from NZ_CP027860.1 coordinate 3,625,954, forward strand.
CCAGAGATCAGATTGCTGTCGATTAGCACGTCTGCCGCCCCACTCACCCCAACACCACCTTCGTTCGGAAACGGCAGTGACCCCGCGGCATCCGTGCCGATTCGGTTGCCGACAACATTGACTACCCCTTCCATCACAAACACACCGACGCCGCTGTTTGCGGACACCACGTTGCCGGCATTGGCAGTGCCGATTTGAATCTCATTGGCCCCATAGCCGACGCCAATTCCGGCGCCGCCGTTACCCATCGGCGCGCTACCAGAGCCATCGAGCCCGACCTTGTTGTTTCGAATCGTCGCACTCGTACCATCGCGCAGGCCCATGCCGCCCTCAAGGTTGCCGCTGACCACATTGCCTTGGCTCGCGAGCACGCCACCAATCTGGATGTTGGTCCCCGCGTCGACCTGAATGCCCACCCCGGCATTACCGATCAGCGTGCCGCTGTTCATGCTGACGCCAATTCGGTTGGCCTCAATGCTGACGTTCGCGGACTCGCGCAGGTTGATGCCGTCGTCGCCGTTGCCGCTGATGACATTGCCTTTGTTCACTGCACCGATTTTGCTCTGACCATCCATTTGGTACAGGGCGACGCCCTGCCCCAGGTTTGGCAGTGCCGTGGTACCCGATGCGTCGACGCCGATGAAGTTGCCATACAACTCGACGACTTCAGGGTTCGCGGTCGATCCACGAACGCCCACGCCGTTGCCCGTGTTGCCGCTGATGAAATTCGATTCCACCACGGCGCTCAGCGTGGCATCGATGCTCAAGCCATCGCCTTGGTTGGGGGCCGCCTGGGTGCCGGCGACATTCATGCCGATCAGGTTGCCGCGCACGAAGACCGTCGCGGCATTCTGGACATAGACACCATGGCCAACATTGCCGGCAATAGTGTTGCCTTTCACGCCGATGCCACCGATCTCGTTACCGCTGCCGCTCACGTCCACGCCGATCGACTGGTTGGCAATCACCGTGCTGCCATTCAAGCCCAGGCCGATATAGTTAGCATAGACTTTGTTGTTGTTGCCAACGAGCTCCAAGCCATGCCCCAGGTTGCCCGCAATGACGTTGCGATATTGCGGACCGTCACCACCGATCGTGTTGCCTGGGCTGGCAATGCGGACACCGACGGCATTGCCGATCGCAGCAGTTCCGGATGCATTCGTTCCGATCCGGTTGTTCATGATCAAGTTGTTTCCGAAGCCACCAGCCGATAGCACGCCGTAGTTAGCGTTACCGGAAATCACATTGCGCTGGTTGCCAAGCGTGCCACCGATGTAGTTACCACTGCCAGCAATTCGCACACCGCAATCACCATTGCCAAGGGCCGTGCTGCCGTCGTGACCGACACCGATGTAGTTGCCGACCAGCACATTGTCGTTGCCGTTGATGCGCACACCTTGTCCGCCAAATCGCGTGATCACCAGACCTCGCACCGCGATCTGGGTGCCATTCAGAACCAAGCCATCAGACGTTGCGCCCGCCGACGCGCCATCAATCCGAATCAGCGGTGAACCATTGAAACCCGGCTGCGTTTCAGCATCGATGGTCAGGCCACCATTGCCGATCGCCGGCAATTGCGTCAGCAGGTTGATCGTCTGCGCGCCCGTCGAGATCGCGAATGTAATCGTGTCCGCTCCCGCTGCGTTATTGGCCTGCGTAATGGCGCTGCGCAGCGAGCCGTTGCCGTTATCCAAGGTATTGGTCACCTGAAACGTCGCGGCCATGGCATTCAAGCCATACATACCGAGCAGGCAAAGGGACATCGCGCTAACCAACTGCTTCTGCTTCATGTTCTGTCTCCGATTGGGTCTTGCCCCTGGAAACGAGAACCCGCCGAAATCCGGACAGGTCAGACAATCGCCCTTTTGGCGACGTTGCCCGGACCGATTCGGAGTCACAGTAGGCGGGGCACTTGTGCTGGAATCAACGCAGCAACCGACACCGAAACCATGACCGACACCAATACAGAGGCCAGGAGCAACAAGAAGCCAAACCGCAGACGTCGGTTCTGGCGCGTACTACTGCTGTGCTTGATTCTGCCGATACTGTGGCCTGAAAGCGGACGCATACCCGTAGCCGGTGCGAACCAGGGCGACTACCACCCGCAATCGTTCTGGTATCACCCTTGGGGTCGATCCGGGGTGCACAAAGGCGTAGATATCTTCGCGCCGAAAGGTCGATCGGTGCTTAGTCCGGTTGAAGGTTTGGTGCTGTTTCGCGGCAACATCGAAATGGGCGGCAACATCGTGCTCGTGCTTGGCCCGAAGTGGCGTCTGCACTACTTCGCGCACCTGGATCAGATCGACCGGAAAGCCGGCTGGTTCGCCTGGCGCGGCAAGCAACTTGGCACGGTGGGTGACACCGGCAATGCGCAAGGCAAGCCGCCGCATCTGCATTACAGCAAGCTCAGTCTGATTCCCCTGCCGTGGCAGTGGCGACCGGGCCCGCAGAGCTGGAAGCGACTGTTCTTCGTCAATCCGATCGACGGGTTTGATGCGAAGGAGTAGCCCAACGAGCCCACCTGACCGCGCGGCAATGCTGAGGGGAGCATGAACTCATGCCCCCACGTAGAGCGCCGACTCCGCTGGTTCCAATTACACTTGGCCGTTCCCCTTTTGAATCAGGAGTCTCACCATGGGATTGGATCTTGTCCCGAGCGGCAAGGATGTGCCGCGCGATGTCAACGTCATCATCGAAATTCCGATGAACGCCGAGCCGGTGAAGTACGAGGTCGACAAGGCCTCGGGCGCGATCTTTGTCGATCGCGTGCTGACGACGCCGATGCGTTATCCGTGCAACTACGGCTACATCCCGCACACGCTGTCGGGTGACGGCGATCCGGCCGATGTGCTGGTCGTGATGCCGCTGCCGCTGGTGCCTGGCTGTGTGATTCGCGTGCGCCCGATCGGCATGTTGAACATGGTCGACGAAGCCGGCGAAGACACCAAGATCATCGCGGTGCCAGTCAGCAAGGTATTCCCCGCTTACGATCACGTCAAAACCATCGACGATCTGCCTGACTTGACCAAGGATCGCATCCAGCATTTCTTCGAGCATTACAAAGATCTCGAAAAGGGCAAGTGGGTCAAAGTGTCGGGCTGGAGCGGACCGGAGGAGACTGAAGCCGAGATCATCAAGTCAGTTGAGCGCTATCTCGCCAGCCCAGAAAAGCCGCACTTCTAAGCCGCACCATGCTGCCGATTCGTCTCGAAGCCATCACTGAAGCCGTTGCCGCGTTGCGTCGCGGCGAAGTGATTGGCTTGCCGACCGAAACGGTTTACGGGTTGGCGGGTGACGCCCGCAACCCCGAAGCCCTGCAGCGCATCTTTGCGACGAAAGGCCGCCCGGCCGATCATCCACTTATTGTGCATCTGGCCGATGCGAAACAACTGTCGGATTGGGCGATCGATGTGCCGGTCGCCGCGTTGCAATTGGCCCAAGCCTTCTGGCCGGGACCGATGACGCTCATCTTGAAGCGCCAAGCCAATGTCAGTGATCTCGTCACTGGCGGGCAAGACACCGTCGGGCTGCGCGTGCCATCGCATCCTTGGGCGCAAGCTGTCTTGCAGGCCTTTGGCGGCGGACTTGCGGCACCCTCGGCCAACCGCTTTGGGCACGTCAGCCCGACCACCGCGCAACATGTCCGCGATGAATTTGGCGAAGCGGTGCCCGTCGTGCTCGACGCGGGTCCGTGTCAGGTCGGCATCGAATCAACCATTATCGATCTCAGCACGGGCTTTGCGCGAATTCTGAGACCCGGCCTGATCACGGCCGAACAGATTGAAGCGGTGTTGCATGCTTCGCCGGAAGCGCCCGGGGCAAGGCAAACAAGCGCTGACACGCCACGAGTCTCTGGCTCGCTCGCATCGCACTATGCCCCCGGACGACTGCGGAGTTGGTCCGTCGCAGTCGGCTCGACGCGCGCTATCGAGAGTTGGAACGCGATGACGAAACGGTGCGCGTGCTCAGTATCGGGCCACTGCCATCGGGTCTGGACGGATTGGCGTTGCCGAATACACCCGAGCAATACGCGCGACATCTGTATGCCGCGCTCCGCATGTTGGATCAGGAAGGCGCGGACCGGATTCTGATTGAATCGCCGCCCGAGTTGGCTGCGTGGATCGCGGTGCAGGACCGACTGCAACGTGCCGCGAGTGCGCGTGACCCGGAATTCGACGGCAGTTGATTGCCGCAAGCGCGCCGATCAATCCGGCGCGTATTTGGCGACGCGATCCGCCATCAACAGATCGAGCTTAGCGATGACCGCCTGGACCGGAATCAGGTCCATGACCCCTTCGTATTCGATCTTCGTGCCCCAGGGCGTGTCCGCATGCGCCTTGTGTTCGAATTTCTCGCACGCCGCCGGAAAACAATCGACGGTGTAGCGCAGATTACCGAACGCGCCGCTGCGTCGGCTGTCGGACGCCGCATGCAAGCCGAGCACGGGCACGCCCAACGCATTGGCAATGTGCATCGGACCGGAGTCTGGCGTGAGCACGCCAATGGCGCGCTGCATCAGCGCCATGGCGCGCTTCAGTGTGTCTTTGCCGACGAGATTGACCAGCGGCTTCGAACAGCGGGCCTCAATGGCCGCGGCCATGTCCTTTTCGATGTCGCTCGGACCACCGCACAGCGCCACGCGCAGGCCATAACGTTCAATCGCATGCATCGCGACCGCGGCATAACCCTCCGCATGCCAGTTACGCAGGCGGTGACTCGAGCAAGGGCTGATGATCAGCGTGGGTATCTTGCCGGGCAAATGCGCGTCGGCAAACGCGTGCGCTTCGTCCGGAACCGGCAAGTCCCAACGCGTCTGCGCCGTTGGCACGGCGAGCACGTCCGCGAAACTCTGCAGCAGTTCGTGCACATGCTGGAAGTGTCGCGGCGCGGCGATGCGCTCGTTGATGAACCAACTGTGCAACTCCTTGGATCGACCCCAGTCGTATCCGATCCGGCGCTTCGCCTTGATGGCCGACGACAACACGCCTGCGCGAAATGCGATCTGACAGAGCAGCAAGGCGTCGAACTCCTGCCCGCGCAGCTGTTCCTTCAGCTGCTTGCGCGCTCCCCAACCTTGCTTCTTGTCCACCGGAATGAACGTGACGCCCGCGACATCGCCCACCAGCTTGTGCTCGAACTTGCCGATCACCCAGGTGATTTCAGCCTTCGGCCAATGGGTCTGGATGCGCCTGACCAACGCGAGCGCGTGGACCACATCACCTAGGGCAGATAGTCGAAACAGGCAGATTTTCATGACACGCGGCATCAACAGAGAACGCCACAGAGTAAGGGTTCCGTGCGCTAGACACCACCCCTGGTCGATTGGATGGGCAGCGGCGTGAGCATCGCCAACGGGAATCGCCACGCATCGACGTTTGCCATAGCGAGGAGTCTCTCGGAATCGGCCGCGAGATTGCCCTGGATCCCGGAATCCGCTGCGCGGCTTCCAGGATGACGATTCGGGATCGGGGTGTACCTTGGGTTAAAGCCAAGTCCCTGCGACCAAGACATGGATCTCGGATACCTTGAAGACGCACGCTATCTCAAGATCGCAGACAGCCTCCCTGGCTCGCATCCGGCGCAAGCCACGGTCTTGCGATTCGCCAATCCGGGGGGCGGTTACCTGGATCGTCCCGACCCGAATCGCACGAGTCCTGAGCTTTGGGCCGACGACGTCTACGAACAAGTCCAACTCGATTCACCCAAAGAGCAGTGGCAGATTTGTCTCCCTAAGTGGCGGCTGTCGAACAATGCGGACGTCAACATTGAAGGGACCGCGCTCAGCGACCAGCAGGTCGAAGACATCAGCTTGCGATTCCAGGATGCGGCGTGGGACGGCCCTGCGCATCCACATTGGCAGAGTGATTCGCCACAATTCCAAGCAGCCATTGATGAGCCGATCGTTGGCGACCAGATACCTCTGGACGAGCACCGGATACTGTTGGTCCTGCCCTACCACATCAACCCCCCGCGCAGCGGCGAGGGCAATAACGGTGCCTGCGATTCGGCGGCGTTCTCGATCTGGATCGTCGACGTTCAAAAACCAATGCTCCGACGCGCAATCGCCCTGGGTGGCTACGGTCCAGACTTATGCGCAAGCACCGGCCTACTATCGGCCGAACTTTCTGAGGACGGGCGATCGGTGGACAGCGTTCACGTGGACTACTTGTGGGATGACGCGGGCGAGAAGCAGGACTTCATGAAAGTGACTGAACGCTATTGCCTGGACGATTTCACCAACACGTTTCTGCGCTGCGATCGGCACGCCGAGCCGCTTTATGGAGAATGAGGTCGCTTCAACACGAGTCCTCTGATTCGGATTGCGGGGAGCCAAGCGGCAGGGCCCGCACTGACTCTTGCACGTCCATGACGATGCGCGCCGCTACCCAACGTCGCCCCTTGGCACGCCGGCCAAAGATGTTCACATTTCCGCAAGGAAATTGATCCCATGTAATCCAATAGGTTAGCGCTCCTATGCGAAAACCTCCTATCCACAGTGACGAACGGCACAGTTTCTGTACAAAACGTTCTGTACAGTAACAACCTATGAACCGACCCGCCAAAGCCAAAGACAAAATCCTCGCTGCCGCTCGAAAAATCGTCGAGACCAAGGGCGCGGGCCATTTGACGTTCGATGAGTTGTCGACCGAAAGCGGTGTGACTCGCGGTGGCATTACGTATCACTTCCCGACGAAGGAACTACTCTTGCGTGGTCTCATCGAGGCCGATTTGCAAGATTGGGAAGACGATGCCGAGATGCTTGCCGGACACTGCAGCTGCCCGCGCCAAGCCGAAATGCTGGGTCAGATTCGCTGCCAGATGGGTCAGCAGGATGAAGACCACAAGCGCTTTGTAACCGGCATGATGAGCGCGGCCATGGTGGATCCAGGCTTGCTCGAACCGGTGCGCGCTTACCATCACCGCAAGTTCGCAAGCTGGGAATGGCATGACCAGGACCTGTTTGCCTACTTGCTCCTACTGGCAGCCGAGGGCACGTTCTGGCAGGATTTCTTCAATACCAATGCGATGCCAGGCCCGGCGCGTGAGCGTCTGTTCGCCTGGGTCGAACATCTGGCCCAGCATCCGGAACTGTGGCCATTGCCCCCTGCGGGCTTTGCAGTTGCTGATTCGCATGATCCATCCGCCGCAACGGCTGCTGCCGTGAGCGCGCGCGCTCCCACTGATTCGTCCACCACGTCTGGCTAACCATCGCCCAATCGTTGTTGCCTCAACCAATTTGCATTGCCTCGTCGTTAAGACGCCGTCATTCCATTTATCTAATCAGACAGGCCCCTCATGAATTCTGTGAAAGGAACTCACCGTCGCTCCCTCGTATTGGCGTCTCTGCTGCTGCCGCTCGTGCTCGCGGCATGCTCTGGCGGCGCCCCTCAGGCAGGCCAGATGCCGCCGCAAGATGTATCGGTGTCGGCAGTCGTGTTGCGTGACATCGTCAACTGGAAGGAATACAGCGGTCGCATTCAGGCCGTCGACACCGTCCAAATCCGCCCGCGCGTTACCGGCTACCTGGCCGGTACCCATTTCCAGGAAGGCAGCCTGGTCAAAAAAGGCGATCTGCTGTTTACGATCGACGATCGCGAATATCGCGCGGCCGTCGCAGCGGCCGAAGCCGATGTTGCGCGCGCAAAGGCCCGCGTGACCCTGGCCAAGGAAGAGCTGAAGCGTAGCCAATCGCTGATCGAAGCCAAAGCGGTCTCGCAGGGCGAGTTGGACGCACGTTCAGCCGAGTTACGGCAAGCCGAGGCGGATCAATTGGCCGCCGCCGCACGGGTGGAGCAAGCGCGTTTGAACCTCGACTTCACGCAGATTCGCGCGCCGATTGCGGGCCGAATCGGCGCCGCCGAATTGAAGCCGGGGAACCTTGTGTCGCCAGGTGAACCGGTGTTGAGTACGCTCGTGTCAGTGAATCCGGTCCATGTGGTGTTTGATGGCGATGAGCGTGCGTGGTTGCAGTATCAGGCACGTAATCAAGGCGCCAACAACAATAACCCGGTCACCGTTGCCTTGTCAGACGACACCGAGTTCAAGTACCAGGGCACGCTCGACTTCGTCGACAACAGCCTGAACCCGCAAACCGGCACGATTCGCGCGCGCGCGGTACTCGCCAATCCCGATGGCCGGTTGACGCCTGGGCTGTTTGCCCGCGTTCGCCTGCTCGGCAAGGACACCGAAAAGGCGCTGCTCGTGCATGAGCAAGCGGTGATGACGGACCAGGATCGCAAGTACGTCTGGGCCGTCGACGACAAAGGCCTGGCAATGCGTCATGACGTGGTGCTGGGCGACACGTTTGAAGGCCTTCGGATCATCAAGAGCGGGCTCAGTGCCAGTGACCGGGTGGTGGTCAATGGCGTGCGCAAGATCTTCTTCCCGGGTCAGCCACTCAAGCCACGTGACGTGCCGATGAACGAACCGAATCAGCCAGCACCAGCGGCTCCAGCGGCACCTGGTGCGCAGGCAGGAGGCTAAGTCGTGGCACATTCTGATTTCTCAAGAATCTTCGTCGACCGACCGATTCTGGCGGCGGTGTTGTCGATCCTGGTGTTTGTATCCGGGTTGATCGCCATGCCGAACCTGCCAATCAGCGAGTACCCGGAAGTGGTACCGCCATCGGTGCAGGTCACCGCGCTGTATCCAGGCGCCAACCCCAAAGCCATTGCCGACACCGTTGCGGCACCTCTGGAAGAGGCGATCAACGGCGTCGAACATATGATCTACATGAAGTCGGTCGCGTCGTCCGACGGTGCGGTCAATGTGACTGTGACGTTCGCGCAAGGCACGGACATCGATCTCGCCGCGGTGCAAGTGCAAAACCGCGTTGCGCAGGCACTGCCGCGATTGCCAGAGGCCGTGCGCCAACTCGGTGTGACCACCGCGAAGTCGTCGCCTAACATCACGATGGTGGTGCACCTCACATCGCCAGACAAGCGTTACGACGCGCTGTACTTGTCGAACTTCGCGAATCTGCGCGTCAAAGATGAACTCGCGCGCCTCAAAGGCGTGGGCCAGGCACTGGCATTTGGTGCCGGCAACTACGCCATGCGCGTTTGGCTCGACCCGGATGCAGCGTCCGCTCGCGATCTCACTGCTACCGACATTTTGAACGCGATCCGGGAGCAGAACCAGCAGGTGTCGGCCGGCGCCATTGGCGCCGCACCGATGCCCAACGGCACCGGCGTGCAATTGTCGATCAACGCGCAAGGCCGCCTGGAGTCTCCTGAGGCGTTCGGCGACATCATCGTCAAGACGGAAGGCACGGCGGTCACGCGGCTCAAGGATGTGGCGCGTATCGAACTGGGTGCGAACACCTACTCGTTGCACTCGTTGCTCGACAATGAGGATGCGGCCGCCATCGTGATCTTCGAGGCCCCGGGCGCAAACTCGATCGCACTGTCGGATGCGGTGCGCGTGCGCATGGCAGAGCTCGAAAAGACGTTCCCCGAAGGCGTGAAGTGGAGCGTGGAGTACGATCCGACCGTGTTCGTGCGGCACTCGATTCAATCGGTGGTCACCACGCTACTCGAAGCCATCGCGCTGGTGGTCATCGTGGTCGTGCTGTTCCTGCAGACTTGGCGCGCGTCACTGATTCCGTTGCTCGCAGTGCCGGTTTCGATTGTCGGCACGTTTGCCGTGCTGTGGCTGCTCGGCTTCTCGATCAATGTGCTGACGCTGTTCGGCCTTGTGCTCGCCATCGGTATCGTCGTCGACGATGCGATTGTGGTGGTCGAGAACGTTGAGCGTCATATCGAAATGGGCAAGAGCCCGCTGGAAGCCGCGCATGAGGCCATGACTGAGGTCTCCGGGCCGATCATCGCCATCTCGCTCGTGCTCGCTTCGGTGTTTGTGCCACTCGCGTTTCTCGATGGCGTCACCGGCCAGTTTTATCGCCAGTTTGCGGTAACCATTGCGGTCTCGGTGCTGATTTCAGGCTTCAACTCATTGACCCTGTCTCCGGCCCTGTCTGCGGTGCTGCTGAAACCACACGGCGCACCCAAAGACGCGCTGGGTCGCTTGATCGAAGGCCTGTTCGGACGCTTTTTCGCGGCCTTCAATCGCGTCTTCAAGCGCGCCGGTGATAAGTATTCCGGCGGCATCGGTGGCACCATTTCGCGGGCGCCACGGCTGCTCATGATCTACGGCGTGCTGCTGGTTGCGAGCTTTTTTGTGTTCCGTGCTGTGCCTACGGGCTTCATCCCCACTCAGGACAAGCAGTACTTGTTCGCGGGCGTGTTGCTGCCGGAAGGTGCCACGCTGGACCGCACCGACGCCGTCATCCGCAAAATGGGCGAGATCGTATTGAACACGCCGGGCACGGACAATGCCGTGCAGTTCCCGGGCCTGAACGCCATCCATTTCGTCAACACGCCGAACATCGGCCTGATGTTCATTGGTTTGAAGCCAGCGGGCGAGCGCGATCAGGAAGCAGCCGAGATTGCCCAGAACATCAACATGCAGTTCGGGCAGATCCAGGAAGGCCTCGCGTTTGCATTGCTGCCGCCGCCCGTACTGGGCTTGGGCAATGCGGCAGGTGTCGAGGGCTTTGTGCAGGACCGTTCGGGAGTCGGCTACGGTGAACTCAACACGCAGACGCAGGCCATGGTTGGTGCCTTGCGGCAGGCATCGGGCTTCGATCCCTACTCGGTATTGAGTTCGTTTCAGTCGAACGTACCGCAGCTCGATGCGGTCGTCGATCGCACCAAGGCCAAAGAACAAGGGCTGGCACTAAGCGCTATTTACGACGCGCTTCAGGTCTACCTGGGCTCCGCGTACGTCAACGACTTCAACCTGTTTGGACGCACCTATAGCGTTTACGCGCAGGCCGACCACCAGTTCCGCGATGACATCGGCGATATTTCCCGACTAAAGGCGCGGAATGATCGCGGTGACATGGTGCCACTCGGCAGTGTGGTGTCAATCACCCCAAGCTACGGTCCCGATCCGGTGATCCGCTACAACGGTTACCCGGCCGCGGATCTGTCTGCTGGCATCAACCCAGCCCTGATGTCGTCGACGCAAGCGGTCAGTACGGTCGAAGGCATGGCCGCGCAAATGCTGCCGCGTGGTTTGCAAATTGCCTGGACGGGTTTGACGTATGAGCAGGTCAACCAGAGCAATATGGCGCTGCTGGTGTTCCCGCTCTGTGTGCTGCTCGTCTATCTGGTGCTCGCCGCACTGTATGAGAGCTGGTCATTGCCGCTCGCCGTGATCTTGATCGTGCCGATGTGTCTGTTGTCGGCCATGGGCGGCATCTGGCTGGTCAATGCAGTGCACGGTCTTAGTCTGAAAGTGTTCCCACCCGCGTATCCACCAAATTTCCTCGACAACAACATCTTCACCCAGATTGGCCTGGTCGTGCTGATGGGCCTCGCGTGCAAGAACGCGATTCTGATCGTCGAATTCGCGCGTGATCTGGAAGAACAAGGCAAGGGCATTGTCGACGCCGCGATCGAAGCGTGCCGTCTCCGTCTCCGCCCGATTCTGATGACGAGCTTCGCATTCTGTGCGGGCGTGCTGCCGCTGGTGTTTGCATCCGGCGCTGGTGCGGAAGTTCGCCATGTCATGGGTGTGACGGTGTTTGCCGGAATGCTCGGCGTCACGTTCTTCGGCCTGTTCTTTACCCCGGTGTTCTATGTGGTGATTCGCAAACTGTCGGATCGCTACGCGAGTGCGCCGGCTGCGCAAGGAGTGCATCATGCTTAAGCCTTTGACGGTGATCATCAGCAGTCTGCTGCTCGCCGCCTGCACGGTGGGCCCGGCGTATCAACGTCCGGATTCGCCTTTACCAAACCGGTTCGACCAGGCCAATACCGAAGCGAGCCAACAGGACATCGGCACGGGCGTGTGGCAGGCGTTTGGCGATCCGGCGCTCGATCGTCTGGTTGCCCGCGCATTGGCCGACAACACGAGCATCGCGCAGGCATTCGCGCGGTGGGAAGAAGTCCGCGCGCTGCGTGGGCTCTCGCCCTACTCGCTGTTTCCAACGGTCACTGCCGACACCGAAGCCGAGCGCAGCAAGCCGAGTGGCCAGGACCCGTTCATTCCATCCGACCAAGGCCGCACCGACAATTACACCGCGGGGTTTGATGCGACTTGGGAAATCGATTTGTTCGGCAGCCTGCGCAACCAGAAGCGAGCCATCGTCCGACGCCAGGATGCGGCGGCCGCGGAACTGCAGCAGATGCGTCTGTCGATCGTGGCCGAGACGGCACAGGCTTATTTCGCGTTGCGCGGGGCGGAGCAACAGTATCGCCTCGCCGAAGCCAACCAGCAGTCTTTGGTCGAAAGCGTGCGCCTGATTGGTGCACTGCTGAAGGCTGGCCGGGTCAACGAATTGGATCTGACCCGCCTGCGTGCCCAGCAATCCGCGCAAGCCGCCGATGTGTCTCGCCTGCGCGCTGACATCGTACGCCAGGAACAACGTCTCGCTGCGTTGACCGGTTGGCCGGTCAGCACACTGCGCACCGAGATTGGCCCGGAGGCGTCGATGCCAGCGTTGCCGAGCCTGGTCGCCACGGGCAAACCAGAGGACTGGCTGCGCCGGCGTCCGGATGTTTACGCGGCCGAACGCACGTTGGCCGCCGCGTATTCCGACGTCGGCACAGAAATGGCCGAGTACTTTCCGAAGCTGAATTTGCTCGGTGGGTTCGGTTGGACGGCACAGTCGGCCGGTGAACTCGGTAGTGCCAGTTCAGAACGCTGGCGTTGGGGCCCGTCGCTCAGTTGGTCGTTCCTCGACTTCGGTCGCGTCAAGCAAAACGTACGCGCGGCCGACGCCCGCAAGAACGCAGCGATCGCGGTCTATCAAGAGACCGTACTGCGCGCGTTGGAGGAAACCGAGAACGCGCTGGCGGGCTACCGAGCCGCGAACGAAAGCGCGGTGAATCTGGCGGCAGCGGCCGACGATGCGCGCGAAGCGGCTCGGTTGTCACGGCTGCGGTTCGAGGTGGGCGCCGACGACGCGCTTAGCTATCTCGATGCCGAGCGCACGCGGATCGATTTCGAAGCGCGCGCCGTGACTGCGGAAACGAACCGCGCGACGGCACTGGTACAGCTGTACAAAGCGTTGGCGGGCGATTTTGCGGCGAAGGCCAATCCTGAAGTCCGGCTGGGCGATCTGGAGACCGACGGCCGGTAGCGGGTGCACGAGTCGTCGGCGTCCTGACAACCGGATTGCCAGTACGCCCAACGGTTACGTTGCAGGGTCGCTGCCCTATTGCGACAAACCTAAACTCACCCCGGATCAAGTCCGGGGTGACGCAAGGCGGGCCGGGAGTCTTTGGGCGCCATGCCTGATTGCAGTTTGGGGCATGCGTTGGGTCGCCCTGTGGGCTTGAGACAAGATCATGACACGCAATTCGTCAGCCCGGACTTGATCCGGGCTGGGGTTCACATTGGGCGACGTTATCCTGCAGAAGCGAGGGAAATTTCAGCGATCTGCAGCAGAAACCAGTCATTGACCAGTAGCCAACCGCTCGACAAACGGCCCGGGTGCATTCCCGGCAAGCTTCCGCCACAATTTGCAGCCGTTGCCTGGATGCCCGACGTGTCCCCGACAATGATCAAGGCAGGCGCCGACGCCTGGCTCTATGACGCTGATGTGTTCTCTGACCCACCCAATGCGAATTGGTTGGAGGCAGCGCCGCGCGTCGAATCCGAGCGCGCCGGGCGAGGCCAGATCCATCTGCTCGAAACGCCGGTCGGAATCGGTGTGCACCGCGCGTATCGTCGAGGCGGTCGGATCATGGTGATGTTGGGCGACCGCTACCTGTTTACCGGCTTGGAACAAACCCGCCCCATACGCGAGTTCCGGCTGCTTGCGACCCTTTCCACCCATGGCCTGCCCGTACCCAAGCCGCTGCTCGCGCGGGTGCGCCGGAATGGCCTGGTTTATCGCGGCGACTTGTTGACGGGCGCCATACCCGATACAGAAACCCTGACCGACCGGCTGCGTCGCGATGCGAGCTCGGTGCCGTGGTCTGCGGTCATGGCGGCCATTGCCGCAGTTCATCACGCCAATGTCTGGCACGCCGATCTGAACGCGCACAACATTCTGATCGACAAACAGGACAAAGCCTGGGTCATCGATTTTGACCGGGCCACAGTTCGCGCGCCCAAACTGATCTGGCGCGAAGAAAACTTACAGCGGCTCTGGCAGTCATTGCACAAAATTCAGGGCAAGCGTTGGATGCAGCAGTTTGAACCGGCCTGGCAGCAGATATTGGACGACTACGCACACGCCTTTGCGGCCTTGAAGCGAGCACGCTGGTCATGAGCACAACATGGCACTTGCATTGGCTCGGCACGGGTTCGGCCCAGGCCGAAGATCTGAACTCGGCTTCAGGCGTGCTGGAGCGGGACGGTCAACCCGTCATGATGATCGACTGCGGCGAATCCGCACTCCGCGCGTTCCAAGCCCGCTATGGCCAGGTACCGATGGCGTTGTTTATCACGCACGCGCATCTCGATCATGTCGGCGGCATGGAGCGGCTCTATTACCAACTGATTTTTGACGCCGAGCGAAGCGGTCGTTGCCGCCTCTATGTACCGGCAAACTTGCTGCCCGTACTGCAGGCGCGCGTCGCCGACTACCCAAGCCCTCTGGCCGAAGGCGGCGCAAATTTCTGGGACGCGTTCCAGGTCATTCCCGTCAGTCGCGGGTTTTGGCATCAGGCGCTCTGGTTCGACGTGTTCGCAGTGTCACACCACATTCCGCAAACGGCATTTGGCCTGGCACTGAGTGGCTCGTTTTTGTGGACTGGTGATACCCGACCGATTCCGGCTGAGTTGCAACGCTATGCCAAGGCGCCAACGGTGATCGCGCATGACTGCGCGGTCGAAGGCAATCCGTCCCATACCGGAATTGAGGATTTGCTTGCCACCTATGACGCGGAATACCTGGCGCGAATCTGGATCTATCACTATCGGCGCGACGCTGAGCGGCAAGTCTATTTGAGCCGCGGCCTGCAGGTAGCGAAGCAAGGCCAAACGCTAGCACTGCCGGCGCCCGAGCCTGCTTGGACATCGGCCACTCGGGCGTGGAGCCCAGCGCCATGACGCTGCGCGCGACTGACACGCTGGATCAACGTGGCCGCCCGTTACACGACTTGCGGATCTCGGTGATTGACCGCTGCAATTATCGCTGCCCGTACTGCATGCCGGTCGAACGATTCGGCGGCCCATCGGTGTTCCTGAAACGCCGCGACTGGCTGCAACGCGAGGACTTGCTGAAGATTGTGCAGAGCTTTCTGACGCTGGGCGTGCGCAAGTTGCGTCTGACCGGCGGCGAGCCGTTGCTGCGTCCGGACTTGCCCGAGTTGATTGCCGAGTTGGTTGCCCTGCCGGGCGTGGAAGACCTCGCGTTGACCACCAATGGCGAGTTGCTCGCCGACAAGGCCGACGCGCTGGCAAGAGCCGGACTAAAGCGCATCACGGTCAGCCTGGACGCGCTGGATCCGGACATCTTCAAGACGCTGAGCGGCGGCTACGGCTCGCTCGAACGCGTTTTGGCTGGCATTGATGCGGCCGTGGCGGCTGGGCTGGCCCCAATCAAGATCAATTGCACGGTATTGCGCGGCAAAAACGAGTCGGAAGTGCTGCCGCTACTCGAACAGTTTCGGACCCGTAATATCACTGTGCGCTTCATCGAGTACATGGATGTGGGTACCTGCAACCGCTGGCAACGCGACGATGTCGTCGATTCGCTGGTGCTGCGCGATCGGATTCATGCGTGGCAGCCCATTGAACCGGTGCAGGCTGCCTATCGTGGCGAAGTGGCCAGTCGCTATCGTTTTGTCGATGGCCAGGGCGAGGTCGGGTTTATCAGCTCGATCAGCCAGCCGTTCTGCGGCGATTGCACCCGGGCGCGCCTGTCTGCAGACGGGCAACTCTACACCTGCCTGTTCGGCCACCAGGGCATCGACTTGAAACCCTGGCTGGATTCGCCCGAATCGCTGCAAGAGCGCATTGCCGCACTCTGGTCGCGCCGTGCCGACCGCTACAGTGAGCAGCGCGCCGAGCGCGAGCGTGAGGCGGCCGGGCGCGTCGAGATGTTTCGGATTGGAGGATGACGTGGCCGAACACAAGCCTGCCGAACTCAGCCATGTCGGCGCCGACAACAAGCCTGGGATGGTCGATGTCGGCAACAAGACGGTCACGCGTCGCCACGCTGTGGCCGAATCATTCGTACACTTCCCACCCGCCGCCGCGGCTGCACTGCATGCCGAGGGCTTGCGAAGCCGCAAGGGGCCCGTGCTCGATACGGCGCTGATTGCCGGCACGCAGGCGGTCAAGCGCTGTGCCGACTTGATTCCGTTTTGCCATCCGTTGCCGATTGAGCGCATCCGCTTCGAGTTTCAATTCCTCACGCCCGAACAACTGCACATCACGTGCGAAGTCGCCGCCGAGGCCCGCACAGGCGTCGAGATGGAAGCACTCACCGGCGCCAGCGTGGCGGCGTTGACGGTCTACGACATGTGCAAGGCATTGGATCTTGGGCTCAGCATCGGCCCCACCCGCGTCGTCGAAAAGTCTGGCGGCAAGCGGGATTTCAAGTCAGATCAGGCTGCCTCAGCGTCATGATTCACGTTCACCTCCGCTACTTTGCGAGCTTTGCCGAAGCGACCGGCCGCGACGCTGAGACATTGATGATCGACCACCAGGACGGGGCCGCGCTGTTCGCAACGCTCAGCGCGCGATTTCAGTTCCGCATGCCCATGGCGCGAGTCCGCCTCGCAGTAAATGATCACTTCGTCGATTGGACTCATCGGCTGCAGGATGGCGATCACGTGGTGTTTATTCCACCGGTTTCCGGAGGCTGAGCATGTTCCGAGTCACCGATCAGCCCATTCAACCCGACGCCCTACGCGCCTTGTGTCGCCACGATGCGGCCGGCGGCTTTTGCAGTTTCGAGGGCTGGGTGCGGAACCACCATGCCGGCAAGTCCGTGCTGGCACTCGACTACCAGGCGTATCGAGAGCTTGCCGAGGCGGAAGGTCAGCGCATCGTCGCCGAGGCCATGGCGCAGTTCCCGGTTCAAGCCATTGCTGCGGAGCATCGAATTGGCAGTCTGCAGATCGGTGACTTGGCCGTCTATGTCGGCGTGTCCGCCGCGCACCGCGATGCCGCGTTTGCGGCCTGCCGTTATCTGATCGATGAAATCAAAAAGCGCGTGCCCATCTGGAAACGCGAACACGATGCCTCAGGCAGCAGTGAGTGGCTGCATCCGTAGCTTGCCTTAACACTACGCGTCACTCATTGCGCCTTACAAATCGGCCCACTCAGCGCTGGCATGACCAAGAAAAAACGGTGGCGTCCGTGAAGATCGCCACCGTTTGGTGAGAAGGCCACATCCTTGTGGCAAATCAATCCATCGTCCACTCGTTCAATCAGCGAGTTCCTTGTAGCGTCGGAAGTAGAAGGCTACTGCCAGCATCGCCAAACCCGCCAGGATGCCGAGCCAGAGGTGCGGGCTACTGAACACGTCACCCATCGCTTGCCAGCCAATGATGTCAGACGGCATGTTCTGGTCATTGATTTCGAACCCAAACGTGCCGCCCCTCGCGTTGAAGGACCAGGGCAGAATGCCAAACACGCCACGACCGAAGATATTGATGTAGTACCACGTTTGCGGAATCTGCAGCGCGCTCAACACTTCGATCAGGCTCAGGGTCAGGCCAATACCGATCGGCGTAAACACGGCCCACAGGAACGGAAAGCCGCGCGCCCAGGACGACACCATCATCAACCAGCCCAGCGCCGGCAGTGTCCACAGGAAGTTCACCGGAATGCCCACCAACAGGCGCAGCCACAAGCCAAACAGATCGGTTTGGGTCCACATGACGGACCACGGATTCACATTGAGCGAGGCCATCAACGCACTCATGATCCCGAGGACCGCGATGTGCGTGACGATCAACACTCCGAGCGTGATCAACGGCGCCACCAGCGTTGCCGACACAATCTTCGACAGGATGGTATTCAAGTCAGAAACCGGCATCGACTTCCAGAACAGAATCGAACGGTCTTTGCGATCGTCAAACAACGAACCAAGCAGATAAAAGAACACCACGATTGCAAGCGGAATCTGCGCCATCAAGGACAGACCTGCCAGGGTCTCGTTGGTCCCCTTGACGAGCATGGCGATTTGATCCGGGCCAAGGCTGACCGCGGCCTTGCCAATCGGAATCGTCAACCCATCAAACTTGATGAAACTGCCGGCTTTGAGGCGTGCCACGGTCAGCGTCAGCCCAACCACCAGAATAAACAGGGTCGAGAGGACAATCGGCGTCCACAGAAAACCGCCTCGGTTTTCCCAGAATTCACGCTTCAGCAAAATCTTGAATGTGCTCATTTGTAGGCTCCCTTCATGGTGGCCACGAACACATCGGCAATGCCTGGTGTCCGCACCTCACCCAACTGCTCCGCATCCTTTCGACTGATCCCATCAAACAAGAAGATCGACTTGCCAAATACTTGGCGCTCATCCAGTGGGTTGAACGCCAGCGCCTGATCCCGGCGATCGGACTTGACCATGACCTCGGTGAACCGGCTTGCCACTTCGTCCATCGACGCCTTCAAGCTGATCTCACCGCCGCGAATGAACAAGACATCGGTGAGAATGTGTTCGATCTCCTCAACCTGATGGGTCGTGATGATGATCGTCTTGCCTTCATCGAAGTAACCATTCAACAGCGTCTGATAAAACTCGCGGCGATACATGATGTCGAGACCCAATGTCGGCTCATCGAGCACCAGGAGCTTTGCATCGATCGCCATGACCAGCGCCAGGTGGACTTGCACGATCATGCCCTTCGACAGGTGCTTGACCTTGCTCGTCGGGTTGACCTTGGTCTTGGCCAGCATGGCCTCGCACTTCGCGCGGTCAAAGCGCGGATGTACGCCCTGCACATAGTCGATCAGTTGATCGACTCGCGCCCAGCGCGGCAGCACCGCCACGTCGGCGACGAAGCAGGCATCCTGCATCAACGCATGGCGCTCGGTGTGTGGATTGAAACCCAGAACCTTCAGTTCGCCCTGAAAGTCGGTGAGGCCGAGAATAGCCTTGATGGCGGTGGTCTTGCCGGCGCCATTGGGACCAATCAGGCCGATGATCTTGCCGGCCTCGATCTCCAGATCGATCCCTTTCAAGGCCTCAAAGCGGCCGTAGTTCTTGCGCAGTCCTCGCGCACTGATCACAGCGGTCATGTCCTAACCCCTAGTTGTTGGCAGCATTCAACAGTTCGTCCAGGCTAAGGCCCAGACGTCGCAGCCGGTCGCGCAGCGCCGGCCATTCTTCTTTCAGAAAGCGCTCGCGCTCATTGCCGAGCAGGGCGGCACGGGCGCCACCCATGACATACATGCCAAGGCCGCGACGCTTTTCCACCAGACTCTCATCGACCAGTTCCTGATAAGCCTTGGACACGGTGATCGGATTCAGTTGGAAGTCCGCCGATACTTGACGGACAGAGGGCAAGGCATCGCCCTCCTTGAGCGCCTCATCGAGGATCATGGCCTTGATGTGGTCGCGGAGTTGCCGATAGATCGGCGTAGATTCATTCCAGTTCATGCTCATGGGGTCAATCCTTTGCCCTCGTGTGTCGACGTCCAAAGTCGTAATACGGTGTATGGCTCACCCGCTTGCGACCGGTCCGGACCTTGCCGCCTTGATCCGACTGGGTCGCCGTGGCGGCGACCTGCGGCCGGAGGTTTTCCAGCTGGACCTTTTGAGTCGGCAATACGGCCGGCAGGGTAGACTGCGCGACCAGAAAGAGCAGAGACGCAAGGAGATCAGTCAGGCTCGAGTTCATGGGTGTTGCTCAGGTGGTGTTGTAGCCAACTATAACACTAGAATTCGAAGCGTCAAGCGAAATATCACGACCAGTCCACAGGTCATGCCCTTTAATCCGAGCCACTGGCCGCTACCGACCCCCACTACCATGCGCATCCCATTGTTTTTTTTGTCATTGGCTCTTACTGGCAACGCGTTTGCCTGCTCCGAACTGCTGAACGAATCCTTTCGACCGCTGGCCGAGGAAAAGTCTCAGCGACTGTGTGACCGGTTTGACGGAGAGGTGCTGCTGATCGTCAATACCGCCAGCAAGTGCGGGTTCACGCCACAGTACGAAGGTCTCGAAGCCCTGCATGCGAAGTATCACGATCGGGGGTTCAGCGTGGTCGGCTTTCCGTCCAATGAGTTCATGGGACAAGAGCCGGGCACCGAGAAAGAGATCAAGGAATTCTGCACGCTGACCTACGGCGTCAAGTTTCCGATGTTTGAAAAGACCCAGGTGCGCGGTGACGACGCCAACCCGCTCTATCGCCGGCTGAAGGCCGCAACGGGCGACGAGCCAGGCTGGAACTTCCACAAGTATCTGGTCGACCGGAATGGCAAGGTGATCGGGAGTTTCGGCTCTCGTACGAAGCCGGACGATGCGGAACTGATCAAGAAGATTGAGTCGCTGTTGAGCGAGCCGAAGCCGGTCGCCAAGGCGCATTGATTCCCGAACGTGTCGCGCGGTTTTGGGTGCATCGACCGCTTTGTGAACCGCGCACTGGGAATGATCACGATCCTGGCCGCTAGCAACCCCCTCCCCTGAGATCGCGGGGGCGGGCGCCACTCTCCCTCTCCCACGCGAGTGGGAGAGGGCCGGGGAGAGGGCTACTTGAGACGCAGCCACGCATTCAAACACCCGAGATAGCCAGCACGGCGCGCCCCCTGATTCGCCAGCACGGCTTACCAATTCTGCGTCCGGGACCACCTACTCGCGGAGCTCAATCGGCCCAATCGCATCTAGCACGCGCGGCGATGCATCCGTCGCATTCTGACTTCGAAAACTGAGTCCACGACCTTCTGCGCTGATGCCGCGGTAGCCACCATCGTAGTCCCATGTGTTCACGTACAGGCGCATGCCTTCCAGCGACGCTATATCACCAAACGCTGCCGCTGGAATAGTGATCGAGACCGACTTGCCCGCAGCATCCACCGCGATGCGGGCCCCCTGATCCAATCCTTGGCCCTCCCGCTCAGCACTCGCACCGGCGCTACTGAACAAGCTGTTCGACCAACCGTGCGCCCGCCAACGCCGATGCCAGCGCATGTCATCCGGCAAGTCAGCAAACTGCAGCGGCATGGCGCGCACGCCGCCGGGTGCGCCCGGAATTTCGAAGAACGCCGTGAAAGCGACATGATCAAAGCCGTTCGCCGGTTGCCACTGCTGAACGATGTCCGCCATCTGCAAATGGATGCGAAGCGCCCGCCCGCTGCGCGATACCTGCATGTGGCGAATGTCGCCTGGACGCGTTCGATAGCCGCGATCGGCCGGATACTCATAGTCACCACTTGGGCCCGTATCATCGCCGGCAGGGTCATCGACCGCGGCAATGTCCTGCCACGGTCGATGCGTCTTGATCGCCTGAATCGCGCTGCTGCATCCGTCCGT
Source organism: Ahniella affigens (assembly GCF_003015185.1). GTDB lineage: Bacteria > Pseudomonadota > Gammaproteobacteria > Xanthomonadales > Ahniellaceae > Ahniella > Ahniella affigens. The sequence continues at coordinate 3,647,406 of NZ_CP027860.1, forward strand.
CGACCGATACGCCCACAATGCATGCGGCTGCGTTGGATCGATCCAGGAGTCGGTGGCCACCTGCGCCTGGAACGCGCCGTTTGCATCCGTCGTTACCGCTTGCGCCTGATCCAACGCGCCATCCAAAACCAGCAACAAGTCTTGCTTGGAATCGGCGTGCCCGGCCACGCGCAGATCGCCAGCGGCGTCGGCCTGCACGGTGTCGAGCGCGATCGGACCACACGGCACCACTTTCGCCCGTACATCCGATTGCACGACCATGACCATGCCACTACGCGCCGGCAACTCGACACTCAAACGACCATCGGCCTGCAACACCGTACTGTGGGTTTGCCCATCCAGACTGAACACCGACACCCAACGACTGCCAGCGGGCAACTTGGTGTCAGCAACCAGCAATCGCGGCGCGTCCGCACTATTCAGCAACACCAGATTCTCATTTTCACCAGCAGACATCAACCACGCCATGGCGCCCGCACTGGCCGACCGATGCAGGACCGTCGGCTGCCCCCGGCGCAACGCAACGTGATCACGCCGAAGGTCGGCGAGTTTGCGAATCAGCTGGTAGGTCGTCACGTCGCGATTGAAGTGATTCTGCCCGCCGGACTCAACACCACTCGCGAACATCGAACCTCGTTGCAGACGAAACTGCTGCTCAGTGCCGTAGTAGATCGTCGGAATGCCCGGCAGTGCAAAGATGCTCATCAGCGCCTGATGCAAACCGGCCACGCTGCCACCCGCCAGGAATCGATCAACATCGTGATTGTCGACAAACGTCGGCATGAGGTGCGGGTTCTCGTGCACTTCCATCATGCTCTCGATGCGATGCGCCAACACATCCGTGCCCTGGCCACGCGCGAACACATCGAGCAAACTGCCATAAAGCGGAAAATTGATCATGCCTGGCATGCGTCGCTCGCCTTTTGTGCCGCGCATATACGCATCGATCCGGCGCGCGGCAGCGTCAGTGAACGGTGCATCAATCCCGAAGCCTTCGCCAAACACATGGAATTCAGGCTTGCCCAAAGATTTCGCCAAACGCATGATTCCGGGCGCCTTGCGGTCGCGCGCAAACAGAAAATCCTCGAAATACTCGGGCGGCACATAGAACGCCGTATCAACGCGGAATGCATCGACACCCACTTCGCGCATCCAATAGCCATAACTATCGCGAAGCGCACGCCGCACGGTCCTGTTCTCGGTGTTCAGATCATCCAGATCTGCTAGCTGCCAATCCCACTCTTGTTGTTGGTCCTGGTGCGAGCGAATCGGTGGCGTGAAATGGTAGATCGCTGCTGCCCTCTGCTTCGGGTCGTTCACATCATTCTGATCAAACGGCGCCTGACTCGGTGCCGACCGCCCTTCGCCATCACGATAACGTCTGAAACCCTGCTCTCTGTGCTGCGCGTCGTAGGCCATCGGGTCCGCATACCCAAAATAGTTGCCCACATGATTGACCACCACATCCTGAACCAGCTGCATGCCACGCTGATCGAGCTGTTGTCCCAGTGCGCGATAGGCTTGCAGATCGCCAAAGTGCGCGTCCACGTGCTTGAAGTCCTGCGCCCAATAACCGTGGTAACCGCCGAATTGCACGTTGCTGTCCCACCATTGATTGGCAACCGGCGGCGTGATCCATAGCGCCGTCGCGCCAAGCCCCTCAATGTAGTCAAGCTGCTGCGCAATGCCTGCGAGGTCGCCACCGCTGAACTTGCGCCCGTCCTTGGAATCGTATTCGCCCGTACCTTGATCGTTGTTGTCGGGATCACCATCGGCAAAGCGATCGATCATCACGAAGTAGATCACTTGATCGCGCCAATCGATCCGATCTGCAGAATGCTGCTTTTGCTGCGCTGCATTAGAAGCGGGCGCGAGTGGCGTCAGCGACAATGCGGCGGTCAGCAGGCCGATACGTGCATACGAATTCATCAGGGCGGAACTCCTTTGTGGACCTGAAGCCTGTCGAGTTGTGGCTCCAATTTCGACGCTTGCACACCATGAATACGTTTGCAAATCAACACCGGGAATCCAAGCGATGGCTACCATTTTTAGCGCGACGGGAACGAGCCTGGTCCCGTCGATGGTTCAAGGGGAACACGCAATCCGCTTGAGCAAGATGTCAACGACTAGGCCTGCCCCGGAGGGAATAGCACTGTGTTTACTGCCAAGCGCAATTTGTTGAGCGTGGCCCTGGTATCGGCGATCGCCATGATGGCGACCGATGCCCGTGCCCAAGCCGATGATCAATCGGCCGAAAAGACTGAAGAACAAGCCAAAGCCGAGGCCGCAGCCAAAGCCAAGGCCGAGAAGGACAAAGAACTTTCCACCGTCGAAGTGGTTGGTATCCGCAGCGGTATTGAACGCGCGATCGACCTCAAATACGACGAAACCTCGATTGTCGAAGCCGTGTCGGCCGAAGACATCGGCAAACTGCCGGATGCCAGTATTGCCGAGTCGATCGCCCGCCTGCCCGGCCTCGCCGCGCAGCGCGTGCAAGGTCGTGCGTCGACGATCGCCATTCGCGGCCTCGCCGGCGACTTCGCCACGACGCTCCTCAATGGTCGCGAGCAAGCCAGCATTGGCGACAACCGCGGCGTGGAATTCGACCAGTATCCGTCTGAGCTCCTGAGCTCCGCACTGGTCTACAAGACGCCAGATGCGGGTCTGGTAGGCCAAGGTCTGTCTGGCACGGTCGACCTCCGCACCGTCCGCCCGCTGACCTATTCGGAGCGCACCTTCGCGGTGAACGCGCGGCTGGAAAAGAACTCGCTCGGCGAGTTGAACCCAGGTGTGGACGACTTCGGCAATCGTTTCAGCGCGTCCTACATCGACCAGTTCGCCGACGACACAGTCGGTCTGGCGATCGGTTACGCCCGTCTCGACAACCCCGGCCAAGCTCAGCGTTGGAACGCTTGGGGCTACCCATCCGGCACCATCAATGGCCAGGCCGATGTCCGCGTGATTGGCGGCTCGGAATCTTGGTCAACGTCGACGGACAACGTTCGCGATGGTCTGATGGCCGTGCTGGAGTACCAGCCGAACGACCTGTATTCGACCGTGCTCGATGTTTACTACTCGCAGTTCGACAAAGCCGAAACCACCCGTGCGCTGCAGGTTGGCTTGGGTTGGTCTGGCGCGACGCTGCGCCCGGGCACGGCAGTCGTGCAGGATGGCGTGTTGATTGGTGCGACGCTCGATGGCGTCCGGCCAGTCCTTCGCAACGATCTGAATGAGCGGGAAGACAGTTTGTTCGCTGTAGGCTGGAACAACAAGTTCAATTTCGCCGACAACTGGACCGCAGAAGCCGACTTCAGCCTTTCTAGTGCCGATCGTGACGAGACGATCCTGGAAACCTACTCCGGCACAACGGGCGCGACCGATACCGTCGTCTACACGCTGGACCCGGAGACGGGCCTGCCGACCCTGGATTTTGGCTTCGACTACACCGATCCCAACATCATCCAGCTGACCGACCCAGGTGGCTGGGGCCAGGACGGCTATATCAAGTTCCCAGAAGTGAAGGATGACCTGAAGTCGGTGAAGCTCGCCGCAAATCGCAGCTTTGATGCTGGTTTTGTCTCGGGTCTCGAGTTCGGCGTGAACTTTGCTGACCGCGAGAAGAGCCGCAACGTGCCGGAAGCCTTCCTGGATCTGTTGTCGCGTCCAAGCAGCGCCAGCGGCGTGCTGACCTCGCCCGCCGACCTCAGCTTTACCGGGATTCCGGGCGTGATTGGCTACGATGTGCGCGATGCCTTCAACTCGCTATATCGGCTCCGTGGCAACATCAACGGCGACATCGCCAACAAGAACTGGACCGTCAACGAGAACGTCGACACGCTGTTCGTGCAGATGAACATGGAAACCGAAATCGGTGAGTCCGTGTTCATGAAGGGCAACATCGGCTTCCAACACATTCGCACCGATCAAGACTCGGTTGGCTTCCAAGTCGTCAACGATGCGGCCGGCGTTGCGACCGAGATCTCTGGCGGCACCAGCTACAACGACACGCTGCCGAGCTTGAACCTGAACTTCACGTTCCCGCACGAGCAGGTTCTGCGCCTCGGCGCGGCGAAACAGATGGCGAGAGCGCGGCTTGATCAACTGCGCGCAAACAGTCGGTTTGCAGTCGATCAGACTTCGCGATTGTGGAGCGGCAGCGGCGGCAACCCCGAACTCGAACCCTGGCGTGCCACGGCACTCGATATCTCGTATGAAAAGTACTTTGGCACCAGCGGCTACGTGAGCCTCGCTGCATTCCACAAGGATTTGGAGACGTACATCTACGAGATTCCGATCACCTACGATTTCAGCGGACTTGACGATGGTGGCCGCAATCCGATTTCCGATATCGGCCAGTTCACTCGCCCAGCCAACGGCGAAGGCGGCACGATCAAGGGCACCGAAATTGCCGTCTCGATCCCACTCGACCTGTTCACCCAGAAGCTCGAAGGCTTCGGCATTGTCGCCAACTACTCGGATACGTCGAGTTCGATCGAACCGAACGGCCCAGGCAGCACGCAGCCGCTCCCGGGTCTGTCCAAGTACGTGTCGAACCTGACTGCCTACTTCGAACGCTATGGCTTCTCGACCCGTGTCAGCCAACGCCACCGCTCGCAGTTCCTGGGTGAAATCCAGGGCTTTGGTGCCGACCGCTCGCTGGTGCTGATCCGCGGCGAAACCCTGCTCGACTTCCAGGCCGGCTACACCTTCCAGTCCGGCATGTTCAAAGACGCCTCGGTGCTGCTGCAGGTCTACAACGTGACCGACGAGCCGTACCGCGAAGTGTTCGAAGGCGCGCTGACGCCGAAGACCTACAACGAGTACGGCCGCACCTACCTGCTGGGCGTGACGTACAAGTTCTGACCAGATCGATCCCCAACCACAATTGCGTGGACTTTGACCCGCTCCCAACGGAGCGGGTTTTTTTTTGGACGAACTCAGATCAGGTCGCGCACTGCGCTAGCCGCGTCGTGCACTGGCAGCCTCTATTGTCGTCATCCTGGCGTAGCCGGGGTCCAGGGCAATCTGGCGCCACGTCACCCAATTGGCGGTGCGTTGATGTTTGGTGCAACCACGCCGCAAGTTCGCCCTGGATCCCGGAATCCGCTACGCGGCTTCCAGGATGACGACAACTCGTGATTCGATCATTCGCGCGCTTTCGAATCGTTGGGTCTGGTAGATACGATTCACACGGCCCAGAAAGCTGGAGTCCGATTTTAGGCTAAGCCCAAGCATGAACCCCGATGAGGCTGCCAGCTTTCGCGAGCGTGACTTCAGGTGGTGGGCGGCGCGAGTGAAATCGTGGAGCCCAACGCCGCGCCTTCCCCCAAACGCCCGGGCCAGTCACAATACCGCCATGAAAGGCAAACCGACCTCTTTTGACATTGCCTACAAGGCTGGCGTTTCGCAGGCCACGGTGTCGCGTGCGTTGCGGGACAGTCCGTTGGTCAGCGAGGAAACGCGGCGGAAGATCAAGGCCATTGCTAAGGAAATCAATTACAAAGTCGACAAGCACGCCTCTAGCCTGAGGCGGCAGCAGGCACAGACGCTGGCGGTGCTGCTGTTCGAGGACCCGACGTCAGATGACTCGCTGATCAACCCGTTCTTCATGTCGATGCTGGCCTCAATCACCCGGACGTGTGCCCGGGCGGGCTACGATCTGCTGATTTCGTTCCAGCAGCTGTCGGACGACTGGCATGCCGACTATCAGGACAGCCACAAGGCCGACGGGCTCATTCTGCTTGGCTATGGCGACTACCTCACGTCCGAGAGCAAGCTCGCCAAGCTCGCTGAACAGGGCACGCATTTTGTGCGCTGGGGACCGAGTGTTGCGGGGCAGGCCGGTTTGACGGTGGGCTGCGACAATGCCCAGGGCGGGCGGCTGCTGACGGAGCATTTGCTGGCGCTCGGGCGGCGGAAGATCGCGTTTATTGGCGATGCGTCGCTGCATTGCCCGGAATTTCTGGATCGGCATCGTGGCTATGAGCAGGCATTGAAGGCCGCCAAGCTGAAGCCAGGCAAGGATTTGTACGTACCCGTGGCGGATTCGACCGAGGCCGTGGGCTATGAGGCGATGAATACGCTACTGGCGCGCCGCAAGCCGTTTAATGCGGTGTTTGCGGCCAGCGATTTGATTGCGATCGGCGCGATGCGCGCGCTGGCCGAACAGGGCAAGCGCGTGCCGGAGGACATCGCCGTCGTCGGATTCGACGATATCCCGATGGCCAGCTTCGCGAATCCGGCGCTGACGACCGTATTGCAGGACACCAAGCTCGCCGGCGAGCTGCTCGTGTCCACGTTGATCAACCAGATCGAGAAGAAGCAGCCGGCCAGCAACGCGATGTTGCCGGCCAAGCTCGTTATTCGCCGCTCTTGCGGCGCATCGCCGACCGAAGCGCCGAGCGCAAAGCGGGCAAAGTAACCGGCGCGTCGAGTACGTACACTTTCAGGTCGTGCGCGGGCACGGTGGTGTCGAGCCGACCGTCGATCTCAACCAGCGCGGGCGCCTTCAGCGCCGCAGCCGTTGTCACCTCACGCCAAGAACCGGATTGCAGCAGCCGCTTCAGCGCGAACGATGCCGCGCCGTCGCCCTTGTTCAGCAGCACCAGCACCTGCTGCGCCGTCTGGCCATGCTGGAACACGCGCAGAAACGCGGCCTGGTTGCCCTTCAGTTGCAGGTTGACCTGCAGACCACGCTGCAACGCCGGCAGCGCTCCGCGGAGCTTGGCAACCCGCGCGAGTTGCGCTCGGATTGGGTGCGCTTGGGCCCGCTGGACGTTGTCGGTGCCAAAGTAGTTGCGGTTGCCTTCATGCTCGGCCGTGCCGCGCATAAAGCCGATTTCGGAGCCGTAATAGACCACGGGAATGCCGCGCGCCGTGAACAGCCAATTGTGCGCGTCAATGAAGCCTGCATCCGTGGCATTCAGTCGGGCCATGTCGTGGTTGTCGTAGAACGTCATCAGGTCGTAGGCGTTCTGGTACGGACCGTTGCCGAGAAACAGGGGTTTGTCCAACACCTCGTAGCCTGCCTGGGTCTTGCCAAAGGCCAGATCCAAGCCCTGCTTCAGCGGAAAATCGAGCACGCTGACGGCAGCTTTGTCGGCCTGCGTGTAGGGCGCGATGTGTTTCGCCTCATAGTCGTACGCTTCGCCAAACATGAAAAAGCCTGGGTGTTGGGCGCGCACGCGACGGCTGAACTCGGCCCAGAACGGCATCGACACATGCCGTATGGTGTCGATCCGGAATGCATCCGCGCCTTGCTCGATCCACTGCAGATACGCACCGGTCAAATACTCGCGGACCGCCGGATTGTCTTCATCCAGATCGCTCAACTGCACGAGTTCGTTCTTCGTGTGAAAGAACGCATGCAGTGGATTTGTTTTGGGCTGCAATTGCTCGGGTGTCAGGTTTTGATGATCAGCTACTAACTTGCCCTCACGATCGTAGATCTCGCCGTACTTGGGTTGATCGGTCGGCATCGTGAACGACGGCGAGCCGTGATTGGCGACGATATCGAGCACGGTCTTCAAACCCTTGCGGCGCATCTGTTTCGTAAACTCGGCAAAGCCCAAACCAGCGCTCGGTAGATGCTCATCCACCTGCCAGAAATTCACGCCCCAGTAGCCGTGGTAGCCCGTCTTGCCGCCGTCCTGCATGAAGCCCTTCCACGTCACCGGATCGCCGCCGGTAAAGGCTTCATCGGGATTATCGACGATTGGGGTGATCCAGACGGCACTGAAACCCATGTCGCGGATGTAATCGGCGTGATCCAGAATGCCGCGGAAGTCACCACCCAGATAGCCGATATTGTCGGTCTGGCCGGGCGGCGCATTCGGCGTGGGCCGATCGAACGTGCGATTTGCCCCGCCCTGCTCGCGCTGGTCGTTCGTCGGATCGCCATTGACGAACCGATCGGTCAGCACAAAATAGACCGCGTCCGATGCAAACGGCTCCAGCGTGCCGTAGAACGACTCGGCTTGAACCTGCTGGTCAGCCGCCGCCGCAATACTGAGCGCAGAGGCGAGCCAGGCCGCCAAGATGGTGCGCTTGGCGATGCTCATGACTGCCCCTCCGTTTGGGCCTTGGCCTCGCGCACGAAGGCCAGCAGGAGCGCGCCCACCATCAAACTGCCACCGCTGATCACCATCGCGTAGATCGACTGATTGCCGAACACGTCGCGAATCGTCGGACCCAAAGCGGTCGCAGCGACGATTTGCGGGATCACGATGAACATATTGAAGATGCCCATGTAGCCGCCCATCTTTTTCGGTTCAACTGAGCCGGCGAGCAGCGCATACGGCATCGACAGAATGCTCGCCCACGATACGCCAACCAAACAGAACGACACGACAAGCCACTGCGGATTACTAAAGAACGCCATGCTCAGAAAGCCAATACCGCCGGCTATCAACGACGCGAAGTGCACGGCTCGGCAGTTCAGTGGCCGACGTGCGGCGTAGAAGCTCAGCAATAATGCGATCACCATTGATGCCAGGCCGTAGTAGCCCATGTACACGCCAACGAGATCGGCCGCATTTTGAAACGCGCCGTTGGCGGCGTTGAACTGTGCGGCCTGCTCCGGCACGTTCATGGCGAAGTTGGCGGGATTCGGCGCTGGCGCCTTGAACACCGCTTCGGTCAGTGCCGGTGTCGCCATGCTCCACATCGAGAAGAACGCGAGCCAGCTGAAGAACTGCACCGCACCAATCCGCAACATTTGGCTTGGCATATGCAGAATGTCGTGAATGATCTCGGCGACGAAGTGCTTCTTGTCCGAAGGCACGGCCTCGCCTGCATGTTGGCTTGGCGCATACTCCGACGTGGTCAGCACCGTCACCAAAATCGAGCCAAGGAACACGACCGCACCGATCGCAAACGCGAGTTTGACGGAGGCGGGCACCACACCAGGCGCGGCTTCGTTCGACACGCCGAATTGCGCGACCAGCCACGGCAACGTGCTTGCGACCCAAGTCCCGATGCCGATGATCAGCGTCTGCAGCACAAAGCCATACGAGCGCTGCTGCGCCGGAAGTTTGTCAGCCACCAGCGCGCGGAACGGCTCCATGCTGATATTGATCGATGCGTCGAGAATCCACAGAAAGCCCGCCGCCATCCATAGTGCCGACGAGTACGGCATGAACAGCAAGGCGAAAGAGCTCAGAATGGCACCGATCAGAAAATACGGCCGCCGACGCCCGAACCGCGGATGCCAGGTGCGATCACTCAGGTAACCGATGATCGGCTGCACCAGGAGACCTGTCAGCGGTGCGGCAATCCATAAGAGCGGCAAGGCATCCTTCTCGGCGCCGAGCGTTTGGAAGATGCGGGACATGAAGCCGCCCTGCAGCGCAAAGCCGAACTGGATCCCCAGAAATCCAAAGGACATGTTCCAGATTTGCCAAAAGCTCAAGGTGGGACGGTGCAGGCCCGTACTTGGGGCCGTGTGACTGGCTGCGCTCATGCGATCTCCGGATCAGGCACGCTTCAGGATCTTCGAAAGACCCAGGATAAACAAAATGGTCGCCACCAGCGTGATGAACATCAAGTGGATGTAATGGAGCGGCGACCAGACGAACGTAAACACCGCATAGAGTGCGGCGCCAAACACCAAGCCGAACCGCGCCGCCACGCCGAGCACTTTGTTGCCGAAAATCACGGCGACAAGGAAAATCGCGAGCACGGGCATCGAGTACAGTCCGTTCAGCTTCTGCAGCAGATCAATGATGCTGCGGGCATTGGCAAACAACGGCACCATCAAGACCGGCACGATTGTGTAGATCACGGCCACCCATTGGCCGATCCGCTTCATGTCGGCCTTGGGGTTCACGTACTTCACATGCAGGTCGCAGGTGTACAGGGCCGACGCGGAGTTCAGCGTGGAATTGAAGGTCGACAGCACGGCCCCGAAAATGACCGCTGCAAACGCACCCGAAAGCCACGGTGGCAGCACGGCTGCGACCAGCTTGCCATAAGCCTGGTCACCCACTGGACCAAAGAGCTTGTACGCGATCAACCCAGGCACAACGACGACAAACGGCAGCACAATCTTGAACGCCGCTGCGGCATAGATGCCCTTCTGGGCCTCGCGGACCGAGCCAGCAGCGAGCGCACGCTGCACAATCACCATGTTGGTTGCCCAGTAGAAAATGTGCACGAACACCATGCCGGTTAGCAGAGTGTGCCAGGGAATGTCCGATTCATTGCTGCCAAACAACGCGACGCGCTCCGGCGGCAGACCACTCAGGTCGAAGCCGATGGCCTTGAATGCAAACCACGTGACGGTGAGGCCCATAATCAATAGCCCTACGCCGTTGTAGGTGTCGGAAATGGCGATCGCGCGCAAACCGCCAAACGCCGCATACAGAAAGCCTGCGACCGCAAACGCGATCGAGATCTGCACGATCGAGTACGGCAGATTGAACATCGACTTCATGAACACGGCGCCGGTGTACAACACAACCGGCAGCAGGATGAACAGATAACCAAGCAGGAACAGGACGGAGACCACGCTCCGGATACCAGCGTCCCCAAACCGACGTTCCAAGAGTTCGGTCGTGGTGGTGCACTGATAGCGGTAATAGAGCGGCACGAGGACATGGGCGAGCGCTAAGAGTCCCGCAACGGCGCCAAACTCCCACCAAGCCACGACCAAGGCCTGCGCCCCGTTCATGCCGACAATCTGCTCTGCGCTGATGTTGGTCAGCAGCAAGGAGCCCGCCACGTAAGGCCAGGCGAGGCCGCCACCGGCCAGAAAATACTCTTTCGAGGCGTCCTTGGCATGCACGGCCTGGCGGCATTTCCACCATGTCAGCACCGCGACGAGCGCGGTCAAACCCACAAACACGGCGGCTTGTGTTCCGAAGTCCTGCATCCTGCCCTCCCGAGGCGTGTGCGTGATAACAATTTGATTCAAGCGGGAGGCTGTTCTCTATGCAACCTTTCCCGCCCGACGGCGCTCAAACTATCGTCCCGGCGTGGTCGTTTGGCATGAATACGTTTGCAGATTTGCAGGCTGAAACGCGCGTTGGAATTAGGCTGTACGCAGGCTCGGAGGGACGCAAGGATTTTGCACATGACGGAGTTGGAACGGATGCCTTGGTGGCAAGGCGCGGTGATCTATCAGGTCTACCCGCGTAGCTTTCAGGATTCAAATGGCGATGGCATCGGCGATCTGCCGGGCATCATCGCGCGCCTGCCTTACATTCAGAGCCTCGGCGTGGACGCCATCTGGATCTCGCCTTTCTTCAAGTCGCCCATGGCGGACTTTGGCTACGACATCGCCGACTATCGCGATGTTGACCCGATGTTCGGAAGCCTGGCGGACTTCGATCGGCTGATTCACGAAGCGCACGCACTGGGGCTCAAAATCATCATTGACCAAGTGCTCAGCCATACATCGAGCGAGCATGCCTGGTTCAAGGAGAGCCGCGAGAGCCGCGACAACCCGAAGGCCGACTGGTATGTCTGGGCCGATGCGAAGCCAGATGGCTCGCCGCCCAACAACTGGCTGTCCATTTTCGGTGGCGTGGCTTGGCAATGGGAGCCGCGGCGCTGCCAGTACTACCTGCACAATTTTCTGACGTCGCAGCCGGATTTGAATTTTCATCATCCGGAGGTACAGCAGGCGGCGCTCGACAATGTGCAGTTCTGGCTCGATCGCGGTGTCGACGGCTTTCGGCTGGACGCCATCAACTTCTGCTTCCACGATCGCGAACTGCGCGACAACCCGGCCAAGCCCGAGCACCTCCGCACAGGTCGCGGTTTCAGCCCCGACAATCCGTACGCGTTTCAGTACCACTACTTCAACAACACGCAGCCCGAGAATCTGGCGTTTCTGGAACAGCTTCGCGCGCTGCTCGATCGCTACGATGCGCGGGTCAGCCTCGGCGAGATTTCATCCGAGGATTCGCTTGCGACGACGGCCGAGTACACCGAGCCGGGGCGCCTGCACATGGGCTACAGCTTCGAGTTATTGACGACTGACTACAGCGTGGCGTACCTGAACGAGACGATTGGCCGCCTGGAGGCCAAGCTTCAATCGGGCTGGCCGTGTTGGGCGGTGTCGAATCACGATGTGGCGCGCGTACGGAGCCGTTGGGGCGGGCCTACGGCGTCGGCCGATTTTGCCGTCTTGATCCAGATGCTGGTGTGCTCATTGCGCGGCAGCGTGTGCATCTACCAGGGCGAAGAACTCGGCTTGCCCGAGGCCGATGTGCCGTTTGAGTTGCTGCAAGACCCGTATGGCATCACGTTCTGGCCGCGGTTCAAGGGTCGCGATGGCTGCCGCACGCCGATGCCCTGGGAAGCATCGGAGAGCGCCGGATTCAGTGCTGGCACGCCGTGGTTGCCGGTCAGCCCGCTGCATCGCGATTTGGCCGTCGCGACGCAGGACATAGACCAACACAGTATTTTGAATCAATTCCGGGCGTTCCTGCATTGGCGCCAGCAGCATCCGGCGTTACGCCTTGGCAGCATTGAACTGTTGGCGGGTGATGAACCGGTGTTTGCGTTCATCCGAAAACACCATGACGACTGCGTGCTCGCATTGTTCAATCTGAGCGCTGGGCCAACACGCTATGTGCTGCCGGACGCGATTCGCGAGTGGACAATCGACGCGAATCAGAGTTTGAACGCGGTGGATTTGGGGCACGGTGCCGGTGAGATGTCGCTGGGTGGACATCAGGCTGTATTGCTGAGCTTGCGCCGTGCGGAAGCACAGCTGCCGGCAACCAAGCTGGTCGCATAGCCTCTTTTCAGGCAAAAAAAAGCCGCCCACAGGGCGGCGCAAACGCATGAAGTACCCATAGGTTAGGGCTCAACGCGCGGTGCGGCATCGGGCCAGAGGCTGAAATCGGCTGCAGAAAGTGGCCTGCGTTGCCTGCATCCCGCCGAATTCTGAAGAATCCGTGGTGCGCGGACAGTTTCGGCGCGACCCGTTCGCGGCTGAAGCCGCTCCCACAAAAGCCGCTCTGCGTGGGAGGGCCTTCAGGCCCGAACCAAGCTAGCGGCAAGGCCTGTTTGCATTTTTGTAGGAGGGCCTTCAGGCCCGAACCAAGCTTGCGGCAAGGCCTGTTTGCATATTTGTAGGAGGGCCTTCAGGCCCGAACCAAGCTTGCGGCAAGGCCTGTTTGCATATTTGTAGGAGGGCCTTCAGGCCCGAACCAAGCTTGCGGCAAGGCCTGTTTGCATATTTGTAGGAGGGCCTTCAGGCCCGAACCAAGCTTGCGGCATGGCCTGTTTGCATATTTGTAGGAGGGCCTTCAGGCCCGAACCAAGCTTTCGGCAAGGCCTGTTTGCATATTTGTAGGAGGGCCTTCAGGCCCGAACCAAGCTTGCGGCGAGTTCCGTTCGCGGCTGAAGCCGCTCCTACAAAAACCGCCTTTCGTAGTAAGGCCTTCAGCCCAAACCAAACTTACGGCAAAGCTAGCTACAACCGCAACGCCTCTGCATGAAACGCAATGTGCTCACCAATGAAACTCGCGATGAAGTAATAGCTATGGTCATAGCCTTCCTGCATCCTTAGATCCAGTGGGTATCCGACTCGCTGGCAGGCTGCCTGCAACAATTCGGGCCGCAATTGCGTGTGCAGAAATTCGTCTGCGGTTCCTTGATCAATGCGCATCGGCACGTGCGCCTCGGCATTGGCCACTAACGCGCAGGCATCGTATGCCTGCCAAGTCGACTCATCAGGCCCCAGATAGGCCGCAAAGACTTTCCGCCCCCATGGCACCTGGGTTGGCGCCACGATCGGACTGAACGCCGACACACTTGCATAGGCGCGCGGATTCCGAAGTGCAATCGTCAGCGCGCCATGCCCGCCCATTGAATGCCCAAGGATGCTCTGCCGACCCGTTGTTCGAAAATTGGCGTCAATGAATGCGGGCAACTCGCGCTCGACATACGCTGCCATCTGGTAGTGCGCAGCCCAGGGCGCCTCCGTAGCGTTGACGTAGAACCCGGCGCCGAGACCAATGTCATAGCCTTCCGCGTCCGCCACGTCCGCCCCGCGCGGGCTCGTGTCTGGCGCAACGAGGATCACGCCATGCTCGGCCGCATAACGCTGCGCACCGGCCTTCGTGATGAAGTTCTGCTCGGTACACGTCAAGCCACTGAGCCAGTACAGCACAGGGCAAGCGCTGGTTTCAGCCTGCGGCGGCAAAAACACCGCCACGTGCATCGTGCACCCAACACGCGCCGCCGCATGACGGATCACCAACTGCGTGCCGCGAAAACACCGGCGCCGTTCCACAATGTCCATGGGCCCGCTCAATCCTGGAAGTGAATGACCGTGCGAATCGACTTGCCTTCGTGCATCAGGTCGAATGCTTCATTGATACGAGTCAGTGGCATTGTGTGCGTGACGAATGGCGCGAGTTCGATCTCGCCACGCATCGCCTGTTCGACCATGCCGGGCAGCTGCGTTCGGCCCTTGACGCCGCCAAACGCGCTGCCACGCCAGACGCGGCCCGTCACCAGTTGGAAGGGCCGCGTGCGGATTTCCTGACCCGCGCCGGCTACGCCAATGATGACGCTCTCGCCCCATCCTTTGTGACAACACTCCAGTGCGGCACGCATGACGTCAACATTGCCGATGCACTCAAAGCTGAAATCGACGCCCCCATCGGTCATCTCGACGATGACGTCCTGGATGGGCTTTTGGTAGTCCTTCGGATTGATGCAATCCGTCGCCCCCATTTCGCGAGCCTTCTCGAACTTGCCCGGGTTGATATCGATCGCCAGAATGCGCCCCGCCTTGGCTTGTCTGGCACCTTGAATCACGGCGAGGCCAATGCCCCCGAGCCCGAACACAGCAATGGTATCGCCCGGCTTAACCTTGGCGGTGTTGTGCACCGCGCCGATCCCGGTCGTGACGCCGCAACCCAGCAAGCACACTTGTTCGTGCGGTGCCTCGGGATTGATCTTCGCCAGCGAAATCTCATTGCAGACCGTGTATTCGCTGAACGTGCTGCAACCCATGTAGTGATAGAGCGGTTGCCCTTGATACGACAGACGCGAGGTCCCGTCGGGCATCATGCCTTTGCCTTGCGTTGCGCGCACTTTCTGACAGAGATTCGTTTTGCCGGACTTGCAGAACTTGCATTCGCGACATTCGGCCGTGTAGAGCGGAATCACGTGATCGCCCGGTGCCAGGCTCGTGACGCTTTCGCCCACTTCCACGACGATCCCGGCGCCTTCATGACCGAGCACGGTCGGGAACAGTCCTTCCGGGTCATCGCCACTGAGCGTGAACGCGTCGGTATGGCAGACCCCCGTATGCGTAATTCGCACCAGCACCTCGCCAGCCTTCGGGGGCGCCACATCGATCTCGACGATTTCCAACGGGGCTCCGGCTTTGAACGCCACGGCAGCGCGTGATTTCATGACAAACTCCAAATGGGTAGAAGGGTTGGCCGTCGCGACGGCATCAGCCACATCATAGCGAGCACGACGCGCCCGCACAGCCATGTAGGTCCGCACTCAACGTTTCACGTCTGCCTGCTCAGCCTGGATCCACGCCTCGATGTCACGTTCTGACGCGACCGGCATATCGCCCGGCACCGAATGCTTATGGGCACCGGCGGCCAACGCAAAATCCAGACATCGTTGCATGGGCCAGCCTTGCAACAGTCCGTGCAGAAAGCCGGAGGCAAACGCATCACCCGCGCCGATCCGATCCACAATGTCATCGAGGGTGTACGGCGCCGATTGCAAAATCGTCCCATCGCGAAGCGCGAGCAGACCCGCCAGCTGCTGTCGGCCGGCCGACAACACGACGCGATGCGTACACGTGAACTGCTGCAGGTGCGGGAACGCCTGAAACGCGGTGACGGCGGCTTTGCGAAACTGTTGGTCGGCGCTGTCTGTGGTGTCGAATCGGGCGCCTAGCACCAGTTCGATATCCCGTTGGCTGGCGAACAGCACATTGGCCTCTTGCATCATGGACCGCAGCAAGGCCGGTGCGTCGCCGTTCCAGACTTTCCATAAACTGCCACGAAAATTGCCGTCCATCGACAAGGAGCAACCGAGTCGTCTCGCGGCCTGTGCCGCCTCGATCGCGCATTGCGCGGCACGGGCGTTCAGCGCAGGCGTGACCCCAGACAGATGTACATGACCGACGTTGCGAAGCAGCGACGGCCAATCGAATTCGGCAGGATCGATGGCCGCGAACACACTACCCGCACGGTCGTAAAGCACCTCGCTCGCCCGGCGCATCGCGCCTTGCTCCAAAAAATAAAGACCCATCCGCCCAGGTTGCCGCCGAATCGGATCGGTATCGACCCCTTTGGCGCGCAACGCCGCCAGAACGAGATCACCCAACGCGTGATCAGGCAGCACACTGAGCATTTGCACCACATGGCCAAACTGCGCAAGCCCGGCCGCCACATTGGCTTCGGCGCCGCCCACCTGCAAGTCCAATTGGGCCGCTTGCGCCAAACGCGTGCGCGCCGGCGGCGCGAGGCGAATCAACAGTTCACCAAAACAAAGTATGGCGCGGCTCATGCTGCAAGCGTCCTTGAGTCGAAGTCGGTGAATGATGACGAAGCTGCGGCGTTTTGGTCAGCTCGAAACCAGCGAATGGTTCGACGGAATGCCTCGACGATCGCGAACCGACCATTCATGCTGCACTGCATCAGGCGTTTTTGTTCAGACATTCCAGACTCCTGAATTTTCACTTCTGTTAAAAATCAATTTGTTAGCACTACCAATTGGTCGACTTACGGGAAATTCACAAACCGCTTGTTGCTGCGCTGCGCTGTTTGATAGCCTTTTGTCCACCGGTGTCAGGGCGAAAGTCGAGCATTCAATGCTACCGGTGTCAATGCGATCATACCTGCCAGCCGGATCGGGCTGGCTTGCTTCGGAGGGAGGACGTTGTCGTGATGAACCAGAAAGAACAAAAGGGTGGCTTGCAAATGCGCAGACTGTCGGTCGCGATTCTGCTGTGTCTGCCCTGGCTGGCAGCCGCACAGGATGCCGCAAAGGCTGACCCGGCAAGCGAAGCGTCCAAAGCCGAAGCGGCCAAGAAGGAAGATGCCCGCGAGCTTGAAGAGATCGTGGTGACCTACCGCGAAAGTCTGAATCAGGCGCTCGATGAAAAGCGTGAGCAGGTCGGTCAGGTCGATATCATCAAAGCCGAAGACATTGGCAAATTCCCGGACCTGAATCTGGCTGAGTCGTTGCAGCGCATTCCCGGCGTGGCGATTACCCGCGATGCCGGCGAGGGTCGCAACATCTCGGTGCGCGGCCTGGGCCCACAGTTCACGCGGATTCGCATCAATGGCATGGAAGCGCTCGCAACCGGTGGCGGCACGGACGCGTCTGGCGGCGTGAATCGTGGGCGCGGCTTTGATTTCAATGTGTTTGCCTCTGAATTGTTCAACAGCATTGCCGTGAACAAGACCTCCAGCGCTGAAGTCGATGAAGGCTCGCTGGGCGCCACGGTCGATCTGCAGACGGCGCGTCCGTTCGACTATCCCGGCTTCACGGCCGTGGCGTCGGCCCAGGCGAGCTACGGCGATCTGTCTGGCGATGTTGACCCCCGTACGGCGGCACTGATCAGCAATACCTGGGCCGATGGCCAGTTCGGCGCGCTGCTCTCCATCGCGCAGAGTCAGCGTCATCTCGTGGAAGAAGGTCACAGCACCGTTCGCTGGAGCAGTTCGACTGCGAATGGCAACTTTGCGGCATCCTCACCTTTTGCCGCAGCGCGTGGCGCCGATGTGTTCCATCCGCGCCTGCCGCGTTATGGCGTGATCGAACATGACCAGGATCGCTTAGGTGCGACGCTTGCATTGCAATGGCAAGTCAGCGATGCCACGTTGCTGAACTTTGACGTGCTGCACGCCAAGTTTGATGCCACGCGCGGCGAAAACTTCCTGCAGGCTCAGAGCTTTTCGCGAGCCGGCAATGGTAAGCCACAAACCATCGTTCGCGATGGCGAGATCGATGAGCATGGCAATCTGGTTTACGGTGTGTTCGATAACGTCGATCTGCGTGCCGAGTCGCGTTACGACGAACTGACCACCCGATTTACGCAATACAACCTGGAGCTCGGACATCAGTTCAACGAGTCCTGGCGCCTTGATGCGATGGTCGGTGCGTCCGGCTCGAAGTTCCGGAATCCGATTCAGACTACCATCACGCTCGACCGTGCGAACGTCAACGGCTACAGCTACGACTATCGCAATGATGATCGCATGCCGATCTTCAACTACGGCTTCGATGTCACCGATCCGGCCAACTGGGGCTGGCTCAACACCGCGCCGAACAGCCAAGGTTCTGAGGTCCGTCTGCGCCCGCAAACGGCCGACAACGACTTCCACACGGCCCGTTTCGATCTGACGTTCGAACCGAATTACACCTGGAACTTCAAGGGCGGTCTGAGCTGGAAGGACTACACGTTCGATACCACCGAGCTCCGCCGGACCTCGGAAACGTCGGTTCCCGGACTACCGGCCGGCAGTTCGTTGACCAACCTCACCCGTTTGATCGGCTTCAGCGATCTGAACGTTTCGGGCGGCACGCCGACGTCCTGGCTGATTCCGGATCTGGACGCGTTCGCAGACCTGCTCGACATCTATTGCAACTGTGGCACGTTCCGCTTGTCGACAGACGCGGCACGAGGCAACAACAACAGCGTTGGCGAAGAATCGTTGTCGGGCTATCTGCAAGCGAACTTCCAAACCGAGCTGATGGGTCGCCCGTTCTCCGGCAGCTTTGGCGTGCGGCAAGTGGAGACCGATCAAAGTTCAACGGGCATTGGCGTGATCGCTGGAGCGGCGACGCTGATCACCGTGGATCGCAGCTACAGCGACACGCTGCCCTCGCTGAACTTGAAGTGGGACTTGAACGACGAGCTCGTGCTCCGGTTTGGCGCTGCGAAAGTCATGGCGCGTCCGGGTCTTGGCAATCTCGCACCGGGCGTGAATATCTCGGTGTCAGGTTCGTCACGCACGATCTCCGGCCAGAATCCGCTGTTGGAACCGTTCCGTGCCAAGACGTACGATCTGGGACTGGAGTGGTACTTTGCCGAAGAGTCGCTGTTGTCGGTTGCCTACTTCTACAAGGACATCGATAGTTTCGTGCAGACGACGCGTGCTACGGGTACGTTCGACCAGAATCCATTCGGTCTCCCCGACAGCCTGCGTCCGACCAACACCAATGCGACCGATTCGTGGGAATTCACGTTCCCAGTCAACACCCCTGGCGGCCCGCTGCGCGGCTACGAAATCTCGTATCAGCAGCCGCTCAGCTTCCTGCCTGGATTCCTCGCGAACACGGGTGTGCAGCTGAACCACACCCATGTGTCGTCGAAGATCGACTACTTGACCGCGACGGGTGCACTCGCGGCGCGGGAGAACCTGACGGGCCTGTCGGAAGATGCATTCAACGCCACGTTGTACTGGGAAGGCGAGCGCTTCGGCGCCCGAGTCTCGGCAGCGTATCGCAGCGACTATCTGACGACGGTCCCCGGCCGCGATGGCAACGACGTCGAAGGCACCAAGGGCACGACCACGTTCGATGCTTCGGCATCATACAAGTTGAACGACAAGGTTGAGTTCACGTTTGAAGGCCTGAATCTCAGCAACGAGTTCAATGACCAGTGGGTCGATTCGGAAGGTGATCGCGTCGTCGTGTATCACCAGACCGGTCGCGTCTACATTGTTGGTGTGCGTGTGAAGTTCTGAGTGACGTAGCCAATGCGCCAGCACGCTGATCTCATCACTGCTGGCGCGTTGTCCCGCCGCTCCTTTATTGCTCTGCTCGGTCTAGCCATTGCCTGCAGACAATCCGCAGCATCCGTCCCTCCACTGGCGCGGGCGCCACGTTATGGTGCCGTGGTCTCGCGTAAACCGGATGATGCGGCTTTTGGGCCTTTGTTCGTTGACCTGGCCTCTGCGCTGGCCGCTGCTCCCCGCGGCGGCCAGCGCTATTTCATTTACCTCGCGCCTGGAATCTGGCGGGAAAAGATCCTAATCGAGCGACCGAACGTGACGTTGGTCGGCGCAGGTCAGGATCAAACTTCGGTCGTAGTTGGCGACTCGGCTGGCTCGTTGGATGCGAATGGACAAGCGCTTGGCACGGCGGCCTCTGCCAGTGTCACCATCGCCGCGCCAGGCTTTGCCGCGCAGCATTTGACGATCGCAAACGACTTCGACTACGTGGGCGCCCGCAGACAGCTCGCTGCCGATCCACGCGGTCCAAATGGTCTCCAGGCCGTCGCGCTGCGCCTGACCGATGCGGCTGCCAATGCGCGCTTGCAAGCGGTCACGCTCTGCGGTCACCAGGACACGCTGTGGGTCGAAGGCGGCGGTCATCGCTTCGATAGTTGCCGAATCGAAGGCAGTGTGGATTTCGTCTTTGGCGGCGGCACCGCGCTACTCAACGGCTGCCAGATTCATTCGCGATACCGCCCGGATGCTGGTGCCGCACAAGGTTGTGTGACCGCACCAAGCACCCCACGATCTGCGCCGCTTGGGCTGGTGTTTCGGAATTGTCGGCTGACTGCTGATCGCAAGATTCAAGATGGCTCAGTGCATCTCGCGCGGGCTTGGCGTCCGACTCGGGACTTTACCGATGGTCGCTATGGTGATCCGGAGGCAGTCGGCATGGCAGCGTTCTTGAATTGTTGGATGGGCCGACACGTTCATCCCGATGCGTTTACGGAGATGAGCTACCAGGCAATCGATGGATCGCGGGCGTGGTTGACGCCGAATGAAGCGCGTTTCGTGCTGGACGGTGTTCGTGGGCCGGCGCGGTTTTCGGCGTTGGCTCAGCGCCCGTTGCAGGCCGAGTTGCGTTCGCACATCGATTTGCTTTGGCCTGATACTTAGCGCTCAGCTAGTGTCCTGTCCCGCAAATAGCTTGTCGATTTGTAGCCTGTCGTTTTGCCTGGTCGCCTGCATAGACGCGTCGCAAGATTGGTTCGCGGCTGAAGCCGCTCCCACAAAAACCCTCGTTCCTACGCTTGCTGGCGGCAAGACTCGTTACCCTCTGTAGGCCTTTCGGTCATTGCGTGTTTGATGAGAGGGCCTGCAGGCCCGAATCAAGCTTGCGGCGAGCGATCTCCGAGCGCGACTCACTTCGGCGGCGGTCGACGCGGCAGCGGTTTCTTCGGCTCCATGGTGCCGAGATCCCAGTCCTCTGGCACGAACGGTGCGCGGACTTCGGCAATGACGGGATAGCCGCCCACAGCAGCCTCATCATCGATAATGTGACCACGACCTTCCATCACGTTGGCCACAATTCGGCGGTCAATGTCATCGCGATCCCAAGGCCTCGCACCGGCTTCGGCGACCACCCAATCCTCGACCTCACGCGCCGACATCACGCGAACACCAGGCGGCAACTTCGGCGCGACCTTCAGATCGATCAACTTGGCGCGACCGGCGTTATAGCGCCCCAGCTGGGGCAGGTCGCGACCAATGCGATCAAACGCCAGATTGTCGTCCAGAAATAGTTCGAGATCCCCAGAGCCCCCAAACATGAACAGGGCGAGCGGCTCAGTAGACGGGCCGGCGCGCAGCACATTGCCGCGGACACTGATCTGCCCCGTCAAGTATTCATGCCCATACCATTCTTCCGCGATCAGGTTGTAGTGAATCGCGCGCTGTCCGGGGTCATAGATCAAGTTGTTGATGACCTGCCCACGAGTACCGCCCTTGAACAGCGGGCTCCGCTCATAGTTGTGCGCGTACAGATTGCCGATGATCACAATGTCGGTGACGTTGTCATGAATCAGGCTGCCCTTGCTGTGCTCGCCTTTTGCATGAATCGAATGCGCCAGTCCCTCTGCAAGCAGGTTGTGCGAGAACGTGATGCGATGACTGACAAATTCCCGCCATGCGTCTGGCCCGTCACCAATGAAGCGGGCACCGGACGCGGAAAGGTTTTCGTCGCTCGCCCAGGTCAGTGAGTTGTGATCAATGATCACATCTTTCGCACCGGCGACCGTGGTGATCGCATCAAAGTCGACGCCCGCGTGCTTCTTCAGACCGCCCTCGCCCGGCCGGATATGGAGATGCCGGATCACCACGTCATGCGTGGCAATGGTCAGCCCGCCTTTGATCAAGGTAATTCCTGGGGGCGGCGCTGTTTGTCCAGCGATGGTCAAGAATGGCTCAGTAATGGCCCACTCAGCAAGGCGCAGGTCAATGACACCAGCGACTTCGAACACGATGATTCTGGGGCCTTTGGTGTTCAGCGCTTCCTTGAAACTGCCAGGCCCATCGGTCGCGAGCGTGGTCACTCGCAGTACCTGCCCGCCGCGCCCGCCTGGTGTCTCGGCTGCCCAACCAACAGCGCCAGGAAACGCCCGTTCTGCGGCTTCCACGCGGGGCATCAGCCCCCAAATCGCGAGCGCGGCAGCAATCAGAACGAGCCAGCGCTCCAGTCGGCGGACGGGATCAGCAGCAGGCGTCGACACATGCTGGTGGGAACGGCGTTGGGAGATCGGGTTCAAGGGCATCTCGGACATGTTCAGCGGCCTTTGGTTCTGTGGCAAAGCATGGCAGTGGTGCAGTGCGCGTTGTAAATGACACCGGTTTCCTTTATACAGGAAACCAGCTTCCAGGTCTGCGCCCGGCCGTCCTGGATGCCTGACTGGAGCTTAGACGTGACCGAGTCGTATCGCGTAACTGAAACCGTGTCCGAGAGCCTTGGCGTAGCGAGTCGGTTTGTTGCCGCCCGCCGGGGTGCTTTGGCATTGACCCACTATCCCGGGCCGCTGCCGGAGAATCTGGAAACGGCCTACCAGCGCCAAGATCAGGCGATTGGCTTATGGCCAGACCAGCTCTGTGGTTGGAAGGTCGGGCGCATTCCCGATCTCTGGCTTGCGCGCATGGGCGAGGATCGCTTGATGGGCCCGGTGTTCCAGCGCCAATGTCTGTGGCTGCAGCCCGGGCAAACAGCCGAGCTCCCGGTGATCCAAGATGGCTTTGCCGCGGTCGAGGCCGAATACATTTTCGTGCTGGGCACCGACGCCGACCCCCAACGCTCCGACTACACCCCCGAGGAAGCGCTGCAATTGGCGGGCAGCTTTCATATCGGGATCGAACTGGCGGGTAGTCCCTTGGCGACCATCAATGCCCTGGGCCCGGCCATCGTAGTGTCTGACTTCGGTAACAATGCCGGGGTGTTTGTCGGCCCTGACATCCCATCGTGGCATAGCCTTGATCTCCTCCGGCTGAACTGTTCGACCTATGTCGACGGCGCGTTGGTGGGGCAAGGCGGCGGCTGGTTTCTGCCCGGCGGTCCAGCGGCGGCACTGGCATTTGCTCTCAATCGGGGCGCGAAGCGACACCGCCCCCTGAAGGCGGGCATGCTGGTGTCAACGGGCGCTGCCACCGGAATCCATGACATTCTCCCGAATCAGCAGGCGCGCCTGGTATTTGACGGGATCGGCGAACTGACAGCGCGCGGCATTCCGGCAACACCGATGCCCGAGGCGGAGGCATCATGACGCCTTCCCGACGCACGTTTCTGCTCGGGCTTGCGGGTGCGGCGTGCCTCACCGCACGACCTGGCGCGCAGGCGTCTCAGACGGGCAAGCGGCTCGTCGCCAGCGATGTTCACGTGTCCGACTATCCGAGCGTTGAAGCGGTGCGCTGGATTGGTCAAGAGCTCGCGCGCGCAACCGATGGTCGCCTCAGCATCGAGGCCTATCACTCCGGACAGCTGGGTCGTGAGCTCGATCAGATCGATATGGCACGCCACGGTGCAATCGATATCACCCGCGTCTATACCGGCGCACTCAACAACGCGTTTCCGCTGACGATTCCGCTCGGCCTGCCGTATCTGTTTCAGTCCAAGGCGCATTTGCGTCGGATCATCGATGGCCCGATTGGCAAGCAAGTGCTGGACGGATTCAACGCCCGCGGCCTGGTCGGCCTGGCGATCTTCGACTGCGGTGCGCGCTCGGTGTACAGCACCAAGGGCCCCATTGTGCGGCCTGCCGATATGGCTGGCCTGAAGCTCCGAATTCCGCCCTCCGACATCTTCTTGAAACTGATGAGCGCGCTCGGCGCCAATCCGACGCCCTTGCCTTACGGCGATGTGTTTTCAGCGCTGGAGACACGCCTGATCGATGGTGCCGAGAACAACGTGCGCAGCTTCCAGAGCAGCCGCCAATTCGAAATCGCGCGCTATTGGTCGGAGACTGAGCACTCGTTCGCGCCCGACGTGCTCTTGATGTCAGGTCGCAACTTTCTCGCCCTGTCGCCTGATGACCAGGCCCTGATTCGCGAACTTGCAGCGCGCTCTGTGCAAGTGTTTCGCGACCGCTGGGACGCTGGCGAAGCCGAGTCGCGTCGGACGATCGAATCGGCCGGGGTCCAGATTCAGGCGGTTGACCGCGAGGCCTTTGTGGCGGCTTCGGCACCGGTACTGGCTGAGTATCGGCAACACCCGGATTTGGCAGACATGATTGCAACGATCGGCTCCGAGGCAGACTGATGAACACCGACGCGAACCGAGGCCTGCAGAAGCTCGATCAACTCGCAAGACTATCCAATGGCGCAGCCGCGCTGGCGCTCGCTGGCATGGCCATCACCCAAACCTGGCAAGTGTTCGCGCGCTATGTACTGCACCATGCCCCGCCGTGGACCGAGCCACTTACCCTCATTCTATTGGCCACAACGCTGGCGTTCGGTGCAGCCGCTTCAGTCCATCAGCATGGGCACTTTCGGTTCCCGCTGTTGGTCGCACTGCTGCCGATGTTCTGGCAGCGCGCATGC
Source organism: Ahniella affigens (assembly GCF_003015185.1). GTDB lineage: Bacteria > Pseudomonadota > Gammaproteobacteria > Xanthomonadales > Ahniellaceae > Ahniella > Ahniella affigens. The sequence continues at coordinate 3,672,140 of NZ_CP027860.1, forward strand.
CATCGGCTGAGCGCCGCCTGCGTGCTTGTGATTGGGGTTGCCATGACCATCGGCGCCGGCACCCTTGCCGTTGAAGGTTTCGATATTCGAATGGCCGGCACCATGCTGCCCCAGAGCGCCGCGTTCGTGCCCTTGGCATTGGGCGGCGCACTGATGGCGTTGTTTGCGCTGCCGCAGATTTGGTCCGGGCAAGGTGCCGCGTCATGAGTGATGTGCTGATTCTGTTTGGCAGTTTTGCGCTGCTCCTGATGCTGGGCGTGCCCGTTGCCTATGCATTGGCGGTTGCGTCGGCATTGACGATCTGGCATCTCGATCTGCCGTTGATCCTGGTCAGTCAGCAGTTGGGGGCCGGTGCGGGCAGCATCACGTTGATTGCGATTCCGCTGTTTATCTTTACCGGTGAGCTGATGCTGCGCGGTGGCATCTCGGAGCGGCTGATTGGTCTGGCGGGCAGTCTGGTCGGCCATCTGCGTGGCGGGCTCGGACAAGTCAATGTGCTCTCGAATCTGTTCTTTGGCGGCGTGTCGGGATCGGCCATTGCCGACGTGTCGGCGGTCGGTGGCGCGATGATTCCGCAAATGGTCAAACGCGGATTCGATCGCGATTTCGCCGTCAACGTCAGCGTCAGCGCTGCGCTGGTGGCCCTGTTGGTGCCCCCTTCGCACAATCTGATTCTGTATTCGGCGGCAGCCGGAGGCGGGTTGTCGATCGCTGATCTGTTTGCCGCAGGCATCGTGCCGGCGCTGATGATGACGGCCGCGATGATGCTGACCGGCTGGTGGCTCGCGCGCCGCCGCGGCTATGCCGTGGAAGCCTTTCCGGGTTTTGCGGTGGTGTTTACCCGGTTGGTCGCGGCGCTGCCCGGCTTGTTGCTGGTGATCTTGATTTTTGTCGGCATTCGGGCCGGCATTTTCACGGCGGTTGAAAGCGCTGCGGTGGCGGTCTGCTATGCCTTGATTGTCACCGTGCTCGTCTACCGGAGCCTGCGCGGCCCGGCACTGATCGATGCGTGTTTGCATGCCGCAAAGACGACGGGCAATATCCTGTTTGTCATCGCCGCGGCCGGGCTGTTTGGCTGGCTGCTCGCTTACCTGCAGGTTCCGGCGCTCGCAGTGTCTGCCTTACAGGCGATTGCCGATACACCGATCACCGTGCTGCTCACCATCATCGTGACCTTGCTGGTGCTTGGGACGTTCATGGATCTCGCACCGTTGATCCTGATCTGCACGCCCATTTTTCTGCCGGTTGCCAAGGCATTTGGGATCAGCCCGGTCCACTTTGGCGTGGTCTTGATTCTCGCTGGCGGCATCGGCTTGATCACGCCGCCGGTGGGCTCCGTGCTGTTCGTGGGCGCTGCCATTGGCCGGATCGAGATCAGCCAGGCGCTGCGCAGTATCTGGCCGTTCTATCTCGCTGCGGGCGCGGTGCTGCTGTTGGTGACGCTGTTTCCAGCGTTGTCGCTGTGGTTACCGGCCGCGTTGCGGTCCTGATGCATCAGTCCAACTGGCCCGACTGCTAGACTATGCCGATCCCGCCCAGACGCCCGCGCATGAGTCGACGAACTCGAATGGCCACAATCGACCCGACGCCACCCGACGCGCGCGCGGAGCCTATCGCAGCCAGGTCCTTCGGTAGCGGCGCGACCACAATCAGCGATATTGCGCGGTTGACCGGCGTTTCGAAAAAGACGGTGTCGCGTGTTATCAACGGCTCGGAACTGGTGCATCCCGAGACTCGGGACAAGATCAAAGCGCTGATGACGGAACTCAACTACACGCCCGATCCCCAGGCGCGTGGGCTGGCGTTCCGGCACTCGTTTCTGATTGGTCTGGTGTTTGACAATCCGACCGCGCAGTACATCGTCAACATGCAATACGGCGTGCTCGATGCACTCCGCGATTCGGGCTTTGAACTGGTCGTGCATCCTTGTGACAGCAAGCGTGCCGACTACATCGATGGGATCCGCCATTTTGTGCAACGTCAGAAGCTCTATGCGGTCATCTTGATCCCGCGTGTCTCTGAAGACCAGGCGCTTGCCGAAATGCTGCAGGACCTGGGCGTGCGCTATGTGCGTATTGCATCGGTGGCCCTGGACGATGCGAGCCGTATGGTCATGACCCATGATCGGCGTGCCGGCAGCGAAGTGGCTGAATATCTGGAATCACTCGGGCATCGGTACGTGGGTTTGATCACGGGCCCGAAGCGATATCGCTCGTCTATCGAGCGCGGCGGCGGCTTCCGCGACGGTCTGGCCCGGCGCGGCATCGCACTGACCGACGAAGCAGTTTACGAAGGCGGCTATACCTTCGAGTCTGGCGTCGCGGGCGCCGAAGCGCTGCTGCGCCGGGAGCCCCGCCCGACCGCCATCTTTGCGTGTAACGACGAGATGGCGGCCGGCGTCTACAAGGCGGCGCAACGGATGGGTCTGTCGATCCCTGGCGATCTGACGGTGATCGGCTACGACGACAGTCCGTTGGCGAGCCAACTCTGGCCGCCCTTGACGACCATTCACCTCCCCGTTCGCGAAATTGGCCGGCAAGCGGCGAGCTTGGTGTTAACCAAGGATCGCCAGTCGAATCCGGAAGGCAACGCGGCCATCACGGTCAGTCCCCATCTCGTAATCCGCGACTCAAGCCAGCCCCCAAGGGAATGACTGGTTAGGGAGCCTCTGAACAAGTTCAGAGGCGATGCGGGCCGTGGATGGCCCGCCCAGAATCAAGCACGCAAGTGCTTGATTCTGGAGCACTGAGTCCGGACATGTGCCGGACTCAGTGCGGGTCTGAAAGTCCAGGATGGACTTATTCAGACCCTCCTTAGAGCGATTGATCGTGGCTGTGCAGAAACGCGGGGCGCCTCCTCGAGTTCTTGGGCTTGGCAGACACAGAGGTCTGCCCCTACGGGATTGGGGGCTGGGCTGCCATTGCGGCGGGACCAACCGTCTTTGCTTGCTCAAACGCTGCGATCCGGGCAAAATGACACCGGTAGTCATTTTGGAGTCAATCATGTTTCAGCGCGTTGTGCATGCCACCCACCCGGACATGATGGCCGGAGCCAGTAACGATCAATTGCGGGACCGATATTTGTTGCCGGACTTGTTTGCGCCGGGCGAGGTTCGCCTCGACTATCTGCATTACGAGCGCTTCGTGGTCGGTGGCGCTGCCCCAACCACTGCTGCGGTCGCGTTGCCCGTGCAAACCGAGCCCAATTCCGCCAAGGGCAAGGCGTTTCTCGAGCGTCGGGAACTCGGCATCGTCAACATTAGCCAGGGCGTTGGCTTTGTGACCGTGGATGGCGAGCGCGTTCGTCTGGCACCCAAAGATGGGCTTTATGTGCCCATGGGCAGCCAGGAGGTGCAATTTGAGTCGGAAAGCGCGGACAATCCGGCGCGCTTCTATCTCGTCTCGACACCAGCCCATGCCCGTTATGCGCTGAAACACATTTCGATTGAACAAGCAGTGCCGTTACAGCGCGGTGGCTTGCAAACGTCCAACGAACGCACCATTTACCAGTACATCGTGCCCGCAACGTGCCAGTCCTGCCAATTGCTGTTGGGACTGACCATCCTAAATACCGGCAGCGTCTGGAACACCATGCCGCCGCATCTGCATGACCGACGTTCCGAGGTGTATTTCTATTTCGACCTAGCCGATCAGCGCGTCATGCATTTCATGGGCGACCCGGCTGACATGCGCCATATCGTGGTCGCAAACGAGCAAGCGGTGGTGTCACCGCCGTGGTCGATCCATATGGGCTCCGGCACGCAGAACTACAGTTTCATCTGGGCGATGGGTGGCGAGAATCTCGACTACACCGACATGTGCCAACTCGATCTCTGCCAGCTGAAGTGACCGTCTCATGACGATTTCCTTTGCTCTGACCGGACAGGTCGCTCTGGTGACTGGCGCCAACAAAGGCCTGGGCCAGGGCATTGCGCTAGCGCTCGCTGAAGCGGGTGCCGATATTGTGGCAACCTGCAGCACCGATGCGAGCGACACCGTCGCCAAAGTCGAAGCCCTCGGCCGCCGTTGCCTGGCGCTGAAGGCGAATCTTACGAGCACCAAGCCGATCCCCGGCTTGATTGCCGATACGTTGAATCAGTATGGCCGACTCGACATTCTGGTCAATAACGCCGGCACCATCCGACGCGCCGATGCATTGGAGTTCACCGAAGACGATTGGGATGCGGTGATCGACCTAAACCTGAAATCGGCGTTCTTTCTGGCTCAGGCGGCTGGTCGTCATTTTGTCCAGGTTGGTCGCGGCAAGATCATCAATGTGGCATCCATGCTGAGCTTTCAGGGCGGCATTCGCGTGCCGTCGTACACGGCGAGCAAATCGGGATTGGCCGGCATCACGCGCCTGCTGGCGAACGAATGGGCCAGCAAAGGCATCAACGTGAACGCGATTGCCCCCGGCTACATGGCGACCGACAACACCGAAGCATTGCGCAACGATGCGCAGCGCAACCGCGATATCCTGGCGCGAATTCCTGCGGGGCGGTGGGGCATTCCTGCTGACTTGGCGGGCGCGGCGGTGTTCTTGGCATCGCCTGCATCCGATTATGTGCATGGCGTGGTGCTGCCCGTGGACGGCGGGTGGTTGGCGCGCTAACGCAAGCCTGAACCGACTTTGGGCCTTACGGACCCGGTTGCGCGGTGATCCCCCTGTCAACACACGCCCTTCGCACGCAGGTCAATGCCGTAGCGTTTGTCCTCAACCATGATGTGATCACGCAGCCACGCTTTGAGGAACGCGGCGAGTTCGTTGACCACGCTGCTATCACCGCCTTCGTAGCGGCGTTGAAAGCCAGCGATCTGATTGCGGAAGTGGCCGTGATCATGACGATGCTCAGACAGACCATCGTAGCTGTGGCACTGCATCAAGGCCTCTTCAAACGTGAAGTGCAGCGTGACATAGGCGACGAGCTTCTTCAGAACCGTGCTCGTCAGGAGCCGATTGGTGCCACCGGCGGATGCCTGCAAATCGTTGATGGCATCAATCAACATGCGATGCTGACGATCGATGGCTTCAATCCCGACAGACAAATCCTGAGTCCAAACCAAGTCACTCATAGCATCGACCTCGCACGCTGATCTCAGCATTCTCGGGCAACGCCGCCGTGTCAGAGTTGATCGTAGTCAAGCGTTGCGCACCCCAACCGTCTCGGCATCGGGCCGCCCGTCCGCCGCGAGCGATGCCACCAAAGAAAACGCCCGCAACAGGCGGGCATTTTCCTTGCTGCGCTATCCCGAACGCGCCTGGCGGAATCGCCAGACGCGCGGGTTCAGTGGCTTACGAGAGATTCCGACCACGCTGCCAGGCAAAGCCCAGCAGCGTCAGCACCAGCAGGATGAGGCCAACTCGGTCCAGCGCCGGGACGGTGGCTGCGATGTTGATTCCCGTAGCCTGATTCGGTCCAACCAGATTCGGGTCATCGGTGACACGCACCGTTTCGTTGCTGCCGTTGCCATCCAGATCGGTATTGATCGTGCCTTGATTCAGGATGGTGCCGCTCGCATTGCTGTTGATCGTCGCCGGAATGGTGATGGTCACCGAAGCGCCACCCGCCAGCGTGCCGTCCCAATTGATCGTGTTCGCGACATTGGTGACGGTGCCGAGGCTGGCAGTGGGCGTGCCGCCGGTGATGCCAGCAGGCAACACATCCACGAACTCGAACCCAGCATTGTTCGCTTGCGCGCCATTGCCAGCGTTGGTCAACACGATCGTGTACGTAATCGCGCCACCCGGGACAAACGTGCCGGTCACCGACTTCGTGCCCGTCACATCCGGCGTACCGCTGACCTGAGTCTGATCGGTTGCCGAGTTGTTGGCCGGATTCGGATCACTGCCACCACCCGTGACGCTGATCGTGGCCGTGTTGGACACTGTCGCGTTGACCACGGCACCACTCAACACGCAGGTCGCCGTGTAGGTCACGGTATCGCCGACTGGCAACGACACCGTGTCACCAATGGTGCCACTGCCGCTCGCCGTGCAGGTCGCACTGCCGGTTGCCGCACAGGTCCAGTTGAAGCTCGCGCACTCGGCTGGAGCAGCATCGGCGACGGTCGCGCCGGCTGCACTCGGGCCACTGTTGGTGCCGACGATGGTGTAGGTCAGGGTCGCGCCAGGGGCCACGGTGGTCTGGCCATCGGTCTTCGTGATCGCCAGATCGGCGCTAACCGCGAGGGTGTCGGTATCCGTGGCGGAATTGTTCGCCGGCGTTGGATCTGAGACCCCCGCTGGCGCAGTCACCGTCGCAGTGTTGACCAGCGAACCAGTCGCCGCTGCACTGATCGTGCAACTGGCGGTGTACGTCACGCTGCCGGCAATGGGCAGATTCACCGTATCGTTGATGTTGCCAGAGCCTGAAGCCGTACAGGTGCCGCCACCTGCACCAACGCAGGTCCAGGTGCAGGTCAGCGCCGCCGGGAACGTGTCGGCAACCGTGCTCCCTGACGCAGCGCTCGGACCGGCATTGCTGGCCGTGATCGTATAGGTCACCGAGCCGCCCGGTGTTGCAGTCGTCACGCCGTCGGTCTTGGTGATCGCCAAATCGGCGTTCAATGCAATCGTGTCGGTATCCGTCGCACTGTTGTTGCCGGGCGTCGGGTCGGTCACACCGCCCGCAGCGGCAACGGTTGCCGTGTTGGTCAGTGACCCTGAGGCCAAGGCGCTGACCGTGCACGATGCGGTATACGTGACACTGCCGCCAGCAGGCAAATTCACCAAGTCGTTGATGTTCCCGGAGCTCGCGGCGGTACACGTGCCACCGCCCGCGCCAACGCACGTCCATGAACACGTCAGCGATGCCGGGAACGTATCCGCGACCGTGCTGCCCAGCGCATTGCTTGGGCCGGCGTTGCTGGCCGTGATGGTGTAAGTCGTCGAACCGCCAGGCGTCACGGATGTCACGCCATCGGTTTTCGTGATCGACAGGTCCGCCTCGACCGCAATCGTGTCGCTGTCAGTCGCCGAGTTATTGCCCGCGTTCGGATCCGTGACACCTGCCGGCGCCGCCACCGTCGCCGTATTGCTCAACGTTCCAGTCGCCGCCGCACTGATCGCGCATGAGGCCGTATACGTCACGCTGCCGCCCGCCGGCAGATTGGCCGAATCGTTGAGATTGCCACTGCCGGACGCCGTGCAGGTGCCGCCACCGGCGCCAACGCAGGTCCAGGTGCAGGTCAACGAGGCCGGGAAGGTATCAGCGACCGTCGCGCCCGGCGCATTGCTCGGGCCCGGATTGCTGGCCGTGATCGTGTAGGTCGCCGAGCCCCCTGCCACGACGCTGGTCACACCATCGGTCTTGGTGATTGACAGATCGGCTTGCGGGGTCAGGGTGTCGGTATCCGTTGCGCTGTTGTTGGGTGGATTCGGGTCTGTAATCCCGCTGCTCACCGTCGCCGTATTGCTGAGCGTACCCGTCGCGCTGGCGCTGATTGCACAGCTCGCGGTGTAAGTCACGCTGCCGCCAGCCGGCAGATTCACCGCCGTGTCGTTGATATTGCCGGAGCCAGACGCTGTGCAGGTGCCACCACCGGCACCCACGCAGGTCCAGTTGCAGGTAAGGATGGCTGGGAACGTGTCCGCCACGGTCGCCCCAGTGACGGGGTCGGGCCCCGCATTCGAAGCCGTGATCGTATAGGTGACCGACCCTCCAGGAACCGCACTGGCAACGCCGTCAGTCTTCGTGATCGACAGATCCGCCGACAACGCTCGGCAGGCGGTGATGGTCACATCGTCAACCGCCAAGCCAGCGAATTGCACCGAGGTATCGCTGTCCACATGAAACCGCAATTCTGTATTCAGACCCGCAAGACTGTCGGCCCGCCGCGAGAACACGCCCCAGCCCGCCGCGCTGCCAATGTTGACCTGTGGGTTGCCGGTTCCGGATGACGCACTGATATAGGTCGGGTCCTTCCAATCGAAGAGGCGCACCGGCGTGGCGCCACCAACTTGCTGGAAGTCGACAAAGAAGTGATCGAAGTTCGCCGTCTCGACCTGATGACTTTGCGCCCACGTCACGACCACGGGCGGGCTCAAGCCAGCCAAATTGACATTCGGCGAGAGCAAGTCCTGATTGCTGCTGGCGTTGTACGTGTTATCGAGATCGGTTTTCCAGCAGTTCACGCCGCTATTGCACGTTGAGAACGGCGCGATCGGATTCGCCGTGGTCGTTGCCACGGTTGCGGGCAGACCGAGCTCCCATTCGTCCTGCGCGCCTGAATGCGTGAAGCCGGCGGATCCCGACTCAAAATCGGTGGTGTAAACCGTCTGGGTCGTGAAGCCAGGCGCGCACGTTGGTGCGGGGACCGGCTCGCACACACGCAAGCCCCACGATGTGAGCGTGCCGCCGTTGGCGCCAGCGGTGTCGTCGCGCAGGTCCAGAGTCCACGTGCCACCGGCATTCTGGCCATCGAAATGCGACAACCGATACGCACCCGAGGTGCTGGCCGTGCCGGCCGTTGAATTGTTCTCCGGCTTCAATTGCGTACCGCGAAATGAGGTGAACGCCGGTGGAATTCCGGCCTCATCATCGAACACCACATCCATCTGGGTCTGGCCACCGGTCGCGGCGGCGCCAATGTCGGTAAACAGGCCGTTGTCGCTGCCTGCAGGCGAGCGCAAGTGCGCGTCGATGTCTTGCATCAGCGCATGATTCAGCACCAGATCGACGTCCAGATCGGCAATCCGCGGGTTGCCCGGGATCGTCAGCGTAGACGACACGAGTCCCGTACCCGGGCCAATCGTCTTCGGCACATCCGTCGACATGTAGGTGGTGCAGTTGACGCCTTCCTGGGTCGCCGGGCGCACACTGACGCTCAAATGGTAGGTCGAGGTGGCGCCACCAACGGCGGCCGACGCGGAATCCACAAATGCGAAGTAAGTACCGGCCGTCTTGACTGTCATGAAGAAGGCTTCCGACGGCAGATTCGGAACGGGCGAAACATCGCCCGTTCCCGCGTCGTCGACCACGAGAATCTGGTTGCCGGCATCGCCGAAGAGCGCAAAGCCCAGGCGGCCGTTCCAGCTCACGCCATCGCGTTCTGGATCCACATCCAGACTCAGAAAGACCGTATCACCGGCGTTTAGGGGAAAACTGAACCAGTCTTGCTCGGTCGCGGCTGCCGGGTTGCGGGTACCACTAACCCAGCCATTGGCGGGCAGGACATTGGCCGTAGCCGGCGTGTCATTCGCCTCGACTTCCGGCGTCGGCGCACCGGATTGCACGCGGAGGTGCAACTCGTACGGGCGCTCGGACGTGGTGCCAGCGGTAAAATCGTTGACCCGCAAGAAATAAGTGCCCGTGGTCGGAATGGTCGCACCGGCAATGGATGACGAGAGGCCCGCAAACGAGCCGTTGTCATCGTCGAATTCAATGAGTGTGGTGCCGTCCGACGCGAACAATCTGAGCTGGCTGTCGGTACTGCTTCCGGCTGACGCCGACGTCATCGTTGCCGCGTAGACGCGGTCACCCGCATTGGCGGTGAAGCTGTAGAAGTCAATATCGCCGTTCGGATACAGATCGCCCTTGACGACCAGATCTGTGCTGGCGAGCGGGCTCGCCGTGGCCGAAGTGCCATTCGGCTCCACTTCGCTGGCATAGCCTTGTCCAGCGGGGAAGATCGGCTGCGCGTACTTGAGGCCGGCGGGTAGCGTGAAAGGCGCCGCAGCGCGTTCAGGCACCTGACCCTTCTGTGCGCCATCGTCCAGAACCTGATTGATCTCGACCGCGGCCGAAACCGTGCCGCAGCACAGCACGCCCGCCCAGATCACTACCCGGCGCATCCATGCACGACCGTTCTCCAGGCTGCGCTGCGGCAGCCCGCCTGTTCCACTCGTCATAACCTTCCCCGCGTCAACTTGCCACAATGGCAATTCCCGATTCGCATCGTATCGTTGTGAAATCCCCTTGTTCAAGCACATTGTGAAGGATTTCGCATTGAGTCCCGGCCGCCGCGAACCAACCTCGACCACACGCCCCGTGCTGTTGTCAGAACCCAACTGCCAAAGGCTCCAACCGGGGGTGGATGCGCGGAAAATGCAGTCGCTCGGTTAACTGGTTGCTGCGGTCACATTCCAACTCGTCAGGTCGATAACATGGAGGTTTGAACGCGCTTTCATCGCCCGGATCGGTCCGGCAGTGACTGACTTCGGTACGGCCAGGCATATCAACCAAACCAATCTGCCGGGAGCAGGCGGGCCGAGATCGGTAGAATGCCGTCATGGATTCGGAATTTCTGCTCTGGCTGGGTATTGGTGCCCTGGGCCAACTCATTGATGGCGCTATCGGTATGGGCTTTGGCCCGATCGTCAGTGCCGTGCTGCTGTCGCTCGGCGTCCCGCCGATCGCCTCAAGCACAGCCGTGAACGCGGCCAAGATTGCTACCGGCGCGGCGTCAGCAGCCAGTCACGCCTGGTTCGAGAATGTCGATCGGCGGACGTTCCGGCACTTGGTGATCGCCGGGATGCTCGGTGGCTTGGTCGGCGCGCTGATTCTGAGCCAGATCGACGGCAAAGCCGTGCTCCCTTTTGTCAATGCCTATCTGGTTCTGCTCGGTTTTCTGATTCTCTATCGGGCGTTTCGACCGGTCGTTCCCAAACTCCCCCATGCCCTGGGCATTGCTGGCACAGGTCTCGCTGCCGGCACGCTGAACGCGATTGGCGGCGGCGGCTGGGGATCCATCACGACCGCCGGCTTGATGGGCCAGGGCCAGTCGCCACGGTTTGCGATCGGCACGGCCAACGCGGCCGAGTTCTTGGTCGCGCTGGTGACCACGCTTGCGTTCTCGGCAAACTTTGGCTCGGTCCCGTGGCTCAACGTGCTGGCCATTGTTGCGGGCGGCTTCCTGACCGCGCCGTTCGCAGCCTGGCTGGCAAAACACTTGCCAATCAAATTGATGACCGTCCTGGTCGCCGTGCTCGTGATCGGCTTGAGCGGCTATGGCCTTTGGCAGCACCTGACCAAGCTCGCAAGTTGAGTCGATCCGACCAAGCCGACATCCAGCCGCTGCGAATCGCGCTTGCAGCCCACGAAATGTTCGGGCTAGCCTAGCGACCTACCGCAACCTGTCGGAGTGGACCTTGGCCGAGCGATTCCAAATTGCCATTGTCGGATCTGGCCCGGGTGGGCTGAGTGCGGCGTCCAGGGCTGCCGAGATCGGCGTCTCGCATGTGCTGCTCGAAGCCGAGCCGCATCTGTCGAACACCATCTACCGCTACCAGAAGGGCAAGCACGTCATGGACGAGCCCGGCATTCTGCCGCTTCGTTCGCCGCTGGAGTTCAAGGCCGGTAGTCGCGAGACGATCCTTTCGGCCTGGAATGACGGCGTCGCCCGGCTGAATGTCAATGTCCGTCACGGTCATGAGGTGACCAAAGTCCAAGCGCAACCTGGCGGCGGATTCCTGCTTGAGTGTGGCAATGGCGCCCAGTTCCTGGCTGACCGGGTGGTGCTCGGCATTGGCTTGCAGGGCAACATCCGAAAACTCGGTGTGCCGGGCGAGGACCTGCCCTTCGTCCAGTATCAACTCGATGATCCGGGCGCCTATTCAGGCGAGACTATTGTGGTCATTGGTGCCGGCGACGCGGCCATCGAGAATGCGATCGCGCTCGCGAAGCAAAACACGGTCATCGTGATCAACCGTCGTGACGAATTCGCCCGCGCCAAGGAGGGCAACCTGCGCGGCATTCTGAAGGCGATCGAGGACGGCACCATTCAGTGCTACTACAACACAGCACCGGAGAAAGTGGAGGCGCTGACCGTTGGCCGCAAGAAAGGCCGCATGATGCTGCAGACCCCACAAGGTCGCGCGCAGATTTTGATCGACCGGGTCATTGCCCGCCTCGGCGCGTCGGCACCGCGCGGGTTTGTCGAAGGCTGCGGCGTCAAGTTTCCGAACAAAGACCCAGCTGCTGTGCCGGCGATCTCGCCGCAATACGAATCGAATGTCCCGGGTCTCTATATCGTCGGCGCGCTGGCCGGGTATCCGCTGATCAAGCAGGCCATGAACCAGGGCTATGAAGTGGTCGAGTACATTCTCGGCCGCACAGTCGAGCCCGCCGATGAGCCCTTGCTGCGCGACAAGCTCAAGAACGTGCCGAACTTCCGCAGCGTCGACGCATTCATTGCCGATATCCAGCGCAATGTGCCTCTGCTGGCGCAAATCACGCCGCTGCAGTTGCGCGAATTTCTGCTCGACTCCGACATCCATGCGCCCCGCCCCGGCACCCCCGTGTTCGAGAAGAACGACTACACGAACACGTTCTATTCGATCGTCGAAGGTGAGGTCGAGGTGATTGTCGATGCGGCGCAGAACAAACGCATCAAACTCCGCCGTGGCGAATTTTTTGGCGAAATGGGTCTGATCTCGGGGCGTCGCCGCGCGGCAACGGTGGTGGCCGGGCCAGGCGCTGTACTGATTGAAACACCGCGGCGCTCGATGAACCGATTGATTCAGTCGGTCGAGGCCGTCAAGCGCGAAATCGACAAGGTGTTCATTGCCCGTGCGCTGCAATCCCGATTTACGCCCGAGTCGCCGATCGAACGGCTCAACGAGGTCGTCGAGAGCGCGCGCATCGTGCAGTTCAAGGCCGGCGATGTGGTGTTCAATGAGGGCGACGTGGGCGACTGCGTGCATCTGATCCGGCGTGGCTCGCTGACGATCTCGCGGCAAATCGGCGGCAAGGAAGTGGTGTTGTCCTACGTTGCCGCTGGCAACTACGTTGGCGAGATGGCGCTGCTGGGCGACAATCGTCGTTCGGCCACGGCCAAGGCTGCCATTGCCACCGAGACCATTCGTTTGGACGGCGACGCGTTCAAGCGCCTGTTCCAGCGCGACCCGCTGCTCCGAGCACGTCTGCAGTCGGAATACTCCAATCGCACGGCGTCCAATCTAGCCATGCAGCAGATGCCGGCAGGTGGCGACATCATCTCGTTCCTGATTGCCCAGGGTGCTGGTGAGGCCACCGACATCCTGCTGATCGACGAGGCGTTGTGCGTCCGCTGCGACAACTGCGAGAAAGCCTGTGCCGAAACCCACGGCGGCACGTCGCGCCTTGACCGGGAGGCAGGACCCACGTTTGCCAACGTCCATGTCCCGACCTCGTGCCGACACTGCGAACATCCGCACTGCATGAAGGATTGCCCGCCGGACGCGATTCACCGTGCCCCGAATGGCGAAGTATTCATCGCCGACAACTGCATTGGTTGCGGGAACTGCGAGCGGAATTGCCCCTATGGCGTGATTCATCTGGCCGCAAAGCCCCCCAATAAACCGGGGTTGCTGTCCTGGCTGTTGCTTGGCAACGGCCCCGGCCCGGGCGAAGCGCCGTATGATCCGAAAGCTGCAAAAGGCAGCGAGAAAAAGGCGGTCAAGTGCGACATGTGCAAAGACCTCAAAGGCGGGCCCGCCTGTGTGCGTGCTTGTCCGACCGGCGCCGCCATCCGTATTGGGCCGGAGAAGTTTCCGTCCTACGCACGCGACCGGAGCTGAGCTGCCATGCCCATGCATGAATCGATTTTCGATGCGTCGCGCTATCGCTATCTCTGGGTCTCCCTGACGCTGTCACTCCTGGCCATCGTGTTGTATGTCTGGCATGACCCCATCGGCGTACCCAACGGCGGCAGCTGGCTTGGCTACACGCTGGGCACGATTGGTGCGCTGCTCATTCTGTGGCTGATGTGGTTTGGCATCCGAAAGCGCAGCTACAGCAGCCGGATGGGCACGCTGCGCGGCTGGTTGTCGGCGCATGTGTACCTCGGCACGACGTTGATCCTGATCGCGTTTCTGCATAGTGGCTTTCAACTTGGCTGGAACATCCACACGCTGGCACTGATATTGATGCTGTGCGTGATCTTCAGCGGCTTTTTTGGCGTCTATGCCTACGTGCGGTATCCGGCAATGATGACCCGGAATCGCGACAGTGCAACGCGGCAATCGCTGCTCGATGAAATTGTCGACCTGGACGCCCAGGCACTGGGGTTGGCCGACGCGGTCGATCCGAAAGTGCACGCCGTGGTTCTGCGGTCGATTGAACGCACCCAGATTGGCGGCGGTTTCCAGAAGCTGATGCGCCCGGACACCGAAACCGACAACGCGCTCGATCAGGTCAAACTGTTCATGGAGCAGCGCGAGAAGGGGGCCCAGCCTGGACCGAAAAAAGAGATGTCGACGATGTTTGCGATGGTCGATTTTCTTTCTGCCGGGAGTGCCGACAACAAAGCCGACGCGCTCCGGAAGTTGCTCGATGTGCTGGCGCGAAAGCGCTCGCTGACAGGTCGCATTACCCGCGACTTGCAACTGCAGGCGCTGATGGAGGCCTGGCTCTATGTGCACATACCGTTGTCGTTTGGGTTGCTGGCCGCATTGAGCGCGCACGTGATCTCTGTCTTCTTTTATTGGTGAGGTGAGCGATGCGTTGGCAGATCCTGCGTGTCACCCAGCAAGCCAAAGCCGGCAGCAGCGTTGAAGAGGACATCCACTTTGGCGACACGCTGACGATTGGTCGCGGCGCCGATCAAGCGATCTACCTCCCCGACTTGCGAGCGGCACTGTCGCACTGTGCGGTAACCGTCACGGGTAAGGGCCGCTATCACGTCAAATCACTGATTGTTGCGGGCGTGCGCGTCAACGGGCAGATCGTCCAGGACGCTGATGTCGGCGCGGGTGCGGTGATCGAACTCGGTGGTACGCGACTGACACTCATTGCACCACCGCGTGACTACGATGGCGCCGTCGAAATCACCCCGATGGCGGCCAGTGAAGTCGAAGACAACGCGCAACGTTTCATCGGCAAGCTGACTTTGTCAGAAACACGCCTCAGCAAGCGCTGGCCATCGTGGATTCTGTTCCTGGGCGTCGGCTTCTTCGCGCTGCTGCTGCCCTTGCTTGCTCACTATGTACCGGCCGGGCGCCCGGTGCTGGATAAATTGCCAATTGGTTCGCGCGACACATGGCAGGCCGGTTCGCTTGCGTCTGCACACCATTTCTTCGGCGAGAACTGCACCATGTGTCACGACGGCGGTTTCGCCACCGTCAAAGACTCGGCGTGCAAGACCTGTCACGCCAACGTCGGCGCGCATGCCGATGAGAAGCGGTTTGCGTTAGGCACCCTGGGTGATGCCGACTGCGCCCACTGCCATCGCGATCACAATGGTCTGGAGGCGTTGGTGCGCGCGGATCAGGAGTTGTGCGCAGATTGTCACCGGGACCTGCCCGCGCGCGAGAAAAACGCGAACAAACAGCTGGACGCAGCCGATTTCGGCACGCACCATCCCGGATTCATGGTCAATCTGCCGGCCTGGAATGTGGATGGCCAGTTCACCCCCATCCGCACCGCGTTGGCCAGCAGCGATCTGACTGAAAACTCCGGCTTGAATTTCCCGCATGACTTGCATCTCGCCGCCGAGGGGATTCGAGGCCCGGATGGTGACGAGGTTCTGAAGTGTGAGACGTGCCATCAACCGGAGCCGGGCGGCGCGCGGTTGCGCCCGATCGATTTTGAAGCGAACTGCCAACGCTGCCACCGGTTGACGTACTCGATTCGCGAAGCAGATCGCCAGGTCACGCATGGCAAACCCGCCCTGATGAAAGCCGAGATCGAAGAGTTCTTTGCGCGCGAGGCGTTGGAGGGCGGCTTCAATGATGTGAATGCGCCAACCGTGGTGCGGATACGCCGCCGCCCGGGTCAGCCCATCACCCCGCAGGAGCGTGCCGAGGCGTTGTCTTGGTCGCGGCAACAAGCCGGCCAGGCGATCGACAACTTGTTCAACAGCAATGCGTGCACCTATTGCCACACCGTCAAGACCGATCAACTCGGCAATTTGGACGTGGCACCGGTGCGCGTGTCCGGATTATGGTTTCCCAAAGCGCGCTTCTCGCATCGTATGCACGACAGCATGAAATGCGAGGATTGCCACAAAGCCCGTGAGTCGGATCGCAGCACGCAGGTGTTGATGCCTGATATCGACAACTGCCGGCAATGTCACGCTGGCGAACACGCGGACGACAAAGTGCCGAGCACCTGCATCACCTGCCACGGCTATCACGAACCCCGTCTTGATCTGAACGCCCAAGGACTTCCCGAACTACGATGAGCCCCAACGCCCTGAATACGATCGAACGCTACTACGCCTGCTTTAACGCCAATGATCACGAAGGCATGCTGGCCCTGCTGCATGATGAGGTCAGCCATGACATCAACCAAGGCAATACCGAGCGCGGCAAGGCAGCGTTCGGGCGATTCCTGAAGCGCATGGACCATCATTATCAAGAGCGCGTCGTCGAGTTGGTGATCATGCAGAGCGGAAATGGCCAACGGGCTGCGGCGGAGTTTCGTATTCTTGGCCAGTATCTGCGAACCGACGATGGTTTGCCCGAGGCGAACGGCCAGACTTATGACTTGCCGGTCGGCGCGTTCTTCGCGCTTGAACAGGGCCTGATCACCCGCGTCACCAACTACTACAACCTGAAAGACTGGATCGCGCAAGTTGGTGGCGTGGCGTGAGTCTTGGCCTCAAATCGCTGACCGGTGTCGAAGCCGCGGCGTTTCTCGACGACCTTGCCCGGCTTCGAATCCAAGTGTTCCGGGACTGGCCGTATCGGTACGAAGGCACCCTAGCCTATGAGCACCAGTACCTGACTGCGTATACGCGCGCACCCAGCGTGCTCCTGGTGCTGGCGCTCGATGGCGATCGCGTGGTCGGCGCGTCGAGCGCGATGCGGATGAGCGATGAGGATGCATCAATTCGCGCCCCGATCGAAGCCGCCGGACTGGACCCGGCATCGATCTGCTACTTCGGCGAATCGGTACTCGATCCGGCGTATCGGGGCCGCGGTTTGGGCAAGGCGTTCTTTGCCGCCAGATTGGCGCATGCCGAATCGCTCGGCGCCGCCGACGCATGCTTTGCGGCGGTCATTCGAGATCAGCATGATCCGCGGCGCCCGGAAAACGCCGCAAACCTCGAACCACTGTGGCGGCGCTTCGGGTTTGCGCCCAGACCGGGCCTGATCCTGAGAATGAACTGGCCCGAGATTGACGGCGTCGGCGATGTCGGTCACGACCTGCAGTTCTGGTTTCGCGATCACCACGCATCTTGAGCACCGATATGTCTGCTGACCGCCCGACGGTCGATCCGAATCGCGTGGTGCAGCACGTGCAGGCCCATGTGGCCTCCCGTCTTGCCATGATGGGCGCGGCGACGTCTTGCGTCGTGGCGCTCTCGGGCGGTCTGGATTCGTCGGTATTGCTGCACGCACTCGCTCGGGGTCCGCGCCGGGGCGAACTTGGGATTCGGGCCATTCACGTCAACCACGGCCTGCAGGCCGCTGCGAGCGAATTTGCCGCGCGCGCCGAGGCGCTCGCCAGCAGTTTGTGCGTGCCATGTGTCGTCATTCAGGTCAACATTCCACCGAGCGATCAGGGCGTCGAGGGCGAAGCCCGGATTCAGCGGTACCGGGCGCTGGCGGCGGCGCTGCAGCCGGGCGAATGGTTGCTGACCGCCCATCACGACGATGATCAGGCCGAAACGATTCTCGCGCGGCTAGCCCGGGCGGCGGGCGGTTCGGCGTTGCGTGGCATCGCGCCAGTACGGTCGTTTGGTGCGGGCCACCTCGCGCGCCCGTTGCTTGGCCTTGGTCGCGCGGAACTACTTGCGTATGCCGAAACATGCGGGCTGCAATGGTGCGAGGACCCGATGAATCGTGCGCTAGATCTGGAGCGGAGTTTTCTGCGCCACCAGGTGCTGCCCTTGCTGCAAACGCGCTGGCCCGACTACGCTGCACAGGCAGCACGAAGTGTGGCGCTGCTGCAGCCAAGCCTCGCGCTGGCGGAGCAGGCGACCTTGCGGCAGTTGGCCTCGGTGCAGGATGCCGACCCAAGCGTGCTCAATCTGGACGCCTTATTGCAGCATGGCGACGCCGATGTTCTGGCAATGGTGCGGATGTGGCTTGCGCAACTCGGACTCGAGCGTCCGGGCGCGCGCTGGCTGGCAGAACTGTTGCGGCAATTGCGGGAGGGTGCCGAGGCGTTGCATCTGGTCACGCAACAGGTGCAGGTCCGCCAGTATCGGCGTCGACTGTTTGCCAGCCGTACAGGGCCTGCCGAACCCCGCACGCTGTCAGATGATCAGGAATGGGACGGGCGCGAGCCGTTGCCGTGGTCCGATGGGCGCGAATATGTCCTGAGCGCCCCGCTGCGTGAGCCGCTCCAGGTGCGATTTCGTCGCGGCGGCGAGCGCATCCGTCTGAGCGATCAGGGGCGCTCGCAGGAAGTTCGGGACCTGTTTCAGCGCCATGGCCTGCCGCCCTGGAACCGCGATCTGCCGTTTCTGTTCGTTGCCGGCAACTTGCTGGCCGTCGGCGACCTTTGGCAAAGCGAGGCGTTCCGCCGGCATCTCGGGACGGTTCGGCTCCGCAGTCATCCGCTGGAATCGATGGACTAATGCGTTACCACTGAAACGCCATCAACCCGACGATGTTCCGATAGCGTCCCATCGGCCGCGTCGCCCTGCCTTGCTTCAAGTGCCCGCGAGCGCCATCATTCCACCCTGAATCACGATAGCGTTGTACGTATGCAACGCGCTCCTGCCGCAATCTTGGCGTCTGCCATCACCATCGAGCTGCCAGCCTGTTTCCATGAGTCACACCGAACCACTCGCCCCGCAAGCCTTTGAGTCCGCTTTGCGCGAACTCGAACAACTAGTGCAGCAATTGCAGGCTGGGCAAATGCCGCTGCAGGAAAGCCTGCAGGCCTTTGAACGCGGCATTGGTCTGTATCGCCAGTGCCAGGGCCTGCTCGAACAAGCCGAATTGAAAATTCGCCAGATTCAGGAGCACGACCTGAACGCCGGACCGACTGCGAGTCCCGATGCGTCCTGATCTGACCGAACCGTTGAAATTGCTCGCGGTCCGGGTCGAGCGCGTGTTGGAACAGGTACTGCCGACGCCGGAACTCGAGCCCAGCCGCCTGCATGCGGCCATGCGCTATAGCGTGCTGGGCGGCGGTAAGCGTTTGCGGCCGCTGCTGTGCTACGCCGGTGCGGCGGCGGTGGGCGGGCGTACCGAACAGGCTGATCGCGCGGCCGCTGCGCTGGAAGTCATTCATGCGTATTCGCTGATTCATGATGACTTGCCCGCGATGGACGACGACGATCTCCGTCGCGGCAAACCGACGTGCCACATCGCGTTCGACGAGGCGACAGCCATTCTGGCCGGCGACGCACTGCAAGCTTTGGCGTTTGAACTCATTGCGAACGACCCTGGACATAGCACCGAACGCTCGCGTCTCGCTGCCATTCGCACGCTTGCGTTGGCCTGTGGCTCGCAAGGCATGGCCGGCGGCCAGGCATTCGATCTCGGCGCGGTGGGTCGCCAGCTCACTGAGTTTGAACTGAAGCGCATGCACGCGCACAAAACAGGTGCTTTGATCCGCGCGGCCGTTCTGATGGGCGCCGAATTGACCGGTCAGGCAGACAGCCATCAGCTGGCGCAATTGGCCCGCTTCGGCAGCTTGGTCGGGCTCGCGTTTCAGATCCGCGACGACATCCTGGATATCGAGGGCGACACCGAAATCATCGGCAAGCGCCAAGGCGCCGATATCGCCCGGAACAAACCGACGTTTCCGTCCATCATGGGCCTCGATGCTGCGAAAGCTGCGGCAGAGGACACACGCCAGCAAGCGTTGAGTGCGCTGAGCTCGTTCGGACCCGAGGCAGAACTGCTTCGTGATTTGGCGCACTACGCAGTGGATCGACCGAGCTGAGCGCTGGTGCCGGCGCATTCGATCGCCGCACGGACCAAGATGCGCGGGCTTGCGTTCAATGCCGTTGCGTCCGAACGTTCAACGACGTGTTTTTGTATCGTGTTCCGCAAATCACTCGAATCAATTTCTCGCTTTGGGAGCCCACGATGCAACGCACTCAATTCTGGTTTGGCGGCCTCTTGCTATGGTTTGTCAGCGCAATGGCCCCGAGCGCAGCCGCGGAACCGAGAGGCTTGCCCGCGGCCGATGCAGTCTTGACGCGAATCGGTTTTGGCTCCTGTGCGTACGAAGGCACGTCGCAACCGATCTGGAAAGCCGTCAACAAGAGTGCCCCCGAGTTGTTTGTGTTTCTCGGCGACAACGTTTACCTGGACACGCGCGACCCGGCCATCATGGCGCGCAAGTATCGGCAGCTGGCCGATCAACGCGGGTTCCGGCGCTTGCGCGCCAATACCGCGCTCGTCGCCATCTGGGACGATCATGACTTCGGTGAGAATGACGCGGGCGCGGAATTTCCGGCGAAGTCAGCCGCGCGCGATGCCTTTCTGAAATTCTGGAATGAGCCCAAGAGCTCGGCGCGCTGGACACGGGCGGGTATCTACACGTCCTATGTGTTTGGTCCGGCTGGCCAGCGAGTGCAGATTATTCTGCCTGATTTGCGCTGGAACCGGACGCCGCTCACGGTGAACCCGCGCTTTGGCGATTTGCAGGGCTATGGGAACTGGACAGATCAACAGGAAGGTTCGACCGCGCCGATTCCTGGCCCGTACGCCAGAAACCCCGATCGCCAGGCATCTCAATTGGGCGAGGCACAATGGGCTTGGTTGGAAGCGCAGCTCCGCGAGCCCGCCGATGTGCGAATCATCGGCTCCAGCCTGCAAGTGCTGGCGGACTTCACGGGCTGGGAAGCCTGGTCCAACTTCCCGCGCGATCAGCAGCGCCTGATCGGGTTGATCCGGGATACGGGCGCGCGGAACGTCGTATTCATTTCCGGCGATACCCACTACGGCGAGCTGACTAAGCTCGACGTCAATGTGCCCTACCCGTTGTTTGACCTGACCAGCAGCGGCCTGACCGAAGTCTGGAAGGTGCCGGTGCCGAATGCGCTCCGCGAAGGCGAGAGCTTTCATCAAGCAAACTTCGGGCGCATTGATATTGACTGGCCAGGGCAAACCATGACGCTGTCACTGCGCGACGAATCCGGAGGCGTGCTGCTGGCGAAGCAATTGCCGATTCGCTGACCTCACCGCGACCCGTCGAGACGGATCGGGCCATCGGACGCATCAGCGGGAATTGCCACCATCAGCGATCAGCGCGTCACGCAGGTTTCCTGCGCGAGTTTCTTGAGGCTTTCCCGATTCGGGTCGGCCATCAGGCCATTTTCGGCAAGTGTGCGGCAGCCTTCGAGACTACCGATCTTGAGGACGCGCTGCGCGCGGGCCTCCCAGAAGTCAGCAATTCGATCAAGCCCGGCGAGGGCCTCGGCATTGTCTGGGTCTTGGCTCAGCACATACTGGTAAATCTCGGTGGCGTTATCGCCAGCCGGATAGCTCAGATTCATACCGAACTGCGGGCTGTCAGCCAGAATTCCATCGCGCACGTACTGGTTCGCGCGCGTGATCAAGGTCTGCACGTCGCCATCATAAACCTGGACCTGGGTTTGCGGGTCGGTCTCTGGCGTCACCGGTGGATTGGTCGTCGGCGGATTCGTCGCGGGCGGGATCAGCACCGGCGGGTTCTGCCCGGTCACCGGCACTTCTGGGCCGGGCTTCGGCTTCAGCATGCCGTAGCCAACACCCATCAGCACGATCAACAGACCGACACCGGCGGCGATCCAGATTCCCTTGTTGCCGCCGCTCGTCGACTGCGCGCGGGCGGCCCGCATCGATTCCGTGTTGGCCGTGCCATCCGCCATTGCTGCCTGGGCGAGCGTCATCGGGTCGAGCTGCACCATCGGCTGCGGGCGTGGCACGCTGCGCTTGCGAGTTTGCTGCGCGTCGCGGATAGCCTGCGCCTCGGGGGCGATTGCCATCAGCTTGTCCAGGCCGACCACGAACTCGTCGCCGGTTGCAAAGCGGTCGGCCGGCAGCTTGGCCATCAACCGATTTAGGATCGGCTGCAGCCAGGTGAACTGCTGCGGCAAGATTGGCAGCGGGTGCGTGACATGCATCAGAGCGATCGTGAACGGATCGCTGGACTCATAAGGCGGCGCGCCCACGAGCATCTCGTACATCATTGCGCCCAGACTGTAGAGGTCAGAGCGGCCATCGACCTTGTCGGCGCGCGCTTGCTCCGGGCTCATATAGTGCGGGGTCCCGATGGAGTTGCCCGCCTGGGTCGACATCGTGTTCGAATTCATCGCCTTGGCGATGCCGAAATCGGCCAACACGGCGGTGCCATTGGCACGGAACAACACGTTGCCGGGCTTGACGTCGCGATGGACAACGCCCTTTTCGTGGGCGTAGGTAAGCCCCATGGCGACATCGCGCATCACATCGATGATCTCGGACAAGGTCATGCCACGATTCATGCGATCGCGCAGCGTGCCGCCCGGAATGTACTCGGCTGCCAGGTAGTACAAGCTGTTGTGCTGACCAATGTCGTACACCGTCACCAGATTCGGGTGGGCCAGCTTGGCAGTCAGGCGACCTTCTTTCAGAAAGCGTTCGGTGAACTCCTGGTTGGTCGACAAGGACGGCGCCATGACCTTCAGGGCGACTTCCCGGTCCAATGACTCCTGTACCGCCAGATAAACAGACGCCATGCCTCCGACGCCGAGCGGCCTCTCGATGCGGTATCCCGGAATTTGCACGGCTTCAGTGACGAGGGTTTCCATGGCTTTTGCTCAATCAGCTTGTCTTTGGCACAGCAATCGGCAGGCAGCACCGGGTCCGACGAACCAGTCCGCCGCACCCAGGACGATAGCAAGCGCCAACGAATCGGCCAAGGCGACGAGGCAGATTTGGCCGAACGGCGCCTGCGGGGCCGTCCCGGACAGGGTTCGCAGACGCTGCTGGCGCGAGTCAAACCGCCGACCTCATCGTGAACTCAGCATTTCACTGAGCCAGATTCAGAAATTTCTGAGGCCAAATTCGGCATTCGACTGAGGACGGACCGGCCCACGCCGGGCACACTGGCGCCATGAAACGGACTTCATTACTACTCTGCTTGTGCACCCTGCTCGTGGCAACTGCTGCGAAGGCCGATGTCTATCGCTGTACCGTTGGCCAGAAAGTTCCGGTCTACGCCAACATTGCGTGCGGGCCGGACGCCGTGCGACTGGACCTTCCCGGCATCCCGATCATGGTTCGGGATGCCGGAGCTGGGCCCCTGCCCCGACGCGGCAAGACGCGCATCGAATCGCCGCGGAACCTCACATCAGCCAGCGGCAATGATGCCGCTCAGATTCAAGCGTGGGCTAAAGCCTCGCGCGACCGTTTGCCCCCGAGTCTTGGCGGTAAACCGTCGAAGACAGCGCCGGCCACCCGCCCGAGCGTGGCTCAAGCCAGTCCGACTGAGGACGCCTGCAATGACGCACGGGCAACACTGAGCAAAGCGGAACAACGCGCCTGGGAATCTGGCAAGCGCCTGAGTTTTGCCGAGTCCCGGCGCCTGAACGACGTGATCTTCGACGTTTGCAACTGAGCTTGCCGCAAGCGCTTGCGGGGCCGCCCGTTTCCCGCGAGCATGTCGGCTTGACCGCCGGGAATAGTCCATGCTGCGAACGCTCGAATCTGCTCTGGCCGATGGCGTGAAAAAGCGCGAGCTCTGGGCTTGGGCGATGTACGACTTCGCGAATTCGGCCTACACCACGGTCGTGATCACGGCCATCTACAACGCTTACTTCGTCGCCGAGATCGCCGGTCGCGCCAGTTACGCCACATTGGCCTGGACGCTCGCGTTGTCGTGCTCGTATGCCCTGATCATGCTCAGTGCGCCAGCGCTCGGCCGCTACGCTGATCGAGCGCGCGCCAAAAAGCGGCTGCTCGCCATCATGACGGTCGCTTGTCTGCTGGGCACGATTGGCTTGACGCTGGCCGCTCCTGGGCAAGTCGTGCTGGCCCTCGTGCTGATCGTGATTTCGAACTATGCATTTGGTAGCGGCGAGAACCTATGCGCGGCCTTTCTGCCGGAACTGGCCAAGCCTGAGGCGATCGGCCGCGTATCGGGTTTTGGCTGGAGCCTCGGCTATCTGGGCGGACTGTTCTCGCTGGGCCTGTGTCTGGTGTTTGTGGGCTGGGCGCAGTCGGCCGGGTGGGCAGCCTCGGCATTCGTCCCCGTCTGTCTTTTGATCACTGCAGCGTGTTTTGGTTTTGGCGCGTTGCCGACCTTTTTGCTGCTCAAAGAGCGTGGCCTGCGTGCAGAGGCGCGCGCCAACAACGAATCATCCTGGCAGTCGCTACAGCGCTCACTGGCGAAGCTCAAGCAATTGCCCGAGCTCCGTGCGCTGCTGATATCGATTGTCGCATCGCAAGCCGGCATCCAGACTGTGATCGCGCTGGCGGCGGTGTTCGCGCAGGAAGCCCTGGGTTTCAAAGCCCAACAAACCATCATGATGTTGTTCGTCGTCAACATTACGGCCGCGATCGGTGCTTTTGCGTTCGGGATGCTGCAAGACCGGGTTGGGCATCGGCGCATGCTGAGCGTGGCTTTGATGTTGTGGATCGTGGCGATCGGGGTCTTGGCGCAATCCACGTCGCAAACGGGATTCTGGATTGCCGCCAATCTGGCCGGACTCGCGCTCGGCGCGGCGCAATCAGCCGGACGGGCACTAGTGGGCGTACTGAGTCCCTATGCGGCCCGCGCCGAGTTCTATGCACTATGGGGCCTCGCGGTAAAGCTTGGGTCGATCATCGGGCCCGTCTGCTATGGCCTGACCGAGTTCCTCAGCGGCAACAACCACCGCTTGGCGATGTGGGTCACGGCGCTGTTCTTTGTGGCCGGTTTGCTGTTGCTTATCCCCGTACGGGTGGCAGCAGGTCGTGAACGGGTCGCGGCCGTTGGTTGAATCGCTTCGGGAGGGTCTGAATAAGTCCATCCTGGACGTTCAGACCCGCATCGCCTCTGAACATGTTCAGAGGCTCCTTAGTGGTCGCAAATCTCGTGGCGTGCCCCGAAATGGTCCAACGCGGCAACACGCTCAATTCTGACCGAGCGCGCGCTCCGACGCGCTGATGCGCTCCAACAAGCCCATCAGCTGCTGCTGCTCCGCATTGGTCAGATCGGCCAGCAAATCACGTTCGTACGCGAGCGCGAGCGGCACGATCTCATCAAAAATCCGAAATCCTTTCTTCGACAAACCAAGCTCAGAGCGGCGCCGATCTTGATCGTTGAACGCTTGGTGCAGCAGCGCCTTGTCGACCAGCGTGCGCACAGCCCGACTCACGGCCACTTTGTCCATCGCCGTGCGCTCGGCCACTTCGTTGGCGCTGAGTCCCGGGAATCGCCCCAGCACTGCAATGATCCGCCATTCGGTAATGCCAATCCCAAAGCGCTGTTCATAAAGCGCGGCGATGTCCTGACTGATCCGGTTGGAGAGCACTGACAACCGATAGGGCAGAAAGTGCTCCAGATCAAGCACGGCGTGCTTGTCATGGTCTTCACGCGCCTCAGAGGCGACTCGAACAATCGTTTGCTTACGGGGATTCTGCACGGGCATTGCCAATAGTTTCATTTGCAACTATATAATTGCGAACCTCACAAATGGCAAGCGGAGCCCATTCATGAACGCAGCAACCAATCTCGGTATGCAGGTCACCACGTTTGAAAACCCGATGGGCATCGACGGCTTCGAATTCGTCGAATACGCCGCGCCGGATGGCCAATTGCTGCATGACTTCTTCAAGCGCATGGGCTTTACCGCCGTCATGAAGCACAAGACCCGTGCGATCACCGTGTATCGCCAGGGTGGCGTCAATTTCCTGGTCAACGAAGACCCGGACTCCTTTGCCGCCGACTTCGCGCGCCAACACGGCCCTTGCGCCGCCGGGTTTGCGATCCGCTTCGCCAAGCCGGTGGACGACGTGTTCAGTAAGGTCGTGAGCAACGGTGGCGAAGCCATCAGCAACAAGCCAGCGTCCCGCGTGATCGACGTGCCCGTGGTCAAAGGCATCGGCGACTGCATGCTGTATCTCGTGCCGAACCAGGGCGACGTCTACGCTGAGGCATTCGAACCGATTCCGGGCGTCGATCAGCATCCAAAAGGCTTCGGTCTGACCTTTATCGACCATCTGACGCACAACCTGTACTTCGGCAATATGCAGAAGTGGTCGGACTACTACGAAAAGCTGTTCAACTTCCGCGAGATTCGATACTTCGACATCAAGGGCGCCAAGACCGGCCTGAAGTCCAAAGCCATGACCGCGCCGGACGGCATCGTCCGCATTCCGCTGAACGAATCGTCCGATCCAAAATCGCAGATCAACGAGTATCTCGATCAATACAAGGGCGAAGGCATTCAGCACATTGCCTGCTTCACCGACAACATCTACGACACGGTCGAGGCGATGCGTACCCAGAACGTAGAGTTCTTGAACACGCCAGACACCTATTTCGAAGTGGTGGATGAGCGCATTCCGAACCATGGTGAAGATGTGGCGCGCCTCGCCAAGAACAAGATCCTGATCGATGCCGACATGGAAACCAAGAAGCGCCTCCTGCTGCAGATCTTCACGCAGAATGCGATTGGCCCGATCTTCTTCGAGATCATTCAGCGCAAAGGCAACGAAGGCTTCGGCGAAGGCAACTTCCAGGCCCTGTTCGAGTCGATCGAGCGTGATCAGATGCGACGCGGCGTGCTCTGAGTCCCTGACCATCATTGACCCTCAGGACCTCGCATGAGCAATATTGCCTACCAAACCGGATTCGCGAACGAGTTCGCGACCGAAGCCCTGCCGGGCACCCTGCCGGTTGGCCGAAACTCGCCGCAGAAAGTCGCACACGGCCTATACGCAGAGCAGATCTCCGGCACCGCGTTCACGGCGCCTCGGCACGCCAATCGCCGCACCTGGTTCTACCGCATCCGCCCGGCCGTGTTGCACACGCCGTTCCAGCATGTCAGCAGCGGAAGTTTCCACAATCGCTTCGACGAACAACCCGCGACGCCGAATCAACTGCGTTGGGGTGCACGACCGATTCCTGAAGCGCCGACTGACTTTGTCGCCGGACTGTTTACGATGGCCGGCAACGGCCATCCGTCGGCTGGCACGGGCATTGGCATTCATCGCTACGCGGCGAATCAGTCGATGCAGCGCTTCTTCTACAACTCCGATGCCGAAATGCTGATCGTGCCGGAGTCCGGTCGACTGCGTCTCGCCACCGAATGCGGTCTGTTGGAAATCGAACCGCAAGAAATCGCCGTGATCCCTCGCGGCATCCGCTTCCGGGTCGAATTGCTGGATGGCCAAGCTCGTGGCTACGTCTGCGAGAACTTCGGTGCGATGCTGCGGCTGCCCGATCTGGGCCCAATTGGCTCGAATGGCCTCGCGAACCCACGCGATTTCAAGGCGCCGGTTGCTTGGTATGAGGACGTCGAAGGCGACTTCGAGCTGCTGAACAAGTTCAACGGTGAACTGTGGTCCGGCCGGATCAAGCACTCGCCGCTCGATGTGGTCGGTTGGCACGGTAACTTTGCGCCCTACAAGTACGATCTCCGCCACTTCAATACCATCGGCTCGATCAGCTTTGATCATCCAGACCCAAGCATCTTCCTGGTCCTGAGTTCGCCGAGCGACACGCCGGGCGTCGGCAATATGGATTTCGTGATCTTCCCGCCGC
The DNA here is from genome assembly GCF_003015185.1 of Ahniella affigens. Lineage (GTDB taxonomy): Bacteria > Pseudomonadota > Gammaproteobacteria > Xanthomonadales > Ahniellaceae > Ahniella > Ahniella affigens. Next base: position 3,699,681 of record NZ_CP027860.1, read on the forward strand.
GCTGGCTGGTGCAGCAGGATACGTTCCGGCCACCTTGGTTTCATCGCAATATCGCCAGCGAGTTCATGGGGCTGATCACCGGCGTCTATGATGCCAAGGCCGACGGATTCGTCCCTGGCGGCGCCAGCCTGCACAATTGCATGAGTGGTCACGGCCCGGATCACGCAACGTTCGAGAAGGCGTCGAATGCCGACCTGAGCAAGCCGGATGTGATTGAGAACACCATGGCCTTCATGTTCGAGTCGCGTGCGCTGCTCCGCCCCACTGCGCAGGCGTTAGGCGCCCCCGACCTGCAGCCGGATTATTGGCAATGTTGGCAGGGCTTGCAAAAGCATTTCCGCCATCCGTGATGCCATTCTGCGATCTGGCCGACTGAAACGAACGCACTACAATGCCGGGTGCTCACACCCGGCGCGCCATTGACGAGAACTCAGCATGAAACTTGCCTCACTGAAAGCCGGTGGCCGCGATGGCACCTTGATTGTCGTTAGTCGCGACCTGACCCGCGCCGTCCGCGCGACCGGCATTGCGCGCACTCTGCAAGCTGCGCTGGAAGACTGGTCCAATTTGGCGCCGCGCCTCAACGCGCTTTCCGAAGACTTGAACGCCGGGGCCAAAGCATTCAGCAATGGCGAGAGCGTATTCGATCTCGACGCGCATGCCCTCGCCGCTCCCCTGCCGCGCGCCTACGAGTTTGTCGATGGCAGCGCGTACCTGCCGCACGTGGAGCGCGTTCGCAAAGCGCGCGGTGCCGACGTGCCAGCGAGCTTCTATGTCGACCCGCTGATGTATCAGGCGGTCAGTGCTGGCTTCTATGGCCCGCGCGACCCGGTGCTCGTGCCGAGTGAGACCTATGGCATCGATCTGGAAGCCGAGGTCATCGTCGTGACCGACGACGTGCCGATGAGTGTGAGCGCCGAGAACGCGGCGCACCACATCCAACTGATCGGCCTCGTCAACGACGTGTCGCTCAGAAATTTGATCCCGGACGAACTCGCCAAGGGGTTTGGCTTTCTGCAATCCAAACCGCGCTCATGTCTGAGCCCGGTGCTTGTGACGCCCGACGAACTCGGCGATTGCTGGCAAGATTGCAAGGTCCATCTGCCGCTGCTCACCCACATCAATGATGCTTGGTTCGGTGCACCGGAGGCGGGCGTCGACATGCAGTTCAACTTCGCGCAGCTAATCGCGCACGCGGCCAAGACGCGCCCGTTGAGCGCCGGCACGATCGTCGGCTCAGGTACGGTCGCCAATCAGGACACGTCGCTTGGCGCATCCTGCTTTGCCGAAATCCGTACCATCGAAACGCTTCGCGATGGCAAGCCGAGCACACCCTTCATGAAATACGGCGACAAAGTCCGGATCGAAATGACGTTCCGTGATGGTACGGACATCTTCGGTGCGATCGAACAGATGATCACCGCCCCGCCAACATGACCGACGCGACGCGCGCATCGCAATCCGAGATCGATGCGCTGATTGCGGCCTTCTATCAGCTCTTCGATAACCGACATGGCGTTGCCAGAGGACTCCTGAGCGCGACCGACTTGATGACCGCAGACGTCAGCATTCGCCGGCGTCTGGCAGGCGGCTGGGAGCTGATGGATCTACCGCAGTTCCTAACGCCGCGCATCGAATTGCTGCGCACCCGGCTAAACGATTTCCACGAGTGGGAAACAAGCGCTGAGACGCTCATCCTGGGTGATCAGGCCGTTCGAACGAGCCGCTACGCGAAGACAGGTCTGCTCGATGGGGCGCCTTACGGCGGTTCGGGCAGCAAGTGCTTCATGCTGATTCGGCTGGCCGCCGGCTGGCGGATTGCCGGCGTGACTTGGATCGACGACTGAGGCAGCCGTTGCCCACTGCCTGTCGGCAGCCCCCAAATCGCAAGAATCCGGGCTGAATCAGGCGGGCCAAGATGCTAGGCTTGCGCGAGTTGACGGGCTGCCTGCAGCGCTTGGCCGTGACCACACGGAGCGCTCTGGACGAGCCGTCAGGCCCACACAAGGGATTCCGGAGGTCGCATGAGTGACATCAAGCTCTACAGTTATTGGCGCTCAAGCGCTGCGTTTCGCGTACGCATCGCACTGCACCTGAAGCATCTTCGCTTTGAGACCATTCCGGTCAATCTGATCAGCCAGGACGGCGGCCAGCAACACAGCGCCGACTATCAGCACGTCAATCCCCAGGAACTGGTGCCTACCTTGATTGATGGCGGGCGCGTGATCCGGCAGTCGCTTGCAATCATCGAATACCTTGACGAGAGTTATGACGGCGCGCGTTTGCTGCCTTCTACCGCGCGCGAACGTGCCCGTGCCCGAGGCCTTGCGCAACTGATCGCATGTGATATTCATCCGCTAAACAATCTGCGCGTGTTGCAGTATCTGGAGCACGAGGACAACATGCCGCAGATCGAACGCGAGCGCTGGGTGCAGCACTGGATCAAGCTGGGCTTCAAGGCCTATGAAGACATGCTGGTCAGCAATCCGTCCACAGGCGACTATAGCGAAGGCGACATTCCGTCGATCGCCGATTGTTGTCTGGTGCCGCAAGTGTTCAATGCCCAGCGCTTTGGGGTCGACATGAAAGCCTATCCCGAGATCATGCGCGTTACGGCGAATTGCCTGAAGTTGCCGGAGTTCGACGCGGCGCGGCCCGAACGCCAGCCGGATGCTCCCAAGACCTGAGCCGGCGGCGCGCGCACCTCGATCAATCAACTGCAACGGGCGCGCGTCAGGCGCGGCCGATGTGACCCCAAGGCGGTCGCAGCGGGTCAGGATTTCGTTCAACCACAGGGACGTGCATGTCGGAAACAGTTTTGTTGCTTGCCGGATTGGCCGGAATGGCCGCGGGATTTCTGGACAGTATCGTCGGTGGTGGTGGTCTGATCATGACGCCCGCGATGCTGAATTTGTTTCCAGAACTCAGCATTCTGCAGATCATCGCAACCCAGCGCACAAGTTCCATCTTCGGCACCAGTGTCGCCGCGTGGAATTACCTGAAGCATGTCTCGGTGCCCAAATCGGCCTTGATCGGCGCATCGGTTGCAGCGCTATTACTGTCGATCGGCGGCGTCCTACTGGCCAAACGCGTAGACGCCGAAGCCCTGAAGTGGCTCGTGCTGGCGATGTGTGTGGCACTCGGCATCTACACCGCGTTCAAGAAGAGTCTCGGGGAAACTGACACCAGCGGCACCGATACACGCCGGATCACCGATCGCGCGATTTTGATCGGCGGCGTCTGTGGCTTCTACAACGGGCTGATTGGCCCCGGCACCGGCACGTTGTTGGTGTTCGGCTTTGTCGCGCTGGTTGGCTTCAATTTTCTGCGCGCGTCGGCGCTGGCCAAGGTCAGCAATGTGGCGGCCGATATCGCGAGTTGGACCGTGCTCGCCCTTTCTGGCTTCGTGCTCTGGAAGATTGCTGCCGTCCTGATTGTCGGCAATGTGATCGGCAGCTATCTCGGTAGCCGCCTCGCCATTCTCAAGGGCAGCCACTTTATTCGCCTGATGTTTCTCGGCATCGTCGTGTTGCTAGTGGGCAAATTGCTCTGGGATCTCAGCCAGCAGTAAGAGCAAGTAGGGCGGCTATTGCGAGACTTGCCATGCCACGTACCGCGTCGACATCGGCCAGGGCCGGTATCCTCATATGCCGCCGGCGGTGCCCGCTAGCTGTCTGAACGGAGCCGTGCAGCGATCTCACAAATGTTCTTTCGGGCGCGCGCCAGACTCGGGGAGTTCACGCAAGCTCGCTCAGGACTCCAAACATTTCGTACGAACTGCACAAGCCGCGCATTGTAGTTGACCCCCACCCTAGCGCTGGCCGACCTAGCGGGAAGCAAATCAGCCTTCATCTCGCGAGTCGACTTTGAAACAAGCTTGAGCAACTCGGCCTTTGGATCTCGGATTTCATCCGGGCGAACAGTGATGCGTGCAGCCGATACACCGAGGAAATTCGAAATTCCGACTTGGTCTGCAAGAAGCCACGATTCGATCTCTCTCACTACTACCCGAAAAGATAGCCTTTCAGGTAATTCCGGGCCCAATTGCCACTTTGCCCTCAGCTCTGGAGCGCAGGGAGTCTGATCGAGGTCAGGCAGAATGAGCGTTGGGTGGCGCACAGCAAGTTGCCGAAACTTACCCATATTCGCTCTGAGATAACCATTGCCCTTCTCGCCAAACCGCAAATCAATTGTACCGCCAGTCTGCTCGACCAATCGCTCTGCTACGGCTTCAGAAGGAAGGTCCTCGGTAGCGATGACCCACTTCATTGAAGGGTGCCCAACTCGGTCACACTCACAGGATTCGTCTTAGGGAGCATAATCTCTGAGACTGAAAATCCACTAGTGTAAGCGTCCCGCTCACTATCGCTCATTTCGCGGATTTTCGTGCCTTCAGAGCTTGGCTCCAGCAGGAGCACACCATTGCTGTCTATTCCCGGATTCGACAATAGCGGTTCACTATGAGTGCTAATCAGGATTTGCGACTTTCTTCGCTTCATCTTCTCCAGTGCACTCAGCAGCCCGGGAACTTCCTTCACAATCGAGTTGTTTAGCGACAATTCGGGTTCCTCAAGCAGGATCATGGAGTCACCGTCCAAAATGATCCACGTTAGTGCCAATAGCCTAAGTGTACCGTCCGAGAAATGGTCTTCCCTTTGCCACCCGGCGTTTGGACGATGATGGGAATATTGGGCCTCGAGGTGCGGCCGACCTGTCGCCTCATCTTTCGCGAACCGAAGCGCCTTGAATTGAGGAACTGCAAGCCTTAGCGCGGTTTCGATCTTCTTTAACCTGGATTCTCTGACTCGCGACGCTGTCCGCGCTACTCTCTCAAGGAATCCCTGTCCGAAGGGATCGTCTTCGAGCCGTTGACCACCTATTTTGTCACCATACTTGAGCAATTGCGGGACAAGATGGAGGTATGTGACGCCCGCGAAAAACTCGACCAGAGGGCGAAATTGCTCATTCGACTGAATCTGCTCCAGTGCCGTCTGAGTGAGCCTCAATGCATCCGAATGGTCCTCAGGACTGGGGCGATCTAACAAGACTTCGCCGTTGCGCGTGACCATCTCGGTCGAAATCAATGTGCGTTGCGCACCCTTGCCTTCTGGCTTAAACCCGAGTTTGTAGTTCCATTTGACTTCTTCTAACTCGCCGGGTTCGAGCGCATCCACCTCGACCAGAACTTCAGGATCTCTTCTTGCATGAAGGCATCTAAGCTTGGGAATTCCGCCCCGATCGGCGATAGCCTTCTGCAGTCCGCCACCTTGAGGCTTACATATATCGCGCAAGAATCGAAATACATCCAAGAAGTTGGATTTCCCTGATGCATTGGCGCCCAGCAAGTAGGTTCGCTCGCGCAATGAAACATCCGCATCACGAAAGTTCCGCCAGTTCTTAATGTGAACACGGGTCACGTACATGACACTCACCTGAGTATTTTGGCCATAGCATAGCCGACAATTGGAACGCCGAAATGCGGTTCGAACTCCAGAACCTGACTGGCGAGTCCCAAATGCCTTCAGCGAAATTGCTGCCGTTGGTCGAATCTCATTGACGTCATACCCGCCGAACTCAGACGAGTTGACGATCATGCTCACTGGCACTAATTCGACCCTGCCCGATGTCGCACTCCTTGATGCGCGGTTGGAAGCCCTGCTCGAACCTGAGCCCGAGGCACTCGCGACAGAGCTGTTGCGCCTGCGTAGCATTGATGCGCCGTTGGCCGAGTTGCTTGAGCGCCTGCTGGCGCCGACTGTGGACGAATTCAACGAGCAATCGTGGCGGGGCTGCCGGGCTATCGGATCATGGCAAGATTGGCCGTGGCGGCTCCAGCAGCACTTACGAGGCCGAGCGCAACATCCAAGGCGCCGCAGGCAGTCGCGATCAAGCTGCTTGGCGCAAGCACGGTCAGTCGCGAGGAACACCGAAGCTTTCTGAACGAGCACCTGGTGCTATCGCACTTGCCGCATCCGAATATCTCGACCTTGCTCAATGGCAGTATCGCCGCCGGTCGACCGTATCTGGTGATGGACTTGATTCGCGGACAACCCATTGACTAGGTCTTGCTGCCACCAGCGCCGATCGAGGCCGTGCTCGAAGCCATTCTCATCATTCTCGATGCATTGCAGCTGGCGCAGCCGCACTTGATCGTGCGTCGAGATATCAATCCGGAAAACATCGGGATGGATGTCGAACTGCGAAATCGCTGGCACCCAACATCCGCGCGCTCAGCCCTCAGAAATTTCTGAGTTGAAAACAGAATTCCCTGAGCCAAAGTTCAGAAAATCACTGAGGACGGAGCCATCTTGGGTCCGTAAAGTGGCGTCCATGCAGCAAGGCTGCTGCATATCAACACCACTCAACTCAAGGATGATATTCATGAATCTGCTCAAGACCGCTCTGTTCGCCGCCCTCATTGGCCTGTCCAACCTGGCGCTGGCGGCGATCAACATCAATACTGCCAGCACCACCGAATTGGAGACGCTGAATGGCGTCGGTGCCGCCAAGGCCAAGGCCATTGTCGAATACCGCGAGAAGCACGGTCCGTTCAAGTCGGTGGATCAGCTCGCCGAAGTCAAAGGCATCGGCGAGAAACTCGTCGAGAAGAACCGCGCGAATCTGACGACCGCGGCTGGCAAGTAAGGCCCCGGGCGCTGATACTGCAACGGCGGGCGCATCACGGATGATGCACCCAACTCAAGAACCGCTCAGCCTGATTTGTCGCGGTGTTCAAGGAAGAACCGCCACGACGAATCACTGAGACCACAAACGAAACCACACGGGCCCCACCCGCGATTAGCCGCGCAGGCAGTGCGTCGCGACACCGATCCTCGGCAGAGATCTGTGATCGCAGCGCGCGTGCCCAGACAGGGCCGATCAGAACAATCACCGAGCACGAGGCCGGCGGTTGTTTGCGATCGACACCCTGAGCGCGCGTCAGGTGCAGGTGACGTGCCAGCCACCGCAGCGTCCACCTGGTGCTTCCTGGACGTTTTCGCTGACTGACCTCCGACACGCTCTGCCAGATGCGCGCCGCGCAATATGCCGGCAACGGGGCTCGTGTGGGTTCGCCAAGACCGGGCACTTGTACCCGACGCGTTCGCCCGGAAGATCATTGACCGACCGGACAACCGCGTTGGCGCAGGAGCGGGCGTGCTACTGCTTCTTTTTCTTTGGCACGTAGAGATCGGTCACCGTGCCTTCGCAGACTTCGGCAGCCATGCCGACGGTTTCGCCCAGTGTCGGATGCGGATGGATCGTCAATCCGATATCGCCGATTTCGGTCTGCATCTCAATGGCCAACGCCGCTTCACTGATCAGATCACCTGCATGCGGCCCGACAATGCCAACGCCGAGTACGCGGTGAGTTGCCGGGTCGTAGAGCATTTTGGTGAAGCCTTCGGTGCGGCCGATGCCAATCGCGCGACCTGAGGCGGCCCACGGAAACTTGCCGACGTCGTAGGCGATCCCTTTCTGCTTGGCTTCGTTCTCGGTGAGCCCCACCCACGCTACTTCCGGATCGGTGTACGCCACACTCGGAATGACGCGCGCGACGAATTCATGCGCCAATCCTGCCGCCACTTCGGCGGCGACCTTCGCCTCGTGTGTCGCCTTGTGCGCGAGCATCGGATTCCCGACCACATCGCCAATCGCAAAGATGTGCGGCACATTCGTACGCATTTGCTTGTCGACGGCAATGAAACCACGATCGCTGACTTGCACACCAGCGGCTTCGGCGTTGATCTTCTTGCCATTCGGGCTGCGGCCAATCGACACCAGCACGCGGTCAAACACGGCTGGCGCGGGCGCTTTATCGCCCTCGAACGTCGCACGCAGACCTTCCGGCAGCGCTTCAATGCCCGTGACTTTGGTCTTCAAATGAATACCGGCATAGCGCTTGTTAATGCGCGCCTGCAGGGGCTTGACCAGATCGAGATCGGTACCTGGCATCAGCTGATCCATCAATTCGACCACGGTAACGTCGGTGCCGAGTGCCTGATACACACAGGCCATTTCCAGGCCAATGATGCCACCGCCGACGACGAGCAACTTTTTCGGAATGTCCTTCAGCATGAGCGCGTCGGTTGAATCCATCAGACGCGGATCGCCCCAGGGCAGGCCCGGTAGCTTCACCGGCTGCGAGCCGACCGCGATGATCGCTTTCTCGAAGCGCACGAGTTTGGTGCTGTCGGCCGTGGTGACTTCGACTTCGTTCGGCGACACAAACTTGCCCACACCGGTGACGCGTGTGACCTTACGCTGCTTGGCCATGCCCGCGAGACCATTGCTGAGGCCGCCGACCACTTTCTCTTTGTACGCACGCAGTTTGTCGAGATCGATACTGGGAGCGCCAAAGCTGACGCCGAAATCGCTCGCGTGACTCGCCTCGTCGATAACCTTCGCTGCATGCAGCAGCGCCTTCGACGGAATACAGCCGACATTGAGGCACACGCCGCCGAGCTGCTCGTAGCGCTCGACGAGCACGACCTGCTGATCGAGGTCAGCCGCACGAAACGCCGCCGTGTAGCCGCCGGGTCCCGCGCCCAGCACGAGCACCTGGCACGTCAGATCAGGCTGCCGACCTGTTGCCGCTGCCGCTTGCGGCGCCGGGGCCGCATTCGAGGTTGGCGTGGAAGTGGTTGCGGGTGTCGGTGCCGGAACGTTGGCAGGCGCCGCTGCCGCAACGGGCTTGGCGGGTGCCGGTGCCGCTGCAGCGCTGGCGATTTCAATCTCACCCACCACATTGCCTTCCGACAATTTGTCGCCGATCTTGACGTTCAACGCGACAATGGTGCCGGCCATCGGCGCGGGCACTTCCATCGTCGCCTTGTCCGATTCGAGCGTGAACAGACCCTGGTCTTTCTTGACCGAGTCGCCCACCTGGACCAACAGTTCGATCACCGGAATGTCCTGGTTGCCACCGAGATCCGGAACTTTGATTGCAACGCGATTCGACATGCTCGGTGCTCCTTACAGCATCACGCGACGGAAATCGGCCAGCACCTGTGCCAGATACGCGGTGAAGCGCGCGGCAGCGGCACCGTCGATGACACGATGGTCGTAGCTCAGCGACAACGGCAGCATCAGTTTCGGTTCAAAAGCCGAACCATTCCAATGCGGCTTGTGGCTCGACTTCGACACCCCGAGAATCGCGACTTCCGGTGCATTGATGATCGGCGTGAATGCCGTGCCGCCAATGCCACCGAGCGACGAGATCGAGAAGCAACCGCCTTGCATGTCGGCAGGGCCGAGTTTGCCATCACGTGCCTTGGCGGCGAGTTCGGACGTTTCCTTAGCGATCTGCAGCACGCCCTTCTGATCGACATCACGAATCACCGGCACGACCAAGCCGTTCGGTGTATCGGCCGCGAAACCCAGGTGGAAATACTGTTTCAAGATCAGGTTCTCACCCGAGGCATCGAGCGACGCGTTGAAGTCTGGGAACTTCTTCAGTGCGGCGACGCTGGCTTTGAGCAGAAACGCGAGCATGGTGAGCTTGAGCCCGGACTTCTCGTTCTCTTTGTTCAACTGCACACGAAACGCTTCGAGGTCCGTAATGTCGGCCTCATCGAACTGCGTCACGTGCGGAATCATCACCCAGTTGCGCGCCAGATTCGCACCCGAAATCTTCTTGATGCGTGACAGCGATTTGCTCTCGGTGGGACCAAACTTGTTGAAATCGACGTTCGGCCAAGGCAGCAAGTTGAGTCCCGCGCCGCCGCCGCCAGCAGGCGCCGATGCGGCCGCGCGCGGCGCTGAGAGCGCCTGCTTGACGAAATTCTGGACGTCCTCGCGCGTAATGCGACTCTTGCGTCCCGAGCCACCCACCTGCGCCAAGTCCACGCCGAGTTCGCGCGCGAACTGACGTACTGCAGGGCTGGCATAGGGGAGCCCGGCAGCGAGTGCCGCCTCGTTCGCGACCGCCGGCGCCGGTTTCGGCGCGGTAACCGCTGGCGCCGGCAGAGCAGCAGGCATCTCCACGGGCGCAGGTGCGGCGACAGCGGGGGGCGCAGCGGGCGTCGCCGCTGGCGCGGCCACCGGTTTTTGCGCGGCCGCATCGGCCGCTTCAATGATCGCGACCAGACTGCCCTCAGAAACCTTGTCGCCAAGCTGCACGCTCAGCGCTTTGACGACACCGGCGGCCGGAGCCGGCACTTCCATCGTCGCCTTGTCCGATTCCAGCGTCACCAGGCCCTGGTCTTTGCTCACCGTATCGCCAACCTTGACCAGCAATTCGATGATGGGAATGTCCTTGTTGGCACCAATATCGGGCACCTTCGCTTCAATCGTTTGCGCCATAAGCCCTCCGGCAGTCGAACTCCTATTGTGAAGCTTCCGATGCCGCCTGAACACCCGACAAGCGTTTGAAATATCGCCATTTTGGCCATGAATTCGTTTGATAACCGAACCGTTTGCACCGATTCCGTGCAATTCGCCGCTTTTGCGGGCAAACGCAATGCACGGCATCGAGTCGGCACCGCGTGGCGGTGGCGCGCGAACGAACCGGCGAGTGGATGTTCTGGTTGCGTCGCGCATTCCGAGATCGAGGTCCGAACGCGCTCGGTCCGGCCTGTTAAAATCGAGAATGCCAAGTGGGCATCACACAGACCCGCGGCCGTCGGGAGTCAAGTAAGTGGTCAATGAGTCGTTGTTGGAACCGGACGAGATTTCGGTGCAGAAAGTGGTCGAGGCGCTGGCCTCGACGCGTGATTTGCGGCCGGATCGATTGTCCGAGTGGATTCGCGAGGCACAGGCCGATCTGCGGCGCATTGCCCATTCCGAACGCGTTTCGGTCAATGCCTCACCGACGCTGTCGACCACCGCTTTGATCAGCGAAGCCTATCTCCGCTTCGTCCACTCCGATTCGCAGTTCAACGATCGCAAGCACTTCTTTGCGACCGCGACCAAAGCGATGCGGCAAATCCTGCTTGACTATGCGCGTATGCAAGTGGCACAGAAGCGCGGCGCGGGGGTCGAGCATGAATCACTGGACGCCGCGCTCGACACACCGAGCGCGCAGCTGAAGATCGACGAGATTCTCGCGGTCGACAAAGCGTTGGAACAGCTCCGACTGATCATGCCGCGCGCCGCAAAAGTCGTGGAGTTGCGGTACTTCGGCGGTCTCGATGATCAGGAAGCCGGCGAGGCACTCGGCGTTGAGGAAAGCACGGTGCGCCGCGACTGGCTCAAGGCGCGCGCGTGGCTACTCATGCATCTGGGCGGTGCCTGATGGCCGGTGACGATCGCGCCCTGCCCTCCGGCATCTCCGAAGACGAGTTGGATCGTCTGTTGGACTTGCCGGCCGGCATGCGGCCCGCAGCGATCGAAACCCTGGCACGCGGCAATTCTGGCAAGGCCGCCACACTGAAGCGCTGGTTGCGCGCGATTGATGCCTCCGAAGGATTCCTCGACAACAGTGGTCGTCACCGCTTGCCACTGGCGCCTGGTCGCGCGGTAGCGCGCTGGCGCATTCTCGACAATTTGGGCGAGGGCGGCTTCAGTTCGGTCTATCGCGTCGAACGCAATGATGGCGCGTACGAACAACTGGGCGCATTGAAAGTCCTCCGCTCGGGTCAGGAGTCCGAGCATTGGCAGATTGCGCATGAGCGCCGGCTGCTGTCCCGGCTCAACCACCCGAACATTGCACGACTGCTGGACGGCGGCGTGTCCAAGGAAGGCGTGTCGTTTCTCGTCACCGAATTGATTCAAGGCCAGTCGTTGCAGCACTGGCGCACCGCGCAGCAGCCAGACTTGAAGCGCCGCATGCGCATCATGGTGCAACTCTGCGAAGCAGTCGCGGCGGCACATGCCCAGTTGATTGTGCATGGCGATCTGAAACCCGCCAACGTGTTGATCGATGCAAAGGATCAAGTCCATCTCATCGACTTCGGCGTCTCTCGCCTGATCGCCGCCTGGGGCAATCAGGACGCCAAGCAGCGTGCGTTCACGCCCGCCTTTGCGGCGCCAGAGCTACTGAAAGGCGGCAGCGCTGGCACGTCGACCGATGTGTTTGCGCTCGGCCTGCTGCTCTATTGGCTGTTGCTCGGCCACCTGCCGCCATCGAGGCGAACGGACAACACGCATGACCTGCTTGAACAACCGGATTCAGAGCAGATTCGGGCGCCGAGCCTTGATCCCGACGTCGGCACGATACGGCCGGCGCTGAAGGGCGAGTTGGACGCCATCGTACTGGCTTGTCTGCATCCGAATCCGACCCGCCGCTACGCCGACGTCCAGTCGTTGCTCTTTGACCTGCGCGCGTGGCAACACGGCATGCCCGTCAGTGCCCTGCCCTGGACGCGAACATACCTGCTACGTCGATTCGTTGGGCGGCATCCTTGGGCAGTGCTCGGCGCGAGCCTGATTCTGCTATTGATCGTGGCGCTGTTGCTCGACAATTTGGCGTTGCGCCGCGCCTTGCAGGCAAAGACGCCACCAGCGCCAGCACCAACCCTCAAGATGATTGTTCCGAAGTGATGCGACGGGCAGCGCGCACGCTCACAACTCGCAGCGTCTTGCCAGTTCCACGAAGCACTGCACCTGTGGGTCTTGCAGCCAGATCGTCGGAATGAAAATACCCGACTGGATCGCCTGAATGGGCTCGCTGATGGGAATGACCTTGAGCGCCTTGCCCGCCGTGGCCCGACCGCAGGGCAACAACGGCAGAACAGACACTCCGAGACCGGCCTCGATCATTTGCAAAATGATCGCCGTCGTCGTTGCCTGCATGCCAATCCTGGGTTGCACTTCGGCCGCGTGAAATGCTTCTAGGACATGTTGTCGGCCGGTTGAGCCCGGCTCGAACAGAATCAGGCTTTCGTTCGCGAGATCGGCGAGGCTGATCACCGAGGCGCTGGCCAGCGCGTGGTGATCGGGCACTACCAGAAACCAGTTCATGTCGAACCAGTGCCGATACTCGACCTGCTCCGGAAATTCGACCGGAGCCGAAAGCCCCAGCGAACACTCATCGGCTTGCAGCATCGCCCCGAGAATCTGCTGCTCGGTGCGCACACTCACGCGAACGCGACTGTTCGGCTGGAGTCGCCGATAGGCTGGTAGCAAGTCGATCAGCAGATACGACGCGAGATAGTGCGAGGCGAACACGCGCAACGCGCCCGGGTCCGATGGTCCGTTGAGTGATTCCTCGAACAGTCGCTGCTGGTTGATCAACCCCGGCGCACGCTGCAGAAACCGGCGGCCCGCAACGGTTGGTTCGATCCGGTGCGTGCTGCCGCTGACAAACCGGAACAAACGTGCGCCGAGTTCCTGCTCGATCGCGCGCAATTGCGCGACCACCGCATCCAGGTGCTCACCGGTGCTCTGCACGGTCGACTCCAGCGAGCCGCTGCGTAGCAGATTCAACATCATGGTCAGCGCGTCACGATTCACAAGGGCAACAAGAACTGAGTGGGATCAGGTGCAGTGTAACGGGCTTGCCGGCGGTTGCCAGAACACGTTGCAACCGCGCTGATAACTATGACTCGAAATCGGCATCCAACACGATGCGGTAACGTGCCTTGCCAGCCTGGAGACGGGCGATGGCTTCGGGTAGTGCACGCATCGGCAGATGCTCCACCATGGGCACGATGCGGTGGCGGGCCGAGAACGCCAGCATTTCCAGCATCTCGCCCGGGCTGCCGATCGCCGAGGAACCGACTGCCGCGCCCACATCCATCAGCAGATCTGCGGAGAAGCCCAGCGGCCGCGTATTAGCCCCTAACACATGCAAACGACCAGCTGGCGCGAGTGCGGCCGCGTAAGGCTCCAGATCGATCTCGCCGCCAGTGCAAACGAGAATCAAGTCAAATGGACCAGCGGTTCGAATCGAACCTGCATCGAGCCCGCTCGGCAGCACGCGCTGCGCGCCAAACTCGTGGATCTGCGCCAGATCGCCTTCGGCATCGACAAACGCCGTGACCGCACAGCCGAAGCGCTGCAGAAACTGGATGGCGAGATGTCCCAGGCCGCCGACGCCGACGACCGCAGTCCGATGGACAGGCTGCGCGTAACGCCGAATCGGGCTGAACACTGTGATGCCCGCACAGAACAGCGGCGCCACATCGGCGGCTGGCAACGTATCGGGTATCGGAAACGCCCAGGTCCACTGCGTGCGAACCTTGGCCGCAAAACCACCGCGCCCCTGCACGAGCAAGCGCTGGCGATCAGGGCAATACTGCAACTGGCCACTTCGGCAAGCGTTGCAGCACAGGCACGAACCGCTGTTCCAACCCAGACCGACCCGTTGCCCTGGCACAAGCCCGCGCGCCGACGCGCCCACTCGGGTCACCCGACCAACCACCTCATGACCCGCGACAAACGGAAAACGCGTGAGACCCCATTCGTTGTGCCACATCGCCAAGTCCGAACGGCAGAGTCCACAATGCTCAACCGCCACTTCGACTTGGTCTGCGGCGAGCGGTCCGAGATCGATCCATTGCACGTTCATGGGCGCGCCTGGCCCGGCGGCAACGTAGGCTTGCGTCATGTCCAACTCGCGTGGCTCGGGTCTGCGGATGGGTTGCAACCCGGTCGTGTCGGTGTCGTTCATGTGACCCCTCAAAGTTGCCAGGCCGGTACAGCGCGCCAGCCCACGTTGGCCCGGACCTCGTGGTCTCCTGTCCAGACTAGGAAGCCTGACTGAGGTGGGGATGGCGCGCCGAAGACAAGGCGCTCGGAGGCCGATCGGAACGTGCTCTTGGATGGAGTCGGATTCGCGATCATGCCGGGCCCAATAGCCCTGTCTCTTCGGGGCAAACGCCAAAACCCTCGGAACTGTGCAGACAATCGTGTGCCAGGTTGCTACGTCGCATCAACTGTTACTCCGGACGCCGGTCGTCAAGCCGCATCTCTGGCCGTATCTCGCTGATCCAACGGCCGCCGAGCGCACCCGGTTTGACCTCAACCTGGACCGTCGACGCCACGCGCAACTGACTGGCAAGATTCGACGAAATACGAAGCTCCCGAATTTCAGGTGGGCAATCGCCATCAAGCTTCAAGATGTGCCGCGTACAGGTGCTACGCCGATGTTTACCGCACTTATAGGTTTCCGACCGGACATGGGCCTTGAGCCCCGCATAAACGGTCGGCACGCCGGAATCGAAGTCGCGATTGAATTCGAAGATCAGCGCATGGCTACTCAGAATCGAGCCAAATAAGCCGATAGTCAGCAATTCGGCCAGGACACGGTACGCGCGGCTGCTTTGCTGCAACGTCTTCAGTGCCGCAAACGACAACCCCAGGCACAGCACGATTCCAGCGCCAACGGCTTGCAGCCAGAGCGAACCGGAATCGAGGTCCATGCGCGCGCTGCCGAGTCGCGCCAACCCGACCAGTCCAAATATCGCAAGGCCAGTGCTGAGCGCCAAAAACAATATCGCGCGGAATAGGAACGGGTCGCGGACAGCGGCTGATCCGACTTCCTGCTCGCGCAGGGCATCATCGAACTGCAAGAGCTGCATCACGATCGCATGTCGCGTCGTGGCATCGGGAATCGCCTGGCGTGAGCTCACGTCGATCCAGAGGCGACCACGAAATGCCGTCACGCGGACGAGCACGCCGCCCAACCCCGGCATTTGATTGCGCAGATCGAGCAGCGCTCGCCGCGCCGCGATGGATCGTCGCAACGCCTGTCCGACCCGCGGATCATCGGAATCAATGAAGAATGCCTGGTCGAAGGCCGAATCGCCGACCGTCTGCTCGGCACCAATGCCAAGGCTCGCGCCGAAGCGTTGCAACCAGCCCTCCTGCAGCAATCGGAACTGATACGCAGCCGGCGTCAGCACGCCGATCCGAAATCCGACGGGCTTGCCCTTGTGCTTGGATTCCTGCCACTGATACTCGTGCGTCCGACCTTCGGCATCAACGACGGCGACCGACTCGCCCACCCAGCCGGATTGCCGGCGCAGCCAGAACGATCCGATGACGGCGAGCGTCAGTGTCACCACGCCAAACAGAAACCACATACCCGCTCTCCCGACGGTCACGCATGCTGGTGATGCTCAGAGAAACGGCGGTCGTCCGCAAGGGTGACGATGCGTTTTCGGCTCGAACACATGGCGATGCACCGACATTCACGCATGCTGGAGGGTGCCGACCCACCAACGCAACAAGGCGCCCGAAGGCGCCTTGTTGCGTTGATCACTGAACCAGATCGAATCAACCGCGCTTCATGAAGCGGAAGAACTCGTCGTTGGTCTTGGTGTCTTTCATCTTGTCGAGCAGGAATTCCACGGCCGCCAGTTCGTCCATCGGATGCAACAGCTTTCGGAGAATCCAGATCTTCTGCAACAGGTCTGGCGCGATCAGGAGCTCTTCGCGGCGAGTACCCGAGCGGTTGATATTGATGGCCGGATAGACGCGCTTTTCGGTGATGCGGCGGTCCATGTGCACTTCCATGTTGCCGGTGCCCTTGAACTCTTCGTAGATCACTTCGTCCATCTTCGAGCCCGTATCAACGAGCGCGGTGGCGAGAATCGTCAGCGAGCCACCTTCCTCGGCCTTGCGCGCGGCGCCGAAGAAGCGCTTCGGACGCTGCAAGGCGTTGGCATCGACACCGCCCGTCAGCACCTTGCCGGAAGCCGGCACGACGGTGTTGTAGGCGCGGGCCAGACGCGTGATCGAGTCGAGCAGAATGACCACGTCCTTCTTGTGCTCGACCAGGCGCTTGGCGCGCTCGATCACCATTTCGGCTACTTGCACGTGACGTGCGGCTGGCTCGTCGAACGTCGAGCTGATGACTTCGGCACGCACCGAGCGCTGCATTTCGGTCACTTCTTCCGGACGTTCGTCGATCAGCAGAATGATCAGATGCACTTCCGGATGATTGTGCACGATGGCCTGCGCGATGTTCTGCAGCATCATCGTCTTACCGGCCTTCGGCGGCGACACGATCAGACCACGCTGACCTTTGCCGACCGGCGAAATCAGGTCGAGAATGCGACCCGTGATGTCTTCCGACGAGCCATTGCCGCGTTCAAGATGGAACGGCTCGCGCGGGAACAGCGGCGTCAGGTTTTCGAACAGCACCTTGCCGCGCGACGCTTCGGGCGGTTCGCCATTGATCTGGTCGACGTTGAACAGCGCAACGTAGCGTTCGCCGTCTTTCGGCGAGCGGATCTTGCCGGTGATGAAATCGCCGGTGCGCAGGTTGAAGCGGCGGATCTGGCTCGGGCTGACATAAATGTCGTCTGGACCAGCGAGATACGACGAATCAAAGGCGCGCAGGAAGCCGAAACCGTCCTGCAGGATTTCGAGCACGCCCTCAGCGTCGATACCCTCGCCTGTGCGCGTCAGAATTTTTAACAACGAGAACGTGATGTCCTGCTTTCGCTGACGGGCAATGCCTTCCTGAATACCGATGCGCTCGGCCAGATCGACCAGTTGCCCGGCATTCATCCGGCGCAGGTCGTTCAGGGTTTTCGGGGCATCGGAGGGGATGTTGTAGCTCGTCCGCGGCTGGAATTCGCGTTGCGGTGGGGCGTCGCTGCCTTCACCGGCGTCGCCACCACCTTCCATTTCGGCCCGCTCGCGCTCAATCCGTTCACGTCGGCGCTCAAAGCGACTCTTGCGACGATGGCGGTCGCGGCGTGGGCGATCACCGCCCTCTTGTCCGCCTTCGCCACCGTCCGCGCCACCTTCGGCACCATCGGGACCATCGCCGTCGCCGCCTTGGTCATTGCCGTCGGCCAAACCGTCGTTCGCGGGCGGAGGTGCCGCGGGCGCGCTGACGACGGGCGCTGGGGCTGGCGCCGGAGTTGGCGCGGGTATTGCGGCAGATGCCTGTGCCGCAGCGGCTGCAGCGGCAGCCTGAGCGTGTGCCGCTGCGCCTCGACGACGCGTTGGTTCAGCTGGAGGGGCATCTGGTTGGGATTCACCGCCGCTTTGCTGCGGCGAGTCAAGCACGTCGGTATCGCGCATCGGTGCGCTCTTTCGTTTCATGGGGATTCTTGTCTGGAGTTCTGACTTGGATCAGGACGTTTCGCCCTGATCAGGATGGCGGCGAGCACTGACGTCGCGTCGCCATGGTGGCCGCAGGGGGCGGCGCATCTGGTAGCGAACCATAGCAGGGTGAATCGACTGTCGTAAAGTGAGCAAAGTCGAGAGACAGCCAGAATCAGGCCCGGTACACTACCCCGGCACCGTTCTGCCGTGTTCGAGGGCCCTGGCTTCATTTGCCTTGTCCCATAATTCGACCTCGGGATCGTAGTGCCGGTTGGTGCGCAAGTCCGTCACGAGCGGAAAGCCTAAAGACCGGCGAGCCTTCCCACCTGATCCTAGGGATCAAGGTCGACGCCAGTGCTACGGCACGGCGGGCGGTGTTCTCTTTTTAGCTGCGGTCGTTCACCGCAACGCGTGCTGCCATTGGCGCACCAAACGAGTCGATTCGCCGTCACCGAGATCATATTGCCCGTTCCGGGCAATCGGCGTCGTGCGCGGCCAATTGCGGTGGTTGATCAATTAAACAGACACCACCTGATCGAGAGACGCGCAACAAAAAACCGCCAGTTGGCTGGCGGTTTTTCGCGACACACGTTGACTGCGCCGATGCAAATTACAGCTTCGCGGCCTTCTTCAGTGCTTCGGCGCGATCGGTCTTTTCCCACGAGAACGCGGTGGCCTTGACCTTCTTGCCGGCGGCGTCGGTGTACTCGGCTTCGTAAGGCTTGCGACCAAAGTGACCGTAGCTCGCGGTAGCCTGATACACCGGGTGGATCAGGTCGAGCATCTTGATGATGCCGTACGGGCGCAGATCAAAGTGCGCGCGGATCAGCTTTTCGATCTGCGCGTCTTCGATCTTGCCGGTGCCAAACGTCGTCACCGAAATCGAAGTCGGTTCGGCCACGCCAATCGCGTAGCTGACCTGAACTTCGCACTTGTCGGCGAGGCCCGCGGCGACGATGTTCTTGGCCACGTAACGCGCTGCGTACGCTGCCGAGCGGTCGACCTTCGACGGATCCTTGCCCGAGAACGCACCACCACCGTGACGAGCCATGCCGCCGTAGCTGTCGACGATGATCTTGCGACCCGTCAGACCGCAGTCGCCCACCGGGCCACCGATGACAAACTTGCCGGTCGGGTTGATGTGGAACTTGGTCTTTTTGTCGATCAGCTTGGCGGGCAGCACCGGCTTGATGATTTCTTCCATCACGCCTTCAACGAGGTGCTTCTGCTTGACGGTCTCGTCGTGTTGCGTCGACAGCACGATCGCGTCGATGCCGGCAATCTTGTTGCCGTCATAACGCAACGTGACCTGCGACTTGGCATCCGGGCGCAGCCAAGGCAGCGGCGAGTTCTTTTTCTTGCGAATCTTGGCCTGCTGCTCGACCAGACGGTGCGAGTAGTAAATCGGCGCCGGCATGAATTCCGGCGCTTCGTTGCAGGCATAGCCAAACATCAGGCCCTGGTCACCCGCGCCCTGCTCTTCCGGGCTCTTGCGGTCGACACCTTGGTTGATGTCCGGCGACTGCTTGCCGATCATGTTGATGATCGCGCACGTATGGCCATCGAAGCCGACGTTCGAGTTGTTGTAACCGATATCGTTGATCACCTTGCGTGCGAGCGACTCGATGTCGACCCAGGCATTCGTGGTGATCTCGCCCGCGACGATGGCCGCGCCGGTCTTGACCATCGTTTCGCAGGCCACGCGAGCGCGCTTGTCCTGGGCCAGAATGGCGTCCAGAACCGCATCGCTGATCTGGTCGGCGATTTTGTCCGGATGACCTTCGGACACGGACTCGGAGGTAAACAGATAGCTCGACATCGCTTTCGATATCCTTATATTCGGATGGAAGGATAAATTCAGGGCCGCGCATGATAGCGGGCTCGGGGCCCCGTGCAAGCAGTTTAGCAGCCGCCGTTCAGGTTCGCTTTGGGCGCGCTTCTCAGCCAGTACGCCGGACTCGGTTACAACTCGCTAGCGGCTAGCGCCCGATTTCATCTAACCCATTGGCGAACAAGCACTTTACCTGTCGTATCACAGGGAGCCGCGGCATCGCCTTGGCAATGACCAGCCTACAGAACGTCGTCTTCCAAGTTGGCCCTTTTACAGAAACACCAAAGTCGACCCCGCTTGCAGGAAGATTTCAAAGCCCGCTAGAATTCGCGCCCTTCTCGGGAATGCCGGAATAGCTCAGTTGGTAGAGCGCGTCATTCGTAATGATGAGGTCGTAGGTTCGATTCCTATTTCCGGCACCATTCCCGCCTCGAAGCAACGAAAAACCCCGCGCCTGCGGGGTTTTTTGTTTTTGCGCACGGATTGTCAGTTGCTCGGGCAGACTGGCTGTTGCCAGCCTGCCGAGCAGAACGATCTTCATTCAAAGTCATTCTTGAACAGGATATCGGTCGGCTGGGATGGCCCAGGAAGATCAATACACCAGCGGGTCAAGGTACCGACGTCAAGATTGGCTGCATCGACGATCTTCAAGGTCCAGGTACCTTCGCTCGCACCATCAAACGGCACGAACGTGGCAATTGGTTGCACATCACCTCCGAAAGCAGGCGGCGAAGCGGCGCAGGTGCCCGAAGTCGTACTGGACGACATCAGGAAATTTGCCGCAATGTTCGCCACATTGCAGGAGCCACTCCCCGAAGCGCGCAACGGCCGATTGATCACATTGACGGCCGCGCCACCATTCTTAGCCAAACTGATCACCAGATCACCGATGTAGGTGTGCGTCACTTCGACTCTGAGCTTCAGACCGGAAATTGCAGGTCCACCTGCGGGAATCACGATATTCGACGAGACGCCGGCAGGCGTATTATCTGGAATCGATAACGAACCCGTGAAGCAGACAAGGGCTTCTGTTGCAAAGCTCCGCACACTACTCAGAACACTGCTGCCGCAGGCGTTGGTGGCCCGCACGCGCCAATAATAAGTGGTCTGGGTATTGAGAGCAGGGGTGACCGCATAACTGTTGCCGGTTACGGTTTCTGAATCCACGATGTTGGAGAAATTCACATCAGTGGCAATTTCAACAGTATAGGAAGCAGCGTCCGGTACGACGGCCCAGGTCAAGACGGGCGACGTGGGCACGCCCACAGCAGTATCGGCGGGGGCGGTCAATGTTGGGGTAGCTGGCACCGCAGACGATACGTGCAGATTGAAATTCGTGTTGCGCACGACCACGCCAGACGTGCCCGTCAAGGCGATGGCATAGTCACCAGTACCAACCCCAGCAGAACCGATCTGGAGCAAGGCGCTACCAGGCAACGCCGCAATGGTCGACGGGGTAAAATTGACGGTACCAGGTGCCGGCAAACCGGTTGCAGTCAGATCAACGGGTGCGTTGAAGCCGAGAATCGGTGACACATCCAGCGATTGCGACACATTGGTACCTGCACACACTGATGCGTTTGTGGGGCTGGTAGTCAAGGCGAACCCTGGCTCGGCCACACAGTTGCTGCAGACCAGCGCGAAGTGCTGGTCGGTCGTATCGGCGCCACCGAGAATGCCATCTCCGTTCAATCCCGTCGCCCGGACCTTGACTTGGAGGGTCGCGCCGGACGAGAGACCTGAGCTGCCCACGGGCAGATACACACGCTCTACGTTATCGCGTGTATTGGCCGCGCCACCGGTGGCGGAGACCCCCGCCGTGAACACATTGCCACGATAGAGGGTGCCATTCAGCGTGACTTCCAGATCCAAATTGTTGACCAATGCCGGATCGACGGTGCCAGGCGGATCCGTCCACACCAGCGCGATTCGCAAGTCCTTGCCACCGTCGGCGATGGCGCCATTGAACGTGTATTCCTCACCTGGGGTTTGCAGCGGTACCGATTGATCCACATACTCGGTCACGATGTCGTTCATTACGTTCTTCAAATTGACACGCCCCCATCCCTCGTTGCCATTCGGAATGGCAGCAGTGGCGCCTGTGCCCGACATGTCGACCGTGCCGTTGATCAAGGCTGCCTTGATCAGGGCCGGGCTTGGCGAATCACCAGCGTTACGGTCCTTCCAATACTCAGAAAACAACGCCGCAGCACCAGCAATCTGCGGCGCTGCATGCGACGTACCACTGCTGATGCGGTGAAACGTATCAATGTTTCCGAACAACACATCTGGGCCAGAACGACCGCCCGTAATGGCATCACCAGGCGCGGCAATGTCGGGCTTGATGCGCTGATCGGCAGCGGGGCCACGGCTGGAAAAGTCCGGGAGTTGTTCCAAATTATCAGCGGGACTGGTAGAACCCGTTGAGGATGGACTGGTTGGACGCACATTCTCGCTGGCCGCGACAGTCAGCACATTCTTGGCGACCTTTGGACGGGTCAGTGAGTTCGCAGTCGGTCCCGAATTGCCTGCCGAAAACACCACCATCAGTTCGTCTATCGAGGAACCGGCGGAAGCATCGCGAACGAAGCCGTCGTAGGCGGCAGCGAGCGAGTCATATGCATTGGAATTTGTACCAGCGCCCCAGGAGTTGTTGCTGATCGTTCCGAGCACGCCATTCGGGCCCGCGGTCGTCACCGCGTCATTGGCAGTATCGGCTTCGGAACCGCCATAGCCCGTGCGCAGCAGAGGGATGTTGATCACATGCGCCTTGGGTGCGACACCCAAGCCGTAGTTGTAGCCACCCGGATCCAAGGTCGAAAAAGGTGTCGTGCCTGCGATGATGCTGGCCTGAAGGTGCCCATGTCCGTCTGCGCCAGCGGCTGCACCGCGAAGGTTGGCATTGACGGCGTTCGCGGCCGTGACATAGAAGCCGCCATCACCAGGAATACCAATGCCATCGTCGACAATGGCCACCGTCACGCTGGTGCCGTCCACCGTGAATTGCGTCAGCGGGTCGTAACCAGGAGGCGACACTGTCGTCGCATTGACAAAGTTGCCGGCAACAATCTGTGCCGCACGTTCATCTTCCGCGGTCGGCGCAATGTACGGATCGATCGATATCACGCCTTTCAGCCTAGCGACATCGGCCAGTTTCTCGGCTGGCAGGTCGACGCGAACCAAGTCGAAATAGCTATTTGGCAAGTCCATGTACTGCCGGACCTGACCGCCAAGGGTTCCTACCGACGACAAGACTTCCATCATCGTCGTGTACTTTGCGAACGCAATCTCATATCGGGAAACGCTCTTCGGAGGCGGCGCATTAAATGTTCGCTTCTGCATGGTCTCAGCGTCGGCGAACACGTAATCGAGCGCCGGACCAAGACGGTCTATCGGCTCATAAGCGCCCACCCAGCGTATGCGTGGATGGGACACCAAAGCCATGACCTGATCGGGCTTGCCGTGCACGAGAAACGCATCGGTAGGGAGGTAGTTGACCACCGTCAGCCCCGCCATACGAAGGTCCTGAAGCCACTCGTCCCGAACTGGCGCTGAAAACTGCACGATAAAATCTTCGCCGGAACTATTCAGGCTCTCCTTGTAGGCTCGCGGGTTAGAGGTCTTCGCACGCAGATTGTCGACCAGTGGATCGAAGCTGCGGCCACGGGTGTAGATGTGCCCATCAAGCAATACCCCGTGATTGCCCGAGGTCAGTGCTTTTGCCTGCCCCTGATCGACGCCAACCACGATGAAGGAACCATAGTCCTCGGCCCAGGAGCCGGCCGATTTCGCGACGTCGGCAGCGGCGGAATCACGAGAGAGAATCATCACACGTTCCGGCGTCGAGGCAGCAAACGCGGAGCCACTGGACAAAGACGCAAGAATTGCAAGAGTGAGGATAGGACGCGAATTGCGTAGTGACATAGCAAGAACTCCACTTGAATCAGAATGCGAACGGCTCCAAGGGGAGTGCCACAGGTTTGCACCCGACACTCACGTTCCTGAAGCATTGGGACCTGGGATGGTCATGTCCACGGCAAAAAAATCGAACGCCTTGACCAATAGACAAGAGCCCGGCCCTGAATTTTTATCAGGCTGACGGTCAGTGAACCTCCGTCTACAGGATGAGGTAGACGCGTCGGGCCGAACACCAGCAGCCCTGCTTTGGCCGCCGATTGGCTTTTGGATCAGACAAACCGCTCAATCTGCGTGCGATACCCGCGGGACAGTTTCAGTTCTTTGCCGCCATCCAGGTCGATGAAGTACTCGCCGTTTTGATGCGGGCGGAGGCGTTGCACGGCGCTGATCGCCACGATGGTGGAGCGATGAATCCGAGCGAAGCGTTCCGGAGGTAGGCGGTCTTCGAGTTCGCGGAGGCTCGCACGGGCGATGTGATTGCCATTTGCCGTGTGGACAACAACGTAGTCGCCGGCGGCATCGATCCACTGGATGTCTTGAATCGGGATCCGAATGAGGCTGTTGCCGTCTTTCAACGTCAGCCGATCGTCCTGGGTTTCGGCGAGACTCAGACCCCGTTCGGCGCCAACCAGATTCATCAGCGCCGCGTGGTTGTCAGCGTCGGGGTCGACGCGATTGGGCAGCAACTTGCGCGCTCGGATCAACGCGGCGCGAAGGGGTTCCGCATCAACCGGCTTCAACAAGTAATCGACCGCATGAACTCGGAACGCATCGAGCGCATAGTGATCGTACGCGGTCACGAAAATAACCAGTGGCCACTGCGCCACCGGCAACGCGGCCAACATCTGAAAGCCGTCGAGGCCAGGCATCTGAATGTCCAGAAACACCAGATCCGGTGCGTCGGCCTCGATCAGCGCCAAGCCTTCGCGGCCATTGCTGGCTTCACCGATCACGTCGAGCGGGCCGAGCTCGGGCTCGCTCTGCAGAAGTTGCGAGAGACGGAGGCGCAAGCCGCGGCGCGCCAGCGGTTCGTCGTCGATCAACAAGCAGCGGATCGGGCTCATCGCGGCGCGGCCCATTGCAACGGCAGCGTAATCTCGACCGCCACACCACCTTCGGGCCGCTCGCTGACCAACAACTGTTGTGCCGAGCCATACAGCGTTTGCAGGCGCTCGCGGGTATTGCGAAGCCCGACGCCGCAGCCTTCAGCAATCACTTTGGGATCACACCCCGGACCGTCATCCGCGACGCGCAATCGCAACAACTGGCCCTCGCGGCTGATATGAATCTGCAACGTGCACGCGCGCTCGGAGCGCGCGACGGCGTGCTTGATGGCATTCTCCACCAGTGGCTGCAGAATCAGACTCGGCACCAGCGCTTGATCCAGGGCTGGATCAAGACGGATGTCGAGTTGCAGCCGATCTGGAAAGCGCATTTTCTCGATCCCCAGATACAGATTGAGGATTTCCATTTCTCGCTGCAATGGCACCCGCTGCTGCGGCTCCTGCTCCAACGTATAGCGGAGGAATCGACTCAGAGCCCCAAGCATTCGCTCGGCGGTGTCGTTCGATTGTTCCAACACCAATGTGGCGATGGCATTGAGCGTATTGAACAGGAAATGCGGATTGAGCTGGTAGCGCAGCATTTTCAGCTGCGCTTCGTGGGCCTGCTGGTTGGCCTGCAGCACCCGTTGCCGCTCCTCGCTATACGCGCGCTGCAACCGAATTCCGAACCAGAGCCCGATCCAGCTCATCACGACCATTGCCGCCGAGCCAGAATACGCAAGATAGCCGTACACGTTGCGGGGCACGCACTCGTTCGGACAGTAGGTCTGCACCGAAAAGGCACTGATAAAGCCCATCGTGACAGTGACCAGCACAAAGCACGGCACCAGCACCCGCAACAGCCGCCACGGCGACCACTGCCAGATCCGCTTCAGAACGTGATGCAACGGCCACGTGAGCAGAAAGCCGCCAACACTGATTGTCAGCGAGACGTCGAGATAGTCGAACGTCTTGCCGTGCGCGACCGCAGACAAGTAGTTGACGAGCAAATAGGCCGACCAGCCCAGGATCTGCAAGGGCCAGAAATGCAAGCGAAACATGGTGTTCATGGGCGAAGGTTAACGCCATTGGGGCCCGCCTGGGCACCGCTCGGCGTATCAGCGGTGCTTCTGGGCGCATCGCTGGCGAACCTTGACGCCAGTCGGTCCATGCCTCAACAACTGCTCGATGGTGTCAGCCCCACGCAGCGGCCACCGGGTGCCACGCCTGCCCGCGTGGCGACTTGGGTGGCCTCCAGAACCTGCACTTCGGCACCATCCTGCAGGCGCTCGGCGCCGCGAACCACCACTTGATCGCCTGGATTGACCGCACCAATGACGGCAACGCGCAGCCCCGCTTCGGCAGACAACGTCACCGGGACGCGCTCGGCCTTACCGGATTGAATGCGGACCAAATGCGTCCCTTCGGGCCGACGCACGATCGCATCGGCCGGCACCGTCAGCGCAACTTGCGCCTTGGCACTCGGCCAGCGCACCGACAGCGCAGCGCCAATCGGATCACGGAACATTCGGTCCAGCTTCAGACGTGCATGCAATTGACGCGACTGTGCCGGTCCCGGCACCAGCGCTCGAACGGCTGCCGGTTGCGCTGCGTCGCCCTCGCCAACCAAGAGCGCGTCACCCGGTTTTGCCCAAGCCGCCAGATCGACGGGCACGGCCAGATCAAGCTCCAGCCGCTCGGTGTTGGTCAGCTGCACAATGGCCTCGCCGGCTGCGGCCTGCTCGCCCGCATGCTTCATCTGCGCGCTGACGACGCCGGCGAATGGCGCGCGAATCGTGGTCTCGGCGAGATCGAGCTCGGCGAGCCGAAGCGCGACCTCGGCTTCGGCCAACTGCGCATTCAGCACGTCCGCACGCGCTCGCGCCTCATCACGCTGCGCGAGCGGGATGGCATCACTGAGACTCTGCAGACGCTGCACCTGGCGATCAGCCAGATCGCGTTCGGCGCGCAGACGCGCGAGTCGGGCTTGTTCGCGCTGCACGGCCAAGGCCGCTTGTGCGTCATCGAGCCGCGCGACCACATCACCCGCTTTGACCTTCGCCCCCAAGTTCGCAACCTGTTTCAGGCGCCCAGACAAACGCGTGGCCAATGCCGCCTCGTCAGCGGGCACAACGGTGCCCTGCAAGGCCCGGGTCGCAGCCAACGGCGACTCCGTCACCGGCGCGGTGATAACCGTAGGTTTGGCCATTTGCGCGGACGACACCATGGCCCCCAGCAGCAGCGCAGCAGTCGTCATCGACGACACCATCAGAAGACGTTTGTTCATGGGGAGACTCCAAGGTGCGATGGCACCGATGTGTTGATGAGGTTCATGGGTTCGTGCTGTCCGCGCCAGGCGCGCGGCAAGTGCAGCAACGCGGGGATGAGCACGGCAACGAGCAACAAGGACAAGGTCACGCCGCCGCAGGTCACCGCAGCGAGTCCACGGTAGATTGCGGCTGCCGGGCCAGGACTGACTGCCAATGGCAGCGCGCCGACGACGCCAGTCAGAGCACCAAGCGTCAGAGCACGCAGGCGCTCGGATAGCGCGATTTCGATCGCCGCATCCAGACTGTTGCCGTCGGCCTCGGCTGCCCGCGTCTCGCTGACCAACAGCACGGCATTCGCGACCACCATCGATAGCAACATGACGAATCCGATCATCGTCAGCAGATCCAGCGGCTGCGGGACAAACCAGCCGAGAATGCGAAGTCCGAGCACCCCGCCCAACGCAGCCAGTGGCAACGTGGCCAACACCGCTGCGGTGTCGAACGCTGAGCGCAGCAGCAACATCAGGATCAATGCCAGGCACAACAAAGCGAGACCAAGATTGCTGAGCAGGCTCATACTCAAGGCGTCGAGCTTGCCTGCACTGCCGCCAACCTCCAGGCTGATGCCGACGGGCAAGTCACGGCGCAGCGTCGGCAGCACATCCCGAGATAGGAGTGCCATCACGTCCTCCAGCGCCTCACTATCACTCGGTGCAATCGACACGGTCACAGCGCGACTGAAATTCACCCGACGCAGCTCTGCGGGTGCGCGCGTGCGCGACAGGTCCGCGAGTTCACCGAGTCCTACCGCACCCGCAGGCGTGGCCAGCGGCGTTGCCGCCAAGTCTTCCAATGCCGTCGCCGCTGGTGCGCGCAGCAGGATGGGCTGTCGACGCTCACCATCGAAGTACTCGCCGAGAAACCGACCATCGCCGAGCACACGCAGACTGTCGGCCAACCAGGCACGGTTCAGCCCCAACTCCGCAAGTCGCTGATCATTCGGCAACACGGCAATCTCAACGGCATCGGCGGCGGCATTCGGATTGGTCTGAACATCGGCATTAGGCAGCGCCGCGCGTATCAGGGTTTCAGCCCGAGCTGCCGCAGTTTGCAGTGCCTCGATCTCGGAACCGCGCAGGTGAATCCAGATCGAGCGCGCACCGCCCCCAAACGCGCCAAACAACTCGCCCTCGCGGGCAAACGCTTGCATGTCGGGCAGGCCGGCCAGAATCTTGTCGTTCAAGAGTGTTTCCAACTCGCCGATCCGACTCGGGTCCTTAACGCGAGCGCCGAGCGTGCCGCCATTCGGCCACGTGATGATGTAGTAGTTCAAGAGCGCCGGCTCCTGCTTGCCTTCCATGTACGGACGCATGCGCTCAAGGATCGGTTGCACGAGTTCGGACTCGATCCGGTCCGCCCCCATGCCTGGCGGCATTTGCAGAAAGGCATCGACGGCGGCTCGTTTGACGGGCGGCAGATAGTCGCGTGGTGGCGCCAACCAGATGGCGGCAAGGATCGGCCCGACCACCAGGAGCAACGCAATCGGAACAGCGCGGCGCGTCGGTTCTGAAGCACTAGCGAGACGCGCCGCGAGCTTTGGCCAGGCGACATCGAGACGCCGATCAGCGTCCGACCGAATGAGCATCGGCAACAACGCTGGGACCACCCAGAGCGCGACCGCCAGCGATACGACGACCGCAATCGAAATCGTCAACGCGAGGTCAGCAAACACCTGACCTTCAACGTCTTTCAGCGCCAGCACGGGGAGGAACACCGCCACCGTCGTGACGGTCGAGGCCACCAGTGCGCCCGCGACACGGCGCGTACCCTGCACCGCCGCCTGCACCAGACTCGCCCCACGCTTTTGCTCGGACAGCGCACTTTCCACGACAACGATCGCCGCATCCATGACCATCCCAACGGCAAACGCCAAGCCGGCGATCGAGATCATGTTCAGGTTGCGCCCAAGCAACGCGAGCACGAGCAACGTGCAACAGAGCGACACTGGCACCGCGATGGCAATCAGCACGGTCGCGCGCACATCGCGCAGGAACAGCCACAAGCAGATCAATGCGGCGACGAGGCCGAGCCCCAGATTGCCACCAAGAAAGCTGAGCGCACGTTTGATGAAGATGCCCGGCTCGAAGGACTTTTCCATCGCGAGACCAGCCGGCGTGAGCACCTCATCGCGAATCGCCGCAACCTCCTGATCAAGCCGCGCCAAGGTGTCGAGCACATTGGTGTTCGACTCCCGAAACAGTTGCAAGGTGAGCGCCGGATTCCCGTTCTGGTACGAAAAGCCCGCACGGTCCGGGCGTTGGAAGCGCGCCTGGCCGATCTCCGACAAACGCACGACCCGACCATCTATCTGGCCCACGGGCAGCTGATCGAGCGCTTCCGGCTCAAAGCGACCATGCAAACGCAAGGTGTAACTCGTACGACCAAATTCGACCGCACCAGCCGAGACATCGTCGAGGCTCGACAACGTTGCGACCAGACTCGGCAGTTGAATACCGAGCGCCGCGGCGCGCACCGGATCAATCTCGATCCGCAACTCGCTATCGGGCCCACTGTTGATACGCGCGCTGGCAACACCTGGCACTTGCTGCAACCGCGGCAGCACTTTCTGTTCAACGAGCGCCTGATAACGCTCAACGGGGCCTTCTGTGCCCGGCAACATCTGCACAAAGTAGTAGATCAGCGTGCGTTCTGGACCGTCGCTGCCGCGCGTCACCACCGGCGGACTCGCCTCGCGCGGCAGCGCGGGGACGCGCTGCAGGCGACTGATGACCTCGACAAACACGGGGTCGAGATCGGTTCCGGGTGCAAATTGAAGGTTCAGAAACGAGTTGCCAGCATTCGCATTGGCGCTGATCTCGGACAAGCCCTCCAAGCCGCGCATCACGCGCTCTTGCGGCTCCGTGATCGCGCGTTCGATCTCGCTCGGGGCCGAACCCGGCCACGCCGTCCAAATGCTGATGCTTGGTTCTTCTAGATCAGGCAGCAGCTGCAGCGGCAAGCGGAACAGTGCCATCACCCCGGCACCGCAGAGCAGCAGCAACGCAACGATGATCTGTGCGCGATAAGTTTGCGTCCAATGCGCGGGCATTGCATCCTCCATGTCAGTCAATCCACAACTGATCGCGAACATGACGCAATGGTTTCCGATATGCGTTGGCTTTGCGCTGGAGTGCCCGCCCGGCACGGCAAACGGAAAATGCGGCTCGGCCAACTGCTCAGCTTGCGCATCCAACCATCGGGCGCGGGCCCAGGCCTTCTGGCACTGGACCCAATCTGGACTGAGCCAAGAGGCGACAGCGAATGCCGCTCAGGACTCAAAACCATCAGCAAACAACGCTGGCGGCGCGGGTGTTGCACGGACACAATCGTAGGTCTCGGCAATTCTCGACCCGGTGTCGATGACCTGAAAGTCCTGAGGCCGCACGATTTGGGCTCCGGACGTTTGATCGAACACACGCGAATTGATGCCGAGCGATGCCCAAGAATGGACGTTGCGCGCATCGTTTTCGGCAGTCAGTGCGATGTTGCCGCCATCAGCGAGCACCATGCCGTAGCGCATCAGACTTCGCAGAATGGCCTGCGCCGCTGCGTTGTATCCGGTCAACGGAAAGTCCGGGCGCAGACGCAGTCGCGATCCATAGGGAATGGAAGCGCTCGGCCCACTCGGACTACCCGCGTGCGTCGCCGGACGGACGTATAGCCGACCGCTGACGCCGCCCAGACTCGGGTCATTCGCCATGCGCGCATTGGGCAGAATGAAGCGCAAGGCATGCCCGACAGTACCGTCAGCGGCCTGAGCCGCAGCGGCCACTTCATCGCTATTCAACAGCAGTGGCGCGATTGGAAAGCCGGCCGCGTCAGCGCTCGTGCAGTGCTCGCCGCGCTGCACGTCCGCATAACGGGCGTTCAAGTCCCAGCGCACGAGGCACTGCGCTTCCAGCGTCGAGGGCGAATCGGCATTGACGTGGTACGCCTCGTAGAGCGTCTGGTCATGCAACACAAGCAGATGACAGTCCTCGCTGTCATTGGTGCAACTGAGGCCACCACTGTGTTCGATTTCGGCGTTGGCCGGCACCGGCATGGCCGTGCCGATTGGCTCGCAGTCCGGGGTGTAATAGTCGTCGTAGGGATAACCGCTGATCGTGCGCCAGGGTGGGCTGGCGTCCGTGCGATTGATGACCATGCCAAAGTCGATTTGCATGCGACCGAGACCAAAGCCGCCCGCGCCAACCCAAGCACTGATCATGCTCGCTGATTGCGGATGCAGAGGCACCATATCAACCGGTTGATGCCACACTGAGTTCGGGTCGGCAAATCGCGGCAGCGTGGCGGCCACACTGGCGTGTACGAAAATCAAGCTCAACCAAGGCGAGCATCTACTGAGTGTACGCATGATGTTGACCTCAGTTCTCGAAGCCGTTGGTGAACAGCACGCTCGGCTGCGGCTCAGCGAGACCACGCAAACTGATCGTCAGCGTGGGCACCCCTGCATCCTGGATGCTCAACAGCCCACGGCGGATACCCGCAGTCTGCGGACTGAACCGAATCCGTAGTTCGCACTCGCCACCCGCCGCAATGCCGCCAGCGGCCGCCGCACACGTTTGATCCAACAGGAAGTCTGTCCCGGATGTGACTGCCACGGTGATCGGCCCCGACGGCGCAAGCCCGTCATTCTGCAGAAGCAGCGTCAGTGTGGCGCTGTCGCCCACATACCGGCTGCTGAACGTCAGCGTGTCTTGATCGATCGACAAGCGCGGACGCAGGGCGGGTGCTGGCCCCCGATTCACCCGCAACACCCCGGCCGCATCCGCCTGCCAGCTACCACCGGCGCTTAGCACCCAGCGATCCTCGACGCCTTGGCTCTGAATACTGAGTCCGTAGCCTGCGTTGGGGACCAAGCCCGTGATCAGCATGCGCTGAATGCGCGTTGGCGCGGGCAGGATCAGGCACGTCGGCGCCAGGCTGCGATCCCGAGCGAACCAAATGGCTTGGTCGGCGCGCGCGAGACCCTCGACACTGCCCGCCGGGGTCACACATCCGCTGTCGGCTATTGACTGCAGCAAGTCGGTTGGCTCAATCGCAGCATTGGCATCGGTGCCATCAAGCACAGTCAGAAAGCGCGTGTCGAGCGGCGCACCGGTTGCTTCAATCTGGAGACGCGTCGCATACTTCTCCTCGCCTCCTGAACCGGTCCGGGTCTGGATAAAGCTGTCCTCATCGCCCAACGCAAAGCCGTTGACAGCGGCCGGCAGGAACGGGTCCGTCGTGACAATGCTGAGCGTTCGCGCTGTCGGCAGCACGCTGCTGACCTGCAGCCACTGCCCACCCGGCGTGTGCCCAATGACACGGTTGCCATTGATGGTCGGCACACTCGGTAGATTGTCGGGCAGGTTCAACCAAAAACGTTTGGCCCGGTTGGCAGTCAGCGTGCGGGCGCGATCGTAGACGACGATCTGATCTGGGCGCAGCCACAGAATGTCGCGGCTCACTTCCTGTACGTCCAACGCACGAGATGCGGCGGGCGTCGGGTCGCTCGGCGGATAGTAGGCGTTGTACAGGGGCGTCATGTCGCCACGGAGGTAATGATAGTCCGGGCCCTGGCTGCGCCGCTCGACACTTGGGTCGGACAGACTTCGGCCTTGCGGCATCTGCGCACCGCGCAGCAAACGGTTGCCAAGGAAGTTCGTGAGCGTGAGGCCAGATGCAATGGTGTTGGCAACCGTCAGCGTGTTCTTGTAATCACTCGAACCGCCTTCATTACCGTAGCCAATGGTGCCCTTCGTCAACCACTCGCCGCGCCGATATAGTTCGAACATGCCGCCATCACCCTGCTGGTGATCGACCGCGTTGTAGCTCAACCGGAAATTGAACCAACTGGCGTTGTCGGTCCAATCAGTCCGCGCCAGCAGGCGACCCATCCCCTCCGACCAGAATACGGTTGGCATACCCGGGCGCGGATCAGTCGGATTCGCGCCGCTTGCCGCACGGGTCGGATCGAATACGAGAAAGTACACAATGCTCGACACCACGTCGCCCGGATTGCCGTTCGCGCGCGTGCGCCCCGGCAGCCCAGTGCTGCCATCTGGCGGCAACATGCGGAGCGCCCAACGAATTCGGTCGCCGGTTGCCGTGTCCCCGTAGCGATCAGACCAAATCGCAAGTGCGCCAAGGATGTCGACGGGATCCATGAAGTAGTAATGCTCGCCATCGCCATACCAGGCGGGCTTGAACACGCGACCGTAGTTGGCGCTTTCGACGCTCTGCGGGCTCATCGACTGCAGGATGGCTTCCGGGATCAGCGCATAGAACGGGTTGTTGTTCAATGCGCCCACCTGCTGACCGAATTGGGCCTGCGCGTTCAAATCGGCGAGCCCGGCGCTGTCGAGTGCAAGCAGGAGTTGGCCCGGAATGCCGATCGACGTGGGCATGTACTCCAAACCCTCTTGTGGCAAACCACCGCGGCTGTCATGACGCAGCAGATAGTCCTGTACGAACAGCCAGCCCTTCAAGGTGTCAGACAAAACCTGCTGCAGTGCGCCCGCTTCCGATGCCAAGGGCACGACGACCGGTTGCCCATTCCCATTCAGACGCAAGTACGTTGCCGGCGTGTTCGCATCAGGCACATCGGCACTCGGATCGATCGCAAGCGCGCGCATGCTCATGTTGCGCATATGGCCCGCAAAATAGTTGTTGCCCGAAAAGCGCAGGCGATGGCGGCGCAGATCCGTATCGAGGCGCAGCAGCGGCTCGCCGATCGTACCCACGGGCAACGAGAACTCGGGTGGATTGTTGTAGGGATTCGGATAGGCCTCCATGCTGAGCCGTGACCAGATCAGAAACACACGCCGAATCTTGGCGATATCGGCACCACTCAGGATTGGGTTCGCGCTGGCATCCCGCGACGCCTGCAGCCAGTCCGCAGCAAGCGCGATGCTGTGCCCCGACCAGCGCGAACGATCCGAGACTGGAAACGACAACTGACAAAAGCGACCGGTACTGATCGGCGGGTTCGCGCGCTGACACGTATCAACCGAGTCCATGATGCGCATCAGCATTGCCCGCCCGCGCGTCGCCCATTGCGGCCTGGCCGACGTATCCGGGTCAATCAGACTCATCAACGCAAACAACGCGGCGTAGTCTTCGGTGGTGTAAAGCGTCCACGTGGAGCCCGCATTGTCGCCCGCATCAAGCGCTCCCGAATCCATCAGCTGGGCACCTTGTACAGCCAATTGGCGGATGCCTTGCTGATAGATCGGATTGCTCGGATTAGCCCACGCTTGGAGGCGCGGCAAGTCGGCGCTGTTGATCCAGATTCGCGGGTGATCAAGGCGCAACGCGGCCAGTGCTTGGGTCGCCAGAGAAGTACACAAAACCAATAGGACCAGACGGCCCAGAACAATCAAGGAACGAATTTGCAGCATGGTTGCACTCACCAGATGGGGTGCCTGGGACTTACGAATGAGGCCCGACAACCCGCCACGTGGTCGACAAACGGCGGCATAACCGCGACAAGTGGAATCGCATGTTGGGGAAACGTGAGCCATGTCGCGTTTATCGTTGCGGCACCGGGCGGCGGCCATCCTTCGGCACGTTCCTTGCAACCCGGGCAGAGCGATACTGCTAAGACGCTGCCGCTTCTTTTCGATGTTACTTCCGGTCTGCCAATTGCCAATGTGCCACGCTGATGTTGTAAGACCATGACCGAGCTGCATGACGACATTGTCACCGGCGGCGCCTGGCACGGGTCGGTCGGTGCCGAAGTGGGCGCTGGTCTTGGCCTCCATCAACGCTTCGCGCCCGGGGATCGCGTCGGCCCGTTCCGTCTGCTATCCGAACTCGGCGAAGGCGGCACCAGCGTGGTGTTTCTGGCAGATCGCGACAACGGCACCTTTGCACAACAGGTGGCGTTGAAGCTCTGGCGTGATGCCAGCTCCGCACATCGTGCCGCGCTGACAGAGAGCAACTTGCTCGGCCGCCTGAACCATCCGAACATCGCGAGAATCATCGATGCGGGGTTGCTCGGCGACCACGGCGCCTGGCTTGCGATGGCGCATGTCGAGGGCCAGTGCATCGATCAAGCGGCCAAATCGCTGGCGGCGGACTGGCGGCAACGCCTCGCTTGGCTCCAGCAGATCGCGAACGCGGTCCACCATGCCCACCAACAGCTCATCGCGCATGGCGACATCAAGCCCAGCAATGTGTTGATCGATCGACATGGCCAACCCTGCCTACTCGATTTTGGCATTGGTCAGTTTCTGCATGCGCGCGACGGCAGCATCGGCTGCACGCCAGGGTATGCCAGTCCGGAGCAACTGCGCGGCGAGCCGATTACCGCCGCGAGCGATGTCTATCAGCTGGGCCGATTGAGCCAGATGCTGTTACCGGCGAGCGTGCCGATGCCGAGCGCGATCCGTGCCTTGTTGACGGCACTGGTCAGCAAAGCGATGGCGACCGAGCCTGGCGAGCGCCACGACAGCGCGAAGACATTTGAACACGAACTGAAACGTCTGCGCGCCAGCAAAGTGCCGCGCTCCTTGCAAACTTCGGTTTGGCATCATTTGGCGTTGCTCTGGTTGCGGCAGTCACGCCCGCTGATCGGCGGTGTGCTCGTCCTGACGCTGCTCGGCGTGCTGTGGTGGCAGTCGCAACTCCAGCATCAGCAAGCTGCGGCGCAAATTACCCGGCAACAGCGCGCAAAGGACGAACTCGCAAGGCTGAACGCGAATCTACTTGTTGAAGCACTGCGCTCGGTGGGCGGCGACAAGGAAGCGTTCCGCAACTATGTGCGTGACCAACAGAACA
The DNA here is from genome assembly GCF_003015185.1 of Ahniella affigens. Lineage (GTDB taxonomy): Bacteria > Pseudomonadota > Gammaproteobacteria > Xanthomonadales > Ahniellaceae > Ahniella > Ahniella affigens. Next base: position 3,735,509 of record NZ_CP027860.1, read on the forward strand.
CCACGCTTGCGGAAAGTCGCCTCGACCCTTGGGTCAAGTACGAGATTTTAAGTGGCCTCGCGAATGCTCATGTCGAGACGTTCGACTACCCAGCAGCGCGCGCGCTGATCGACGACGCCTTGCGCCTCCGCGCGAGCATTGACCCGAAACCCGACTTGAGTGTGGCCTACCTTCGTTGCCTCGATGCGATGGCCGCTGCGTTGACGGGGCGGATCAACGAGTCGCGGCGCGAGGCCAACGTCAGCAGTGCCTTGTTTACTGAAACGGCGGCGCAGAACCCAGAACTCGCCTATCGCACGCAGATGTGCCTGGGCAGCACGTATGTGCAGATCGGCGATGTCGCCACTGGCGATCAATACGGACGTGCCGCCAGTGCCTTTGCTGCGACGCGCTACGGCAAAGAGAGCCGCGAGTATGTCGAGGCGCTCGCCTTGAACGCCGAGGTTGCCCGCATCCGCATGGAGTTTGACCGTGCCGTAACGCTGAACCGCTATGTCTCCGCGCGTATGAGCCGTTGGTATGGCCCCAAAGCGCGGCGCGCGATCGAACAGTTCATCCGCATGCAAGGTACCCGCGCTGAGGCCGGCGAGGCAGCGGCAGCGGAGCAGGCGCTGGCGATTGTGATCGCCGATCTTGCCGCGGCCGGCCAAACCGACAACTATCCGTATCACGCAGCGCACTACTATCGTGCCGAAGCCTTGCAGATGCTTGGGCGTTACGACGAAGCGGCCACCGGCTTTGAGGTCGCGGTGAACTTGCTGATCGGTCACGGGATGGAGGCGCCGACGCTGCACGTGGTGAGCGATCGGGCCGCCGCATCGCGGCTCGATCAGGAGCGCGGACAGGCAGCGAACACCATCACGGCACTGCGCGCCGCGCTTCAATTCATCCAGCAGAATGAAACGGATCCATTGATCCAGGCGGTAATGCGTGCGCAACTCGCCGATGCCCTGATGGATGAGGGCGACGCCGCAGCCGAAGTTGGGCCGCTCCTCGATGCCGCTGAACCGGTTGTCGCGTCAGGCTTTGGCCCGAATTCGTTTCATGCTGCGTTGACCACCTTGCAGCGTGTGCGCTGGCTGGTTGCCAATGGCCAGACCGATGCCGCCCGAATCAAGCTCCAGCTGATTGATCGCGCAACGTTGAATCCGACGCTCCCCGCGCATGCGCGGTTGCTGATTCGACTGATGGCAGAAGATTTGGCGCTGGCGGCCGAATCAGACTCACCGGATGCACTGATCACGTCAGCCGAGCAGATGATTGCATTTGCTAACGCCACGTTCGGCGCAGATCACCCCTTGACCGCTGCCGCGCGCCTTGATGCCGCCATGCACTTGGCCAATGCTGCGCCGGCTTGGTCGCTGGAACAACTCGATCTGGCCCGCCCCGTGCTCGCCAGACACCATCCAGCGAGCAGCAGGTATCGGCGATTGTCCGACAACCTGTACCTGAGCTTGCACCAGGCACCGCGTATACAACAACACGCTCCCAAGGCGTCTTTGCCATGACTGCACAATCATTGTCGGCAGCCGTACCTGAGTTTCTGGGTCAGTCCGACGTCTATGCTGAACTGAAGCGGCTGGCGCGTCGTCAGTTGCATCGCCAGCAGCAAGGCGCGACGCTGAACACCACCGCGCTCGTTCACGAAGCTTGCCTGAGACTCGCTGGACCGAGACGGAGTGATCCCGCCGAGCAGGCGCATTGGTTGAACCTCGCGGTTCGCGCCATGCGCCAGGTTCTCTGCGATCACGCGCGCAAGCGCCTGCTGCGCCAGAGCCATGTTGATCCGGCTGGCGCTGATCTGATCGGCGAGTTGCCAGCTCCAGAGTACCAGGCGTTGGCGGAATCCCGCCGGCTACTGAAAATCGATGCACTGCTGACTGAGCTCGCCGAATCGCAACCACGACGCGCCTATGTGCTCGACGCTCGCTTTTTTGGCGGCCTCAGCGATCAGGAAACGGCATTGGCAGCGGGCTTGAGTCTTCGAACCGTACAGCGCGAGTGGCAGCTTGCGAAAGAATGGTTGAAGCGGCGACTGCAAGACACTGACTGAGCCAGAGGCCATGCGGGGCAAACAACACCGCGCCAAAGTGGAACGCCGTTGGACCGCTTCGTTTGCCTTCAGCCAGTTACCGTGCGTAGTGGGTAAAGCCAAGCTCGCGCGTGAACGCTGCGAGCTCCAGCTGATATTGATTGGCTTGCGCAATCGCCGCACTCGTTGGCGCCGACATCACCAGCATTCGGCTGATGCCAGCGCTGACCGCCTTGTGCACCAGCTCATAGGATGCCCGTGAGCTCATCAGCAGCAGGCCCGAGTGACGTGAGCGACCCGAACGCGCGCGCGCGCCGATGAGTTTATCGAGCGCGTTGTGGCGGCCGACATCCTCGCGAAGCAGCATGCCCAGGTCATCGACCCAAGCGGCGGCGTGAGCCGCTCCAGTTTGCTGATTCAAGACTTGGTGATCATTGAATTCTCGCAACAGCCCTTGCAGCTCAGAAAGCGTCGGCCACGGCATTGCCGGCATGCGCTCGGTTGGCTGCGGTGCGCGCATGGCATCGCTCAATCGCTCGGTGCCACACAAACCACACGCGCTGTTGGGTGCACCAACGCGACCGTGACCCGCGAGGCGCGGCATCAACGCGTCGGGAATGCTCGCTTCGACCTGCCACGCCTCGCCCTGCGCAACGATGTCGAGAACCTGCAATTCGCTTGCGTCATCGATCACGCGCTCGCTCAGCGCCCAGCCCGTGATCAGGTCATCAAGCGCCACGGGCGTGGCCATCAACACGAGCGGGCTCTGGCCGTTAAAGACCAATGCTACGGGCGCTTCGACCAGCACGATCTCCGGACGCGAATGGGTGCCCGCGTCGTCGTGGCGGACAGCCGTTGCCGCAGTCAGCGCCGGGTTCACGAGGGCTCGGTACCGACTGGACTGGCACTGAGCCAGACCGGAATGGATTTCGACGTCGGCGTGCCGGCACGTTCGGCCACGCTGTCCAACGGCACGAGCACGTTCGTCTCCGGAAAGTAGCTGGCGAGATTGCCGCGTGGGATCTGATACGCGACCAGAGTGAATCCTGAGGCGTGCCGTTCGCCGTCATGCCAGAGAGAGTGCACATCGACGAGATCGCCGGCCTGGAACCCGAGTGCAGCCAAGTCATCCGGATGAATCATCACGACGCGGCGCAAGCCCTTGATGCCGCGGTAGCGATCATCAAGCCCGTAGACCGTCGTGTTGTACTGATCATGCGAGCGCACGGTCATCAGCTGAAACACCATTTTGTTTGCAGCGGTCGCAGCGGGGCCGGCTTCATCCCACAACGCATGCGCAACTAGGCGCGCCTTGCTCGTGGCGGTCGGGAAGCGGCGCTCGCGCGCCGGATGGGGCAAGTGAAAACCGCCGGGCCGGCGCACACGCTCATTGAACTGCTCGAATCCCGGAATCACCAACGCGATCGCATCGCGAATCCGATCATAGTGACCGAGCCAATGCAACCAGGGCAATTGGCTGTCCGGGAGCGCAGCCAGAGCCAGCCGAACGACGATCGCGGGTTCGGACAGCAAGTGCTCGGACGCAGCCGGCCGGATGCCCGCTGACAAGTGCACCATGCTCATCGAATCTTCGACCGTCACCGCCTGCCGGCCTTCTGCTTGCGGGTCAAACTCACTGCGCCCGAGGCAAGGCAGAATCAATGCCTCGCGGCCGTGAATCAAATGCGAGCGATTGAGCTTGGTGGACACATGCACGGTCAGCCCGCATTGCCGGAGTGCGGCATGCGTGCGCGCGGCATCGGGCGTTGCCTGCGCAAAGTTGCCACCCATCGCAAAGAAGACGTCTACCGCGCCGGCTTGCATCGCTTGAATCGCCTGTACGACATCAAAGCCAGGCGCACGCGGCGATTCCAGTCCAAACGCCCGATCAAGCCGATCCAGAAACGCCGCGCTGGGCTTTTCGTAAATACCCATCGTGCGATCGCCTTGCACGTTGGAATGCCCACGCACGGGACATGGCCCGGCACCGGACTTGCCGATGTTGCCCTTGAGCAGCAGGACATTCATCAGCATCTGGATCGTCGCGACGCTGCGCCGATGCTGGGTGATGCCCATGCCCCAGCAAAAAATGCTCGCGGGGCTCTGCGCATAGATGCGTGCGGCGGCTTCGATCTCGGCGCGCTGCAGGCCACTCTGCACTTCGAGGTCCGCCCAAGAACTCGTATCGATCTGCGCGCGCAGCGGCGCAAGGCCATCGGTGTATTGGTCGACAAACGCTTGATCGATCGCCTGCCAGTCGAACAGACATTTCGCGACGCCGTGTAAGAACGCGAGGTCGCCACCAATACGCGGCTGCAGGTACAACGACGCAATTTCGGTGGCCGTACCAAAGAGCATGTCGGCGGGATGCTGCGGATGCGCAAACCGCTCCAGGCCGCGCTCGCGCAGCGGATTCACCACCACGATCCGGCAACCGCGCTTGGCGGCTGCGCGAAGCTCTCCCAGCATGCGCGGATGATTCGTGCCGGGGTTTTGTCCGAACACAAAGATCGCCTGGGTCTGTTCAAAGTCTTCCAGGGTCACCGACCCCTTGCCGCTCCCGATTTGCTCGGTCAGCGCGACACCGGAGGCCTCATGGCAGAGGTTTGAACAGTCCGGCAAATTGTTCGTGCCGTAAGCACGGACAAACAGCTGATACAAGAACGCTGCCTCATTCGACGTCCGCCCGGACGTGTAGAACACCGCGCGATTCGGATTCGCGGCGGCGCGCAGCCGGGCGCCGATCAGCGAAAATGCCTGATCCCAGCCGATGGGCTGGTAATGATCGCTGGCTTGGTCGTACACCATAGGTTCGGTCAGGCGCCCTTGCGCTTCCAACCAGAGATCCGTTTGCGCCAGCAGATCCTGAACGCGGTGTTCGGCAAAGAACGCGCGATCGGCACGCTTGGCGGTGGCCTCGGCGGCAACGGCCTTGACGCCGTTCTCGCAAAATTCGAAGGTTGAATTCGGGTTGCGATCGGGCCACGCGCAGCCTGGGCAGTCAAACCCATCGTTCTGGTTGGTTCGCAGCATGGCCCGCGCTCCAGGGCCGACGATGCCCTCCTCGCGCAACGCCTGGTACGAGCGTTTCAGCGAATCCCAGCCCCCGGCGGGCTTGGCATAGGGCTGAATCCGGATCGCTTTGGAGTCTTTCGTTTCGCTCATGGACCCAGCATACCAGCGCCCCGCAACCGACTTGAACTGCCGCTCTTGTGCGCGAATCTGAACCTTCTGTTCAGGTGTGCATTGCATCATCTGGCACATCTGGTCAGACTGCACGCTGATTTCGGGAGCCGGTCTTCCCAGCGTCTGTTTCTCAGATGGTCACCGGCTCCAGGTTTGCTGCAGGATGCAGCTCATGTTTCTCGTAGCGATGGGAACGCTCCGGGTGTTACCGGACTCTCAATTAAATGAATTTCTCTGAACTGGGCCTTTCGCCCCAGATCCTCCGTGCGTTGGACGAACAAGGCTATACCCAGCCAACCCCCATCCAGGCTGCGGCCATTCCAATCGTCATGACCGGCGCCGACCTCCTTGCGGCCGCGCAAACTGGTACGGGCAAAACGGCCGGCTTCGCGCTGCCGGTGCTGCATTACCTCGCTGGCCTCGGCCCGCGCAAGGGCCCGGCGCCGCGTGTGCTGGTGCTGACCCCGACCCGCGAACTCGCCGCCCAGATTTTGGACAGCGTGAAGAACTACGGCCGGCATCTGCCGCTCAAGTCTGCTGCCATTTTTGGTGGTGTCAGCATGGGCCCACAACACGATGCGCTGCGTCGCGGCCTCGACATTCTGATTGCGACGCCAGGCCGCTTGATCGACCATCTCGGCCAGCGCACGGTTGATTTGAGTCAGATTCAAGTACTGATTCTGGACGAAGCCGACCGCATGCTCGACATGGGCTTCCTGCCCGCATTGAAGCGCGTGCTGCAGGCGCTGCCGAAGCAGCGGCAGACCTTGATGTTCTCCGCCACCTTCTCGGACCCGATCAAAGCGCTTGCGCAGCAGTTCCTGCACAATCCGCAGGAAGTGTCGGTCACGCCGCGCAACACGGTGGCCGATACGATCTCGCACATCGTGCATCCGGTGCCGAGCGACAAGAAGCGCGCGATGCTGGTCGATATCCTGGCGCAGGATTCGCGGCTGCAGACGCTCGTCTTTGCGCGCACCAAGCATGGTGCGAACAAGCTCGCCGAGATGCTCGAGAAATCCGGCTTCAAGGCATCGGCGATTCACGGCAACAAGAGCCAGAACGCCCGTACCAAGGCACTTGCCGAGTTCAAATCGGGCAAGCTGACGGTGCTGGTGGCGACCGATATCGCCGCTCGCGGTCTCGATATTCCAGAGCTGCCGGTTGTCATCAACTTCGACCTGCCGATGGTCGCCGAAGATTACGTGCATCGTATCGGTCGTACGGGTCGCGCCGGCGAGCGTGGTCGCGCCATTTCGCTGGTGGCGCCGGATGAATCCGGGCTGCTCCGCGATATTCAGCGCCTGCTGAAGCAAGAGATTCAGTTGGTGCCGATGGCGGGTTACGAACTGAGCGCACCGTTGCGCATGGATGCCAATGCCCCACGTCCGGTCCAAGGCCAGCGCGGCCAGGGTCGTCCGGCTGGGCAGTCACGCCCAGGCGGGCAATCGCGGCAAGGTGGTCAGCCGCGTCAGGCCGATGGCGGTCGTCGTGAGCAGCAAGGTCAACGTTCCGAGCGCGGTGCCCATGGTGGCGCGCGCGCGGAGCAACGCCAGGCGCAACCCGGCAAATCCGGCCAACAGCGTCATGCCGCGCATGCCGGCCAGCATAGCCATCCGGGCAAGATGCAGGATGGTCCGAATGCCGCCCAGCGTCGTCGGCGTCGTGGTGGCAATCCGGGCGCTTCGGTGCACTCGGCTCAGCGTCCGCGCTGATTGTGTCGGGTTGAGCAGCGCTGTGGCCATCTCGTTGTAGCGCTGATTCACCCATCAATGCGTGTGCGGTGATCCGCAGATTCTGGCGAGGCCATTCTGTCGACGCCGAGATGCCCAAAGCAGCTCTCCCCAGCGCTCGCGGCGGAGGGAGCCGACTCCCTCTCCCACGCGAGTGGGAGAGGGCCGGAGAGAGGGCTACTTGCCACACAGTGCCGTCCTAAGAATCGCGCATCGTCGCTGAAAGTTTGACGGGCAAATAAGCGCACCATAAGCGCGGCTGGACACCCACTCGCGTTGGAGAGAGCGCAACTGCGAGAGACGATTTGGCTGCGATCTAGATTGTTGTCCTGTTCGCGCTCACATTGCTGGGCTGCAATGGCAGCCATCTGCGATCAGTACCTGATGAACGTCTTCAGTGAACGTCTGCAGTCATCCGCACGCCTTCAGCGCCGCAGCCAAGGTTGGATGACGAAATCCGTAATGCATAGCCTGTAGGCGCTGACACGTCGCTGGCGGGCTGGCGAGCAACATGTCAGCCATCTGCCCAAGCAGCCAACGCATCGGGGTCGCTGGTACGCGCAACCATTGCGGCCGGTGCACTGATTTTGCCAACGCACGGGTAAACGCTGCCTGGTCGACACGTTCTGGTGCGCACAGGTTGAATGCGCCTTCTGCGTCGCGATTCTGCACTAGCCGTTCGATACTGCCATGCACGTCATCCAGGTGAATCCAGGGGAAGTCCTGGCGACCGTCGCCGAGCACACTGGCACCACCAAAGTGCGCAGAGAGCTTCAGTGGCGGCAGAATGCCGCCCTGCGTGCCGAGGACCAGCCCAAGGCGCAGAATGATGAGCCGATAACCCGCATCGCGGACCAGCTCCGCGGCATTTTCCCAAGCGGCGCAGAGTTGCCCGCCAAAGTCCACGCCGGGTGGATCCTGCTCGCGACTGCTGGCGGCGTGCTGGCCGTAGTAGCCCATCGCTGAAGCCTGCACGAAGACTGGCCGATCCTTACGTGGCAATGTGGCCAGATGCGTCACGAGATCACGCGTCAAGGTCACGCGCGAGTCCCACAGCACACGCCGACGCGCTTTTGTCCAAGGCAATCCAACCACCGGCGCGCCGGCAAGATTGATGATGAGGTCGTACTGCTGCTGGCCGATGGCCTCGATGCGATCAAAACAGGCCGCCTGACCCGCAAACATCATCGACGTGCGCCGGGGCTGCCGACTCAGGATGCTGACGTGGTGACCAGATCCCAGGAGCCGATGCACCAGCGTCGACCCAATAAAGCCGCTGCCGCCGGTGATCAGGACGCGCAAAGGTCGTTGTGGCAACAGCGTTGTGTTCATGCTGAGTGGCTTCTTAGCGGCGAATGCATCACGCAGGCCAGACACCATCGCTAGTCCGGCCATCACGGTCAGAAAAGCAGCGAACCCGTCAAACGAACGCCAAGCAATCGTGCTTGGCAAAGGCGCAACAGTCAGCGGCTGCAACCAGGCGACCAGCAACGCCCCTGCGTTGATTGCCATGACCGTATGCAAAATGCGCTCGGTAGGAGGCAGCAATCGACTTTGGTCTTCTTCAACAAAGTCAGCCAGCGTGATCATCAGCTCGACCGAAAAGAGCGATAGTGGCAACAACAACCAAGCCCCCCGGAAGTCGACCCAGGCTAGCAGCCCGAGCAACAACCCGTACAGAAGGGATCGGCAGGCATGCCACGCGAGCTCCCGCCGCTGACGCTCGCGGTTCGCGAGCTGCTCGGTCAGTTCGTGATGCCAAACCGTATCCAGAGCGCCCAAAAAAACCTGGAAAACCAGAAGTACTTGGAACCCGCCCATGCGAACCCCTTGATTTCATTCATTTCAGTTGTTCTTAGTTTCGGTAATTTCCGAAATTAAAGCAAGTCAATGAATGAAAAAAGCCGGCGAAAGGCCGGCTTTTTTTCGGGCAGCGCGGGCGCACCGCGCAACCAGATTACGCGCGAGCGCGGGCGGCCTTACGGGCGCCAGTCTTGATCTCGCGGTTCAACTCGGAAACGCGCGTCAGGAGTTCCTGTACGTCGCCCTTCGATGGCACGCCAAAACGACCAAGCACGGCGCCGATGCGTTCGGTCACGGCCGATTCCACTTCCTGCACGTTCTTCGTTGCGCGGGCGCGGATCGGGCTGACAAGACCATCGACTTTCTTCTCGACATTGGCCTTGAACTTCTTGGCGTCGTTGTTCAGCGTCTTGCTGAACTTCTTCGCTTTGTTCTGGAACGCGGTGCCTTCGGCGACCAGCGCATCGATCGCCTTTTCGCCCTGCTTCTGGGCCAAAGACATCGCACCGAGCGTGGCCAGCCACAGCGTGCGGCCAGTGTCACTCACCTGGGCTGGCTTGCTGACTTTCTTGAATTTGACGTTCTGACGCATGTTCAATTCCTCAATAGCCGCGAGTCGCCGCAATCGACCGACTGCTGTGATGCGCTCACGATACGTGCATTGTTCAAACGGTCGTTAGAACTTTCACACTATAGGCGATTGTCAAGCCCCAGAAATGCGGATGTCATTCAGCTGTGGTTAGGCCATCCGGCATCGCAGTTAAGATGCGATGCAGGCACGGACACCATACTCGAAGCCAATCACGGAGTACTCGAAAATGTTCCGCCATCGATTTGTTGCGTTGCTCTGCACGGTGTTGCTGGTCACGAGCCATGTGGTCGCTGCGGCGCCTGATGCGTCGACACCTGACGCATCGACGAAAGCATTGCTAGGTCAAGCCACCAAGCAGATTGGGGTCACGCTGAGTTACGACCCGAACTACCGTCAGCTCGGTTATCCGATGGGCGATGTGCCCCGCAGCACGGGCGTGTGTACTGATGTGGTCATTCGCGCTTACCGCGATGCGTTTGGCATCGACCTGCAGCAGCGGGTGCATGAGGACATGCGGGCGAATTTCAAGCAATACCCGAGAAAATGGGGGCTCAAAAAGCCGGATCGCAACATTGATCACCGCCGCGTGCCCAATCTGATGACGTTTCTGACGCGCCAGCAAGCGAGCCTGCCGATCAGCAAGATCGCGTCGGACTATCAGGCCGGTGACATCGTCACGTGGGACTTGGGTGGTGGCATCACCCATATTGGTCTTGTTGATCAAACGGCGACTGCCGACGCCCGCCCGCTGATTATTCACAACATTGGGGCCGGCACGCAACGCGAGGATCTGTTGTTCGAATACAAGATTATTGGTCACTACCGCTGGCTGCCAATCGACGCGCCCGCACCAACTCGAGGTTCGCAGTGATTGGCGCAAGCCCAGGGCGCAATCGATTCGCCTGATTCAGCAATTCTTCGGCACGTCCCAAGCGGTTCGCGTGCATGTTCGCCATCGCACACAGATTCAGGGCGTTGAGATCGTTCGGTAACGCGGCAAGTACCGTTTCGAGCAGATCCAAGGCGGTGTCTACATTGCCTTCTTTCAAATGCCGTTGGCCGAGAAACAGCATCTCTTTCGGGTCCTGCATCCACGATTCGAACTGGTGCCGCCACTTGGCCCGCACGCGATCCGCAAAGCGCTGATGCTTTTCGCGGTCTTCGTTTGCGCCCACGCCACAACCAGACTCGCCGGCGCCCGCATGCCAGATGCAGGTGACTTCGGGCAGCCAACGAAACTCAGTCAGTCGCGCACACTGAATCGCAAAATCCCAATCCTCAAGAATCTCGAACGCCGGGTCGAAGCGCGCACCATCCTCTATCAATGAGCGATGGAACATCGTCGCCGTGGGCTGCGAGCGATTCTGGTAGTAGAGCTGCATGTGGGTGCCATGGCGACCCACAAACCCCGCATGCTCATTGTGCTCATTGCGAATCTCGGCAGTCGCGTACACCAGCCTTGCGCTGCCTTGCGTTGCAAACGTCAGCAGGTGCTCGACATGATCGGCCGTCCATTCATCGTCGTCATCGAGCAGATTGATCCACTCGCCACGCGCCGTATCGAGACCCGCATTCGCGGCTTCGGCTCGCGGCAAACGGGAATCCGACCGCACCATCCTGACCGGCCGACCGTTCCAGGTGGCCGGCAGTTCCTGATGACGCGCGCCGCACGCGGCGACCACAAGGATCTCAAGATTGGGATAGGTTTGTGCCGCCGCGCAATCCAACGCACGGCGCAGCACTGGCCGATCCATACTTCGGATCAGCGCGGTCACCAGTGGAGAATCAGCCACGTGCCACCCGCAGCATCTTCGGCACGCCGATCAGGGCGCGGCTGGTTCGTTCAGCAGGCTCGCGGCCCGGAGGTTGGCACTGTGCAAGCGCTTCGCCGGCGTCAGCAACATGCGTAAACCTCCGGTCATGCTGAAGCTGTCATTACCCATCCCTTCAAAGTTTGCGCTGACATAGCCAAGCACTTTGCCGCGGGCCGAAAACGCGAGACCCAGTGCACCGGTCACAATGTGGGCTTGCTGCGGCAAATCGATCTGCCCCTGAATAATGCCCCAGGACATGATCGGCTTTTCACCGTACCGCTCTTCGAGCCGCTCGACGACGTAGTACGACATCCCCGGCTCGGCCGGCTCAGTAGCCGCGATATCGACGAATTTGAGTTTGCGCTCGCCAAGGCTCTTGATCTTCAGCCAGCCCACGCCCTGATCGGCGTCCGACGTCAGCGCCTCGGCTTCCAGCGGCTTGTCCTCGCCTGGAAAGTGGATCTGAAAATCGCGGGCGCTCATCTTGAAGCTGACCCGCTGCTCGGGCGTGAGCTTGCTCATGTTCGGCAAGCTGGGCTCAACCACCATGCGCGGGACGAGGATCAGGCCCTTCGGATCGATGATCACACCGGTCGTCGACGACTGCTGGGTTTCCTCCTGCCCCATATAGCTCGACACCATCACATAGCTGACGCGAACAAACGCATCGGCATGCTGGGTCATCAGGTTCTTGAAGATCGCCTTGCCTTCCTTGTCATAGTCGGCCGAGGCGTTACCCATCAGCGCGAGGCACAGCAACAGCATCAGGGCACGTATAAGACTCATGACTTGTCCATCCAGCTCGAATCAAGGAACAGCAGACGGGTGCGATTGGCGCGCAACACCAGAAAGCTGATGTTGCGCTTCGGGTCCTGAGCCTTGCGATCGACCAGGGCCTCGAAGCGTTTCAGGTCGGTGATCGGCTGGCCGTTGACTTCGAGGATGACGTCGCCCACTTGCAGAAACGCAAGGCCACCCAGACCACCCGACTCGACGCGCTCGACCACGACGCCGCGAGCTCCCGCTTCCATATCGCGATCCACGCGATCAAAAAAGCTTAACGACCGCACATTCAGATCGAGCCAATCAATTCGCGCACCGGGGAGATTGCCAGGCGGTGTTGGCGTCGCCTGCGGCAGCACTGACACGGTCATCGGCGTTTGCCCACGCACCAGATCAATCTTCAGCGGTTCACCCAGCAGCGCGTCGCGGATCCGCTGTTGCAGCGACTCGTCACCGATGTCGCCCGTCACGGGCACCGATTCATCAGCAAGCTTCTGCACGAAGTCGCCAACCTTGATCCCTGCCGACTCGGCTGGGCCCGGATAAACACGCGTGACGCGATAACCGCCGGCATCCGGGCCGCCGATCTTGCGACTCGTCGTCGGTGTGACGGGCTGTGTTTCGATGCCGATCCAGGCTTTCGGCAGCTCGCGCAGCGTGTTCGGATTGCTGGCACCCGATTCGGCGTCGATCAGCGCAACCAGCATCTCAGCCCGGCGTTCGATATGAACGATCCACTCACCTTTCGTTCGCTGCTCGTCGGTCAAGGCGGCCTGCAGGTCTTTACCTTGTCGGATCGGCGTTTGCTCAAGCTGGTAAATCACGTCGCCAACCTGCAGCGGCGGATGCGCAGTCGCCGCGCGCTTGCCGGCCGCCACACCGGTGACCAGCAGGCCATGATCGCGATCCAGCTGCCGACTGCGGGCAATGCTCGGCGTCACTTCCGTCAGTGTCAGGCCAAAGGCGCGCACATCGAGGTCTTCGCCAAGGTCCTGCGGGTAGGTTTCGGCGCGCAAACGAAGCACTCGTTCCGTCTGTGCTTGCGCAACAGTCAGGCTGAGCTCGCTACCAATCTTGCGCTCCGTCAAGGCGCGCAGCAGCGGTGGCACTTGTTCGGGCTGGGCGATATCCATCCGCTGGCCATCGATCGCGAGAATGCGGTCTCCCGGCTTCAAGCCGGCGCGGTCGGCGGGCGAATCACCCTGGACCGAACTCACCAGCACGCCTTCGCGCAGGCCTGAGTTCTTTAATGAGCGCAGGCCAAAACCGAAGTAACTGCGTGGCACCGCGCCGTGTTCGATCAGCTGCGTCGTAATGGTGTTGGCGATGGTTGCGGGAATCGCAAACGCCATATCGCCACCAAACAGATTCCCGCGCGTGTTGATCCCGACGATCTCGCCACTCAGATCGACAAGCGGGCCACCAGAATTGCCTGGAGCGATTGCAGCGTCATGCTGGATCCAGGCGTAGTAACGCGCAGTCGGTTGATTCTTGCCAAGCTGTTGCTCGTAGTCCGATTCATCCTGAAACAGCGAAATCATCAGGCGCTCCGGGTTGTTGACCACGCCCTGCGTCAACGAGTGCGCCATGCCCCAAGGCGCGCCCATGGCCAGCACCACGTCGCCCGATTGCAGATGGTCTGCCGCGGCAAACCGCGCGTGCTGAAAACCGCCGGACGGCACATCGCGGATCTTCAGCACGGCTATATCGGACAAAGCGTCCTCGCCCACCAGATCTGCCTGCAACTCGCGTTTATCGGCTAGCACGACGCGGAACTTGCGGCCATTCTCGGTGACATGCGCGTTGGTCGCGACGTAGCCGTCTGGCCGAATGATCGTGCCGCTGCCACTGGAGAGGTGCAGCTCCGATCGGCCGAGTTGCTGATCCGCGCGCACCACCATCACGCTCACAACGTAAGGCATTACCGCATCGCGCGCCAGAGCCACCCGCGCCGTCACGTCTTCAGCCACTGCCGCCTGTGTCTCGAACGAGCACCACAGGCCAAGCAGCACGATCCAGCGCTTCATCATTCGGACTCCGTTCCAGCAGGCGGGGTTTGACCTTCAGCGGCGTGGTCCGCGTCAGCAGGTGGCGCCGGCGGCGCCTCCAACTCAGCCGCTTCGCTCAAGTCTTCGGGCAACGCCTCGACCTTTGCAAAACTGACCAGCGCTTCGTCGTCAGGCAGACGGATCAACGTCACGCCCTGCGTGTTGCGGCCCACTTGCGCGATCTCGGACACGCGAGTGCGCACCAAGGTTCCCTGATTCGAGATCAGCATGACTTCGTGCACCTCGGTCACCTGCACCGCGCCAACCAGATTGCCATTGCGTTCCGATGTCTGAATCGCGATCACGCCCTGCGTGCCACGGCCCTTTTTCGGGAATTCCTCGAGTTCGGTACGCTTGCCAAAGCCGCGCTCGGTGGCGGTCAGAATGTCGCCCAGGTCGGCAACAATCATGCTGACCACGCGTTCGCCTAAGGCCAGCGTCATGCCGCGCACACCGCGCGCCGTGCGTCCGACCGCGCGCACTTCGTCTTCGGCAAATCGCACCGCCTTGCCGTTGGATGCGAACAACATCACATCGCGACTGCCATCGGTAATCGCGACATCGATCAGGCGGTCGCCGTCGTCCAACTCCACCGCACGGATACCACTGGATCGGCGGCGCGAGAACTCGCTGAGCGGCGTCTTCTTGACCACACCAGCCTGGGTTGCAAAGAACACGTAGTGATCGTGACGATACTCGCGCACCGGCAGCATGGCGTTGATTTTCTCGCCCGCTTCGAGCGACGGCAGCAAGTTGACGATCGGCCGACCACGCGCCCCGGGGCCGGCCATGGGGAACTCGAAGGTCCGCAGCCAGAACACCCGACCCGAACTCGTAAAGCAAAGCACCGTGTCGTGGCTGTGCGCAACGAGGATGTTCTCAATGAAATCCTCGTTCTTCATGGCGGTCGCCGATCGGCCCTTACCCCCACGCCGCTGGGCACGGTAATCGGTGACGGGCTGCGCCTTGACATAGCCGGCGTGCGACATGGTGACGACCAAGTCCTGTTTGTCGATCAGATCTTCGTTGCGCAAATCATCCTGATTGACCTGAATGATCGTGCGGCGCGGATCTGCGAACTCTTCCTTGACGTTGACCAGTTCGTCGCGGATGACGGCGAGCAACTTGATGGGGTCTTCGAGAATTTCAATCAGGCCGCGGATCGTTTCGAGCAACACCTTGTATTCGTCGGTCAGCTTTTCCTGTTCCAGGCCGGTCAGCTTGTTGAGGCGCATGTCCAGGATTTCTTTGACCTGGACTTCGCTCAATTGGTAACCGTGTTCCAGCAGCCCTTCGTGATCGGACAACGACTCCGGCCGCGACTGCGACGCGCCCCGTTCGCCGAGCAGCGCGCGCACCAAACCCGGCTCCCAGACGCGGGCCAGCAGGCGCTCGCGGGCCACTTGCGCGTTCGGCGAGGTCTTGATCAACTCGATCATCTCGTCGATGTTTGCGAGCGCAACGGTCAGGCCTTCCAACACATGGGCACGTTCGCGGGCCTTGCGCAGATCAAAAATCGTGCGCCGGGTCACCACTTCGCGGCGATGGCGAATGAAGGCGTCGAGCATCTCCTTCAGGTTCAGCGTCTTCGGCTGGCCGTCGACGAGCGCCACGATATTGATGCCGAACACCACTTCCAATTGCGTCTGCGCAAGCAGGTTGTTCAGCACGACTTCGGCCGACTCATTGCGCTTGATCGGAATGTAAATGCGCATGCCGTCCTTGTCGGACTCGTCGCGCAGATCGGGCGCAATGCCCTCGACCTTCTTTTCCTTGACTAACTCGGCGATCTTTTCGATCAACCGCGCTTTGTTCACTTGATACGGCAGCTCCGTAACGATGATCGCGTCACGACCATCGTCGTCGGTTTCGATCTCGCACTTGGCCCGAATCAGAATGCGGCCACGACCCGTGCGATACGCGTCGATGATCCCGGACGCGCCATTGATCGTGCCGCCGGTCGGAAAATCGGGGCCTGGGATATATTGCATCAGATCATCGATGCCGAGTTCCGGGGCATCAATCAGCGCAATGGCACCATCGATGACTTCGCCCAGATTGTGGGGCGGAATATTGGTCGCCATACCGACGGCAATACCGGCCGAGCCATTGACGAGCAGATTCGGAAAGCGCGTCGGCAAAACGGTTGGTTCAAGTTCCTTCTCGTCGTAGTTGGGCGTGAAATCGACGGTTTCCTTGTCGATATCAGCCATCAACTCGTGCGCGAGCTTCGACAGGCGTGCTTCGGTGTATCGCATGGCTGCCGCCGGATCGCCGTCGACGGAACCGAAGTTGCCCTGACCGTCGACCAGGATGCTTCGGAGCGAAAACGGCTGCGCCATTCGGACCAGTGTGTCGTACACCGAGCTGTCGCCATGCGGGTGGTATTTACCGATGACGTCACCGACGATACGCGCCGATTTGTAGTAAGGCTTGTTGTAGTGGCTGCCGAGTTCGTTCATCGCAAACAGCACGCGACGATGCACGGGTTTGAGGCCATCGCGAACATCCGGGAGCGCGCGTCCGACGATCACGCTCATCGCGTAATCGAGGTAACTCTGCCGCATCTCGTCTTCGATATTGACCTTGATGACTTCTTTTGCGAACTCTGACATCGAACAACCTTTTTGAAATCAAGCCCTTGGCTTTTTGCTTCAGGCAAAATGCGCAGCCCCTGGGAAATGCTGCGCGAAAGTACCGGAGTGTATCATGTTGGCGGCCCGGCAGTCCGGAGGCAAGTGCTTGATTTTGTTGCGCGGATTTACCGCCAGCGAGGCGCAATGGCAGGCTCGGGTGGGGCTGGAAAGAACCCCAATCGTTTGCAATCGCCGATTTGGCATCCCGATACGATCCTGATATGCGGCTTAATCGATGGATGCGTCTGGGATTCTGGCTTGGCCTGGTGGCCAGCGGCGGCGCTTGGGCCAATTTCGACACGCGCCCGGTGGACCAATTCACGATTGCCGATGGCCTGTCACAAGACTCGGCGTGGGCCATGACGCTCGACTCTCAGGGATTCCTGTGGCTCGGGACCGAAGACGGCCTGAATCGGTTCGACGGTCAGGATTTCCGAGTCTTCCGCCGCGACGATAAAGGCGGAAACAGCGTCGCCGACAATTTTGTCACCGCGCTGCTTGCCGATCAGGATGCCATTTATGTGGGCACCCGGGCCGGCACGTTGCAGCGCCTGGATCTGCGCACGGAGCGGTTCGATAGTCTGCCGGGCGCCATCGCCGCGCAATTCCAGGGCAATTCCGTCGATGAACTACTGTTGCTAGGCCCTGGCCGAATTCTGGTGGGCACCAAGGACCGCGGTCTGGTCAGCCTGACGTTCCAGGACGGCCAGTTCATCGAGACGGGCCGATGGGTCGGACCCGCAAGTGGCTTGCCGAGCAACCAGGTGCGCACACTCCATCTCACCCGCTCCGGGCAAGTCTGGGTCGGCACATCCAAAGGCGCCTGCCGCCTGCAGGACCTGGGGCCGCGCTGCATCCAGCCCGACTGGCCTGGACTCAGGCAACTGGCAAAGTCCAACGTCGGCGCCATCATCACGGATGCCCGCGAGCAGCTGTGGGTCGCCGGGGTGTCGGAAGGCGTCGTGCGGATCAGCCGCGATGGCAACCGCTTCGATCAATTTCTGCCCGAGAACTCCGGCCTGCCGTCCAAGCTGATCGAGGTCATGAAGCTGGATTCGCTCGGCAGGGTCTGGGTCGGCACCAAGTCCGGGGTCGCGCGCTTCGACGAGCAATGCAACTGCTTTATCAAACCCCGCGCGCTGGGTCGGTCGCCCGATGAGCCGCGACAGCTCGTCCTCAGCATGCTGGAGGACGCCTCAGGCGGCTTGTGGGTCGGTTACTTCAACCTGGGGCTGGAACGCATTGCACTGGACGATAACGGCATTCGCCACTACCAACCGAGCGCCTACTCAAGTGCCACCATGGGCGCCGACCAAGTCCGCGCCATCTTGCCGATTGGCGACAACTCTTACTTGCTCGGCACCTTCGGGGATGGTGCCTATGCCTTGGACACCGATCCCGATACGGGCTTGATCGCCACACTGAAACCCCTGCTCCAGTTACCGGATCAGGACACCGCAAGGCGCGAAGTGTGGACACTGGCATTGATCGATCGCAAGCTCTACATCGGCAGCAACGGTGGCCTCCACGTACTGGATCTAGACACGAGAGCGGTCAACCCGATCAAGATTCCGGGGCAACGCATGGTGCTCCGGCAACTGTTGCACGATCCGCATCATGACGTCCTTTGGTTGGGCATGGAGGACGGCCTCTGTCGGCTGCAGTTGGCCGATGGCAGCGCGCGCTGTCTCAACGCCGATCCGAACACGCCGGGGCACTTGAGCGACCGCTACGTGTTCTCATTGCACCTGGACCGCCAGGGCCGACTTTGGGCAGGTACCTGGAACGGGCTCGATGAGGTCGACCCAGAACGCATGCTGGCGCGGCCTGTGTCCGCTGAAGAAACCGGCATCGCATCCGCGTTGATCTTTGACATTGCCGAAAGCCAGAGCGGGCAGATCTGGCTTGGCAGCGCTGATGGCTTGGTGCGATTCACGCCCGGCTCGGCCCCTGAGGTGTATCGGGAGCGTCAGGGCTTGAGCAATGGCGTGATTTACGGCGTCGAGTTTGACGCGGACGACACCCTCTGGCTGTCGTCGTCACGCGGCCTGATGCGCTTTGACCCACGCAGCAAAGTCATCACGGCGTATGACCAACGCGATGGCTTGCAAAGCAATCAATTTTTCTATGGCGCGCATGGCAAGGACGATCATGGTCGACTGTTGTTTGGCGGGATCAAGGGTCTGAATCGGATCGACCCCAACCGCGTGCCGCGTACCCTGCGGCCACCGAAAGTATTCGTGACGGGCGTGTCGGTGCTGGGCCAGACACTTCGCCCGGGCATTCGCTCCGATGATTTGCCGGTTCTGGACGCACCGCCGAATTACCTTGATGTGATTCGGCTCGGACCCGAGCACAACCAACTCGGCATTGAGTTTGCCGCCCCCGACTTCGACCAGCCCCGCCTGCTCAATTTCGAGTATCAACTCAGCGGATTCGATCCGCGCTGGCAGCAACTGGGCGGCCGGCGCTTTGTCAGCTTCACGAATCTGCGTGCCGGGGACTACGAGCTCTTGGTCCGCGCGCGAAACCGATTCGGCGAACTCAGTTTGAGTGACGCCCGATTGAAGATCCAGGTCGCTCCGCCGGCGTACGAGACCTGGTGGTTCCGGACGTTGATGGTGCTGATCAGCGCGGGATTGATCTGGGTGGTCTTTGCGTGGCGCACGCGCGATCTTCGACAGCAGCGCCTGCACCTGGAACAAGAAGTGATCCGGCGCACCGATGAGGTCCGCGCACAGAACGAACGTCTGGCGGCGCAACAGGCCGAGTTGGAGCGGGCGAATCGCGAGCTTTTTCAGTTGTCGAACCGCGATCCGCTGACGGGCGCATACAACCGCCGTTACATTCAGGAACGGCTGGCCCGGGCGTTGGCTAGTCATGGGCAACTCGCGATTGCGATTGTCGATATTGATTTCTTCAAGCGCATCAACGATCAGTATGGGCACTTGGCGGGCGATGATTGCCTGCGTCATGTCGTGGCATGCATGTCGCAAGTACTGGCTGATCGCGCCGAGTTCGCCCGTTGGGGCGGCGAGGAGTTCCTGATTGGCTTCGAACAGCTGCCTGGCGCTGACGTCGGCACGCTGCTCGAACAGCTTCGCACCACGCTCGCCGAGCGGCCAGCGCTGGCCGATGGCAAGCAGGTCGCCATGACCATCAGTATTGGCTGGTGCGATGGGGCCGGCGGCCAGAAGTACTCGTTAGCCGAGCAGATTCGCCGTGCCGACACCGCGTTATACCGCGCGAAGGAACAAGGACGGAATCAGGTCGTCGCATCGGATTGATTGGCCTCGAATCAGTTTGTGGGCGTGCCTTCAGGCCCGAACCAGTCTCTCGGCAATCCCCATCGCTTTTTGTAGGAGGGCCTTCAGGCCCGAACCAATCTTGCCGCAAGACTTGTTCGCGGCTGAAGCCGCTCCCACAGAAACCATCGCCTTACGACAAACCGCGGCAAGTGTTCGTTGTATGCAGTGAGCGGGGCTTCAGGGAGGTTTTTTGCACGACGGCCTTCAGGCCCGAACCAATCTTGCCGCAAGACTTGTTCGCGGCTGAAGCCGCTCCCACAGAAACCATCGCCTTACGACAAACCGCGGCAAGTGTTCGTTGTATACAGTGAGCGGAGCTTCAGGGAGGTCTTTTGCACGACGGCCTTCAGGCCCGAACCAATCTTGCGCCAAGCCCCATTTCGCGGCCCAGCCCGCTAAAACAAACCGCATCGCAAGCAACTCGAATCATCCGATCGACCGCTTCTCATCACTCCGCCTGCAGATTCAACCATTCGCGCTTGAACGGCAATGGGTCATCCTGACGTGGCCCATCGAATTCCCGCGCCGCTTTGTGCCCCGCATACACCGCCGCGGCGATCGTGCCAGGCGCATAGGCATCACCGACGCATTGCACCTCGGCAAGGCCATGATCAGCCCATGCCGCCTCGACACCCAATAGCCCCTGGTACAACCCATCATCCGGATCACGCATCGTCACGGGCACGATGGCGCGAACCACGACGCGCGTTTCACGACCATCGTAAATCGAAGCCATCACCACTTCGCGTTCGCCACCTTGTGCCTGATATCCCGACCACTCCACCTGACACAGAATGCGAACACCGAGACTCAGCAAACGCTGCTGCACGCGGCCCTGCTCCATCGTCTGATCCGTCCAGGCCGAAACTTTGTCAGCGGGTGTCGCGTAAATCACCTCGCGCCCGGCCTTCGCCAAGCATTCCGCCAGTGCCCCAGCCAGCACGTAGTGATCATCGTCATAAATCAGCACGGGGCCATCCGGAAGCTGCCCACGCAGCAGCGCGTCGGGACTGAACACCGCGGCATCAGCCGAATCAAGAATCGGCGCGCGATGCGCGCGGCCCAAGCCGTCTGTGCGCCAGCTCGCGCCCGTCGCGATAAACACCGCCGAGGCCCCCGACTGCAGCACCTCGTCCACGCCCAAGGCATTCCCCGGCAGGCTCATGACCTGATTCATCCGGCTGATCTGCTGCAAGCGATAATCCACGACCCGATGCCAACTCGCCAAGCCCGGCAAACGGCTCTCGTACCGTAAGCGACCGCCAAACAGCTCAGCGCCATCGGCGAGCATCACCTCATAGCCGCGTTGCCCCAGCGCACGCGTTAACTCCAGCCCGGCCGGACCTGCGCCGACGACCAGCACCGAACGCTCACTCGCCTTCGCCGGAACCTGTTCGGGATGCCAGCCGCGCCGCCACTCCTCACCCATCGTCGGGTTCTGTGTGCAGCGTATTGGCACACAGTCATTGTCACCCGTCACACAGATGTTGCAGCCAATACATTCGCGAATGTCTTCCAGCCGCCCGGCCTCAATTTTCTTCGGCAAAAAGGGATCAGCGATCGACGGTCGGGCCGCGCCGATCATGTCCATGATGCCGGACTTGATCACGCGCACCATCGCATCGGGTGACGTGTAGCGACCAACGCCCACAACAGGCTTGGTCGTCAAAGACTTGACTCGTGCGATGTAAGGTTCTTGAAACCCTTCCCCAGAGAAACGAGCAGTCTGGCTGTCGTTGCTCCAATCGGCGATGTTCACGTCCCACAGGTCGGGCAACTCGGCAAGCATCGCAATGACGTCGTGACCTTCGGTTTCGGCAGTGATGCCTTGCGGACCCAACAACTGATCGACCGCCAGTCGCACGACCACCGCACAACGATCGCCCACGGCCTCTTTCGTGTCTTCGATCAACTCCCGGAACAATCGCACCCGATTTTCCAACGAACCACCGTATTCGTCGGTCCGCCGATTCGTTCGCCGCGACAGAAAATGCATCGGCATGCCGAGGTCATGACCGGCATAGACATAGATCAAGTCAAAGCCCGCATCGCGCGCGCGGAGCGCAGCCTGGCGGTGCCAACGACGGACATTCGCAATATCGCGCTTCGTCGCCGTGCGTGCCTGGATCGGGTCCTTGCCGCGCACGGGCAAATGGGACGGCGCGATCGGCACTTCCCGGCTATACCGATTTGGCGTCGCATAACCGTTGAACATCAACTCGATTCCCGCGAGCGCGCCATGCGCGTGTACGGCATCAGTCATCAGGCGCAGCGCCGGAATGTCGCGTTCTTCCCAGAGTCGCCCCTCGTGATGCGGCGCGATCTCGGACATGGGTGAAATCTCCACTTCCTCGGTACAGATCACCGACCAGCCGCCCTCTGCCTTGATACCGCGCATCGCCGCCAGCGTCTTCGGGTACACGTGCCCCATGCCGTTGCAATGCGGGACTTGGTAGAACCGATTCTTGGCCCGCACCGGGCCGATCTGAATGGGTTCGAACAGAATGTCGTAGCGCGGGTCACGCATGGTCAAAACCTCATCTTGTTGCGAACGCTGTGGCGGCCGCGGCAGCACATAACAGGAAATCAAATTTCGGGCAGATTTTGCGGCCGACGCCGCGTTCAGAGTCTGACGCATTGCGCGGCCAGGACGAAAGCCGCCCACCATTCCTCAATGATTTCAGTCAGTTGATGCACGGTTCGGCACACAGTTCGCCGCCAATGAATCGCGACCCGTCACCTCACAACGCGGGCCCATTGCCCGAAGATCGGCGCAAACTACGCCCACATTGTTCCCGGGTTGCCAGCCTCCGAATTGCTACAATTTCCCACGTTGACGTTTCTACGGGGTGTTTCATGCCTGGCCTGACCCGAATCTCCTTACTTGCGCTGGTGCTGGCGCTACTGGCGCTGCCCGTCTCGGCGCAGCAAATCTACAAATGGGTCGATGAGCAAGGCCGGGTGCAGTACACCCAAACGCCGCCCCCCAAGGGCGTTGAAGCCACCAAAACTGAGATCAACCCGTCGAAACCCACCGCCGACCGATCGGAGTATTGCCTGGCTATTCAGAGCCTCGCGTCGAAGATCGCCAGCCTGAAAGCCAGTGGCATTCCGCTGGCGGCAGTACAGGACTCGATGGGCGACTACGAGCGCCAGCACAGCGTCAATGTCAGTATCGTCGCCATCAAAGAACTGGCCGCCTACGTGTACAACGCCGGGCAGTATGGCGTCGATGCGGGCCTCAGCACGCGTGTGTACAACGCCTGCCTCGGTGGATCGTTCGGGAGTTTTGCCATGAAAGGCACCCCGCGCAGCGGCGGGAGTCCGAACGCCAGTGGCGGCGCGAGCATCGAACAACGCCGCGCGGTGGCGCAAGCCGGCACGGGTTGGGTGACCCACGGCATGATTGCCACGAACTACCATGTGATCGAAGGCAAGACGCATTTCAGTGTCGTGTTTAGCGATGGCACGGAGCGTTCTGCCGAAAGCCTGTCGAATGATCGCGAGAACGACGTCGCATTGCTCAAGGTGGAAGGCAAACTGCCGCCTGGTTTGCCGCTCGCCAAGGCCCTGCCGGGAATGGGTGCCGACGTGTTCACCCTCGGCTACCCGCACACCGACATCATGGGCAAGAACGCCAAGCTGGCGACCGGGATCATCAGCGCCACGAGCGGCCTGCAAGATGACCCACGCTTTTTCCAGATTTCGGTGCCCGTGCAGAGCGGCAACAGCGGCGGCCCGTTGATCAACCATTCCGGCGAAGTCGTCGGCATTGTCACGGCCAAGCTGTCGGCCGATCGTGTCTTCGCCCAGACCGGCGACCTGCCGCAAAATGTCAATTACGCCGTCAAGATCGAACATCTCCGATCGATCGTGGACTTGTATCGGAGCAACGTCGCCCAGGAGCTACCGGTCAAGACGGGCACTTTGGAGCAACTCGCAACCCGCATCTCGCCATCGGTGGTGCTGGTGATTGCCGAGTAGCGCATGTCGTGTTCCGGAATTCACATTGAATGTGCGCACACCGCGGCATTCTGGGTCAGCACCTTGACCCCCGCGCCCGGGCCCGCCATGCTGTCCCGCTTTGAACCCTCTTTCGTGCGCTCATGAGTCGTTATAACGCCGCCGATATTGAAGTCCTGTCTGGTCTGGATCCGGTCAAACGCCGGCCGGGTATGTACACCGACACCCAGCGTCCGAACCATCTGGCGCAGGAAGTCATCGACAACTCGGTCGACGAAGCCTTGGCTGGGCATGCCCGCACGGTTGAGGTGACGGTGTTTGCCGACGGTTCGGTCGAAGTGACCGACGATGGCCGCGGCATGCCGGTCGACATTCACCCGGAAGAAGGCATTCCCGGCGTCGAGCTGATCCTGACCCGGCTGCATGCAGGCGGCAAGTTCTCGAATCGCAACTACCAGTTCTCGGGTGGTTTGCATGGTGTGGGCGTGTCGGTCGTGAATGCACTGTCAAAGCGCGTCGAGGTCAAGATTCAGCGCGACGGTCAGATCTATCAGATGGACTTCGCCGATGGCGATCGGATCAGTAAGCTGAAAACGATCGGCACCTGCCCGAAAAAGCAAACCGGCACACGCGTGCGCTTTTGGCCGGATGCTAAGTATTTCGACTCGCCCAAGATCTCGATCCCACGTCTGAAGCATGTCTTGCGCGCGAAGGCGGTGCTCTGCCCTGGCCTCAAAGTCAAGCTGTTTGACGAGGCGGCGAACGAGCAACACGAGTGGTATTACGAGGACGGTCTGGCCGACTATCTGCGCGCGATGCTGCAAGGTCAGGAAATGCTGCCGCCGGACGTGTTCGTCGGCGGCCGCAAGACCGACACCGACGCATGCGATTGCGCCGTGGTCTGGACCCCGGAAGGCGAGTTGATCCAGGAAAGTTACGTCAACTTGATCCCGACAGTTCAACACGGCACGCATGCGAACGGTTTGCGCACCGGTCTGACCGAAGCGCTTCGCGAATTCTGCGATTTCCGCAATCTGCTGCCGCGCGGCGTCAAGCTCGCGCCAGAAGACGTGTGGGATCGGTTGAGCTTTGTGCTGTCGTACAAAACCCAGGACCCGCAATTCTCGGGGCAAACGAAAGAGCGCCTGAGCTCACGCGGCGCTGCGGGCTTTGTCGAGTCAGTGGTGCACGATGCGTTCTCGCTTTATCTGAACCAGCACACCGATCTCGGCGAGCGCATCGCGCAACTGGCGATTGAACGCGCGCAGGCACGTCTGAAACAAGACAAAGTCGTGGTCCGCAAGAAGATCACGCAAGGCCCCGCCCTGCCCGGCAAATTGGCCGATTGCATTTCGCAGGATTTGTCGCGCACTGAACTATTCATCGTCGAAGGTGACTCCGCCGGTGGCTCGGCCAAGCAGGCGCGCGACAAGGACTTCCAGGCCATTCTGCCGCTGCGCGGCAAGATCTTGAACACCTGGGAAGTGGAATCATCCGGCGTGTTGGCATCTAACGAGGTGCACGATCTCGCGGTGGCAATTGGCTGCGATCCGGGCTCGGACAAGCTCGATAGTCTTCGCTACGGCAAGATTGTCATCCTGGCCGATGCGGACTCCGATGGCTTGCATATCGGCACCTTGCTGACGGCGTTGTTCCTCCGCCACTTCCCGGCCTTGGTGCGTGCGGGCCACATCTTTGTCGCCATGCCGCCGTTGTTCCGCGTTGATGTGGGCAAGCAGGTGTTCTATGCGCTCGATGAAGATGAGAAGCGCATTCTGCTCGAGAAGATCGAACGCGAGAAGATTCGCGGCCAGGTCAGCGTGACCCGCTTCAAGGGTCTGGGCGAAATGAATCCGTCACAACTGCGCGAGTCGACGATCTATCCCGATACGCGCCGATTGGTGCAGCTGACGATTGAGGACGATGACGGAACCCGCAAGATGATGGACATGCTACTCGCGAAGAAGCGTGCCTCGGACCGCAAGGAATGGTTGGAGACGAAGGGCGACTTGGCAACGATTGAAGTGTGAGTTGCCGCAAGCTTGGTTCGCGGCTGAAGCCGCTCCCACAAAACCATCGTTCCAGACCGGGCTTGCGACAAAACCTGCTGCCTATTTTGGGAAGCGCCTCCAGGCCCCAACCAATCTTGCCGCAAGCCATTTGTGGGAGGGCCTTCAGGCCCGAACAATCGTGCGGCTAGATTGGTTCGCGGCTGAAGCCGCTCCTACAAAAATCATTGCTCCGGCCCGCACTTGCGGCGAGGTCCGTTGCTTTTTGTAGGAGGGCCTTCAGGCCCGAACCAGGCTTGCAACAAGCCTGGTCCAAAGCATACGCCAATCCCACAACACGTATGGACCATCACACGACTAGTTCTCAAACCCATCCTTGAAGATCCCGCGGATATCCGGCCCATCGCTCGCAACATTGTTGGCGAGATTCGGGTCGGTCACGCCATCTGGTGGCGTCACGGACGCGATATTCGAAATCGGTGTCGAAGGTCCGAACATCGGCATTGCCGAGAACAGATAGGTCACCGAACTGCCCACGGGTAGATCAACGCGCTGCTGCAGCCCATCGGTTCCGGAACTCACACAGCGGGCAAAAGCTTGCGCGCTGCACTGCCAGATCGCACTCTGAAAGTCGGTCCCCAGCGGATCCGACACCAGGGCACCCACCACGGCATTCGGGCCCGGATTGGTCACGACGATCTCGTAGTTCACGAAGTCACCGTCATTGATGAAGCTTGCGCCATTGGTTTTTGTGATTGCCAAATTCGCCGTCATGCCCTGCGTACCAGGGATCACCGCGATTGGCTCAGAATACGGCCCGGTCAATACGGCATTACTGGCACGCACGCGGCAGACATACGTACGGTTGTCGACCAAACTCGGCACCAATATCGGCGACGCCGTTCCAGTCGCTGTCAGTGGACCGGGATCACAGCTTGCTTCATACGACACGATGTCACCACCGCCATCATCAGTTGGTGGATTGAACACCAGGTTCGCGCCGCCAGGTTGTGCCTGCACGGACGTCAATACCGGTGCGCCCGGATTCGTCAATGGCGTTGCGGTGATTCGATTCGATCGGGCCGAACTGCCGCCAACGCTCTGGGCATGAATCCAGCACTCATGCGGTTCGCGCGGAAGTAGCCCCGTATACGTATACGGCGACGCTTGGTTGGGCACCGTGATGAACACAGTGTCGCCCAACGCGACCCGGACACAAACAAACTGGTATTGCAGAATCGGCCCACCGTTGTTGTTTGCCGGCGGCAAAAACTTGAACGTTAAAGAGCCATCGCCTGGTTGCAGCGACTGCAGGGTCGGTGGACTCGGCGGCCCGGCCGGTGTGCCGACAAACGGCGCGGACGGCGCCGATGCACCGACGGCATTGATGGCTTCAACCGTGCAGGAATAGGTCTGCCCATTGGTGAGCCCGGTCATATTGACCGCCGGCTGTGGGCTACCCGTGTGGACCACCAGCCCGTTGTCGCAGCGGGCAATATATTCCTGAATTGGCGCACCGTTGTCAGCCGGCGCGGAAAGCGTGATGTACAGCTGCTGCGAGAACACTTCCACCAGTGCGATGCCCGGCGCATTGGGAACATCTCGCGGCGAGCCGACCACTTGGTTGGAAGATGGCCCAAGCCCCAGCGCGTTCTCGGCTCGGACCGCGCAGTTCACTGCAATGCCGTTGCCAAGACCCGATACGAGCAGCGAGTTCGCGGTGCCATCGACCGTCTGGCTCCCGCACGTCGCGACATAGCGCGTAATAGGCAAACCACCATCTGAAGTTGGCGCAGAAAAGTCCACAAGCAGCGCACTGGGCGCCGGTGTGACGGCGGTAATGGTCGGCGCTCCTGGCACCTTGCCGACGAGCGCTGATAGCTCGGTGGATGGGTTGGAGTAGCCCACTACGTTCCGCGCTCGGAGTGTGCAGGTGTGCGTGATGCCATTTAGCAATCCCGTGACGACGATTGGACTCGCCGTGTTCGTCACGACGATCGCGCCACACGTCGCCTCATAGTCCAGAACGGCCGAGCCGTTATTGCTCGTCGGTGGCAGAAAATTCAGCGTCAGCGCGCCAATCCCGCCGACGGCCGACAGCGGAACCGGCGGGAAGGGGCGATCGGCCGGCACGACGGTCAGCAGATTCGAGTAGTCCCCCCAGCCGTTGATGTTTCGGGCGCGAACGCGACAGCTGTAGGTCACGCCATTACTCAGCGACAAGACCGTCAGCGGACTGGTCTGACCAGTCGGGACGTGCAATGCAGGCGGACAGTTCGCCTGATACTCGATGACTGGATCAATGATGCCGGTAATTGGTTCGAATGCCACCTGAGCCTGATTGGGCGCGGGCGTGACGCTAAGCAAGACCGGCGCCGGCGGCACCGTGGGTGGTGGCGCCGGCACATTGGGCGTAACTTCGTTCGACTGCGCCGACTCGCCGCTGTTCGCAAGCGCGGTCGTCGCGCGCACCGTGCAGCGCACTGGCACGCCGTTCGTGAGACCGGTCACATTGATCGGAGACGCGGTACCTGTGGCAATCTGCGAACCACAAGTCGCTCGGTACGAGGTGATCGGACTGCTGCCGTAGTACATCGGCGGCGCAAACTGCACGCTCACACTCTGATCGCCAGCGGTGGCGACTCCGATCACCGGCGGTGTCAACGAACCCCGTCCGCCAATCAGTACGCCGTAGGCAAACATCTCCGGCCCCACGAAACCGTTCCCGATCTTCAGCTGCTTGGTCTGCACCTGGGTGGCGGTATTCACGACCGACACGTGCGGACCATACAGCTCAGTCGTGAAAGCACGCGAACCATCGGGCGAAATCGCAACGGCAGACGATCGTGAAAAGCTGCCCGACGTCACACTGACACTGCCGAGCACTTGCCCACCAGGCAGCGCGAGCGTGTCGAGTCGCGAGGCATCACGGCGAACCACATACAGGCGCTGGCCATCGGGACTGAAGCTCATGCCAGCCGGCCAATCAGCGACCGCGAAATCATCGACCTTCGTCAGCGTCTGGGTGTCGATGGAAACAACGCGATTCGCCTGATAGCAACTTGCGAACACCCGCTTGCCATCGGGATGCATCGCAAGGAAGTTGCCGTAGTTGCACGTGATCGGTTGCCCCAGAACAGCGCCCGTCGCGGTATCAAAGACGTGCAGGATCGGCCCACCACCTCGGCTGACGAACAATCGACTGCCATCCGGTGTCAGTGCCAGATCGATCGGCGAGTCGGGCACTGACCAAGTGGCGATAACGGTGTTCGTGCCGGCGTCGATCACCGACACTGAATTGCTGCTGAGGTTCGTCACATAGACCCGCGAGCCATCGCGACTCACTGCCACGGCACTGGGGTTGTTTTGAACGGTGATCGTCGCAATCACGGAAAAGGCGACCGTGTCGATCACCGATACCGTGTTGTTACCCCAATTCGCCGTGTAGGCGCGATCGGTCGACTGACTCACCGCAAGCCCGCGCGGCCCGACACCGACCGCGAACCTCGCCACTTCCAGTTCTGTCGGCAGGTTGATGACGGCGACTTGGTTGTAGCCACTGACGGGCACAAACATAAACGGCTCAGCAACCGCCGCCACGCTGCACCAAAACAGGACGGCGCCGAACAAGGCACGGCAAGCAACAACATCAATGAACCGATTCATCGCGGGCTCCAGCAGGCAATTGGCGCCCTATCGGCACCTGGCCTCAACCCGGTCGAACTACAGCCGGATTCGAGGTCTCTCCTTGCCTTAGCGAAATTGCGAGCCGGTGTTTGTCACGATTCGATCAATCGCTTCAGAACCTCGCGTTGCGGCGCATTGGGCACCAGGGCCGCGTCAACATTCGATAGAACCGTCTCAGCCAATTGGCGGGCCTCAGCGCGATCGCCCGGCTGATTCCGGCGGATCAAGAGCTGAATCCGATCGAGCTGCCCCAGCCAGATTTGCGGGTTCTTGCTGGTGAAGCGTTCACGATCAGCGGCTTCCGCCGCCAGCAGATGCGCCAGGCTCGCGTCCAGATCACCGCTTCGCTCAGCCAGACAGGCCAACGCACGCTCGGCGAGTCGACGTAATCCTGGTGGCGGTTCCTTCACTGCGGCGTCGATCTGCTGAAGCATGCTCCGGGATTCCGCCACACGCCCGGCTGCGCAGGCGATGCGCGCCAATGTGGCACGGGTTTCAGTCACGTCACTGTGGTCGGCCGGAAACTGCTTCGCCCAAATGCGCTCGGCCTCGCTCGCCATGTGCCATGCCTGATCGAGCTTGCCGAGTTGCAATTGCAGGCGGGCCGCGTTGCCAACGAGACGGGCCGTGCCCTGGTCCGCGTCCCCCCAATGTTTGCGTGCAATCCGCACGGCTTCCGAAAACACGCGCTCGGCAGCCTGAACATCGCCAGCACGTTGCAGTGACATCGCTTGCCCGTTCAGCATGACCGCATAGGTCACCGTGTCGGCGCCAATCTTGGCCTCTGCCAGTTTCAGTGCCTCAGCGTAGTAGCCGAGTGCTTCGAGTGAACGACCATGATTGTCGAGCACGCGCGCCAACTCGACGAGGCGCCATGGAATATGCGGGTCGTCCTCGCCCATTTTGCTTCGCCGCAGCGCCAATGCGTCGCGCATCATGTGTTCCGCTTCTTCCGACTGATTCAGATCAGACAGCACGTGCCCCAAAATCTCGCGCGTCGTGATGCTCGATTCGTCATCGCCGCGCCCTTGCTTGATCTGGATCGCCAGGCTCTCGCGTAACAGCGCCTCGGCTTCAGCGTTGCGATCAAACCTGATCCGATTCCCGGCCAACATGTCGAGTGCGTCGGTGTATTGCGCGCTTCCCGGCGCCTCTTTGCGAAGCGTATCGAGGACCTGATCGAGGAGTTCGGTGCTCTCCGGCTTGCCGAGATTGCTCAAGATCACGGCGAGTTCCATCGCTGCCGCCATCCGAACATCCAGCGCCACATCCGGCTGTGCATGATAAATCTGCCATGCCTCGCGGGCTGGTAGTTCCGCCGCCGCACTGTCGACCACCGCAAGGCGGTAGCGCGCCAGTTCGGTCAGCTGCTCGGCCAAAACGAGCGGACGATCGATCTCTCGCGCCAGCGCCACGGCTTTCTCTAGTGCCGCGCCGGCCTCCTTATTGTTGCCGAGCAGCCGTAGCGCACGACCCAGCGTGCCGTAGAGCTCGGACTGCACTTCCGCTTGGCCGTCGAGTTCGGTATCGATTCGCTTCAGTGCCTCACTGACGAGTTTGCTGACCGGCACCTCACCGGTTCCGGCATCCGGGTTCGCGCCGTCCAGCATCGATACGACGAATTCGCTGATCTGCTTGGCGCGCGACTCAGCAGCCAGCGCGCGGTCGCGCTCGGCCTTGGCGGTCTGCTCGGCAAGCAACGCTCGATCGCGCTCGCGAATCGTGTTGAGGGTAAAACCCAGAATCAACGCCAGCACGAGTGTCGCGACGAGCGCTCCGGTCCAATGTCGGCGCAACCAAAGCCGCGTCCGATAAGACACTGCGCCGTCGCGGGCACTGACCGGGCGATGCCCCAGCCAATGCTGCAAATCCGCTTCAAACGCCGCAACCGATTGGTACCGGCGCTGCGGATCAGGGTGACTCGCTTTGGCTGCAATGGCGTCCAAATCCGGGTGCTGTTGCAAGGCGTCGCGACCGACCAAAACGGCCAACATGCGACCGAGACTGAACAGGTCCGCAGCGGCCCCGATGCCCTCGCCGGCCTCCAGTTCAGGGCTCGCAAAACCTGGGGTATACGCGCGCGCCGTTACGCCTTGCATGTCGGTATCGGCCGGTTTCGCGGCGTCTGCGAGCGGTCGGGCAATGCCGAAATCCAGCACGCATGGTTGGCCATTCACATCGACCAAAATGTTGGCGGGCTTCAGGTCGCAATGAATGACCAGGCGCGAGTGGGCGTAGCCGATCGCGGCGCAGACTGGCAGCAACAACCGGACGATATCGGTAGCACGCAACTGCCGGGATGCCACGTACTGATCGATCGGCATGCCTTCTTGCATCGCCATGACGAAATACGGGTGTCCGCCCGGTGTCGCGCCGCCGTCGAGCAAGCGCGCGATGTTCGGATGCGACAGCCCGGCCAAGATCTGCCGTTCGCGCGCCAAGAAGCTGAGTGCCGTCGCACTGGGCAGGCCCTTCAACACTTTCAGCGCCGCAGTCTGATCGAAGTGCCCATCGCTGCGTCGGGCTTCGAACACGGTGCCCATGCCGCCTTCCCCGAGTACGCGCATCAACGTCCAGGCGCCGATCGCATCGCCCGCCTTCGGCGCTTCTTCGGCGAGCACGCCCAACAGCCCACCAACTGATTTGGGCACTGCCGCCGGCCCAACCGTATCGCGCCCAAGCAACGCTTCGACGCGCGCCCGGACGTCGGGATCTGGCTCTTCGGCCAGCCGCTTGGCACGTTCGGCTGAATCAAGATCACGAAGCGCGTCAAACCATTCGCGAATCCGTGCGTAGCGCTCAGCGTCCACCGGCCAATTCCTCGCGAATCCAGGCCTTACCAAAGCGCAGGTCGCGATCGACCGTGGCCAATGACACGGTCAAGACATCCGCAATCTCTTCGCGGTCGAGCCCGGCAAAACACAGCAGATGCATGACCTCGGCACAACGCGGGTCCAGCGCTGCCAGGGCCTGCAGTGATTGGTCGAGCGCGAGCAACTCGGTGACCATGGCCTCTTCGCCCATTTGGGCTTCAGACAAGCTGACCAGCATGTCCAGGCCCCCACGTTTGGCCGCCGTACGCGCTCGGGCGTGATCCACCAAAGCCGAGCGGATGTACAAGCTCATCCCGGCAAAAAAATGCGCGCGATTCTTGAACACCACATCCGACTCAGCCACGCGCAGATAGGCCTCATGCAGTAGTGCCGTGGGCGACAGCGTCAGGTCCGAGCCGGACTGCCGAAGGCGCTGACTGGCAATCCGCTTCAGCTCCTCGTAGACCAGCGCAAACGCTTGGCCGAATGCGCCATTTTGGCCGCCTTGCCAGGCGGCCAGAAGTTCGGTCAATCGGAGAGGCGAGGCAGGTTTGGCGCTCACAGCGGCAGGAATCCAGCAGTCAATCAGGTCGGCCAGACGCCAGACCCTTGTCGATTCAAATGCTTACCGAGACGGCCCGGCTTGGCAAGTGCACCGGCTGACGGCCGCCCCTGCTGCTACAATATGGCGCTTTTTACCGAATTTCGGAGCCCCGCAATGAGTATCGAACAGTTGGAAGAAATTGCCCTCGCCATGGTGGCAGAAGGCAAAGGCATCATCGCCATCGATGAATCGAACAGCACGATCAAGAAGCGTTTTGATGCCGTTGGCATCGAATGCACGGAAGAAACCCGCCGCGCTTACCGCGAATTGCTGTTGACCACGCCGAACCTGTCGGACCACATTTCCGGCGCGATTCTGTTCGACGAAACCATCCGCCAGTCCACGAAGAGCGGCGTGCCGTTCACGAAGGTCATGCTCGACAACGGCATCCTGCCGGGTATCAAAGTCGACAAGGGCCCGCAGCCGCTCGCTGGCTACCCGGGCGAAGTGGTCACCGAAGGTCTCGATGGCCTGCGTGATCGCCTGAACGAATACGCCCGCCTCGGCGCGAAGTTCGCGAAGTGGCGCGCGGTCATCGCTATCGGCGACGACATGCCGAGCTCAACTTGCATCGACGCCAACTGCCACGCACTCGCCCGCTACGCTGCGCTGTGCCAGGAAGCCGGCATCGTGCCGATGGTCGAACCCGAAGTGCTGATGGATGGCTCGCACGACATCGACACGTGCTTTGACGTGACCGAAGCCACGCTGCGCGCGCTGTTCGCGACATTGTACGAACACAATGTGTGGCTCGAAGGCACGATCCTGAAGGCCAGCATGGTGCTGCCGGGCAAGGACTGCGCCGACAAGGCCAGCGTTGAAGACGTCGCGATGGCCACGGTCCGCTGCCTGCGCGCCACGGTCCCGGCCACGTTGCCGGGCATCGTGTTCCTGTCGGGCGGCCAGTCGGACCTCGACGCGACCCAGCACCTGAACGAGATGAACCAGATGGGTCCGCACCCGTGGCCGCTGTCGTTCTCGTATGGTCGCGCCATGCAGTCGGCCGCGCTCAAGTTGTGGTCGCAGGACATCGTCGGCAACGTCGCCGCGGCCCAGAAGATTGTCGCCATGCGCGCGCGTGAGAACGGCATGGCCGCACTCGGCCGCTGGTCACCGGATCTGGCTGGCTGATCTCGCGGTTGCAGGTGATTCAAGAAAAGACCGGGCTTCGGCCCGGTTTTTTTGTGCCATAACGATTGCTGTGGTTTCTCGATCGCGACCACGGCAGGTATCGCTAGGTCGAAACTCACCCCGGATCAAGTCCGGGGTGACGAATGGTGTTTTCTGTTAGCTTTGGCCCAGTCTGCGGTGCGGCTCGGCGACCGCGTCAGGCTGGGTACGTCAGGCATTGAGTCAGATTGTCGCTTCAAATCCGACCTGGAGTCGAGAAGTCGAGTGGCGAACGCCGCAAGCAAATCACAATGCGCTCTACTTACCGCGAGTAATCTGGACGCAAGTCCTGGGCCCGACAGTGGCAAACCCAACCTCTCGTCGGCCCGGACTTGATCCGGGCCGGGTTTCGGGTCGCTGCGGCCGGCGTCATTGTTCCATTCACTACCGCCCGCGCTCTCGGCACCGCCCCCTCAATCAGGTGGGTAAAAACAACGCATGGCCGCGTTAAGCTGACGTCAGGTCAGTCCCTGCGGAGGGTTTCGCCATGATCGGATCCAGACTCGCGCATTGCGCCCTATTCACCGTGTTGCTCATCGGGTGCAGCGCCGCACTGGCCGGCAGAATGCCGCGCAGCGACATCAGCAACACAGCCGTCGGTGAGGTGTGCTTCGACCACGACGCCTGCGTCAAAGTCGTGTCGGTCCGCGGCAGTCGCTATGAGGGCGCACACACGTACAACCTGTCAGCCAGTTCGGAGTGGGTCACAGGGGTCTATGACGCCAATGGCAAGATCGTCGGCAAGGTCAAGACCGGTGGTGACGTCGTCGTCATCTCGACTGAAGTCTATGCACGCCGCGATGCGGGACAGAAAACCTATACGATTCACCGGATCGACGGTAAGACGAAACCGATCAAGACGCCCTATCGCGCCATTACGACTTCGGCCCGACGGCGTGGGTGGGACAATTGGCTTGGCACGCACATGGGCGGATTCGGCTCGACCGAGTTCCCAAAGTTCAGCACCTTCCGCGATGTCTATCCGATCGCCGGATCATTCGGTGGCATTACCGCAGATGGCCGCGTGCAGCCGTTCACCGAGGCCATCGGCACCGCCTATGCCTATGGTGACTACTTCGTGGTGGCAGATCCCGAAGGCAAGCGCTTCATCATCACCGATCATGCGTTCCAGAAGCTCTCGCCGGTGCTCGACAACTTAGCGCTACACACCACGGCTTACGACGAGACGATGTCCGACACCAGCCGCTTTCTCGGCGGCGCGAGTCGGCGCATTGTGTTCTCGGTCAAGAACAAGATCGGCGAAGGTGGGCGCGAGCTGCACCGACCACTGCCCATGCAGCGCGGCGAACAGTTCCCGGCCGATCTGATTGGCCTCGCGCCCATTCTGAATCAATACGGCCGCGGCAACCCATGCGAAGCGGAGCTCGGCGCGGCGTGTCGGCGTGATCTGCGTGGCTGGGTCGCGATGTGGGCTGGTGCCGACGGGTCACCCAAGGTGTCGATTGAGGAACCAAGACTGCGACGGTTCACCAGCGATCGCTACAAGTCGGTCCATTGGAACCCGTATGAGGCCACCTTCATTGCGGCAGTCGCGGAAACACGCGATGGTCAGTTCCGAGTGCTACCGTATAAGGTGGAAGTGACCGGTGACATGACCATGAGCATGCTGCCGGAGACTTACGCCAGCTTGGATGCCGCCAACAACGCGATCACGTACATTCAGAATCAGCGCGCCACCGAGCTCTGGAATCGCGTGCTCGCCGATCAACAAGCCGCGTACGAACGCTACGCGGCGTGGGAGGCAGCCCGGGCCGAGGAAGATCGGCAGCGGGCAGCGCGTGCCGCCGCCGAGGACGCCGAGAACGCCGCCGCCACGACGCTGATTGCTGCGGGCGACGCCGATGCGATCTGCAAGCAAGCCTTCAAAGCAAGTTCATTCTACGCCCGCACCAACCTGTTCGATGCCTGCTCCCGCCTACGCCCCGCTGCGGCAACCAACTCGCGCGGATTTTGGGGCGATCTCGCCGCCGGACTTGCCGCCTACAACCGCGCGGGCGGCCCAGGGGCAACAGCGAGTACTGGCACCAGCGCGACCTACACCAGCAGTTCGAACAGCGGCGACTTCAACCGCTCGATGCAGAACATCGATACCGCGCTCCGAGTGATTTCTGATCCGAACTGGAATGGTGCAGCGGCGGCGGCTTGGTAGCCGTGAGGCGAGCCTGCTGGCCGAATGAACCGCTGCTGCATCTGCGCTGTCACGGCAACCTGACCGAGTGCCGTGGCAACTGCATCATTGCGTGGATGATTCGCGAGCAAACGGCATGATTAAGCGCTACT
Source organism: Ahniella affigens (assembly GCF_003015185.1). Lineage (GTDB taxonomy): Bacteria > Pseudomonadota > Gammaproteobacteria > Xanthomonadales > Ahniellaceae > Ahniella > Ahniella affigens. The sequence goes on from NZ_CP027860.1 coordinate 3,771,991, forward strand.
GGTAGTCTTGGCACCTATGATCTTGATCCCCACCACCACGAAGGAGAAGCTTCCCAAGGGTTACGCCTATCCGCTTGGCGCAGAGCAGATCTCCGCGCCGCTACAGGACGCACTTTGTCTCAGCCTCCTACGGCTGAGTTTTTCTTGGCGGGACACCTTTTGGTCGGGAGCCTACGCAGACAAACTGCGCCAGGGCGGAGCCATCCAGGTCCTCAGCGTGACGCGTCCGCTGTTGTCAGATGAACGACTGTCGATCAGGGTGCATGCCGTTCCCCAAGCCGAGGCAGCAGTTGCCCGAACACTTCTGTTGGACCAATCACTGCCTGAACTCGCGGCCTATCTGGCTAGCTGGACCGACGACCAGGAATGGGTTTCTTGGAGTGTTGAGTACGACCTTGGAACACATTCCTTGAAGCCCATTAATGCGTCCGGAAGTCAGTCGCGTCGACCGCATCGCGTACGCCCATCGTGAGCATAGACGCTGAAAGAGCCGTGCAACGACTCAGAACGCGTGGTCAAACCGCACCTCGCCACTGACGCCCACCTGATAGGCACTGACTTTGCGTTCAAAGAAATTGGCGAGCTCTTGCACATCCTGCGCCACCATGAACGGGAACGGGTTGCTCGCGCCATAGATGGGCATCAGGCCGAGTTGCTGCAAACGCTGATCGGCCACGTATTCGAGATACTGCCGCATCTCTTTCAGCGACAATCCAACAACGCCGCCGGCGAGTACATCCTCGGCGAACGCCAGCTCACAGTGCACCGCCTCCTCGATCATGGCCCGGACGGATTCATGCCACTCAGCATCGAACAGATCCGGCTGCTCATCGCGGATGGTGTCGATCACCTCGAACGCGAAGCCCATATGCATCGACTCATCGCGGAATACCCAGTTCGTGCCCGCCGCCAACCCGGGCAGCAGACCACGCGAACGCAGGAAATACACATAGGCGAATGCTGCAAAGAAGAACAAGCCTTCGACGCAGCAGGCAAACCCCGTGAGGTTCAACAGGAACTGCTGTTTTGCCGCACGGGTATCGAGCCGATCCAGACTGGCGATCGAATCAATCCAGCGCTGACAAAACGCTGCCTTCTGCGCAATCGACGGCACATGATGGACCGCCGCAAACGCTTCAGCCCGACGCTCGGGATCGGGCAAGTAGGCATCGAGCAGTGTCAGGTAGAACTGCACGTGGAGCGCCTCTTCGTACAACTGCCGAGACAGATACAGGCGCGCTTCTGGCGCATTGATGTGGCGATACAGATTCAGCACGAGGTTGTTGGCGACAATCGTGTCGCCAGTCGCGAAGAAGGCCACCAAGCGTTCGATCAGGTGTTGCTCGGCCGGGCCAAGTTTGTTCCGAAGGTCATTGAGATCGATCGCGAAATCAATTTCATCGACGGTCCAGGTATTCCGAATCGCGGCCTTGTAGCGCTCATAGAAGCTCGGGTAGCGCATGGGCCGCAGGCTCAGATTGAACCCAGGGTCGAGCAGATCAGCGGTCTTCATTGGCAGGCCTCGCACAATTCTGGGTTCTCCAACGAGCAGTAAACCGCCTCGACCGGCGCCACTTTCGTTTGGGCAATGCGGCTCGCGGGTCGCGAACGCAGGTAGTAAGTCGTCTTGAGCCCGGACTTCCAGGCATACATGTACATCGACGACAAGGTTCCAATATTGGGATTCGCCTGGAACAAGTTCAGCGACTGGCTCTGATCGATGTAGGCGGCCCTCGCTTCCGCAAGATCGATCAACGCCCGCTGCGGCAACTCCCAAGCCGTGCGATAGATCGTCTTTAACGGATCCGGAATGCCAGCAATACCCTGAATCGAACCGTCGGCGCGTTTGATCGCATCACGGATCGCCTCCGTCCACAATCCGAGCCGCTTCAGTTCGGCCACCAGGTAGCGGTTCACCTGCAGGAAATCGCCACTCAGCGTTTCGCGCTTGAACAAATTGGACACCATCGGCTCGATGCACTCATAGCAACCCGCGATCGATGCAATCGTGGCCGTCGGCGCGATCGCAATCAGCAAGGCGTTGCGCAGCCCATGTTCCTTGATCGCTGTACGCAGCGCTTGCCAACGCGGCGTATCGAGCTTGATCCCGGCAAACAACTCTGGATGTAGCTCACCGCGCGCCAATCGGGTTTCTGCGAATGCGGGATGCGCGCCGTGCGCCGCTGCCAATTCGACCGATTCCTGCAACGCGTGAAAATAGATCGCCTCGGCGATGTCGGTCGAGAGTTGCTTGGCCGCATCCGAATCGAATGGCAGCCGCAACTGAAAGAACACGTCCTGCAACCCCATGACACCGAGCCCGACCGGGCGCCAGCGCGCATTGGATCGGCGCGTCGATTCGATCGGATAGAAGTTGAGGTCGATGACCGCGTCGAGTTGGCGCACCGCAATCGCAACGGTTTCGGCGAGCTTGTCGAAGTCGAAACCATCGTCGCCGACGTGCTGGGCCAGATTGATGGAGCCCAGATTGCAGACCGCGGTTTCGTCGCTGCTATTGACCTCCAGTATCTCGGTACACAGATTCGACAGGTGGATGACGTTGCCGGGCAATGCCGTCTGATTGCCGGTCGCGTTCGCGCGATCCTTGAACGTCATCCAACCATTGCCCGTCTCGCCCAGGGTCCGCATCATTCGGGCATAGAGCACGCGCGCCGGAAGGCTTGATTTGGCGAGCCCGGCACGCTCGGCGCGTTCGTAGGCAGCATTGAACGCGTCGCCCCACAGATCAGGGAGCTCGGGCACGTCGCGGGGATCGAACAAGGACCAGGGCTGATCCTGCTCCACGCGACGCATGAACAAATCGGGCACCCAATGGGCGAGGTTGAGATGATGCGTTCGACGCGATTCGTCACCGGTGTTGTTCCGGAGTTCGAGAAATTCTTCAATATCGGCGTGCCAAGTCTCCAGATACACGCAGCATGCGCCCTTCCGCTTGCCGCCTTGATTGACGGCAGCCACCGATGCGTCCAAGGTCTTCAACCACGGCACAATGCCATTTGACTGACCATTCGTCCCGCGAATCAGCGAGCCGCGCGAGCGCACGCGGCTGTAAGCTATTCCGATGCCACCGGAGAACTTGGACAACTGTGCCACATCGGCATATTTGGTGTAGATCGCCGCCAGATCATCCGCCGGCGAGTCGAGTAGAAAGCACGAGGACAGTTGCTCGTGACGGGTGCCGGCATTGAACAGCGTCGGCGAACTCGGCAGATAGTCGAGACGGCTCATGCGCTCGTACAGCGCAAGCGTCTCCGCAGGCTGTGTGGTGAGCGCCGCCGCGATCCGCAAGAAGAAGTGCTGCGGACTTTCGATGACCTGGCGTGTGCGCGGATGCTTGAGCAAGTAGCGATCATGCACGGTCTTCAAACCAAAGTACTCAAAGCGCCGAGTCTGCCTCGGATCAACCGCATCGTTGAACTTGCGCGAGTGCTGCTGCACGTAGCGCAGCAAGCGCTCGCCGATCAGCCCCAGATCAAAGCCCAACTGGATCGATTGCGAAAATGAATGCACGCCTTGGCCACTGACTTCTTTGTCGATCACACCCGCCAGCAGGCGCGCAGCCAACTGCGCATACTCAGGCTCTTCGACCGTCAGCGCAGCAGCGGTGCGGATCGCGAGTTCATCGAGTTCACGCGTGCTGGCCCCATCAAAAATCCCGGCAATAGTCTTCAGGGCGACGCGCATCGGATCAATGTCATGCAGACCATCGGCGCAGCGACCGATCGCCCGCACGATCTTGCTGACATCGACCGGCTCCTGCCGGCCATCGCGCTTGGTCACTCGCATGGTGTTGGGCGCATACGGTGCGTTGAGCTCGAGCGGCGGATGCACGTTGCCGGCCGCAGCCGCGCGTTCTGCAGTGAGAGAATGTTCCAGCGTTGACGACATAAGCATGCTCCATGGTTTCGGAGCGGGAATCAGCGACGAATGTCCACAGTCACACCTAAACTGCCCAGACGGTGGCAGTTGGCATGAGCGAGGACTCCGGCGCGCTGCCCCCGCGGGCAAGCCGATCGTTCTGGAAGAATCTGCAGACAGACGCGCAAAAGACGCCGACCTGCCGAGTTCCCCGCGGAACGTCGAGCCGAGACCGGCCATTGACCGGGCTGAGGCAGGTCTTCGGACTCACGGGCACAGCGGGCGCTTGCAAGCGCCAACGCCACCTACTCCAGTTCGCTTCCCAGATGACCCTGAGCAAAGCCTTGCGCCTTGCTCAGGAACCCAGTGCCAATGAACTGTTTCGTTCCCGATTACCGCTGCGGGGCAGTTCCGGATTCACACCGGATTCCCTTTTCAGCTCCAACCTGGCCGGTTGGAGCACCATCAGCCCAAACAAGATATTGTGTTTTGACAGAGCACGTCAACAGAATGTTGTGGTTTTTGCGTTGCGAGTCGCACTATTGCGACACTTGGGTCAGGGTCGTGTCGGCCTGGGTTTTGGCCTCTGGCGTCGTTCGGGTATGTGCGCGGATCACGTTTGCGATGACGTCTGGCTTGGCGTCCACATTCGACTCGGCGAGCGTAAAGAGCCCCGTAATAATGGGCATACCGTGCACCGGCGTCTCCAGATGCAGCCAGCCGTGTTCATGCAGGCGTTCGTTCCAGATTGCGCGCACCTGTGCCCAGAACGCCTGCGTCTTCGTCCAGTACGCCGTGATCGGTGCGAAGTCGACCTTGTCGGTGCGTCGGTAGTCGTTGAAACCAAACTCGCGCGTTAGCACTTGGCTGCCATCGGCCTTGCGCACCACCTTGCTGTTGTCCTGCTCGTGTGTCCAGCCATTCGGCGTGATCGTGTGGCGATTCTCAGCGTTGATCGCGTTGTAGTCATCGCGCTGGGTGTATTCGCGGCGTGGCAACGGTCGCCAGGAACGGTCTGAGGTCCATGTAGGCTGGCCGTACGCGTGACGCCAACGCCCCGTGCCGCAATACCGTGGCGCATCGCTGACCTCAAAGACACACTGCGTCCAAGTGCCCCGGTGCTCGGTTTCGTCAAGGCGCTTGATCTCCCAGGTTTGGTCAGCGGTGAACTCGAATCGCTCGCGCGCTTCGAACGTCCAGTCTTGGCGCCAGTGTTTGGTGACATGGCCCTTCTTGTCGACTAGCAAGTGCTGTAACACGATGCGCGTGCCCTGGTCTTCCAGCACCAACACCTGCTCGTAGGCGCCAGAGTCTTTGGCGGGTTTGGTCTGATAGCCAGGAGCCAACGCAACGGTTTCTTGAAAGTGGAAGCGCACTTCGAAATCGCCAGCCATCGCGAGAATGGCTTGGCGGTCGGCGTCGGAGGCGGTACTGGCGTAGCAGAGGGGGCTGACTGTCGCAGCCATGAGCAAGCTGATTCGGAGCAATACGGACATGAGTTGTCGATCCACAGTTAAGTTCAGGTTTGGAAGGCGTGTTGAGCGAACATCACGCCAACGTTCAAGCCGCCAGGCGACCACCGCTCGCGATGCGTGCCAAGCGTTCCGCTTGTTGGGCCCCGGTCGCTGAGAGTTGCACGGGCGCCGCAGCTAGCGTGGGGCCAGATACCGTGGCGCAGGCATGCAAGCGCAGCGGACAACAGCGCCAAAACGTGTTGCCAGGACAGTAGGTGGCATTGACATCGGACTCGCTCGCGCATTGCAGCTCTGCAAGAATCCGATCCCAGGCCCAGTAATTGCTGTCGGGCAGCAGGCACAGACGCCAGCAGGGATTCTCGTCGGCATCCAGAAAGCTCAGCGACTCACAAATCCCATCGCTATCGATTCGCACCTGCACCCGGATCAACGTTGCCTGACGAAGCCCAAGCAAGGCATGCGGGTCAGCATCACGATGCAAGCACAGTACTGGTCCAAGGTCCGTCAGAGCTTGCACCAACCAACGTTCACAAGCGTTACGCAAGTCCATGGCAGCGTCCTCAAAAGGTGTAGTTCAGACTGATGCGGTAGCCGCGACCGGGCCGGGTGAACCGATCGAGCACCGTGCTCGATGCCGCCAACGCGGGCAAGTCGGCCCAATCCCAGTATTGGCGATCAGTGATATTCGTGGCAGCCACGTCGATCGAGAATGCGCTGCCTATAGGAATCGACGCATAAGCATCCAACGTCGCATAGCCCGGCGTCGCAAAAGCTGCCGATCCTTGGGAATCGATTGCGGCGAGCCGCTTTTTGCGCGCCGCCAAATTGCTGACCAACTCGAACTGCATCCCGCCTTGGTCGTAATGCAGCCCGATCACGCCACGCAGCGGATCGACGCTGTTCAACGGCACGTCATCGGTCAAGTCATCGCCGTGCGCAAACGCGGCGGATGCGAGTACGGCCCAACCATCGGCGCCCAGCGCATCGAGATACCAGCGGCCCTGGATCTCGGCGCCACGAATCCGAACCTCGTCGATGTTCTGCGACTGGAACACCAGGAGGCCCGTGTTCGAATCGACGCCCAATGAGCGCAGGCTTTCGATAAAGTCGTCGTACTGATTATCGAAGACCGAGAACGTGATGCTGGCATCGTCGCCAATCCACTTCAGCCCGACTTCGATGCCAAGGCTGGATTCGGGTTTCAAGTCCGGATTCGGAATGGCCGTGTAGCCAGACTGCACGTTGGTAAATCCAAAGTTCACGTCGTTGTACGGCGGCGCGCGGAATCCGGCAGCCACTTGCACGTAACTCGACCATTCATCGCTGAACTGCCACAACGCGCCAAGCCTCGGCGACCATTGCGCGTGGTTCAGCGCCACCGGCGTGATGCCCGGGTTGTCGGCCGCAAAGATGGCATCCGGCTTTGGCGTCAAGCTGAAATGATCGAAGCGGACGCCCGGCGTTAGTTGCAAGCGGCCCTCGGCGAACGCGATCTGATCTTGGACGAACACCGCCCACTCGCGTGTGTCCGATTTCGGAAAGTCGCGTACCGGGAACACATCGGGAAAGATGGTGCTGCTGATCGCACCGGTCGTCAGGTTGATACTCCGACCATCGCGCAGTCCGGCAATTCGACCCTCCTGAAGACTGGCGCCAAGCGTGACCTGATGATCGGCGCCCGCTGTTTCAATGGTTCGCTTGCCCAGCCAGTCGAGTCCCAACGTACGCTGGTCGAATTGGAACAAGCGCTCGCGACGCGTCGGCGACACGACATTGCCGGCAATCACGGTGCCACGCGTCTCGAATGTTTCCTGTTCCGTCCGACTATCTTGATAGTAGGCACGCAGCAACGATTCTTCGAGCAGCGCGCCCGGCAATGCCGTCCATTCCATGCTGACGCGCTCGCGCCATTGCCGATCTTCGGCGTCCATATCCTGGGTCAGCACAGTCTGGCCAAACACGGTTTGCGGTCCTTGCTGGGACAGCACTTCGGTATCGGTTTGCAGGTCAACGCGGTCGACGATCAGGCTCAATCGGTGTTGCGCGTTCGCCTGATAGATGAGCTTGGCGAGCACGCCTTGGCGTTCTTGGTCTTGAGAATTGGGTGCCGTGCGAGTGCGATCGGCCGTGTCCACCTCGCCTTGATTCTCGCGCTCGCCGCCTTCTTGTCGGTTGATCTGCGCGAGCATGGACCAATCGCCTGACTGCCCCGCCCACCACGCGTTTCCGCCATAGCTGTCGTCGTCGCTGCTCGCGTAGGTGCGCGCCGCGGCTCGCGTCGCCTGATCGCTCAGCAGGTCTTCGGGGTCCAGCGTGGTGTACGTCACGACACCACCAATCGCATCGGAGCCATAAAGCGCACTCGCACTGCCACGATAGAGCTCGATTCGTTTCAACAAGCTCGGATCAATGAAGTCGCGGCCAGCGCTGGAGAAGCTGCCAATCGCAAAGCTGTCGGACAACTCAACGCCATCGACTTGCTGACGGACGCGATTGCCACCCAGGCCACGAATCCGTACGTCACCAATGCCAAAGCGGCCGCTGCCCTGGCTGACCGACACACCGGGAACATAGCGCAGTGCGTCTTTGAGATCGCGGGCTTGGCGTCGCGATAGATCCACCGCGTCGATCGCAACCGCGCTGTCGGCACGCTCTGAGCTACTCGCCGCGCTCAAGGAGCCAACCACGGTCACCGGGTCCAAGACCCGCGCATTCGGCGCAGCCGTCGGTTTGTCGCTGCGATCGGTTGGTTGCGACGTTGATGCGGTCGCTTCGGACGTCGCTGCAGGCGCGCCGTCCTGCGCCAGAGCGCTTGCAACCGGCCAGAATGCGAGGCTGATCGCTAGGACCAAAGGGGATGTCTTGTATCGCTGCATGAATCACTCCGGGCTCAAGTAAGTCTTGGGCCGGCGGAGCTGGCTTCGGGCAATCCCGTGCTGGCAGCCGGTACAACAGGCCCGGTTGTGCCGGGCGTTTGGGGCCGGACGCGGCAATGCATCCAACCGTTTCAAGCAAGTGCCGGGCAGTCGATACGCTGAGCTGCCCGGCGGGGGCTATTTCGTCAGAATCAGCCGATCGTTGCGCGTATGCTGCAATCGATACAGTTGACCTTGATGGCGGATCAACACTTCACGTTGGCCGTTCAGCAAGCGCGCGCTGTCGAGCACCGGCGCGGCCAGATCTGGCGACGCATTCGGCACGGAGACGGTATCGGCTTGGTTTGGCTCAGGCGCTTCATTCATGCGGCTAAATGATAATAGTTCGTATTTGCATGTCAAGCCCACAAGGCCCGGGACCGCAGGCCCGCGCCAGACCGTCATTCCCGCAGGGGCAGACCCCTGTGTCTGCCCTGGCCTCTCGCGCAAATCGTTTACAAGGCCACTCCCATCAAACACACGATAACCCGTTGATTGATGTACTCAGTCCATTTACGACTGATGCCCATCCTGATCGCAAGTAACCCCCTCCCCGACCCTCCCCCGCGATTGCGGGGGAGGGTGCGCTCCCGCTCCCACGCGAGTGGGAGCGGGCTGGGGAGAGGGCTACTTGCCACACTGTGCCGTCGTGAAAATCGCCCACCGTCGCCGACAGTTTGATGCGCGAATAAGCGCACCAAAGGTACGGCTGGACTCCCAAGACACGAACCATCCCGGAAAACTGCGATGACTCTACCCTGCCCCGACGGATGCCGACGCAACAATCAGTTCTTTACCAATTCACGCACCGCAGAAGATTCGAATGAACGGAAAACGTCGCTAGACTGGCAACCCATCCGAATCACCAATTGCTTGACGTGCAGACTGGCGCAACAACTGGTGAAGACAACTCTTTCGATGCGAGGGGCACGCATGCGTGGAAGGTTTACATGGCTACTCATTTTTGGCGCTGGTGCGTACGGGCTATACGCCTATCAATCCAAGGCAAACTTGGTCGCGTCGTATCGACAAGAGTCGGCGGCAGAAGCGGTTGAAACACCTGCCAAACCAAAACCAGAAGTGGCCAGCAGACCAGCGCCGGCGCCGTATCAGTGCGACGGACGGCAGTACTGCAGTCAAATGCACTCGTGCGCCGAGGCAAGATGGGTCCTGAGAAACTGCCGGAACACCAAAATGGACGGGGACGATGATCAAATCCCTTGCGAGGATCAATGGTGTGGGTGAACCCTGCTACTAGTGTGCGATTGGACGGTTCGACTCTGGACAAATCCAACCTGCGCCTTCACACCCGCCCAGACTTGAGGCGTCTTGTCTGCCCCGGCGACAGCACAATCGAGACTCAGCGCAACAGAAAAGAGCATGAGCATGCTTCACCCCGCGCGAGCCATCAATGTCCCGCGTCGCCGCTGGTTTTATTCAGCGGGACGTGACACGAGCTGGCGGGTTCAGTCATCACCGTGACCGCGGCGGCCATTGCACACCGCGGTCAAGCGCCCAATCATTCAAAGCTGTCAACAAAGATGCCAGTTGCCACACAGTTCAAGCTGACACTACTGACATTGGCGCCATTCAATGTGCCGGTTGCCTGGTCGAGCAGACACACCTGCTGGAACGGCGCGGCTGGCTGCGATGACACCGTCACCGTAAAGGCACTGCCATCGGTCAGCGGTGCCACAAAGTTGAAGGCACCGTTGGCGCTCAACACCAGATCGTCGCCACCGTTGTTCTGAAGCGTGACACTCGCTCCCGCAGCTAAGCCACTTAGCGTCCCACCGATGGTGTACGTGTTGGTCGTGCACTGGATGCTGACCGTCGTGACTTTCGCCCCAGAAAGCGTCCCGGTACCGTTGCTGACCGTACACGTTTGATTCGGACTGGTCGGCTGCGCCAGCACCGTCACTGAATACGCACTGCCATCGGCCAAAGCCACACTGAACACGAAGCTGCCGTTGGCCGACACGATCAGGTCGTCGCTATTGTTGTTCTGCAAGACGACATTGTTACCGGACGCAAGTCCACTGACCGTGCCGCCAATCGTGTAGACATTCGTGGTGCAGAGCACACTGACGTTCGTAACATCGACACCCGTCAGCACGCCGCTGCCATTGTCGACCACGCATAGTTGATTGGGCGTGGTCGGTTGCGACAGCACGGTGACCGAATACGCACTGCCATCCGGGAGCGCACTTGCAAACGTAAACGGGCCATTGGCGCTGACGGTCAAGTTATTGCCACCGTTGTTCTGCAGCACCACCGAATTACCAGCGGCCAGGCCTGAGACCGTGCCGCCAATGGTGTATGCGTTCGTTGTACAGACCACCGAGACGTTCGATATGTTCGCGCCGTTCAACGAGCCCACACCATTGCTGACGACGCAGGTTTGATTCGGCGTTGTCGGCTGGGTGAGCACAGTCACGTTGAAGCCACTCCCGTCAGCCAGTGCGGTCGCGAACGCGAATGCCCCGTCTACCGAAACGGTCGTGTTGCCGCCACCGTTGTTCTGCAACACCACGCTATTGCCCGCAGCGAGTCCACTGACCGTCCCGCCCACCGTATAGGTGTTTGTCGTGCACACCACGGTCACATTGGTCACGTTCGCACCCGCGAGCGCGCCCGAGCCATTGCTCGCCACACAGGTTTGGTTTGGTGTCGTGGGTTCAGTCAACACCGTTACTGCAAACGTGCTGCCGTCCGATAGCGCCGTCGAGAACGTGAACGGGCCATCGGCGCTGACTGTTGCATCATTGCCGCCGTTATTCTGCAGCACCACCGAGTTCCCGCTCGCAAGACCCGACACCGTACCGCCGATGGTGTACGTGTTCGTCGTACAGACCACGCCGACAGTCGTGACATTCGCACCGTTCAACGAGCCCGAGCCATTGCTGACCACACACGTTTGATTCGGCGTGGTCGGTTGCGTCAGCACAGTGACGTTGTAGCTGCCGCCATCGGCCAATGCAGTCGCAAACGTGAAGCTGCCATTGGCCGATGCGATCAGGTCGTCACCACCGTTGTTACGAAGCACCACGCTGTTGCCGGTGGCCAAACCACTGACCGTGCCGCCAATCGTGTAGACGTTCGTCGTGCACGTGACTTGTACCGTCGTGACGTTCGCGCCAGTGACCGTACCGGACCCATTGGTCACCACGCACGTTTGACTCGGCGTGGTCGGTTGAGTCAGCACGGTCACCGCGTACGTGCCGCCATCCGCTATCGCCGTTGTGAAGCTGAAGCCGCCGTTGCCCACCACATTCGTATTGTTACCGCCATTGTTTTGCAGCACCACCCCATTGCCCGGCGCGAGCCCCGACACGGTACCGCCAATGGTGTACGTGTTCGTCGTGCACGTCACCGAGACGTTCGTGACATTGGCGCCTGTCAAGGTGCCGCTGCCATTGCTCACCACGCACGTCTGGTTGGGCGTCGTCGGTTGCGTCTGCACGGTAACGGCATAGGCACTACCGTCAGCCAGGCTGCTGCTGAACATAAACGCGCCATTGGCGCCAACTGTCAAGTCGTTACCTGCATTGTTCTGCAGGACCACACTGTTGCCAGCAGCCAATCCGCTCACGGCGCCACCAACCGTGTAGGTGTTGGTTGTGCACACCACGCTGACGTTGCTGATGGCAGCACCTGAAATCGTGCCCGAACCATTACTGACGACGCAGGTCTGATTCGGCGTGGTCGGTTGAGTCAGCACGCTGACGCTGTAGCTGCCACCGTTGCTCACGGTATTGGCAAACGTGAAGCTACCGTCGCTCGACACAATCAGATTGTCGCCGCCATTGTTTTGCAGTGTGACCGAGTTGCCAACAGCGAGCCCGCTCACCGTGCCGCCGATCGTGAACGCATTGCTCGCGCAGCTCACGGACACGCTCGTCACGGGGCCGCCGCTGACCGATCCCGTGCCATTGCTCACCACGCAGATCTGACTCGGCGAACTGGGCTGCGTCAAAATCGTAACAAGATACGAGCCGCCGTCGGTGATCGCGGTCGGGAATGCGAACGCACCATTGCTGGTGAGGCTCAGATCATCGCCACCGTTGTTCTGCAGCACCAGCGTATTGCCAACCGAGAGTCCCGACAGCGTGCCACCGACCGTGTAGGTGTTCGTGGTGCACGTCACATTGACACCCGCGACGTTGGCACCATTGATGGTGCCACTGCCATTGTTCACGACGCAGGTTTGGTTTGGCGTCGTGGGTTGCGTCAGCACGGTCACCGCGTAGGTGCCGCCGTCGCTGATCGCTGTTGCAAAGGTGAACGCGCCATCTGCGTTGACCGTGAGATTGTCGCCGGCGTTGTTTTGCAGTACGACCGAGTTACCCACCGCAAGGCCGCTGACCGAGCCACCAACCGAATACGCGACGGTGGTGCACACCACGCTGACCGATGTGATGTTCACCGCAGTCGAGCTGCCCGAGCCATTGCTCACCACGCAGGTTTGATTCGGCGTCGTGGGCTGTGTCAATACCGTGACCGCATACGTCGTGCCATCAATCACCGGCGTCGCGAAGGTGAACGCGCCGTTGGCGCTGACCGCTAGGTTGTCACCGCCGTTGTTTTGCAGCACGACACTGTTGCCAGCAGCGAGTCCGCTCACCGTGCCCCCAACCGTGTACGTGCCGCCGGTACAGGTGACCGTCACGTTGGTGATGTTGCTGCCCGTCGTCGTGCCACTGGCACTGGTGACGGCGCAACTCTGCACCGGTGCCGACGGTTGCGTCTGCACCGTCACCGCGTAGGCGCTCGGATCCTGCAAGGGCTCGGCAAATACGAACACACCGTTCGCCGAAACTGTCAGGCTGTCGACGCCATTGTTCCGCAGCGTCACGCTATTGCCCGGAAGCAGCCCGCTGACCGTGCCGCCAATTGTCACCAGATTGCAGTTGTTGCAAACGGGCGTACGCCAAGCGCCACGGCCATGTGTGAACGCATACAGAAATGTTCCCGCCTGATTGAACTTCAGCGATTCGACGGGCGTCTTCGCAAAACCCGTGTTCTCGACATACCAGGACGCGCCACCATCGATGGATGTGAATACGCCGAGGTCCGTTCCGACGAAGATCTGTTGCGGGAAGTTCGGGTTGACGGCAATCGACAGAATCGGAATCTGCGGCAACGCCGTTGGGCCACTGCCCACACTCGCCGACCACGTCACACCACCATCGACGGACTTGAAGAAGTTATTGATGCCGAACGCAGAGATCGCCGCGTAGGCGATGCTCGTGTTGCTAGGGTCCCAGGCGAACCAAGAGATATAGCCACTCGCGATGGTGCCGCCGCCGGGCCAGATACCCGAATTCGGCGCGGACAACGCGGCGGTGTTGTAGTGATAGCACCCATCGGACATCCCCACCAGCACGCGATTGCCATCCGTCGGATGCACCGCAATGGCTGATATGGAGCCGGTTCCACAAGTCCCGTTGCTGCCGGTTGCGCGCGCCCAACTCGTCGCCTGATTCGTAGTCCGCCAGATATCCCAACCGCCAATCCAAAGTTGGTCGGGGTTGGCTTGCGCCATCGTGAACGGTGCGATGAACAGGAATCCCGTACCGGTAATGCCGGTATTCGCATTACTGAACGAGGCCCCACCGTTCGTCGAACGCTTCAGGGAGTTGCTCGTGTTCTCCAGAAACAACACGTCATCAGCCGTGCCAGCGCCGTTAATGTCGACCGCGGTATAGCCACCATCGCCGCCCGCCAGGACCGACCAATTCGTGTTGCCTAGCGTTGCGCGCAGGGTGCCGTTGTCTTGCAGGCCGCCGAAATAGGTCAGGCCATCTGGGTACACGCTGCCATCGTAGAATTGTGTGGTCACCAGACCGTTGCTGCGGTCCGTCCAAGTCACCGGACTCGCGACCGGCGTGCCACAGACGGCAGCGAGTGCCGTGCCCACACCACCACGCGCGTTGGTCGTGCGCTGAACACCACCATCATTGCCGACGAACATCGTGGCGTTCGACGTGCCGTTATAGAGCGGGTGAAACACGATGGCATGCTGATCGGCATGCGCATAGTTGACATCGGTCTTGTTGAACCACCAATAGCTGGCAACGCCAAAGGTCGCACCGCCGTCATCCGAGCGCCACAAGTCGATACCGCCCGTCCAAACCCGGTTGGAATCAAGCGGATCCACCGCAATGACGTTGTCGTACCAGCCTTGGTTGTTGAACGAAGACGTGCCAAGTCCGCAGTCGGCCAGCACGGCAATGACTGGGTTCGTGAGCAAGGACACTTGGATTTTTTGCGCCGCCGTTGTGGCGGTGATCAGACCATTCAGACGGGTCGTGAACGAATCGCCGTTATCGGTGGATCGGTAAATACCATGCAGACCATACTGCCCGGCACCGCCACCAGCAGTGCCCTGTGACGCCATCACGTAGATGACGGATTCGTTCGATGGTGCAACCGCAATCGAACTGCGACTCTGTCCAGTGAGGCTCAATGCCGACACAAACGTCGAGGCGTCGGCATCGTCACCGCGATACACGGTGCCCTGACTGTTGAAGCGACCACAGGACACGAACACCCGACCACTCGCACCACCGACTTGCATCGCCATGTCGGTGCAGCCACCGACGGCAGTGGTGTTCAAGACCAGAGAGAACGACGTGCCGCCGTCGATAGACCGATACAAACCCGTGGTGGTCGCGGCATAAAGGCGTTGCGTGTTGCGCGGACTGACCAGGATCTTGTTGACGAAATGGAAGTTCGAGTTGTTGGTGCTCGCCAATTGCGACCATGTCTGGCCCGCATCGGTGGTTCTGAAAATACCGGCGCCGCGAACCGCATCGATATTGCCGAAACCCTCACCGGTGCCCGCGTAAATCGTGTTCGTATTGCTCGGGTTGAATGCCAAGGTAGTGATGACGATATTGGCCATCTGGTCGGTCAATGCCGCCCAATTGGCGCCACCATCAGTCGACTTCCAGACGCCGCCCGCCACGCCACCGGCATACATGGTGTTCGGGGTACCCGGATCGATCAGAATCGATCGGGTTCGCCCGCCCTGATTGTTCGGGCCGAGATTGCTCCACACGCCCAGCGCATTGCCCGGGGTGGCCGCAAACAAGTCAGACGGGCCAGTGCCCAGGGCGGGTTGTTCGGCGCCCGTCGCGCTGGTTCGACGCGGCATGCTGCGGATATGCCGCATTGCATCGGTATACATGTCTGGCCCGATGGAACGAACCTCAGTCGTGCGTTCGTCGCCGCGGGTGATGACGGGCCCGGTACGGCTGTTCACATAGAACGCCTCGGCCAAGTCCGGAAAGCCTTGCGGCTCTGGGTGCTGCAGCTTGGCGATCTTGCGCTGCAAGCGCTCCCGACGATCAGCAGGAAGCGCGGCCAATCCAGCTGCCGGCGCTTCGGCCTGAGTCTGCGCGGACGTCGCGACCTTTATTGGCGCAGGATCTGCGCTCGCGGCGCTGCCCGCCAGAGCGATCAGCCCGATCGATACCCACGCACACACGCGAACCATAGACCACTCCCTGCCAATGACGCCCAAATTGGACAATCGCTATGCTGCCATAGTTTGCGGGGCTGGGTGAGACTGATGCTGCGTGAACATGGTACTCAGTGAACGTGACGCATCGTGAACTCGCTGCACGAATGATTGCGCGCCGCCAGATTGCCTGGACCCAGGACCAAGTCCGAGGTGACGAGAGGTGAATTGGAAATCCTTGGGGAACCGCTCCTTTCTAACATCTGAAGCAACAGTTTTGCCGCGACGGACACTCTCGCGATTCGTCGCCCCGGACTTGATCCGGGGCGGGGTTCAAGCTCGCGGCGAGCTGACCCATCGCGTGCGCTCAACATCGCCTCTGTGCGACTGCAAGAACTTCAAACCCACCCCGGATCAAGTCCGGGGTGACGAGAGGTGGATTCGAACTCCTTGGGAAACCGCTCCTTCCTGGAGTCTGAAGCGACGATTTTGCCGCGACGGACACTCTCGCGATTCGTCGCCCCGGACTTGATCCGGGGCGGGGTTCAAGCTCGCGGCGAGCTGACCCATCGCGTGCGCTCAACATCGCCTCTGTGCGACTGCAAGAACTTCAAACCCACCCCGGATCAAGTCCGGGGTGACGAGAGGTGAATTGGAAATCCTTGGGGAACCACTCCTTTCTAACGTCTGAAGCAACAGTTTAGCCGCGACGGACATTCTCGCGATTCGTCGCCCCGGACTTGATCCGGGGCGGGGTTCAAGCTCGCGGCGAGCTGACCCATCGCGTGCGCTCAACATCGCCTCTGTGCGACTGCAAGAACCTCAAACCCACCCCGGATCAAGTCCGGGGTGACGAGAGGTGAATTGGAAATCCTTGGGGAACCACTCCTTTCTAACGTCTGAAGCAACAGTTTAGCCGCGACGGACATTCTCGCGATTCGTCGCCCCGGACTTGATCCGGGGCGGGGTTCAAGCTCGCGGCGAGCTGACCCATCGCGTGCGCTCAACATCGCCTCTGTGCGACTGCAAGAACCTCAAACCCACCCCGGATCAAGTCCGGGGTGACGAGAGGTGGATTCGAACTCCTTGGGAAACCGCTCCTTCCTGGATTCTGAAGCAACGATTTTGCCGCGACGGATACTCTCACGATTCGTCGCCTCGGACTTGATCCGGGGCGGGGTTCACGCTCGCGGCAAGCTGACCCAACGCTTGCGCTCACTATCGCCTGTGTGCGACTGCAAGAACTTCAAACCCACCCCGGATCAAGTCCGAGGTGACGAGAGGTGAATTGGAAATCCTTGGGGAACCACTCCTTTCTAACATCTGAAGCAACAGTTTTGCCGCGACGGACACTCTCGCGATTCGTCGCCCCGGACTTGATCCGGGGCGGGGTTCACGCTCGCGGCAAGCTGACCCAACGCTTGCGCTCAAGATCGCCACTGTGCGACTGCAAGAACTTCAAACCCACCCCGGATCAAGTCCGGGGTGACGAGAGGTGGATTCGAACTCCTTGGGAAACTGCTCCTTCCTGGAT
Organism: Ahniella affigens; assembly: GCF_003015185.1. GTDB lineage: Bacteria > Pseudomonadota > Gammaproteobacteria > Xanthomonadales > Ahniellaceae > Ahniella > Ahniella affigens. The sequence goes on from NZ_CP027860.1 coordinate 3,789,259, forward strand.
TCTGAAGCAACGATTTTGCCGCGACGGATATTCTCGCGATTCGTCGCCCCGGACTTGATCCGGGGCGGGGTTCAAGCTCGCGGCGAGCTGACCCATCGCGTGCGCTCAACATCGCCTCTGTACGACTGCAAGAACCTCAAACCCACCCCGGATCAAGTCCGGGGTGACGAGAGGTGGATTGGAACTCCGTGGGAGACCGTTCCATTCTTGGGTCTGAAACACCGGCTTTGCCACGACAGACACTTTCGCGAAGCGAGGAGGATGCACTCTATACCAGCTCAAATCGCCAACCCCACATCGCCCTCCAACACAGTCTGCCGAATCACCGGCTGCTCACCCGCACGCCAGATCGTCACCTCATGGCGCACGCGATACCGCAACGGTCCGCCATCAGGTTCCTCGCGTCGCTCCAGCGGCCGCTCGATACACACAAAGTCAGTCTGCATCGTTTCCGCATCCACCCGAACCGTCGCATAGCCATGCCCAGCCATGTCGACAAAGCGCAAATGCGGCGCCAAATCCGGATTACTGAGCGCATGCGCGGCCGCCAGATCACCATTCGTGCTGTAAGACACAGCGCACTGCACCCCATGCCGCAACAGCAAATTCATCGCATGCTTCGCCGAGCCCGTCTGCGCATCCGCCATGAACAGCGTGCGGAACGGGCTCGCTTTGTTGCCATGTTCGTACGACTCAGCCATGCCCGGCGACGAGATCGAGCCCACCACAAAACTGAGCCCCACCGGTTCGAACGCAGCAGGCGGCAACGTCTTCGCAGCAAGCCCGGCCCAAAAGCTATGCCGATCACCCGACACAATCGCGAAGCCCGTCACGCCCGCATCGCGGACCGTGTCGTAAATCTCGCCACGCTCATGATACGCCGTGCCCCAATCGCTGCTGTTCATCATCGCGAATCCAGACTCCGGCCACTTACCCATCGCCTCGGGCAAGTGAACCGGATCAATCCGCGAATCGAGCGCGCCAAGCGAGTTGCCCCAGATCTTCCAAGTGGCCGTCGTGCCACGCAGTCGATCAAGAAACCACGCCTTCTGCTTCGCGCCAAGATACGTCTGCGCGGGTTCGTTGGCACGGAAATTCGGGATGCTCTTATCGCCATACGTCAACACCTCTGGCGGCCGACCGCCCGCAAACTCACGACCACTATCGATATGCATCGCCAATGCTTCGGGATAGAAGCTAAACGGCACACCCTCGAACAACGGCCCCAACTCCTCACGCGTTGCCGGATCCCGCGACCGAAAACTCCGCTGATCCGTGATCAATAAGTCGATGTGCTTCCCCCATCGAAGCGCGCGATACGCAATCAAGCTGTCGATCGCTGCAAGATTATTGGGTTCGAGCCCCAGCCCGTGTTCGTCAAATTCGTTGATCGGTGCGTCCACGACCACTGGCGCCGCAAACGTGGCCAACGACACACCTTGGCGTGTCACGCGCGCCGGTTGATATTCGAACCAAGCCTGATTCGCCGCAACCTTTAACGACTGCGCCGGCACCATCCCCTCGCCAAAGTCCTGCACCGACTGCCAAGCCTTCCACGAAAACTCATGGTTGTCCCAGATCGGCACGAACGGAAAGCGCGCACGCGCATCCTGAATCTCGGGGTCCATCAGATACGCATGGTAAAGCGCACGATAGTCTTCGAGTGACGTCGGCACTTGGAACTGATTGTTCGCGACCGCCTTGCCCGGATTGAACCGCACCGGGAACTTGATCAGACGATCGTACCGATGCCCATCCTTGACCTGGTCCGGATTCTGTATGACCTCATAGATGAAGTCACCGAGATGCAACACAAAACCAATCCGCTCCGCTTCCGGCGCTCGCTCATCCTCATAGATCATGCGCCGATACGCATTTTGCGCCCCTTCGCAAATGTTCTGGCAACTCACAAACGCAAATCGTGCCGGTCGCGGATCATCAGGCGCTGGCGCCGTCATCGTCCGCCCGATCCGACTCCCAAAGCCGTCCTCGTCCACAAACCGATACCAATACTCCCGCGCCGGCTTCAGATCGACAACCAACACCCGACACGTCCAATCCGCTGCCGCCAGAATCTCGCACTCAGCGTTCGCAACCACCCGAGCAAACGCCGCGTCCTCCGCGACTTCCACCACCAACCGCGCCCGCTCCCGCCCATCAACAAACGGCCGCCGCGTCCACAACAACACACTCCCCGCATCCGGGTCACCCGATGCCACCCCTTGCGGATACAAATCCCGCCGCTCGACCCAAGCCCGTGCCGAGGGCGCCTCGGACGAACACCCCGAAGCCAACACCGCGCCGAGCGCCGCAGCCAGCTTCAAAAACTCCCGCCGTTCCATCGTCGACATCGCAGCTCCTCGCAGCAAGGATCAAATTGATCGCAAGGCGAAGACGCTATCGCTGAAGGCTTTACCGGGCAGCGTGCTGGAAGTAACCGGGGGTTCGTGTGGTTTTGCAGCTCAGTGAGCGCCTGCAGTGACCGTGTCGGCGCTAGGAAGCCCCTGAACTTGTTCAGAGGCTCCCTGAAGATTCATAGGCGACTCGGCATTCAGGCTGCCTTGCGACAGCCTGAATGCCAAGCGCTTGAGGGTCAATGCACCCGAGTCATGCTGTCCAGTGTCACAACTTCATCGTCTGTCGGATTGTGCATCAGCAACGGCTGAGAGTCGCCGCTGACCTGCTTCTTGTCCTCTTTAGAAAATCCGATCCAGCCTAGATGCGACTCGAAGATGCTGCGGCGCCGGCCGAGCTCGTTTTGCGTGTACGGGAACGCACATTCCGGGATCGCCTTCGGATTAAAGACGCCGCACAGTGGCACGTTGAAGAAGAAATCGGCCAAGCGCGTTTCTTGCCCGCGCTGCCGCGGTTGCAATTGGTAGAACGGACGTAGACCGTCGCTGGCGCGGTTATTGTTTTCGATATGGCAGCCGCTGCAGGTGTTCTTGGAGAACAACATACCGGCAAACTTGTTGCTGACGTTCTCTGGAATAGTCACGCCGATGAGGTGGTCATTGCCGGCATGCTGCAGCGGCGCCGAGATCTCGTGCGATTCGGCCAGAATCTCGGCTTCGTGGGCGTTGATCCACTCGCCGATCTGGTTGGCATTGGTGCTCGTCTGGAACGGTGTCTGCTTGACCGTGGTCTGCACCAGATTGGCGTTTGCCGCAGGCTGCATGAATTCGCGGAACTCCCAGAAGAAGGTCGAATTGAATCGCAAGCCGTCGTTGGTACGGACCTGGCCAAGCGAGATGCGTCCATTAACCGGTGTGCGTGCGAAGGAATCAGTCAGGTACTGCAGCTGCGCCAGATATTCTGGTGACGACTGATCTGGGAACTGGTTCAACCGGTGCCATTCGCTCCACCATTGCGCGCGCGACAAATAGGCTTCGCTCATCTTGTACTCGAGAATAACGGTCAACCGAACCGGGCGGCCAAAGGAGTCGACGAGTCCGTAAACGACGCGTGCCTCACCGGCGTCGCCTGGCCGGACTAGGTCGGCACGATTGACGATTGCCAACGGAATCAAGGGCGAGCGCGCCATGTCCAGGCGGCCATCACCCAGTCGCGGCCAGTTGCCCAGGACATCGTCGGCGACATGTCGGGCTGGATCGACTGTGTCCGGCCCAATCACCTGCGTGGTGCGGAACAAATTGAAGAAGTTCGTCGTGAAGTCCGATGGATCCTGCGAGCCCGCCATGGCGGTCATCATCGCGCAGAACGTGAACGCGCCGCAGTTTTGACCACGCGTCGGATCGTCGACGACCGAAACGGCAGTGATCATCAACTCGTGCGCAGGATTCACGGAAGACGACAGCGCGGGCGCGATGCTGAACACGCCGGACTGAGTCACCGGGCCCCATAGGTCATTCCGATCTTGGGCCTTGATTGCCAGACGGTAGCTCGCGCCGACGATCAGATTGCTGCTCGCGAATGTCGCTGAGAAAGTGGCATTAGAGTAGAAGACCGAGTTGACGATTCCCGCGACATCAACGCGTTCGAGTGTGACCAAATAGCGCTTGATCCCGCTCGCATCCGTTGCAGCAGTCCAGCTCATGTCAATCGCCGGATTGTTCCACGGAATCTGCTGACCGGCGATATCGCGTCGACTCAGGGTCGTTGCAAAGCTCCCGACTGCAGATGGCGGCGTCGTGTCCAGGCGAACCATGAAGGTTCCAGCGTTTCGCAACGGGCCGTTGTTGTTACTGCTGTCAATCGCGCGTACCTGCACGCTGTAGTTGCCACCATCCTGCAAGCCGGAAGTCATCAGCGTGTAGGTTGTGCCCGGGTGATTCACGGTCAGGTTGTAGACGCCACCGCCAGACTGGTTGTGGATCAGCATGACTTGGTATCGCGACACCGCGACATTGTCCGTGGCGAGACCCCAGTTGATGACCACCGTCGGCGCGGTATTGGCGAGCGTCAAGCCATTGATCGACGTCCCACCAATCGTTGCCGACAAACTGGGCAAGGCCGATGGCGGCGTTGTATCGGCGATGGATACCGAGAACGTGCCAAGGCTAACGAAGGTCCCGGCGTTGCCGGCATTGTCGATCGCACGAATCCACACGGTGTACTGCGCGCCGTGCTGAAGATTAGCAGTGGCGACGGTCGCTGAAGTACTCGGATGACTGACCGAAACGTTGTAGGTCCAAGCGCCAGTCGCGACATGCTGGACGACGATGTTGTAACGATTCACGGCATCATTGTCCGTTGCAAGCCCCCACGTCATCGCGATACTCGGATTGGCAACATTGACGGTAAGGCCGTTCACCGACGTCCCGTTGATCCGCGCAACGCCATTCGGCACCGTGCTCGGTGGCGTCGTGTCTGGCAAGGTCTGCACATACAACGGCGCGTTCCAGTTACTGTAGTTGCCGGCATTGTCGCGGACACGCGCATAGTACGCGCGCCGTTGCCCAGGGGCGGGTCGATGGCTCCCGCTGACCACAAAGCTCGTGCCGGCAGTTGTGCTCAAGGTCGCATCGCAGCCGCCCCAGCCAGACGTGTCGTTGCTGCGGCAGAAATTGTAGCCGCTGGTGTTGATGCCGGACCCGCCTGGGTTGTCGGTAGCTGCCGTCACTTGCACTGTAAAGTCGCCAGGATTGACCATGCAGGTGCCGTTTTGCACCGACACGCAATGGGGCGAACTGGTGTTTCCGGGTGGGTTTGGTGCCGTGATATCGCCGCCACTGGTGGTGACGATGTAAATTGGGTTGTTCCAGGGCCCCCAGTTGCCGGCGTTGTCACGCGCCCGGAAGTAGTAAGCGCGCCGAGCACCGGGCGCGGGCCGATGGCTACCGGTCACGGTGACGTTGATCGTCGCACTGGTGCTGATGCTGACATCACAGCCACCCCAGCCGGTGACATCGTTACTGCGACAAACCTGATAGCCGCTCGCGTTGAGACCACTCCCGCCGGCATCCGTAGCAGCAGTGACCCTGAGCGAGAAGTCCGCATCGTTGACGATGCAAGCATCGCCGACCACACTGATGCAACTGGTCGAAGTGGTATTGCCAGGGGCAGTGGGCGGCGTCGTATCGGCGAGTACCGACGGCGCGATACCTGCGATGACCCAAGCAAACACAAACCGTTCAAGTCGCCAACGACGCATCGTAGGCGTGCAACGCAATATCAGGTTTAGCATGATCAACTCCTTGTGTGGGCATCCTTGATTTGATTTGCCGGAGTTGGTCAGTGCGAACCCGCGCCTACCGCTCCCCAAGTACAAGCAACGCATCGCCCGTCAAACGGCAACACGATGATCGATTGCAAATCACGTTCAGGCTACGCACGTCAGGCGAATTGTCAAAGACCGATACGGCCTATTCCCTTTTCGCAAAAGCACCCTTTCCCGCCAAGCTTTCGCTTATGCAAGCGCTCGCGTGCGCAAGTTCTGTGCGAGGTTTGGCGCATGGCACAGGGAGGGAATCTCTGCAACGATTTGGTTGGTCGGATGCGGCAGCTCAGAGTGATCTGTTCCTGAGCGCAATGGGCCGGCCGGCGTTGTCGAACTACTGTGCGCCAGCCGCTTCGCTGCTGCCAGCAAACCATCCAACAGTCGCTCGTCGTGTTCCAGATGGCCTTCTTACTCAGCCAGATTGTGGCGTTCGCGCGCTTTGGCCAACACCCGCGATGTCTCGGCAGGTACCCCAACCGTGTGCGGTAAAGATTGAACAGCGAGGTAACGGGTATCGCATAGATAACCGGCACGACGCAACGCGTATAAGGCCAACGCATGACTGGCGTTGTAGGCCAAATCAAAGCGGCTATCGAAAGCGAGCACCGTGCTGGCAGCATTAATCAAACGAGCCCGGGCAGAGTTAAGCAGCCCATTCAACTCACGTGCCGAAGACGGCTCAGCCTTGAGCTTGCCAATTCGCCTGAGGTTCTCAAGTTCAGTCGAGGTCTTCATCGGACCCGATCACGAACAGCTTTGCTTGTGCAGCAATACGCGCGGCAAGATTATCGGCTTCGGCACGTTTGTGTCGCCACGCCTCGCGACTCATCACATTGGGATTCACCGGCCTTGCCAGCGCCACTCAGGCCGCGGACAAGACCGCGAACAGCGTTGCATAGTCGAGATCATCGAAGATCACCGTGATGCTGCCGCGGAGAATACGGAATTGCTGTGCGTCCCCATTCAAACCTCTGATGAAGCCGTTCTTCTGGGCATTCTCTCCTCAAACATCACCCAAGGCATTGTTTTTATGTTCATTCCAGCGAAACAGGCTGTGTGAAAACATTTGGGCAGGACAGTGTTTGGCGCTTCAACATGGCCTCGGTGCGGCTGCAAGACCTTCAAACCCACCCCGGATCAAGTCCGGGGTGACGAATCGCGAGAGTGTCCGTCGAGGCAAAGTCATTACTTCAGACGCTAGAATGGATCGGTTCCCCAAGGAGTTCCAATCCACCTCTCGTCACCCCGGACTTGATCCGGGGTGGGTTTCAAGCTCGCGGCAAACTGACCCATCACTTGCGCTCATCATCGCCTCCGAACCCGATCGGCTAGGTTGCTCGAACCAGTCCTTCGTTGTTTGCACACAGTCTGGAAAGCTGGAATCCATTATTTGAGGCAACCAGTGTGCGACATTCAAAATGGATGTCAGCTTTCGCTGGCATGACAGCGAGTAGGCCGAGCGTTACGTCCGACCCGGAACAATAGTTTGATGCGCGAATAAGCGCACCAAAGGGGCGGCTGGACTGCGAAGAGCGTGAGTTCGTGTCGCCAAAGGGCACGTAGGATTCGCTGTTCCAGGGTGCCTCCTTCGCAGCCGCGGCGACGGCGGCCTGCGTTTCGCCTGCGCCATTGAGCCACACTCGGCTCAGCAGTTGCTCGAGGCTTCGCAGTTGATCGAAATCACGGACTGCGGGTGGTCTACTTGTAATTCGGGCAACGCCTACACCCAATCGGCGCAGAGCAATTCCGCCTGCTTCAACACCGTCTTCACGGCGTCGTCCTGCAAGTCCGGCGGATAACCGTATTTGTTGAGGATGCGCTTCACCATCACGCGAATCTTGGCGCGGGCACTTTCGCGCAACGTCCAGTCGATCGTGACGCTCTTGCGCACCTGGGTGATGAGTTCAGCGGCGATCAACTTGAGCTTGTCGTCGCCCATCGCCTGCACGGCGGACTCGTTCGCGGCGAGGGCGTCGTAAAAGGCGATCTCGTCCTCAGTCAGGCCGAGCGCTTCGCCCCGTTTGGTGGCGGCGTCCATCTCCTTCGCCAGCGTGATGAGTTCCTCGATGACTTGCATCGTCGAGATGGCACGGTTGTGGTACCCGTTGAGGGTTTTCTTCAATTTCTCAGCGAAGGACTGGCTCTGCACGAGGTTCTTCTTCGAGCGCAGCTTGAGTTCGTCCTTGAGCAACTTCTCCAGAAGTTCAGCGGCGACGTTCTTGTGCTTGAGGCCGCGCACTTCGGCGAGGAACTGCGGACTGAGAATGCCAATGTCGGGCTTCTTCAAACCGGCAGCGGTGAACACATCGATGATCTCGCCTTCGGTCGTGATCGCTTTGGACACAAGCTGGCGGATCGCGGCGTCGATCTGTTCCGGACTCTTCCTGTTCTCGCCGAGCTTCTTGTTGAGCGCGGCCTGCAGGGCTTGAAAGAAGGAGACGTCATCCCGGATCGCGGTCGCTTCATCCGTAGCGGCGCAAAGCGCGAAGGCTTGGGAAAGTTCCATCACCACTTGCACCCAACGCTTCTAGCCGTCTTCCTGTTCGAGTATGTGTTCCTGTCCGGCGGGGATGAGTTGCAGGCGTTCAGTCGGTGTGCCGGTGGTCCACTCAGGCCGCTTGAGTTCTTCCAATGGCCGGCGGCTCTATGCCTGCAACAGTGCGAACATTTCCTCGATGTGCTGATACTCGCCTTCGGGGAACCAGATGGCGGAGATGTGGGCGTCGACGAGGCGTTGTTCGAGTTTGGATCTCCGGTCGGCATCACTGGGGCAGGCGAGGATGGCGTAGTGGTGCGGGAGGGAGTCGGCTCCGACGTCTTGGGCGATCTTGGTGAAGGTCTGGATGGTGCGGTCAAAGCTCAGGCTGCAGCCGAGAAAGAGGAAACTGAAGCTGGTATAGAGGCGCTTGAGGAGTTTCGGTACGGGGCGATCGAAGTGGATATTGCCGTCGTTGCCATAGGCGTCGTCGTATTCGGCTTTGTTCAGCACCCGTTCGGCGGCGTTGGTGAGGCTGCCGTGGAGTTTGAGGAGGTGGCGCTCTCCTGCGGGAATGGCACGGTAGAAGGCGTTGATGGATCCGATAAGTCCGCGGCCGGTGGTCTTTTCGACGAAGGCTTTGCCGCTCTTCTCATAGGCCTTCTCCAGCACGCGGTCGAAGTTGGTGGTGATGGCACAACTGTCGAAGAGGTCGGGCAGTCGGAGCACCGCGCCAGAAACTTCGCCCGGCGGATCAAAGTCGCGCTCGAAGTCCTGGTTGAAGCGGTTCTCGCCGAGCTTGGTGACGAGGTCATGCATCACGCCTTCGTAGTCGCCATGGTCTTCGAGGCGCTGGCGTATGGGGTCTCGGTCGAATCCGGCATCAGGGCAAAGATTGAGCAAATATTCCTTCCACTCGGGGCAGCCGGCGCTCTTCGACATGCCCGCGCCAATGAAGGGAATCACGAAGCCGCGCTGGCAGGCGCGTTTGAGTTCGTCGAAGCGGCGCTCGTTTCGGTTGAACGTGTCGGTGTTGAGGATCTGCTGCTTCTCCCCGAGGTCGTAGCGCTTCGACTCCTCCTTGTACAGAATGCGGTCGCCGAAATAGAAAGCGCGGGCCGGGTTAGCTAAGGGAATTTCTGTGCCGTCGGCGCGTCGACAGACTACCTGGATCGCGTCATCGTCCTTGTCGTTGATCACGGCATCGAAAGCGGCGTGGCGATCGATGCCGGCGATTTCCTCGACGGTGGCTTCCGGGGCAAATTTGAGTGTTGGCATGGGTCAATCTTGGGTCGTGAGTTCGGCAACGAGGGCGGTGAGGAGGTTCGCGGCGGTAGTGCTGGCGGTGGCGAGCTGCGTTTCAAGCGCGTCCACCAAGGCCATCAGTTGCGCCACTCTTGCCACGATCCGGCGTTGTTCGGCGAGGGGGGGGATGGGGACGGAAATCGAGAGCCATTTTCCCTTGTTTAGGATAGGGATGGTGGTGCTGCTGGATTTTTTCCAAGCCGCGTCCTGAAAATACGGCGCACGGACTGCGAGAAGGAGGTATTGAGAATCAACCCACTGAACGGGAGATAGAGAGTTGATCTGTTGGTTAAAGGCGCATTCCCGCTCAATCAGGTTGCACTTCCCGATGGTGCCAATGCAGACCATCAATAAACTGCCAGCGGGAGCCAGACGACTTCCGCTTTGGGCGCCATGCCGAGTCAGGCTTTCGCTGGAGTAGTCGATGCCGTCGGGAAGGATGGCCGCCGGTTTGATAAACGGGATGTCTCCGTTGAAAGCCTCTTGGTTGTTCTTGCTCGGCGTCGTTCCGGTCTGAGCTGCGCCGAGATCGGCAAGCACCATCCAGCGCCAATGAGCTGGCACGTCAAAAGGTGGCTGGGCTTCGTCGAGAGACTCTTTTGGTGAGCGCAGTCCGAGGGTGTCCGCGAGCGTTGCAGCAGCTTCGCGGAACTCTTCAATCGGACGGATTTCGCCGTCGTCGGGTGCGGGTGCCGCCAGCTTTCCACACACTGCAAGGTCTAGGATAGATTTGCGGAGTTCGGCGGGGGGGATGCCGTAGGACGGGTGGAAGAGGAACGAGAGGTTGGCCGGGGTGGGCGCGTCCGCAAAGCGGGCCAGCGACGCGCGGGCGAGCGCGGCGTGCCGCGTCTCCCGTTCCTGCTGCTGCGCCTCCAGCCGATCACACAACGCCATCAACTCATCCACCTTCGCCACGATCCGCTTCTGCTCGGCGAGCGTTGGGAGGGGAATATTGAACTGCTCGATCATTCCCTTCGTTAACGCCTCGCGTGTCGCGCCGACTTGGACTTCGTCTATCATTCTTTGAATCACGGGACTGGCTAAGAACCTCGCTAAGAACTGAGTATCGAGTTCTTTGATCGTGCGGATAATTGCGACGTGCTGGTTGACCCTCGCACCCGCCATTTCCAATGGTGCGGTGGTGACCCGGCCAATCGAAGCACCAGTGATGTTCAGCAGCACGTCACCAGGCTGGACGTTAACGTTGGCGAGTTGCTTCGCCTGCTCATCGCTGAGGAAGACAAGTCCCTTGTGCTCGAAGCCTGCAAAGTGGACGTTCATCGAGCGAATGAGAGGAATGCCCTCGGTGAAATAGGATTCTCTTCCGCCGGCTGGAGTGGCTCCGCTACCAATCTTGGTTGCGAGCGATTTCAGCGGTTTGAGCGGCCATTCCGACTCGGCAGGCAACAGCTTTCCCGAAAAGGCGAAGTGCAGCACCAGCTCTCGCATCTTTGCCACCCCATCGGGCGCGTCGGCAAACTGGTCGAACTTCTCGAAAAACGTTTCCAGCTTCATTCAACAATCCCGGCGGTGGCCGTGAGAGCATGGTGGAGTTCCTGTTTCAACGCAGCGCGGGTCGCGGCGATCTGGGCGAGGAGTTTTTCGTATTCGGGCAGGAGGTGGTCCACGTCGCCGGGGCCCGTGTCGGCGTTGTGCGGGTTCTTGAGGTCGAGGTTGAAGTTGCCGGACTTGATCGTGTCGATAGAGACGCACCAAGCCTGCTCGTTTTCCACGCGGGATCTAAAGCCGTCCATTTCCTCACCCCACCAGGCGCGCTCGGCATCGAACTCCTCGATGCGGATGGGTTTGCCCTTGTTGTAGCTCTTGGCGCCGGGCGGATACGGGTGCTCGTAGTACCAGACGTGGGTGGTGGGCGCGCCCTTGGTGAAGAACAGGAGGTTGGTGCGGATGCCGGTGTAAGGATTGAACACGCCGTTGGGCAGGCGGACGATGGTGTGGAGGTTGCACTCGGTGAGGAGGGCTTCCTTGATGCGGGTCTTGACGCCTTCGCCAAAGAGCGTGCCGTCGGGCAACACGAGGCCGGCGCGGCCGCCGGGCTTGAGCAGCTTCATCAGCAGCACGAGGAAGAGGTCGGCGGTCTCGCGGGTGCGGAATTCGGCGGGGAAGTTGGACTCGATGCCGTCTTCCTCCATGCCGCCGAAGGGTGGGTTGGTGACGATGACGTCCACGCGCTCCTTCGGGCCCCAGTCGCGTAGCGGGCGCGCCAGCGTGTTGTCGTGACGGACGTTGGAAGGGACGTCGATGCTGTGGAGCATGAGGTTGGTCATGCACAGGACGTGCGGCAAGTGCTTCTTCTCGATGCCGGCGAAGCAGTCCTGGATGATGCGCTCGTCGGCCTCGGTCTTCGCCTGCTTGCGCAGATGCTCGATGGCGCAGACGAGGAAGCCGCCGGTTCCGCAGGCGGGATCGAGGATGGTTTCGCCGAGGCGCGGATTGACTTGCTCGACGATGAACTGGGTGACGGCGCGCGGGGTGTAGAACTCGCCGGCATTGCCCGCGGACTGAAGGTCTTTGAGGAGCTTTTCGTAGATGTCGCCGAACATGTGGCGATCATCGGAGGCGTTGAAGTCGATGCCGTTGATCTTGTTGATGACCTGGCGCATCAACGTGCCGTTCTTCATGTAGTTGTTGGCATCCTCAAACGCGGTGCGGATGAGCGTGGTGATGCGGTCGCCGCCGCCGGAGAGGGACTTGAGCTTGGGCAGGAGGGTGTTGTTGATGAAGTCGAGTAGGGCGTCGCCGGTGATGCCTTCCTCATCTTTGGCCCAGTTCGACCAGCGCAGATGCTGCGGGAGCGGGGATTTGTAGCGATCGCGGAGGAGTTCCATCTCCAGCTCGCGGTCGTCGAAAATTTTTAGGAAAAACATCCAGCCGAGCTGTTCGAGGCGTTGGGCGTCGCCGTAGGTGCCGGCGTCCTTGCGCATGATGTCCTGGATGGTTTTGACGAGGTTGGATACGTTGGGCATGGATCAGGCAGCTTTCAGATAAAGAGCGGTTTCGAGTTCGCGGATGGCGGCGAGGTAGGCGGGGCGGCCGCCGAAGAGTTTGACGATTTCCACGGGGGTGCCGTGAGTGGTAAGCGGATCCACTTTGAGGATTTCCAGCGACTCGACGCTGGCAATGCCGTTGTCGGCGTATTTCTGAAGCAGGGCATCAAGAACGGCCCGGGCCTTATCCCCATACTTGGCGAAGACATTGCGCTTCTTCACTCCTTCAGCGCGTTCCTTCCGCGTCAGTGGCGGGGCATCGAAGGCGATATGGCAGATGAGGTCGAAGGCATCGTACTCGCGGCCAGCTTGCTCTGCGAGTTCGTCGAGGAAGACGCCCTTGGCGGCGAGTTCTTCGAGCACGGCCTGCTTCTTCTCGGCGTCGTTCCAGGTGGTGAGAAATTCGTCGAGGGTGGCATAGGCCGCGCGGACAGTTTTGCGCGTGAAATCGGTGAGCGACTCGGTGATGAGGCGGCCGTTTTCGTCAAGATATTGGACGCGCTCCACAGAGACGCTTACGGGTACGTTGTTGACGACGTAACGCCTCGGCGGCTCGGGACCTTCTCCGCCGGGATCTGGACCGGGACCGGGTGGCAGGGGCGGCTCCGGGGATTCACCACCCGGAGGCGGATCTTCGGGCGGCACCGGCGGATCTTCCGGGCCGGGTTCATAAACCTGCACCGGGTCACCGTCAAAGGTCGGGTCGGCGAACAAGGCAGTCGCCCCGCGAAAATCCATGATGGTGAAGAAGAACTTGCCGTAGTCCTCGTTGATGCGCGTGCCGCGACCGATGATCTGCTTAAACTCGGTCATCGAGGCGATGCGCTTGTCGAGGACAATGAGGTGGCAGGTCTGGGCATCCACGCCGGTGCTCATGAGTCGCGAGGTGCAGGCGACGACCGGATAGGTGGACTCCGGGTCGATGAAGTTGTCGAGTTGGGCCTTGCCTTCATCGTCGTCGCCGGTGATGCGCATGACGTACTTATTGTTGGCGGCGGCGAGGTCGGGATTGGCATTCACCATGGCCTGCCTCATGCGCTCAGCGTGGTCCGTGGTCTCGCAGAAAATGATGGTCTTGGCGAAACGGTTGGTGGTGCGGAGGAACTCGGAGACCTTGGTGGCCACCAGTTCGGTGCGCTTTTCAAGGATGAGGTTCTTGTCGAAGTCGCGCAGGTTGTATTCGCGGTCTTCGATGAGGTTGCCGTATTTGTCGACCTGCCCAAGCTCAGGACGCCAACCGAGGATGTCCTTGTCGAGGCCGATGCGGACGACTTTGTAGGGTGCGAGGAAACCGTCGGAAATGCCCTGCCTCAGCGAGTAGGTGTAAATGGGGTCGCCAAAGTATTCGATGTTCGAGACGTCCCTCGTCTCCTTGGGCGTGGCGGTGAGGCCGATCTGGGTGGCGGACGTGAAGTATTCAAGGACTTGCCGCCAGCGCGCATCATCGGCGGCGCTGCCGCGATGACACTCGTCCACGATCACGAGGTCGAAGAACTCCGGGGAGAACTGCTTGTAGATGTTCTGGTCCTCCTCCGTGCCGGTCACGGCCTGGTAGAGGCAGAGATAAATCTCGAACGACTTGTCGACGGTGCGGTTCGTGATCTTCGTCATCGCGGTTCCGAACGGCTTAAAGTCGTTGGTCTTCGTCTGGTCGGCGAGGATGTTGCGATCGACCAGGAAGAGAATGCGCTTCTTCGCGCCCGACTTCCACAGCCGCCAAATGATCTGGAAGGCGGTGTAGGTTTTGCCGGTGCCAGTCGCCATCACGAGGAGGATGCGGTTCTCACCACGGGCGATGGCCTCTACCGTGCGGTTGATAGCGATGAGTTGGTAATAGCGCGGCGCCTTCCGGGAGCCGTCGTCGTAGTAGTCCTGAGTGGTGACTTTGCGCTGGCCCTCGGTCCACCCTTTGGCGGCGCAGTAGCGGGACCAGAGCTCCTCGGGCGTAGGGAACTGATCGAGCGGGATTTCACGGGTGACGGTGCCGCTGGTGGCGGTGCGGTCGTGCTCCAGAAAGGCGTCGCCGTTGGAGCTAAAGGCGAAGGGCACGTCGAGAATTTCGGCGTATTCGAGCGCCTGCTGCATGCCCTCCCCGACACCGTGGTTGTTATCCTTGGCCTCAATGACCGCGATGGGCAGGTTCGGTTTGTAGTAAAGCAGGTAGTCCGCTTTTTTGGCTTCGCCACGACGAACGGTTTTCCCACGGACAACGACGCGGCCTTTGGTGAAATAGGCTTCCTCCCGGACTTGGGTCATGAGATTCCAGCCCGCACCCTCCGGGCCGCAGAGTGCCGGAGTGATGAACTTGGACCGGATGTCCGTTTCGGAGAGAGTTTTCTTGTTCATGCTGCCCGGAGGTTGGGATGGAGCGGGCGGCGGAAGGTGTCGGCGTTTTCGGGGCCGAAGTCGGCCTCGATGCCGCGCAGGGCGAGGTTCATGATGGCGAGGCGGCGCGTGGTGGGGTTGCTCTCCTGGCCGTAGATGCTGATGTCGCCGAGCTGGCCACCGTGGGATTCGACGAATTTTTCCGACTGCACGAACATGCCGCCGGAGCCGCAGGCGGGGTCGTAGATGCGCCCTTTGTAGGGGGCGAGCATCTCGACGAGGAGCCGCACGACGCACGACGGGGTGTAAAACTGGCCGCCGTTCTTGCCCTCGGCGCTGGCGAACTGGGTGAGGAAGTATTCGAAGACGCGGCCGAGGAGATCCTTCGACCGGCTGGCGACATCGGCGAGCTGGATGGAGCCGATGAGGTCGATCAGTTCGCCGAGGCGGTGTTTGTCGAGATCGGCGCGGCCGTAGTTTTTGTTCAGCGCGCCTTTGAGGCGGGGGTTGTCGCGTTCGAGGGCAACCATCGCATCATCCACGTCCTTGCCGATGCTCGGGAGCTTGGCGTTGGCCTGAAGGTGAGCCCAGCGGGCGTCCTTGGGCACCCAGAAGACATTGGCGGCGAGGTATTCGTCCTTGTCCTCGGGATTGGCCCCGGCAAAATCGCCCTGACCGGCCACGAGCTTGGCGTGGTGCTCGTCGAAGGTGTCGGAGATGTATTTAAGGAAGATGAGGCCAAGGACGACGTGCTTGTATTCCGCCGCGTCCATGTTGTTGCGCAGCTTGTCGGCTGCGAGCCAGAGCTTGGCCTCGAAGCCGAGATTGGCTGAGGAATCTTTGTTGGTGGTCGGTGACTTCTTCTTGGCTGCCATCGAAATTCCTGTTCCATTTGGGTTTCGGTGAATTCCGGCATCGACTGGACCCTGTGGGCTCAGACGCGTGCCGGAAGGCCGAAACACTGATACTTATTGTTCGGACGACCTGCCGAGGTTTCCCCCACGCCCACTCTTGCTTAAGTCAGCGATTGCGATGCCTCCCTAACCCCGTCATCGGTTGACCTGCCTACCATAGCGCATGTCCAATGTCACCGACACAACTGGCGCTAACAGCTTTTCCATCCTCGACCAGCTCCGCTGCCATCTTCCGCACGCGGCACCGCTCCTCATGGATCGCGAGAGGCCAATAGCCCACCGCCCGCTCTGGGGCTAAGAGCCAGGCCCCACACGCCACGAATTGCCGTATCTCTCGGCTGATGAGGCCGCGGTCTGTGACGAGCTCCGCTTCAATCGCCTTCAAGCCAAGTTGCGACTGGAGCAAGAATGGGTGGGATTCGGCTGGCTGAGCGCCCGGATTGAGGAGTTCGCGTCCGAGTCACGCGTAGCGCGGTAGCTGTGTCCGCCGGGCCGACAAAGACGATGGCGAGATCGGAGCACGAGTCTTATGAGGCAGCGCACTTTCAGTTCACGGTGTATTCCCCGACTTAAGAGTGAGCATTCAGCTCCCCAGATCTGCAGCATGGGTCCGATCGATGCCGTCATCCATTGATGCGGCAGATCAGAAGCGCCTCTCAGACGTATACTGGGTGGATAATCGCAGCCTTACCCGGCGATTTTTGAAAGCGCTATGATGGCTTTCGGGTAAGCTAGCGTTCTGCGAATCCCAAACCCCATGTCAATGTTCGCGATACTGCGGGCGAAGAAGAATAATGAATCGAGGCACTGATTTCGATGACCGAGGACCCACTTGACGCCCCCCAGCGCGACGTTCAGCGTCTGCTCGGACGGTGTTTGATTCGGCTGCAGCAGTATGAGCGGGTCATCAAGCTGATCGTGGCGCATCACGAGTTATCTGGTCCAATGCTCGAACTAGAGGCTATACGGGCTGCACGAATCGCTAGCACCGGTGGCCAAACCCTCGGCACCCTGGTTGGTCAGCTCATGGATTCATATGTAGTTACCCAGGAAGTTGGTGCGAACGCGGCCTTGGCGATCAGTGCTCCTGAACAAGTCGATTCAGTGAGCATCCGAACCCATTTGACCCTTTCGGACGACGATCACCAGCGAGTAAAGCATGGACTGAAAGAGCTCGTTCAGTTGCGGAACAACCTCGTGCATCATTTTATCGACCAACACAACATTTGGACCGCAGAGGGATGTCTCAGTGCACAGGATGCTCTGGCTGCAGCCTACAATCAAATCGACGAGCGCTTCGAGCAGCTTCGAGAATGGGCCAAGCACATGGATAGTGCCCGAAGTCTTACCGTAGCCCTCCTTGAATCAGACGCAATCCAAGACCTCATCATCAATGGCATTGCCCCGGACGGCAGCGTGGACTGGCCTGCCTCTGGCATCGTAAGTGCGCTGCGCGAAGCGACCAGTAGCCTAGCCGTCGACGGATGGACACTGGTCAAGCTGGCAGAACAGTGGGTTACCGAGCGGTACCCAGATCAGTGTCCTAGCAAGTATGGATGCACCAGCTGGCGCCAAGTCGTGCATGAATCGCGTGTCTTTGAACTTCGTTACCGCGAAGTCAAGGGCCAGCGCGCAGCTTGGTATCGCGAGTTGCCGGAAAAGAAGCAAGTGAAATGAATGATTTAAGCCTGTCTCGGAGGTCTAGCTGGTAACCGCGCCAGATCAGCGCCTCCGAATTATGATGAAACGACCAAAGTCAGTCGCGAAGCACTAAAACAACGCAAAAGCGACAATCTTGAGCATAGAGTCTGTCTCGCCCAGTTCTGGTGCGGGTCGCACAAGCTGAATTGGCATTCTTTGACGTACCCGGCAATTCGACCGCCAGGAATCGCCTGCATCCGAATCCAAATGGGCTCCCGACCTTTCGTGAAAGACACCTCCGGATCCGGACAAAGGACATTGGGCATGTAGCGTTCAGCGCCGCCGCCAAACATGCACAACGCCCAGAAAAAGTGTTGCGAGTAACAACAGCGATGCACTCCTCGCGTCGAGTGCTGGCACGCCATGTTGAGTTCCCCGAACAACCATTGCTTGAGAGCGCACCAAACTGCAACGCGGCAGGGGTGGCGGCGGATTGCTGCAGTAATACAACTCAACGACGTACTGTCCTTGACTAAACGCTCCGAGGGAGTACGCCCTCTGAGGAACCACATCGGGCGGCGTGCAGAAGTCTGGGATCTCAAGTTCAAGCCGGACAGTGGACCCATCTCTCACGACGGTCGCCGCCGGTGGCAGCAATGTGCACCCTGTGACTGCCACGGTGGCCACCACCTCTTGTCCCGCAAGTGGCGATGAAGGATTGATCGTCAACGATGGATCCGTCACGCCGGCTACTGCCTCGCCAACTGCAAGGCACAGAATCCACAGCGCTCGAAATAACATGGTAGGGCTCTCGCTGATCACAATTCCTCCGGGGGAGCTTGGCATGCAATTGACTCAAGGGTCTCGACGAGCCTCGTGAACACAAGAATCTTGACAACCCCTCGGAAGGGCTCGCGACAAACTTGGCCGCTTCATCGTCTTTTTGAGAGCATACAACGGCGCGGTCTGTAGCCCGACACCCGCGACAGACTTTGTTCGTTCACTTCACAATGTATTCGACTCTTGGCTATCCCTACTCCACCGTCACGCTCTTAGCCAAGTTCCGCGGCTGATCCACATCCGTGCCCTTCAACACCGCCACGTGATACGACAGCAGTTGCAGGGGGATGGTGAACACAATTGGGGCGATGAGTTCGCCGCAGGGTTCGAGTTCGAGGAGGGTTTCTTGTGGGTGGGTGATGCCGCGGCTGACGCTTTTATCGGCGAATACGATGAGTTGGCCGCCGCGGGCGCGCACTTCTTCGATGTTGCTTTTCAGCTTTTCGAGCAGGTGGTCGTTTGGCGCGACGGCGATGACGGGCATGTCTTCGTCGACGAGTGCGAGGGGGCCGTGTTTGAGTTCGCCGGCGGGATACGCTTCGGCGTGGATGTACGAGATTTCTTTGAGCTTCAGCGCGCCTTCCATCGCGATCGGGAACTGGCGGCCGCGGCCCAGGAACAGGGCGTGATGTTTGCTCGCGAAGCGTTCGGCCAATACACGGATTTCTGGGTCTAACTTGAGCGCATCAGCCACGGCTTGTGGCAGGTGTTCGAGTTGCGTTACGCCGTCGCGATAGCGGGTTGCATCGAGGCCGTGTCATGACCTTAGAGCACGGACCTTGCTGGAAGACGGCTCAGCGGAGAAGGTTTCGTGGAACCTATGGGTGTCTTGGCTTCCGTCTTTCAGGATGCAGATTTCTCCGGCATCAAGTCTGAAAGTGCTTGCCTTTCCTCGACTCGCCATTCAGGAATCCAACTGAGCGTGTCGGACAGGAACGTCCGATTCTCTGGTGTATTCAGATTCTCACCGGATCTTGCCATTGTTTCCAACGAATAGACCATGCAGATCCATGGGATACGTGACCAGGGCGGCCGTCCGTGTTGCGGCAGCGTTGAAGCGGCAAGGTCGCCAGAGCGCAGGAGACGAAGGTCATCGAGGTAGTCGCGGTCTTGTTGTTCGAAATCGGGCCTTTTTAGCAGTTCGTCAGTCAAGCGAGTGAACTGAGCGTGGTCCCTCACCCACGCTGCACATTCCGAAAGAGCAAGCAACACCGAAGTCTTTGAAGATTGCCACCGCTGTTGAACCTGAAAGTTCGCCGCATGGCAAACTTTCTCCGGGTCACGCAGACGAAATCCCTGGGCAATCAGCCATGCGCTCATGCATGAGCGCGGAATCCAGGAACGCCCGCTCGACAAGATTTGATACTCAAATTGCCAGGAACAATGAGTCTCTCTAAGGCGCCATCTTAGGGCGCAGTTTGCCGCCAAGGTAACTAGGCAAACAATTCCAAGGAGAATGCGCTGCACAGTCATACACACCATCCAGACTTGTAACATTCTTCCATCATCGCATCAATTTCCGCCTGCGTTCTCGTGTCCTCGGCTGGGCACACGTTTACGGCCCCATTTCCGAACAGAAAGTCAGTAAACATTTTGAGCAGATCGATCAAGCCATCTCCGTCTCTGATTCCCGGGCCGCTCAAATGATATTGGCGTGTCCAAAACTAACAACTGATCACCGGGTCAGGCCCCTTGCCATCTATGGATTGATCGCACATCGGCAAGAACCGCTGGATTCGGATCGGCACACCACAATGTGCTTCGCACCAAAAATCGTCGCGCCTCCGTCGGATTCGGTCGAAACGACGCCATCGGCAATCTTCCTACACCGGTACTCGCGCCCCCATGGGTCCAGCGTCACTGCGGCAGACCCTGATACAGGACAATCGCCTTGTTTCGCGTACACCTGACACAGCGCCGCCGCTTCACTGGTCGCTCGGCGAAGCCTCTCTCCCTGAACGACCTGAAGCATGCCGAGGCAACCCAGAACCAGTAAGCACAGAAGAACTAAATATAGTGCGAGCTTTCTCGTCATTTACACACCATGTTCGCTAGCACAGTCTAACAATCAGTCTTGATGAATACCTACAAAGTCACTCAAGTCGCCTTGAATAACTTTCAGATAGTCGTTGACCGCCCGTGAGAAGCTCCGACAGTCCTGAATCCCGAAAATGATCTTGCCCCGGTTTTCCGGACACTTCGTTAAGCGGCTTTTGATAGCTCAAACTGAGCCGGGCTTCGATGCCCGAGTGCTGAGTGGAGCCGGTTTCGATTGTAGTAGACCTCGATGTAGTCAAATACCTGCGTTCGCGCGGCGACTCTCGATGTGAATCGTTCGCCGTGAATCGCCTCGACCTTCAGGCTGTGGTTCCAACGCTTCATGGCGGCATTGTCGTAGCAGTTGCCCCTGGCGCTCATGCTCAGCTGTAGGCCGTTCTCAGCGGCAAGCTCGCGATATTCGCTGGAACAGTACTGGACTGCCTCGATCAGAGTGCAAAATCACGCCCCTCGGCCGCTGACGACGGAATTGCGCCATTTTCGGCGCATCGCAGACCAGCGTCGCCTTCATTCGGCCAGACATCGACCAGCCGACGACCATTCGCGAGTGAAGATCGAGCACGACTGCCAGATACAGCCAGCCTTCATCGGGTCCGATGCACGTTGTGTCGCTGACCCATTTCTGATTCGGTCGGTGTGCCCGAAAGTCCTGCTCCAGCAAGTTCGGCGCTACTGGCAGACGATGATTCGAGTTGCAGGTGTCCGACAAACAGGGGGAAGATCAAATCCAGACAAGTCCAGTGTATCCACCAGATGGTGCGTCGCATGGGCAGAGGAACCAGTCACCAGTTGATCCTCCAGCACCACCGGCAAAAACCGCGGGCTCATGTCGACATACTTGTAACGAGCCACTGCCGACCCCCTTGCGCTCAATCACCGAAGGAAGCAGGATCGAGGCCACTCTTTCTACAGCTTCGTTAAGTGCGCATGGAAACGATGTCGCCATCTGCAACGACCTTTCGCACCGCTGTCGTAATTGCGGTGCTCTGCTCCGTCCTGGCGGCAGTGCTGCCTGCATACGGCTTCTCAGGCATTGAACCGAATGTTGCGCAGTTCACTGAGTACTCCACACACGGTGCACTCCTACCACCGGAAGCGCTCTACTGGGGTTCAATGGCGGCCGGGACAGCGAACGCAATCGGGCTCGTCGGCTTGTTCTTCTTCTGGAGCGCTGCGCGTTTTTGCTGCTCGGCAGCTTTATCGCCGCTTTACTCCTGTCTCCTTTCTCAGGGCACGGAATTCATTCTCCCTTAGAATCGTTTCTCGGCGGCATCGGAAGCATTTTTTCTGTGTGGTTGGTTTCGGTAAGCATTTGGTCGCCGCTGTCACAACGCTTCAGTTCACGCACCGTGCGCGCCTAACTACTACCGTCAGTAGCTGGGGGAGGCGTCATGGTGCCGGCCTGGAGCGCCCCGCACATTGGGAATTTTCTGAGGTTCGGCTCAGAAAAATCGGAAAAGTGGATGACCAAAGACTTGTCAATCTCGATACCGTGAAGTCCACGGCCAGCGTGCAGCTTGGTACCGCGAGTTGCCGGAAGAGATGCAGGCACCCACTCGCACCAGAATTACTCTACCGTCACACTCTTAGCCAAATTCCGCGGCTGATCCACATCGGTGCCCTTCAACACCGCAACGTGATACGACAGCAGTTGCAGGGGGATGGTGAACACGATTGGGGCGATGAGTTCGCCGCAGGGTTCGAGTTCGAGGAGGGTTTCTTGTGGGTGGGTGATGCCGCGGCTGACGCTCTTGTCGGCGAACACGATCAGCTGGCCGCCGCGGGCGCGGACTTCTTCGATGTTGCTTTTGAGTTTTTCGAGCAGGTGGTCATTCGGCGCGACGGCGATGACGGGCATGTCTTCGTCGACGAGTGCGAGGGGGCCGTGTTTCAGTTCGCCTGCCGGGTACGCTTCGGCGTGGATGTACGAGATTTCTTTGAGCTTGAGCGCGCCTTCCATCGCGATTGGGAACTGGCGGCCGCGGCCCAGGAACAGTGCGTGGTGTTTGCTCGCGAAGCGTTCGGCCAATACGCGGATTTCGGGGTCGAGCTTGAGAGCGTCGGCGACGGCTTGGGGCAGGTGCTCGAGTTGCGTCACGCCATCGCGATAGCGGGTTGCATCGAGGCCATGTTGGCGGCCGAGTTCGAGGGCGAGCAGCAGCAACGCGGTGAGTTGGGTAACGAATGCTTTCGTTGAGGCGACGCCGATTTCGGGGCCGGCGCGGGTCATCAGGCACAGGGCCGACTCGCGCACGAGGGACGATTCGGGCACGTTGCAGATCGCGAGTTCGGCGAGATAGCCGAGGCTCTTCGCCATGCGCAAGGCCGCAAGCGTATCGGCGGTTTCGCCGGATTGCGACACGGTGACGAGCAAGGTGTTCTTCGGCACGACGGGGTCGCGGTAGCGGTATTCGCTCGCGATTTCGACGGAGACCGGAATGCGCGCGAGGGCTTCGATCCAATACTTGGCGACCATCGAGGCGTGATAGCTCGAGCCACACGCGACAAACTGCACGGCTTCGGTCTGCTTCAGCAATTGCACGGCTTGCGGGCCGAAGATACCGGTCAGGATCTGGCCGTCGAGCAGGCGGCCTTCGAGTGTGTCGGCCACGGCCACGGGTTGCTCGTGGATCTCTTTCAGCATGTAGTGGCGATATTCGCCGCGCTCGACGGCATCGGCGGAGAAGTGTGCTTCTTTGACTTTGCGTTGTTGTTCGACGCCGTGGATGTCGAACACGCGGGCGCGCTCGATCGTGATTTCGGCGACAT
Organism: Ahniella affigens; assembly: GCF_003015185.1. Lineage (GTDB taxonomy): Bacteria > Pseudomonadota > Gammaproteobacteria > Xanthomonadales > Ahniellaceae > Ahniella > Ahniella affigens. The sequence goes on from NZ_CP027860.1 coordinate 3,812,275, forward strand.
CGCCTTCTTCGAGATAGACAAAGCGGCGCGTGATGGGCAGCAGCGCGTGGATGTCGGATGCGATGTAATGCTCGCCATCACCGAGGCCCATCACCATCGGGCTGCCTTTGCGTGCGCCGATAACGCGACCTGGGTCTTGCAATGACAGCACGGCAATCGCGTAGGCGCCATGCAGACGCCTAACGACGGTCAGCACGGCGTCGAGCAGGTCTTTGCCGGCGGCTTTCTCGGCGTGCACGAGGTGGGCGATGACTTCGGTGTCGGTCTCGGATGTGAAGTCGTAGCCTTTGGCGCGCAGTTCGTCGCGCAGTTCGGCGTGGTTTTCGATGATGCCGTTGTGGACCACAGCGATTTCGTCGCGCGAGGTCATGGGGTGGGCATTGCGCTCGGCCGGTACGCCATGGGTGGCCCAGCGTGTGTGGGCGATGCCGGTGTGGCCTTGCACGCTGTGCTGCTGCTGCAACTGTTCGAGCTCGGCGACCTTGCCCTTGGCGCGCAAACGGGTGAGGCCTTGATCGGTGATCAAGGCGATTCCGGCCGAGTCGTAGCCGCGATATTCGAGCGCTTTCAGGCCGTAGATTAGGTTACCGACGACGTCCCGACGCGCTGCAATGCCAACAATTCCACACATGTTTTTTTGATCCGTGCGACCCGGAGGGCCGGCTGAGACGCACAGTGTACCGGCTTGGTTCTGACCATTCACGGCCGGGGAAAGGGCGGGATTGGGGGTGAAATGTTAGGTGGATGTTTGTTGCGTGCTGGTTTGTCGCAAGTAGCCCTCTCCCCGGCGCGCTTCCACTCGCGTGGAGGAGGGAGTTGGTGGGCTGGTCGCAAGTAGCCCTCTCCCCAGCCCTCTCCCACTCGCGTGGGAGAGGGAGTTGGTGGGCTGGTCGCAAGTAGCCCTCTCCCCAGCCCTCTCCCACTCGCGTGGGAGAGGGAGTTGGTAAGTTTGTCGCAAGTAGCCCGCTCCCCGGCCCGCTTCCACTCGCGTGGGAGTTCAGCCGCCCCTTTGGTGCGCTTATTCGCGCATCAAACTGTCGGCGGCGATGCGCGATTCTTGCGACGGCGCAGTGCGGCAAGTAGCCCTCTCCCCAGCCCTCTCCCACTCGCGTGGGAGAGGGAGTCGACTCCCTCCCCCGCGAGCGCGGTGGGGGGAGGGCCCGGGGAGGGGGTTACTTGCGGTCAGAATCGTCACCAACCGCAATTTATTGGTTATCAATACCAATGGGTTTCGGCGTGTTTGATGAGAGAGGGAGTTGGTGAGTTTGTCGCAAGTAGCCCTCTCCCCGGCCCTCTCCCACTCGCGTGGGAGAGGGAGACGTTCCCCCTCCCCCGCGATCGACCACCAGAACAACAGATCGCATCGCAACTCACTTAGATCGCTAGAATCGAGATCAACCACGCGCCCTGGAGCACTTCATGAAAATCGCCATCCTTGGTGCCACCGGCATGCTCGGTCACCACACCGCCCTCGCCTTGCAGGCAATGGGCGAAGAACTGGTTGTCTTGCATCGCGCAGGCTCCAAACTCGACCGGCTTTCGGATCTCCAATTTGAAGCACGAACGGCCGATGCCGACTACCCTTCGGCGGATCTCGCTCGGGTGTTGGCGGGGGTGGACGTGCTGATTCATGCCGCGGCCTATTACCCGCCCGAACCTCGCGCGCCGAAGGACGACGAGGCAATCGCCACCGCGCAAATGCAGCGGATTCTGGATGCCTGCCGCCAAGCAAATTGCCGGCTCGTCTATGTCGGCGGCGCGATTGCACTGGCGCGACGCCAGGACGGCCAAGCCGCAGACGAGACTCAGAGCTATTCCGAGCGGCCCAAACATCGCAGCGGCTATCTGCTCGCGAAATGGCGCATGGATCAGATGGCTCTGGCAGCAGCAGCCGCGGGTCAATGGGTCGCGATTGCGATTCCAGCGATGACGTTTGGCGCGTTTGACTATGGCCCTACGACGGGGCGGCTGATTGTTGGCATCGCCAGTGGCAAGTTTCCGCGTTACTTACCGGGCAAGCGCAATGTGATTGATGCACGCGATGCGGGTCGCGGGATTGCGCTGGTCGCCACGCGCGGCCAGAGCGGTCAACGCTACTTGCTGACCGGCACGAACATCGACATGCGAGACCTCACCGGCAAGATTGCCAAACATGCGGGCATGCCAGCCCCGAAGCCCGCGCCGCTGGCGGTGGCCACGCTGATTGCGCGGTTCAATCATTGGCGCTATCGAAGATTTGGCGGTCAAAAGCCTGATCTGGATGAGACGGCTTTGGCGATCATTACGGCTGGGCAGTTTTTGGATGGCAGCAAGGCTAAGCAGGCGCTGGGCTTTGTCGCTGAGCACGATCCGGACGCCGCAATCGCTTATGCGCTAACGTGGTTCCGAAGCGTCGGCATGCTGGCTGCTCGAACTAATTAGGGCCGGTCTGAACAAGTCCATCCTGGACTTTCAGACCCGCACTGAGTCCGGCACGTGTCCGGACTCAGTGCGCCAGAATCGAGCACTAGCGTGCTCGATTCTGGGCGGGCCATCCATGGCCCGCGTCGCCTCTGAACTTGTTCAGAGGCTCCTTAGCAATAGTCCTCGCGCTCATCGCGTCGACGCGGCGGCTCCGGCGGCATTGGCAACACGTACTTCGCCCACGCGCGCTGGCGGGCGATTTGCCATTCGACGAGCACGAATCCCACTGCGCAGATCGGGATCACCCAGCGGAGCCCGGATTCGCCGAGCTTCGAGGCAAACATCCCGGCGAACAGAAACACGTTCGCGACGACCACCACTTTGTACAGCGTCTCCAGCATCCGCACGCGTTCCAACTCCTGCGGCCGCAGTTGGTTTTTCTCGGCACAAATGCGTTGCACTTGATCGAATGCAAACCAGATTAGGCCAAGCACGATCAACAACACAGCATCCCAAGGCAGCGGAATCGGGCCTGGTCCCGCCAAGGTGCGAATCATCATCCAGGCACCGAACAGGCCGAGCCCACCGACCATGACGGCGACACTGGCGACGAAGCCGACCACGATGGTGCCGATCACGATCCGGACCCACAAACCCCCTGCCGCAGCAGTCGAATCACGCCGAGCCGATTGCAGAATCAAAGGCAGCGCCGTCGCCAGCAAGTAGCCGACAAAGACTTCGGCCGACACCGCAGCCAGTGCGGTCGCCAGCGGCCAATCCAATACGAAAACGCCGAATGGCAGCAGCGCTTGCCGAAGTACGACCGCGCCCAACCCCGAGACCAGGCGGTTCGATTCGGCATCAGGCGTAGCGGTTGGCGCGCTCATGACGCGATCATGCGCCAGCGCGCGATGCTTCTGCAAACCGAAACTGAGGAACGAATCCATCCCCTGCTTCGGCTAACAACGACAGCCAGGCATTGCGCCCCCATAGTCTCGCGCAGACGCCAACAAATGTTTTCGCGTCGCATTGTTCGGGCGCGCTATGGTCGGGAGACAGGGAAACCAGGAGGCGTGATGCGGCATCGTATTCTCATCGTTGGCACGATTGTCCTTGGCTGCACGGTTGTCGCAAGCGTGGTCGAAGCGAGCGCCTTGGCCGGCAGTCCTCAGCATCTTGTGCTGACGACCTCAATGTCGGTTCCATCCGATACGGAAGACCAGACGATCTACAAAGTGATCGTCAACCTCGAAGAGCAATTCTCGATCTGGCCTGCTTATAAAGACTTGCCGGCGGGCTGGTCGGAAGCGGGGAAGTCTGGCACCAAAGCGGAATGCCTCGAGTACATCGAAAGTGTTTGGACCGATATGCGACCCATGAGCCTGCGCAAGGCGAAGGCGGCGCAGGGACTGGAACAGCCTAAGCCCACAACGGAAGCGCCGCAGGAGAAGGCGTCTGAGGCTTCCGAGCCAGAGGGTGACGCTGCTGCCGAGGAGGCGCCAGAAGACGCTGGGACGCCGGACGAATCCGGCAGTTCGCCACCGCCGCCGCCGCCACCACCGCCGCCTCCAGCAGAGAGCGATGGTGCTGATTCGTTTGCGACCGAAGAGGCGCCGGCCGATGCTGAGGCCATAGACGACTCAGAGGATGCCGCGCTCGAAGAAAGCAACGGTGAACCTGAGTTTGACGACGAAGCCTCGGTTCCGGAGATTTCTGAAGACGGAGATAATTCGGAGTCGTATGACGATGAGGGTGACTCAGAGTCCAATGAAGACGACCTTGATGCGGCGTCTTACGAGGACGAAGGTGATTCCGAGTCCTTTGATGACGAAGGCGAGTCCGAATCCGATGATGACTTCGATGACTCGGCGTCGTACGAAGACGATGGTGCGTGAACTGATACTCGCGGTCGAAACCCACCCCGGTTGAAGTCCGGGGTGAGTTTCAAGCTGCCCGAAACCGCTCCTGGCTCTAGGCACGCGCGAAATCGGGATATCGGGCGCCCCCGAAAAACGGGGCATCACCCACAGACTGTCAGCAAATCACCCGCTTGGCCGTGGTCAGCACTGCCGGTTCCGGGCACAATGACAGGCTGGCATCACTTAACCGATGCCGCCTGCCCCTGAACCCTGTCTGATGCCGTGAACAGCAAAACCACCACCACCGAACCGTTTGCCGAACACACGCCGTTGATGCGGCAGTTTTTCCGCGCCAAGTCGGAGCATCCGGACTTGTTGTTGTTCTTTCGCATGGGCGACTTTTACGAGTTGTTCTATGACGACGCCCGCAAGGCGGCGCGGCTCTTGGATGTCACGCTGACGCAGCGCGGCTCGTCGGCAGGTCAGCCTATTCCAATGGCCGGCGTGCCGGTGCATGCGTTGGAGCCGTATCTCGCGAAACTCGTCAAGCTCGGCGAGTCCGTCGCAATTTGCGAGCAGATTGGCGACCCGGCCACGAGCAAGGGGCTGGTCGAGCGCAAAGTCGTGCGCGTGCTGACCCCGGGCACGATTACCGATGAGGCGTTGCTCGATGAGCGCCGCGATTTGTGGCTGGCCGCCCTCACGGCGCGGAACGGCCGCTATGGCTTGGCCTACGCGGATCTCGCGGGCGGCCGCTTTGTTTTGGCCGAGCACGAGAGCGAGACCGCGCTGCTCGCCGAACTGGCGCGTTTGAACCCAGCAGAATTGCTGCTCGACGAATCAGCCGAATTGCCGTTCAACAAGCTCGGTGCCGCGCGCAAGCGGCCACCTTGGCATTTCGATCGCGATGCCGCCGAGCGCGCCCTCACCGAATTCTTCAAAACACGCGATCTGAAAGGCTTCGGCTGTGCCGATCAGCATTATGCGTTGGCCGCAGCCGGTGCGCTGCTGACGTACATCAAAGAGACCCAGCGTACGCAGCTGCCGCATTTCTCGCGGCTGTCGGTGGAATCGGCCGACGAGACGATCGCGATGGACGCGGCCACGCGGCGAAATCTGGAGATTGATACGCACGCGAGTGGTCGCTTGCAGCACACGCTGTTCGGCGTGGTCGATTCGGCCGTGAGCCCAATGGGCGCGCGCCTGCTGCGTCGTTGGCTGCATCGCCCGCTGCGCACGCATGCCACGTTGCGCGCACGCCAAGTCGCGATTCAGTGTCTGATCGACCGCGGGGTACTCGAACCGCTGCGTGATCTGCTGCGCGGCATCGGCGATACCGAGCGCATTCTCGCCCGCGTGGCGCTGCGCTCGGCGCGTCCGCGCGATCTTTCGGGGCTCCGTACCGCGCTGAATCGCGCGCCTGATTTCGCGACGCTCCTCGCCGATCTGCAATGTCCGCGTTTGGACGAACTCTGCGGACAACTGGGTGATCATGCTGAGCTCGCCGATTGGTTGAATCGCGCACTCGTCGATGAGCCACCGGTGCTTGCCCGCGATGGTGGTGTGATCCGCACGGGCTTTGACGCGGAGCTCGATGAGCTTCGGGAACTGTCAATCAATGCCGATGGGTTTTTGATCGATCTCGAAGCCCGCGAGCGCGCCAGCACTGGTATCAGCACACTGCGCGTCGCGTACAACCGCGTGCACGGCTACTACATCGAGATCACGAACACGCATGCCGACAAGGTGCCGACGCACTACACGCGGCGGCAAACGGTCAAGGGCGCCGAGCGTTACATCACCGAAGAGCTGAAGCTATTCGAGGACAAAGTCCTGTCGGCGCGCGAACGCTCGTTGATGCGCGAAAAGGCACTACTGGAAGGCGTGTTCGATCGCTTGGTCAACGAGATCGAAGCCTTGAAGCAAGCCAGCGCCGCGCTTGCCGAACTGGATGTACTGGGCGCACTCGCCGAACGTGCTGAGCGTTTGAACTGGGCCTGCCCGGTACTGAGTGATGAACCGGGCATCGAAATTCGCCGCGGCCGTCACCCGGTGGTTGAAGCGGTGCGCACCGACCCGTTTGAGCCCAACGATACGGCGTTGAGCCCAGACCGGCGTATGCTGATCATCACCGGCCCAAACATGGGCGGTAAGAGCACGTATATGCGCCAAACGTGCCTGATCGTGCTGCTCGCATCGATCGGCAGTTTTGTACCGGCCGATTCGCTGCGCCTGGGGCCGATTGATCGCATGTTCACGCGCATTGGCTCGGGCGATGATCTCGCCGCGGGTCAATCGACCTTCATGGTCGAGATGAGCGAGACGGCGAACATTCTGCACAACGCGACTGAGCAAAGTCTCGTGTTAATGGACGAAGTCGGTCGCGGCACGTCCACCTACGATGGTCTGGCGCTCGCGCATGCCGCGGCAGTCCAATTGGCGACCGTCAATCGCGCCTATACGCTGTTTGCTACGCACTATTTCGAATTGACGGCGCTCGCGGGCGAGTACGAGGGCGTCGCGAATGTCCATCTTGATGCCGTCGAACATGGCGAGGCCTTGGTGTTCTTGCACGCGGTCAAGGATGGCCCGGCGGATCGGAGCTTTGGTCTCGCTGTCGCGGCACTGGCTGGCGTGCCGCGTCCGGTGATTCAGGCGGCGCGCGACAAGCTGCGTTCGCTCGAATCGAAGCGCGATCACGAGCAGGCGGCGCAGAGTTTTGTCGAGGCGACGCGGATTGATTCCAGCGCGCCGTCCCCGCATCAGTTCTCGCTCTTTGATCGGACGCCGCCCGCGCTCGAAGCGTTGAAGGCGGTGGATCCTGATTCATTGAGCCCGCGCGAGGCGCTTGAAGCGCTGTATCGCTTGAAGACGATGCTGTGACGGCGTGCTCGGCGGCGGCAATCGCTGTGGCCGCCGCGTTTACACGTCCGGCTTGTTCGACTCAGCGTCGTTCGTCTCGCGCAACATGTTGACGGCCATATAGCCGACCAGCACGGCGGCGACGAGCAACAAACTCCACAGTAACCAAGCGCGATAGTCCTGGTTCGACTTTGGTGGGACGGGCTTCAACGCCTCGGTCCCGCGCCACGGAAAGCGCGCGCCAACCTGGGCTCTTGCAGGTTGCCAGTCCTGCCCCAATTGCGCACGTACGTCTTCAACCATGTCGAGCACGGGGTAGCTTGGCCGCTGCACGCGCTGACTGCCGGCCAGCAAGGTGAGCTGGGCGGGGCCGCGCTTGGAGAACACCAGAATGTCGGGCTGATAGGCAAGTTGCAACTTGGGCGGGCTTTCGGGCGCTGGCCGCACCATCACGCGCCAGCGGCGCGCGCGCACTTCGCGAAAGCCAAGCGTGTTGCGGGCAAAACGCGCATCGTCCAACGAAATATCGTAAGACGTCATGGCGCCCTGCCCTGCCCAGTAGCCGCTACCGTCCAGACTCATCAGTTCGATCTCGCCTACCTTATCGCCGCCCAGATCGAACCGGGCACGATGAAAGCGTGCCGGTCCAGGCGCCAGATACTCGAACATATCCCATTGCGTGGCGGTACCCGCCAACGGCTGCAGGGTGGTGTCGACCCATCGCAACTCCGGCGACTCGCGCAGATCGTACTCGGCCATCACCGAGCGCACCGTGACCGATGCTGGTATGGGTGCAATCATCAGCTCCAGTTCGCGCGTGGCCTGCGGCTCCAGGACCAAGCGCACTTCGCCCGTGCGCGTATCTGCATTGAAACGCGATGCCACCTCGTCTAAGTGCAGCCACTCGCCGGCACTCGCATTGGACTCGGGCTTAGCGCTAGCCCGGACGCGAAAGGTCGCATCGGCGGGCAACTCTCGGCGATGCTCGTAATTGATGCGCAGCGCGCGAATCGGCAACACATCGGTCTGGCGCGATTGCACGAGCAACCGAATGCGCGAGCGCTCCGATGGATAGGGTGCATCGTCCGTCAGCGGCAGGCCATGCTGCAAGACAATCTCCATCGGCGTAGGCAAATCGAGCCACGCGTTCAACGACGGCTGCGGCAGAATCGACAGGGACACCGGTTGGCCCGTTGCATCGATCAGCGTCAGATCGCTCAAGTCCAGGCGCGTCAAGACCGGATACACGTCAGCCGGCACGGTCAGCTGATGCAGACTGTCGGTGCCGGTGACTTGCACCGGCCACGCATAGGCGAAATCCGGATTCGACGGCGCGGGTAATTCGTTCGGCGTCGCCACCGTTACGGCACTTGTTGACGTTGCGACGAAGGCCAGCAGGCCTGTCAGCAGGCTGGCACGCACCGTTGGGCGAATGTTCATCGCGGCGCACCTTCCTGGTCGCTTTCCGATTCGTCGTCGCCATCATCGCTCGCCACCAGCGGGATACTGGACGGCGGCATCGGCGCGAAGTAGCCGACTGCCACGAACAGAATCCCGACGGTCAGCAACGAGATGATGCTGGGCAATGTGCCAAGCAGACGCATGTCGAGCAGCAGCAGCTTCGCGACCACGACGCCGAGCACGACGGCACCAGCGATCCACATGGCCCGACGGCCACGGCTGGAGCCAATCAACATGCCGGCGATACCAAGAACCGTCCAGACAATCGACAGGGCTGCATTCGGCAGACTGTGCGTGAGCATGCTGAGCGACCAGGCCTCACCACCGTATTGATGGGTGGCGCGTAGCGTCATCAGCGTGATCTGACCAAAAATCAAGGCAGTCATGACGGTCTTGGCCGCGTACCGCGCATCGGCCGTATCGGTTTGCAGATTGAACCAGCGCCACAGCACCAGAATCGCGAACCATTGCATCAACTCGATCGGATTGAACAGCGGCACGAACGGCAGCGGTTTAGCGTCGCCTGAGCTGAACGCAAACAGGAAGAAGCCGAGGATCACCACGACTACCATGAACACGGTCGGACGAATGCGATAACTCGGGAAGGATTCATGCAGCGGCATGCCGAGCCAGTCTGCTTCGCGCAGCAACAAGGCGGTCAGCCCCAACACGGGCAGGCCGAGCGCAGCCAGGCGCCAGGCTTCGCCCAATCCTTGCAGCGCCGGCGACACATCGAATGCATGGTTGATCTGCAACAGGATCGCGACCGGCACCGCCAGCCACCAGAACGTGTGTACCCAGCCCAAGCCCAAAGGCCAAGGCGATCGCAAGGTCCACAAGCTCAGCAGGCCGATCAGGAAGTAGGCACTCATCGTGTACAGACCTGTCTCGCTGAACGGCGCACTGTGCCGCGCGGTGCTGACCATGACCCAGATTACGGCCGTAGCGAGGATGAACATGGTCGGCCAGCCGAGACTCGGAACCTTCAAGCCGCGGCGCGCGAGCGCGAAGATCAGCCCGCTGACCGCCAGAAAACCGATCAGCACGTCCGGGCGATGATCCCAAATCAGCATGCGGTCGATTTCCATGAAGCCCAGGCCAAACCACCATGTGGCGGACCACAGCACCAGCATGGGCGACAGCACGTTACCGCTGCTGCGCCGCTGATACATCGTGGCCGAGAATACGCCCGCCAACGCGATCATCAGTCCGGTCATGGTGATGCGATTCAAGATGAGTGGCGCATCGCTTGGCAACGCACCGCCAACCAGCAACGAGATGCCCGCCATGAACTGCAGCAAGAGGCCCACCCAGCGGAGGCGACGTTGATCCTGAGACAAGCCCAACCAGACCATCGCGGCGCCTTCGATCGCCCAGAATGCGGCCGTCGTGCGGGCACTGAAGGCCAGCGGAATCACCAGGGTCGCAAAGACCAGGCTCAAGCCGGCGTAGGCTTTGCGCCAACGCGCCAATTGCGCATGGCGCCACACAAACACCGACAGCGCGGCATAAATAATGGCCATCACCAGGGCCGACAGCGCGAGCTGGTCACGATTCGGACTGAGCAGCGCGGTTTGCAAACCAAACGCGACCAATGGCGTCCCGAATACGAGCGTGCCATCGACGATGTCGCGGCGGTCTGGATCTTGATTGCGCAAGGCTGGCAACAATGGAATTGCCAGGTACAACAGGAAGAACGCAATCAGGAACGGCTCGGTGGTGTTGAACAACTCGGGGCGATAGGAGTCGTCGCCCCAGAGTGAGCCGATGACAAACGTGAATACAAAGCCCAGTACGTTCAACACGCGCCAGCCGCGATACCAGCTGACCGCCAGGATGCCGGTGTTGAGCACCAAATAATACGAGAACAGCGCGACGTGATTGCCGCTTCCGGTTGAAACCAGAATCGGGGCAGCGAAGCCACCGATCAGTGCGAAGACCGCAAGCCCGAGCGAGCGCTGGGTGATCGCGAGAATCGTGCCGCTGAACACCAACAAAAACAGCAGCGCGAACGCCATGGCAGGTTGCAGCAAGTGATACATGTGGTACGCAGCGAAGACGGTCAACTGCAGCACCGCAATCGCGCCGCCTTGCAGATTCAACGCAAAGACGCGTCGACGCACGCGCTCCCGCCAGCCGAGCCACAACGCCGCGATGGCGCCAGCGGCGACGCCCGCAAGACGGAGTTCGATCGGAAACGTCAGCCAGCCTTGCTTGGACGCAAAGCGGAAAAATGCGCCCAGTGCGATCAGCACGAGCACGATGCCGACCTTGGCGACCCAGTTGCCTTCAATCAGCCAACGCCAGGCATCGGCACCAAAACCGGTCGCGGGCGCTACGGGCTCGCGTGGGCGTGGTGGCGGCGCCTGCGGGCGGCTTTGTGCAGCCGCCGGTGCAGATGCTTGGGCCGGCGTGTCTGCGAAATCGAGCGGCGGCGGCGTTTCGCCGCGGCGCGTCAACAGCGGCGCGCGGGCGCGACTCGGCGCTTGATTAGGCGTCTCTGCCGGCAGCGTTGCCGCGGCTTCTGATGCGGCCTCAGCGGCCAGTTGCGCGAGCGAGATCGGCGTCGGATCAATCGGCACGCCCCGATCGTCAACCGCGGCCCAAGTCGTCGGCGCAGTAGCGGGATGCGCAGGCTCGCGACTTGGCGCCGGAACCGGTGTCGGCGCAACGGGCGCGGTCGGCTTAGGCGCCACTTCCTTCTCGGCTTGCGGATGCGCCGCCCACTGACTGACCGCCAACAGGCGCCGGTGCAGATCGGCAACTTTCTGCTCCAGCGACCCCACCCGACTTCTCAGGTTGATCCAGCTACCGAGCAGCGCACCGACCACCGCGCCCATGAAAAAGCCGAGCCCTTCCGCCTCGATCGCCGCGGCACAAATCAAGCCGGCGATCGCACCCATGAAACCAAACAGCCAAGCCATTCTGTTCTCCCAGTCCTGCCCCGAGCATGACAACAATGTGAAGACTTATGCCAGCTTGCCCCCTGCGGTCGCAAGTTTTGCACCCGGGCGGCGCGTCCGGTGGCCACAAGTTGCCTCGCCATGAAAACGAGACGCTTGCCGACTGGGGTCACCGCGCGTCACCCTGCCCCGAATCTGCCCTTTTCCGACCGGTCGGCCCGTCGCGAGGCGCCACCACGTGCGGCAACGGATGCCCAAATGCGTCACATACAAACTGTGAACTGCTTCACTCTATTCAGAATCCGCTGCACTTGCTGGGAATTCGATACAAAGCCGTTTCAGAGTGTTTCACCAGCGTTGCAATCGGCCCGTAGATCGACGTTTTGTTACCTGAAATCAGCAGTTTGCGTGTGTTAAGGATTCGGCACCGCCTTGGGCACGATTCTTGTTTTGGAGCAAAAACCCTGAGATTTGAGCCATGCAGACCGCCTTCCGATCCCGACTCCGCTTCGAAGCCAATACCGCCCCGGAACCAGCCGACATCGTGATTCTGCACCTGATCGACAAATACCAGGGTCGGCCTCGAAGCATGAGCGCTCATTTTGACGACGGCGTTTGGCGCTGCGCGGAAACCGGCAATGAGATCGACGAGTTCCAGGCCATGCTGATGGGCTGGACACCGAAGAGCCCTGAGCAAGAGGCCAAGTACCGGCGAATCTGCGATACCGGCCAGTACATGATTGTGCAGTAGGTCCGACTGCCGATCAGCCGAGCGAAACGCGCGACGCGTGCTTGATGGCTTTTGGCGAGATCGAAACTCACCCCGGATCAAGTCCGGGGTGACGAATCGCGGGGATGTGCGGCGAGGCCCAATGGGATGCCTCATCTGCCCAGAAGATCACGCCAACCTCGTCAATTTGTGCGATTGACAGCGTCTTGGGTCAGTCATCCACGGAAACCGTATCCAACCAATCCGCAAACGCCGAATGTGTGTCGTGATGCGCGAACAGGCGATGCTTGCGTTCACGCACACGCGTGGTCAACGCGGCACGATAGGACGCGTCGGTCGCCACACGCGTTGCGATTTCGATGTAGTCATCAACATCGGCCGCCAACAATTCTGGCAACTCCAGCAATTGCAGCATGGCCGCGGTATGGCGGGCGCGCATCAATTTGCCCGGCAACGACACGATGGGTCGATCTTGGGCAAAGCCCTCGAATGCGGTGACACCGCCTGACCAACCCAGCGCATCCAGCAGGAAATCAGCCTGTCCTTGCAGCGCATGGAAATCGGCGGGCGACAATCGTGGATGAATGACGATGCGCTCGGCAAAATCCACGCCGTAATGGACACACGCCGACTCAAGTCGCGCGCGCAGCAGTTCGAAACCATCACCCGTGGCCGCCGGTGTCAGGTGCAGATCCAGATTCGGCGCCTTGGCGAGCAAGCGCGCAAACACGGCATCGTGCTCGGGACCAAGTTTGGCCCACATCTGCGCGCACAACGCGATCACCCGCCCGGGTCGGCGCGGCAACTGGGCTTGGCTCGAACCGAAGCTCGGCATCTCAAACGCGCAGCCCAAACCCGGCAGACCATAGAGGCGCTCAACGTAGTGGGTGCTGCCATCCGCGGGTTCCATCAGCGCTGAGCTCAAGTACCAGTCAACGGTCGACAAACCGGAGCTGATCGGATGCCCCCACATCATGGCTTGCACCGGCGCAAGGCGCAGTGCCGCCAAAGCGTGCGTGATTGCATTCATCCCGAGGTCGGGATAGATCAACACATCGCAATCGAGCGCAGCGATGCGCTTGGCCCAGTGCGCTAAATCACCGTCGCCATCGTGATAGGCCGACAATCCCTGACGGGCGCGTTCCACCCATTCGTCACGATACGTATTGGGACAAATGCCGATCACTTCAAAACGCCGCGGATCTAACCCGAGGAACAACGGCAGAAACAACTTGCTGATCGAATGTTGGCGGAAGTAGCGCGTGACGATGCCAATGCGACGGCGGCTTCGGCTGATATGGCGCCGACTCGTTTGCAGTGCCCCCAGCGCCGGACGCGCGAGACGTTGCAGCAACACGCCGAATTGCGCGAGATCATCGCGAAAGGCCTCGCCCAGATACGCGAGATAGAAGTTGGGCTGCGACGTCAGCACCTCAAGATTCTCGGCGGCACGCTCCGCCGATTCCACTGGCAAGGCCAAAAGCTGTTGCAGCCGTGCGCGCCAACGGGCCAGGAAACGCTGCTGATCAACGGCATCGCGCATATTGCGCCGATCCGGAGTCAGCATGCTGAGCCAGAGCGCGGGCACGCTGTCTGGTGCGATCGTCAGCGCCTGATTCACGGCGTCGTGCACCGGTTCGTAGTCCCCGGCCTCCAGATAGAGCCTCGCCGCTGCCAGCCACGCCGACACACACTGCGGCATCGCGTTGCACCAGCGTGCTGCGAGTTGCATCTGAGCATCTCTGGTCGCCCCCGACCGGGTCGCGAGCCAGAGCAGCAAGCCCCAGATTTCCGGACGATCAGCACGGCAGACCAACGCGCGGTCGGCCGCCTCTTGCGCGCTTGCCCAGTCGGCTGACTGCGCCCGCACACGGGCCAAATTGAGCCACGCCTCAAACTCGTTCGGAAACCGCATCGTCAGCACTTCGAACAACAGGGCTGCCGACGCCAATGCCCCGGCCTGAGCAGCCTGCTGACCTTTCTGGATCAGCGCCTGCGTCGCCAGCGCTTCGGTTGCGGCAGTCAGTTGTGCCGCGCGGCTCACAGCGTCTGAGTTGCCGAGCCCGGCGATCGCTTGTTCGGCGCGCTGCCATTCATTGGCAGCGAGCGCCGTCAGCCAGGGTCGAAGACCAGCACTGGCTGAGTTCACGAGAGTGACCAGCCAAGCTCATGATCAATCACGATACCGGTGCAATACCGGGTCGACCTGCGCTCAGTCCTTGTCCTGACGATCATGCTTTTGCTTGTAGATGCGCCGGCTGTTGCGATTCTCGGCGCGCTCCAGGCGGGCACGCTCACGCGCGGTGACATTGCCATCGGCCTTCGCACGATCCTCGATGTTCTCAACGTGTTCTTGACCGGCTTCCAGACGGCGGGCTTCGCGATTCGTCAGCTCACCGCTGGCCTGACCTTGCTCGATCCGGTCTTCCTGGTTTTCCTGGCGCTGATCGACGACCGGCGTTGAATCAGCCATCGCTACACTGGTACCGGCCACGAACATCAGCACACACCAAAAGGCTTTCATTGTCACTCCTTCATCGCTGAGAAACTGAGGCGCTGAACTTGCCGGGGCCCGGCATCGAGAACGGCCTCGCTGCTCGGTATAACGCGCACCCACCGACGTGGTTGACAGATTACTCCACGCGGCAGAACACCGTTTTCAGGTATCGGGACTCCGGCGCGTGTGCCATGAACGGATGGTCGCGACCCGCCCCACGCACTTCAATCACCTGCACGCGCCGATTGGCGTAGAACGCCGCCCGTCGCAACATGTCCAGGAACTGTTCTTCGCTGACCAAGCCCGTACAGGAACACGTCACCAACACGCCGCCCGGTTTGACGACATTTAACGCCAGCTTGTTCATGTCCAGGTACTTCTTGAGTGCTGGAATGACCTGCTCGCGGTCACGCGTCATTTTGGCCGGATCAAGAATGACGACATCAAACTGCTCGCCATTGACGTGCGCGTCGCGCAAATACGGAAAGATGTCGGCCTGGACGAAGCGCACCTTGGCCTTGTTCAGCTGCGCATTGGCTTTGGCGATCTCCAGAATCTCCTCGTCCAGATCGACCCCGATGACTTCCTTGGCCTGGCCCTTCACCTTTGCGTAGATCGCAAATCCACCCGAGTTGCAGCACAGGTCCAGCACGCGGGCGTCTTCGCAGAACGGCGCCAACAGCAAGCGGTTGTCGCGCTGATCGCAGAAGAACCCAGTCTTGTGCTTAGTCCCCGGTTGGACTTTGAACTTCAGGCCATACTCTTCGATGATCGACGCATCCGGCGGCGCCGGCGCATGGCAATCGAAAGATTCCTGCTTGCCGACGTGCTCTTCGGCAAACCAGTACATCCGCGAATTCGGGAAGTGCTCGTCGAAAATTTCGCGCACCAAATCGCGAATGCGCCACATGCCCGCCGAGAAGTACTCGATGACCAACAGATCGCCATAGCGATCGACGACGAGCCCAGACAAACCATCGCCTTCCGAGTGAACCACCCGGTAGGCGTTGGTGACGGCATCGAGCTTCAGCAAATCCCGACGCAGACGGATAGCCTCGCCGATCTTGCGCCGGAAGTAGTGCTCATCGATCGCCTCGTCCGGGTCTTCAGTCAGCATTCGAAGCGCGATGCGAGAGTGGCCGTTATAGAAGCCACGGCCCGCAAACGTCCCATCGCGGTTGTACACCTCGACGATGGACCCGGGCTTTGGCTTTTGTTCCGGCTTCTCGACCATCTTCTGGAAGACCCAGGGATGATTCGAGCGGCGCTCGATCTTTAGATGCACCTGGGGCAACTGCGTCGGAATCGGCTCGCGCTTCACGACTGTGCCCCCAGCAAGCGACCGAGTGCCGATTCAAGCCGAGCATTCATGCCGTTCGTGTTGCCAGCCGCGAAGGCTGGCGACAGGCACCACTGCTGCCACAGCACGATGGCCTCGGCCCCAGGATTCTGCTGTTCGCCCTGCCCCATGCGCTCAGCCAGACGCGCCATCGAAATCTCGCGACGACGGTCCTTGTCCGACTCCGGTGACGCGACGCCCGCAAGCATCTCAGCCTGAATGGCCAGGTCGTTCAGATCCGATAGATCTTCCGCACTCGGCGTGCTGTTCGGCGCCGACAGACGTGCCTGCCAGGCCGACTTCGCAGCACTGTCCAAGTCGCTCTGCAACGATGACCACAGTGCCTGCCGCGCAGCCTCGTCATGCGGATGCGCGAGCAGGTTGGCAAGTTCTTTCTGACGAATCCGTGCCTGATGCAACAACGCGAGCTTGGCCGTCGCGCGGGCTTCTTCCAGCTTGCGTAGCGCCTGCCGGTAGTCCCGATCAAATTCGCGCGCCAACTCGTCCAGTTGATCGAGCTTGCCACGCGCGTCGTTGACGTCGTGCTCAATCGCCGCGTGTGGGTCGGCTCGCAGTTTGTCGGCCGCTTCAGCGAGCGTTGCGAGTGCCGAGCGGGCGTCCTGACGCTGCGTATTAAAGCGCACGTTTTCTTCGGCGCGCGCCTCGCGCAGTTTTTCGAATACCGGGTCAATCAGGCCGCGGAGCTCGGTCCACAGCGCATCCTCGACCGCACGCTTGCCACGCGGCAGCGTCTTCCATTTTTCCTGCGCGTCCAGCGCGAGTCGACGCGCGGTTTCCGGGTCGGCGCCGACCAACTCACGGCGCAGGCCGGCAATCACCTTGCGCTTGGCGGCTTCGCCTTCCGTGCTCAACTGATCGATACGCGCTTTCAGCGGATCCAGCACCGCCTTGATTGCATCGCCCTTGTGCTTGCGTTCACGACCTTCCAGATCACGCGTCGTGTCGAGCAGATCGCGCAGGCGACGCTGCACGGACAACAGTGCGGGAAGTGCGTCGGCCGAGCCAGCTTCGGCGCTGAGCGCCTGCAAACTGTCCTGAATCTGCTGGGCGTCCTGCTCACGCTTTTCAGCGCGTTGATTGAGATACGGCTTTGCTGGCGCAATGGCACGCGACACCAGCGCGCGGAAGCGGCGGTTCAGGCCGTTTTTCTGCGCCTCGTCTTTGCTCAAGCCTTCGAGCTCATCGAGCTTGGCCATCGCATTCTGTGCTTCGCGAATGCGCGTCAGCAACGCATCGGGATGCAGGCCCTGCTCCGGCAGTTGCTCGATCTGCTCACACCAGCGCACACGTTGCTCGTTGTTCGACCAGCGCTGCCAATGTTTGATCTTCGCGAGTTGTTGTTCGACCCGCTTTTTCTTTGCGGCCAAACCGCGCTCCGCCAGCTCGCCAAGTTCGGCCAGCTTGGCCTCGGCGGCCTGGAAATGTGTCAATGCTGCCTGGGCCTCACCGGCTTCGGCGGCCTTGCTCGCGGCGTCAAGATCGGTATGCACAGCACGCTGACGCGCTGCGAGCGCTTCGGCTTCTTGGTTGAGCCGCGCCTGGGTGGCGTGCACCAACGCCTTGCCACGCTGCAGTTCGGTCTGCTCATGTGCCGACAGGCTACCGATCGCCTGCTGGGCCGCGTCGAGCCGCTTGAGCCAGGACTCGATCTTGCCGGCGTCGCTCAATTCATGCGCTTGCTCCAGCAATCGGGCTAAGCGCTCGTCGTATCGATTCGGATCGAGCGTAGGCGGCGCCGGTTCGGCGACAGGCGCCGCTGCGTCCACCACCGGCTCCGGCACTGGCACTGGCTTCGGCGCGTGTTTGACGCCATCGAGCTCGTCACGCAGCGTCTGCGTCAAGCCCTGAAACTTACCCTGCCAATTTGCTTCGGGCGCCGGCTTCAAACCGGCCCATTGCGCTTCGGCCTCTGCGAGTTCGGCACGGGCCGTGGCCGGACGGTTGCTGACCAAGTGCTGTAGATGCTCGCAGATTTCTTCGGCGCGCTGTGCGATGGCCTTCTTGTCGCCAGCCGAGAGCCGGAGCGTCAGCGATTTCAGCCGGGCCTCGCGCGCCAGATTCTTGTCCGACTTGCGGACGTTTTCGGCAATGCGCTCCAGAGCCGCCGGCTCTTCAATGCGCGCCAGCAGCTTCAGGCGCAAAGCCGGATCAGCGTCCTTGCAACAGCGTTCGACCAGAAAGCCTTTGCGCTGGATGCGCGCCAATGCCTCTTCGCGCAGACTGCTCTCGCCCGCCTGCGTGGCCACATGTTCGAGCAGGTCCACTTGCTCCAGCACGCGGACCTGACGCTCACGCTGCGCCAGATCGACCTTGCTGTCGACCAACGCCTGCCGCAGCCGCTTTTCAGCAAAACTGCGCACCTGGGTGTCGGTGTCGAGGCGCGAACGATCGGCAAGCAAAGACAAATCATCCAGGCGCGCCAACGCCGCGCGGCGCACACTGGCGTCAGCGTCATGGCGGGCGAAATCGACCAGCTTGCCAATCAGGACGGGATCCTGACTGCTACTGACCGCCTCAGCTCGGCGGGATGAATCGGAATGTTCCCAGGCGGGCTTTCGAAACAGAGAAAACAACTTCATGGAGGATAGGCGCGGCGACGTCGAATGGACCCGTGAGGGTATCGCATGGGCCGCCATCCGGCGATAGCCAGAGCGGCCAGAACCGGGCGAGCCTGGGGCGATTCGGGGCAGCGCCGTCCGAAATCGCGCTCGATGACACGCAAGTCATTGATTTAATGAGAGTGTCAACGACGAGCCCCGATCCGCGCCGAGGCCTCACACCGACGGCGGATGTCGGCGCCGCCCGGGATCGCCGACAATGCCCGCATGGAATTGTTCACCTACCCGTTCGAGACCAACCGAAAAGTGCGTGCTTGGCATTGGCACATAATGCCTGGGCTGGCGCTGGCGGCGCTGTTCCTCGCGCTCGTCGTCGCACCGGCCTCGGCAGATTCGGGTGCGCCGGATTGGCAAGTCCGAACCATTGATGCGCGCCACGCCATAGCGCCGTCCGTACAAACGATTTCGATCAGCAATCCCGACGGCGACATTCGCATCCGCCGGGGCACCGCTGATGCAATTGTGATCCATGCGGTCGCCCAGGGCACGGCAGCGGTGTCGGCCGGCCAGTGGTCGATTCGAGCGTCGCGCCAGCGCTGGCAGTTGCGGGTGCCGGGTGCCCGCCGCGTTGCCCTGGGGCTCAGTACGCGGGTGGATCTGGTGGTGCTGGTGCCGACCGGCGTCATGCTGGACCTGCGCAGTCGGCAAGGTCAGATCGATGTCCGAAAGCAGGACGCGCTGATTCGCACGCAGAATAATGAAGGCAAGACCATCGTTACGAGCACGGTTGCGCTCGACCTTCGCAGTCGCGATGGGCCGATCGTGGCAGCGCTGCTTGGCAACAGGCTTGCTCGGGCGTCACGCTTACAAAGTCGCACTGGCGCCATCGACCTGGCGATTTCCGCGTCCGCGCGATTCGCCTTGACCGTACGCGCCTGCGGCGGCATTGCCGGCTTGACGCCGAAAGGCGCACAGCGGTCACGATGTCCAACCGTGCAGGACGCACCCGCTGACGCGCCCGAATTTCGGGTGACGACGCGTGGCCGGTTCAGCTTGTCGCGGATTCCGGCAACCAACTAGTGTCGCGGCTGATCAGGCTGGTACCGGATTGCTCATGCACGCCGCCACGAGCGCGGCCTCGACCGACTGCTCCGGATGCGCGCGCAATTGGGCGAGATGGTCGGACGTCCAGTCGGCCAGCATCTGACCGTCCGCGAGAATCAGCACCCGACTGAAATGGCGCTCAGCCAGATCCAGACTGTGCGTTGCCAACAACGTGCTGATGCCGCGCGCCTGGGCTGCTTGCAGATACTGCTTCAACACGAACGCGCTAGGCGGGTCGAGACCGTTCAGCGACTCGTCGAGGAGCCAGTACGGCGGCGCATCAATCAATCCGGCCAAGATACCGAGCTTTTGCTTCATGCCTAGGGAGTAGGTCGCAATCAGCTTGGTGAGCGCTGGGGTCAAGCGGAATGATTCGGCGAGCGCCATCGTATCCTGCGGCACACTGAGCCCCACTTGCCGCGCCTCAGCGACCAATTCGAGCAACTGCTGCCCGGTCAGACCCAGAGGCAATTGTGCGGGATCGATCGCCTTGCCGAGCAGGCGACGGGCGGCCAAGGTGCCAGCGGGATGTCCGTCGACCAGAATGCGCCCTGAGGCAATTGGGAGCAGCCCGGCAAGCGCCGACAGCAGCGTCGATTTCCCGGAACCATTGCTGCCGATCAAGCCCACCCATTCGCCGCGCCCGATGTGCAGATTCAGATTCGACAGAACCGTCTGCACGCCACGCTGTAGCGACAATTGTTCGAACACAATACTCATGCGTGCAGTCCTCGCGTGGCGCGCCATGACAACCACAACAGTAAGGGCAGCAAACCCATCGGCCATTGCTGCAGCATGACCAAGACCAACGCCATCGACACCACGCGCACGCGCTGCGCGCGGGCAGCGTCGCGGCGAAACCGGACACACCACAGCAGATCAATGATCGTCAATACGATCAACAGCAACGCGACGGCGACAACCATCGGCCAGGGGGCTCGCACCGACAACAGAACGGCGCATAGCAGCCCAAGTAACCCGATGAGCAGCAAGGCGGGCGCGCGCCACGCGGCGCGCAACACGCGGGTGCCCGGCAGTGGGCACCACGCGAGCAACGCCTGCATGGCAAACAGGCTGCGGTGCATGGCCTCGAGTTGGCTCGCGCCATACCAGATTGCCATGCCGACGATCGGTATCAGCACCGACAACAAATCACGTGGTGAAATCAGCAACAGCACAAACAGCCCCCAACGTGCCCGACCGGCCCACCACAGCTTTTGTCCGAACTGCACTTGAAATGCGGGTACGTGTGGCAATAGCGGATGCGACAACCACAGCCACGGGCGCCCAACGGCCCGCGGCGCATGCTCACGGGTGGCCTCGGCGAGCGACGGCGGTCGAATGCTCAATCTCGCTGCAAGATTGCCGACGCTGAGCGCGACCAGCGCCGTCACCAGCAACGTAGCCTGCATCGCAGCGCCCACGTCCGCCGCGTGCAGCAACCAAGCCACCGCCAGCAACAATACGGTTTGCCAACCCTGCCGCTGCCAGACGAGATGATTGCGCCAGCGCTCCGTGGTGCGACCCGAAACGGGCAGCGCAGCATAGGGACCGCTCTGAGCCTCGATCTCGGCACGCTGCAAGCTTGCGCGCGTGGTGAACCACGACAGCATCAACACAATGATCGCAACGCCGGCTGGACGGGCTTGCCAATAGCGCCAGATCGATTCCAGTTCAGGGACCAACAATTGCCGCAGCCACAGCACGGCCGCCACAATGACGAACGCCGACAGCAACCCAAACACCACTGTCTGCGGCCACAGTTGCCGGCGCTGCTGCCAGCGATTTTGCGCGTGCAGCCGCCGGGCGCGCCACTCGGGATGGAGAATCGGTTCAGTCATGCTTTGGCTGGTGCGAGAAGCGTGCCGCGCCAGCCGGATTGCCGAACGCCCGCACGCGCAATGAATTGACGCGTGCGGGCATAAGAGGTCGAAACGTATCCAAAGTTCCCGTTGGCACCTTCGTTGATCCACCAACGAGTGGACAGAACCCCAATCGGCCCTGGCGTTTACACTCGGCCTGAGAACTCGCCGGTTTCGGTGTTGATCCAGATTTTCTCGCCGTTGACGATGTATTCCGGCACCTGCACTTCGATGCCGGTGTTCAACTTGGCCGGCTTGCTACGCTTGGTCGCGGACGCGCCTTTCAATTCGGGCGGGGTATCGACCACTTCCAGAATGACTGATTGCGGCATTTGCAAACCAATCGGCGTGCCGTCGATCAGCAACACCTGCGCGCCTTCCAGGCTTTCGGTGATGTAGCCGGCCGCTTCCCCGACCATGCTGGGGTCGAGGTGATACGGCGTGTAGTCCTCGTTATCGAGGAACACGAACGCCTCGCCGTCCATATAGGAGAAATTGACCTGACGGCGCGTCAGATCGATTTCGTCCAGCATGTCATCGGCGCGCAGCGCCAGGTCGAGCTTGGTGTTGTTCGGCACTTGGTACAGCGCAAAGTGGTACGTGGTGTTGCCACCACGCCCTTGCGGTGCGCTCTTGCTGACTTGCGCCACGCGCCAGGTCTGGTTGTTGTGTTGGACGACAAAACCGCGTTTGATGTCGGATGCTTTGGTGGCCATAGGGATTACTTTGGTTGCAGACGGATCGCGCCATCGACACGGATGGTGCCGCCATTGAGATAACGATTTTGCAGTACAAACGCGACGGTGGCCGCGAACTCTTCGGGTTTGCCGAGGCGCGACGGATACGGCACCTGCGCGCACAAGGAGTCGTACACCGCCGGCGGCATGCCATCGACCATCGGGGTGTGGAACACCCCTGGCGCTACGGTCATCACGCGCACCCCAATGCGGGCAAACTCGCGCGCCATCGGCAAGGTCATCGACACGACGCCACCCTTCGACGCCGAATAGGCCGCCTGTCCGATCTGGCCTTCAAAGGCCGCGATCGATGCCGTGTTGACGATCACACCGCGCTCGCCGTCTTCGCCCGGTGCGTTGTGCTGCATCAGGCTGGCAGCCGCCTTGGCAATATTGAAGCTGCCAATCAGATTCACGCGGACCGTGGTTTCGAACTGACTCAACGGCATCGGACCGTCTTTACCGAGCACGCGACCAGCTCCCAGAATGCCGGCGCAGTTGATCGCCGCGTTGAGTCCGCCCATGGCGTCTTTCGCGGCGGTGACGGCCGCAAGCACGTCCTGCTCCTGGCTGACATCGACCTTCATGAATCGCGCGTTGCCGCCAAGTGCTGCGGCCGCCGTCTCGCCTTTTTCGGCGTTCACGTCGAACAAGGTGACCACGGCCCCGTGGCTGAGCAGATGTTGGGCCAGGGCATGCCCCAGGCCCGAGGCGCCGCCCGTAATGACGGCCCGGACATTGTTGAGTTCCATGACAGCTTCTCCTGCTGAATGACAAATCGGGAAAACTCCCTATTGTAGCCCACCCCCCGCCACGCTGGGCGCAACAGGAATCATGGTCGTTCTTAGCGATGATGGATCCGTGGGTGACCGGCCATGGCGGTAACGCGTTCAGTCCAGTCGTTCGCGATTTTCAGCAGGCGCGGCTGCTAAAGTCGGCGACCCTGGAGGTGAATATGCCGCTACGCATCGCGCTGTTCGTGTTTTTATTCCTGCTGCTGCCGCTTGCGCATGCGGCCGAGCGGGTTGAGCGCCGGGTCGAAGTACTGGCAACCACTCGCATCGCCGAGGCCAACTCGGAGCTCCGTTTCGAGAGTGGGTCAGTACTCGCGGTGCCACTCGACCGGATCGAGATCATTGACCTGCAACATCCGGCCCGACCACCGCGCCGGAGCCTCAAACTCGCACCAGCGGGGTCAGGCGTCGTCCTGGATCTGCGCCACGACGAAACGGGCGCGCTGCGCTTTGGCCGAGTCTTTCTGACCCGTGATCGCGCCAGTGCCGAAGCATTTCTGGCCCAGGAGTTTCGTCGCGACCAGGTCACCCAGGAGTCCCCATGAAGCGCTTGCTCCCCTGGACCTTGCTCGGCACACTCGGCACCTGGAACGCTGACCCAGCGCGCGCGGCTGGGCGGTATTACGCTGGTGGCCGCAGCAAACAGGTCCTGACGACCTTTACCGTTACCAACTTGCTGGATGACGGGGCTGGCTCGCTGCGCGATGCGATTGCACAAGCCAACGCCAATCCCGGCCTCGACACGATCCAGTTCGATGTGACGGGGCTGCTACCGGTCGGGCTACCGCTGGCGATCACCGACGCCGTGACGATTGTCGGCCCGGGCGCCGATCAGTTGGAACTGGATGGTGGCAATCTCGATCGCGTATTCGAGATTTTCGATCCAGACGTCACCACCAATGGCAACCCGATCGATGTGTTCCCTGCGAGCATTTCCGGCTTGACGATCAGCAACGGCCAAGCGCCCTATTACGATTACAACGACACGCGCTACTTTTATGACGCCGGCGGCATCCTGGCGCTGGAGGTGGACTTAACCTTGGACGACGTCACGTTCCGGAACAACTATGGCGCCATCGGCGGCGCTGTGTATTTTCGCGCCGACCTCGTGGGCCCCGGGCCAGAACCTGCAGGCATCACCGTGTCGGACTGTCGCTTCGAACAAAACACCGCCATCGGCGCTGGCGGTGGCATGATCATTGCCGACGCCAGTCGCGACGTCGTGGTGGCGCGCAGCACGTTCAGCGGCAATGTATCGCTGATCGGCCTGCCAGAAGGCGCCCGCCACGCCTCCTCCCGATTGCGTTGGCGCGACCAGGATCACCTCGACGCTTTGCCGACGCCACTAGGGCTCGTCGGCTTGATTCCTGGCGGCGGCGGATTCTCCAGCGGGGACCTCGATCACGAAGTGGCACTGATCGACAACGTGTTCGAGCAGAACAGCGGTTATCTGGGTGGCGCGATCCGATCCAGTGCGGCCGATGGCGGCGGAATCCGGTTGGAACGCTCGACGCTGCATGACAACTTCGCATTGTTGGGCGGTGGCATTGGCTCGTTCTATATCGCCGAAACCAGTCAGATGCACGTATTCAACAGCACGATTTCGGGCAATGACAGTTTGATCGGGCCAGCCTTCACGGGCATTTTCATCTACCCGGGCAGCAATGAGCGCAAACTGATTTTTGACCACACCACGATCACCGAAAATCTCGCCTACATTGAGCCCGGCGCGGTGTATCTGTATGACGCCAGACCCGATGGCGCGACACCGACGGTGCTATTCAACAACACCGCGATCATCAACAACGCGCCGTTGGCCGTGCGCCAGACACCGACCGCGCCAGATGGGGCTGAGGCAAGCACCGCCGATTTGAAGATTGGCCTCGACGTGGCGATTGAAGCCAACTTTTCAGCGTTCGCCGATGTCAATTCCGCGGGCCGGATCGACGTTGGCAGCAACAATCTGTTTGCGCCCGCAGGCACGCTGTCGCCACTGCTTGATGCCACCGACAGCACACCCGTGCACTTGCCGATGCAAGACAGCGCGCTGCGGAACGCAGCGTCGCTCGCGCCGTCGGCATTTGTGGTCGATCAACGCGGTCTGGCGCGTGTCGCTGGTGGGCGCGCCGATATCGGCGCGGTCGAAGCCGACGCGCTGGGCGGTAGCCCAGAGTTCGACAGCACGCCGGTGGTACCCGCCACCCTGTTCTTTCGGCCGTTGGAATTCGGAATTTCGGAACAAACGGTGCTGATCCGGAACTACGGCGGCGCAACGCTTGATTTGCAGATTCCCAGCCTGACCGCGCCTTTCGAGACAAGCTTCAGCGGACCAGTCAGCCTGGCGCCGGGCGAAAGCATCAACCTGACGGTTGGATGCGCGCCCGTCACCAACGGTGGCGTGATGGTCGACTGGGTGATTACGAGCAATGACGCCGATGAGGCCAGTGCCGCGCTGCAACTCGATTGCGGCACGGTCGGCAGTGCCCACCCGGTGCCGGTATTCGCGAGCCAGCCCTGGCAGGTTCTGGCTGCCATCCTGATGGCACTCGCAGGATTCCGCTATGGGCCCTGGCGTCGCGATCTGGGAGCGGCTCGCAAACAATGAGCGCAGCTGGATTTCCGCGGGTACCGGGCTACCGCATCGACGGCAAACTGGGCGAAGGCGGCATGGCCGAAGTATTTCGCGCCACGCAGCTGTCGCTCGACCGCTCAGTGGCGATCAAAGTCGTGCATTTCGGTGGCCCGCAGCGCGACAAGCTGGCGATGCGCTTCGAGCACGAGGCGCGCACGATTGCGCGCCTGGAACATCCGAATATTGTCGGGATCTTCGAAGTCGGTCGGCTCGGTCACGACGCCATGTTCTATGTCATGCCGCTGATGCCGCATGGTGATCTGAGTGCCCGCATTGGCCAGCTTAGCGATGCCGACATTCGGAATGTGGTCAGAAAGGTTGCCGCCGCGCTCGATTTCGCGCACGCGCAAGGGGTGATTCATCGCGACATCAAACCAGCGAATGTCCTGTTCGACCGCGATCAGCAACCGAGACTCGCTGACTTCGGCATTTCGCGGTCGCCCGAAGGCCAGGGGGTGACGAACGAAGGCGATGCGCTGGGCTCCGTGTCGTACATGAGCCCCGAGCAGTCGCGCGGACACACCGTGGACGCACGCTCCGATCTGTATAGCCTTGGCATCCTGATCTTTGAGCTGCTGACCGGCGATGTGCCCTATCGCGAGGCGGATGCCGTCGCCACGGCACTGGCCCATCACCAGGCACCGATTCCGCGTCTCCCCAAACCGCGGGCGTCGTGGCAAAAACTGATCGACCGGGCCCTCGCGAAGGCACCCGGCGATCGGTTCCAATCCGGCGCCGAACTCGTCGCGATGCTCGATGGCCTGAGTCCTGGCGATGTCGGTACGCCAGGGCAACCGTCGCGCCGGGCGAACTTGGCCCTGCCTGTCCTGGCCGGCATTCTGGCCATCTCCGGGCTCTTACTTGCCGCGAAAATGTTGTGGCCGAAACCGGCCGACCCGGTCACCACCACCCCGCTGACCAAGAGCGAGGCGTTGCCACCCGTGTTTCAGTTGGCACTGGATCGCGAGCAGTGGTTTGCGCCGGAAGCCGGGTCGGCGGCGGCGTGGCTGAGTGGCGCCCTGAATGAGTCGCGACGTCCGGCGAATCTGCAGGCCGCGCAAGTCTTTGTAAATCTGGTCAGTAAAGACGCGTTGACGGCGCTCGCCGCGCAGCGCGACAGCCAGGCCCTACCCTTGCTTGATCAGCTGCATGCTTACATCGCCTTGCAGCAACTCGCGCCTTTGGAGGCGAGCAAACAGCATGAAGCCAATTTGCGTGAGCGCCTTCTGGAGCGTCTGGAAGCGGCCGAGCGCGAACGCTTTGCCGACCCGCTGGACCCGTTGCTCGGCCTCTTTGCCCGAACCGACTTGGCAGCCCGAGCTGCCAAGCTCAAACAAGAATGGCATTCCGGCCGGATCCTGACTGCCGGCGGCAGCCGCTTTGCGATGATCCGGATTGATCAATCATGGCTCGCGATCGGGCTTGAGGAGGTCACCCGCGAGGCCTACGCACAATTTGTCGAAGCAACCAAGCGTGTGCCAGCCAATTGCCGAAAACCGGGGGTGGCAGGGTTGTTTCGCTCGCCGGACTGGCAAGACCCGGGCTTTGCGCAAACCGGATCGCACCCGGTGGTGTGCGTCAGCAAGGCCGATGCCGAGGCCTATGCGACCTGGCTCAGCGACCAGAGTGAACGCCGCTTCGAGCTGCCCACAGCGGCCGCCTGGCATGTGGCGGGCAAAGCCGCCATGGCGAACAAGGCGCCGTGCGAACTGGGTAATGTCCGGGACCAGACCAATGCCGGCAGTCTGCGCATCAAGGACCGGTTTGAGTGCTCGGATGGCTTTGAATTCACGGCGCCGGTCGGCCAGTTTCAGGCCAGCCGAGACGGCATTCTGGACTTGATCGGCAATGTCAGCGAATGGACCCAGGGCGGCGTGCGCGGCAGTTCGTACCTGAGCGGACCCGACAATGACCTGCTCGATCAGTCGTTGGAACAGGACGCCGATCGCGGTCGAACCGATCTGGGATTCCGGCTGGCGCTGATCCCGCCGTAATTGGGCGCTGGGCCCGATTCAACCGTTAGCGATCAATCGACGTCGATGAAGCGATGATCGCCAATCGTCGCGACTTCGCGCTGATGGCGCCAGGCCGGCGCGGCGCGATGATAAGCATAGAAGTGCGAGGCGCCCGGCACAAAACTCACGCGATAGGGAGTCGGCACCTGCCAGAGAGTCATGGCCGATTGCGCCACTCGGAACGCCCGATCCCAGGCACTCGCGTCTTTGAACTCGAGATTCGGACTGACCAGAGTCAGCGCAAACTGCTTCGGCCGAGTCAGCACTTCACACAGCGTTCTGCCTTCCTTGCCCTGCTCCAGTCGCCGCAGCGCGACCTCGGCGACGGCCAATTGGCCGAGCACAGGTTGATCGCGCGCTTCCAAATACAGGGTTGCGGCGAGGCATGTTTGATCAGCAACCGGGGTAGGTAACCAATTCGCGATTAGCAGCAATGTGGACAACTTCATGGCACAGCTCCGACAAACTTCTGGCAAAACTGTGGCGAACCGTAGGCAGACTGGCTAGAGCCCCGGCTCTATCTGGTTCACTTTCGATTCCGGAAGCTGAAAATATCCCGAACATTGAATTGGTGATTTAGCTGCAATTCGTGTCTTTTAGCCGAGTTTTCGGACTTTTGGACGATTTTACAGGCAGCGAGCTATCTGAACCCGAATACTGCGGCCAACCGCCGAAACTCGTGGGGATGTGCGCGAATGTCGCGCGGCCGACGCAGCAGGCGCCGCCCGCACTCATCAAACATGCAATCAATCGTTGACTGTGCAGCGCAGGCAGTGGTGGGTGGTGCCAATCCTGGTCGCTAATCCTGGTCGCAAGTAGCCCTCTCCCCAGCCCTCTCCCACTCGCGTGGGAGAGGGAGCGCTCCCTCCCCCGCGAGCGCGGGGGAGGGCTGGGGAGGGGGCTACTTGCCACGCTGCGCCGTCGTGAAAATCGCGCGTCGTTACTGAGTTGGCTGGGCGTGCCGGATCAGCAGGCGAAAGCGTGTCTCACCCCGCCATTCATCGGCAGTCGGCTGATAAACGAGATGCCATCGACCGTGCGGGAGCTGGCCGGTGTATCCCGAAAACCACACGGCGCGGTAGCGGCGTTGAGTCCGCGGGTCCTGCAACTGCAGATTCAGGTGCTTCCCTGCCATGATGCTGGCGTCGAGAATGTCGAACTCGCCATCGAACAGCGGCTCTGGAAACCCTTGACCAAACGGCCCACCTTGCTGGATCGCGAGTGCCGTTTCCAGCACCAACTCGCTCGGCACCAGCGGGCCATCGGTTTCGATGATGGCGCCGAGTAGATTGGGCGCGATGGCGCGATCGGCATGCAAGCGAAGCTCATGGCGGAAGCGATCAAAGTCGGCTCGGGCCACGGTCAAGCCAGCGGCCATCGCGTGCCCACCGAACCGTTGGATGAGGCCAGGGTGACGGGCATCCAAGTCGGCCAATAGATCGCGCAAGTGCACGCCCGCCACCGAGCGCGCAGAACCTTTCAATAGCGCGTCGTTTTGGGCATCTGGCGCAAACGCCAGCACGGGTCGATGCAGGCGCTCCTTAATTTTCGAGGCGACCAATCCGACCACGCCCTGATGCCAGTCTGGATCAAACAGGCACACAGCTTTCGGCAATTGCTCGGGCGCTGCCTCGAGACCAGACAGCATTGCCACCGCCTGTTCGACCATTTCAGCCTGCACGTCCTGCCGCTCACTATTGATGGACGACAGTCTTTCTGCAAACGCCTTGGCGCGCTCAGGGTCATCGCACAGCAGACACTCAATACCGAGCGCCATGTCTTCGAGGCGGCCAGCAGCGTTGATGCGCGGCCCAAGCGCAAATCCCAAATCCACCGCCGTGATGCGTTTCGGATCGCGGCCACTCGCGGTGATCAGCGCTTGAATCCCGGCGTTGGCCTGGCCCGCCTGCATCCGCGCCAAACCGGCACGCACGAGCGCGCGGTTGTTGCGATCCAGCGGCACCAGGTCGGCCACGGTCCCGAGCGCAACCAAATCAAGCAGTGTGCCGAAATCCGGCTCGGGCCGATCGCTGCCGAACCAAGATTGCCCACGGAGCGCTGCACGCGTGGCGATCAAGAGATAAAACATCACACCAACGCCAGCGAGCGCCTTGCTCGGAAAATCGTCGCCAAACTGGTTCGGATTGACGATGGCATCGGCTTCGGGGCGGATCGGCCCGGGCAGGTGGTGATCCGTCACCAGCACTTTGATCCCGCGCGCACGAGCAGCCGCAACGCCGGTCACACAGTTGATCCCGCTATCGACAGTGATCAACAGCTCCGGTTGTTCGGGACCCAACTCGGCGACCAGCTCAGCACTGAGCCCATAGCCGTGCACGAACCGATTCGGCACCCGGTAGCTCGGCGCGCGCGCGCCGAGCAGGCGCAGGCCGCGAATTGCGACTGCCGTACCTGTGGCGCCATCCGCATCAAAATCGCCAACCACCAGGATGCGTTGACCATCGACAATGGCGCGCACGAGCAGGGTGACTGCCGCCGCCAGTCCGCTCAGTGAGTCGGGGGCATGCAGATGCTTGAGTCGCAAATCCAGTGCCTCGGCATCATGAATGCCGCGCGCGACGTAGAGCCGTCGCAACACCAAAGGCCAGCGCTCATCCCGCAACAACGGCGCGCGCGGATCAATCTGCCGGCGCTGAATGTCGCGCTTCACGTCCAGTCCAAGGGCTTACGCCAAAAGCGAATACGATGCCAGGGCTTGACCAGGAGCCGCTCGCCGGACTCGAACGCGATCTGTACCGGAACGTTTGATTGGAGCCAAGATTGCAGTGCCGACAACAACGTGGCACGGAGACCAGGGTCAGCAAATGCCGCGCGCAAATCAAACAGATCGTGAGCGGTGCGCGGCGCCTGCAGCGCTTCGGCCAGATCGGCATGGAACGCACGCGCAGCGTGCCGGCTCAACCCCTGCAAGACCGGGTCGGCGGAGTGCACCCGCGCCACCGTGGTCTGCACACGGTTCGGCAAGCGTCCGCCACCCCAGAACCACAAACTGTTGATCGGCATCTGGCCGTGCTGCATCCGTCGTTGGTTGAGTCGGTGCGCATGCAAACTCATCTGGGCTTCGGTCAGCAAACGCTGCCAGCGCAAACCACTCGTGCCGGTTGGCAAATGCGCGTCCAGCCGATCCCCCAGCACGCGCTCGGGCGGACTGAATTCCGGGATCTCCGAACCATCGGCGAGCCGCAGGTACCAGCGCTCTGGCGTCACCACACTGAGTTCGTAGCCGATGTCGCCAAACAGCGGCTTCAACACCGCCGCCAGATCCTCAGCCGCAGCATGGTCTAAATTCAGCCCATTGAACGCCATCAGGCGCAACGAACTCTGATCCGCACCAAGCGATACGGGGTCGGCGCGCAACCAGTTCCCGTGTGCCGCATCGCCACAATCAGCGAGCCGACTCAGCGCTGCTTCGCTCAAGCGATTCGGCGTCAACGCAAAGCTTTGCGCCACCAACGCCGGCAGGCCCTCCGCCGCATCAGCCAGCCGATCGCCGCGCGCGAGCAGGCTGGCCAGTTCCGGCCACACACCGATCCGCTGCAGACGCTTGGGGCTCGGTAGCCAGACTGTGATCACGGCTTATTCGTAGCGAACGCCGACGATTTCGTAACTCTTGCGACCATTCGCCGCCATCAGTTCGACCGTATCGCCCTCGCTCTTGCCAATCAGCGCGCGCGCCAGTGGCGACGTCACCGAGATCAGGCTGCGCTTGATATCTGCTTCAAGCTCGCCAACGATCTGGTACGTCGTCTCCTCGTTCGTGTGATTGGCGAGGAGATCGACCGTGGCGCCAAACACGATGCGGGAGCCGGCCGTCAACCTGCTGACGTCGATCACTTCCGCAAACGACAGCGCAGCCTCGATTTCCATGATGCGACCTTCGCAGAAGCCCTGCTGCTCGCGGGCAGCGGCATATTCCGCATTCTCCTTCAGGTCGCCATGGGCGCGCGCTTCGGCAATCGCCTGAATGATGCGCGGGCGCTCAACCGACTTGAGGCGATCAACTTCTTCTCGGAGGCGCTCGGCGCCAGCTTTGGTCAGGGGGACTCGTTTCATAGCGACAGTGTCTTGTGCAGTTCCTGGAGCGAGCTGACTCGCTCAGAGTTACGGTGTTCCAACGATTGCACCAAAGCCAGGGCGCCGGCAACTGTTGTGGAGTAAGTGACGCCCTTTTGCAAGGCGCTGCGACGGATCGAGAACGAATCGGCAATGGCCTGCTTGCCCTCGGTGGTGTTGACGACGAAGGTGATCTCAGCGTTCTTGATCGCATCGACGATATGCGGCCGACCTTCGATCACCTTGTTGATGCGCTCGCAGGCAAAGCCATTGGCGCGCAGATAATCGCAGGTGCCCGACGTCGCGACGAGCGAAAAGCCGCGTTGCACCAGCACGCGCACCTTGTCGGCGTCGCGGACACTGACAAACGCTTTGCCAACCGGCGGCGCCTTGATATTCGCCGCCTCGTGCGCACGCGCGAATGCTTCGTTGAAGTGCCGACCAACGCCCATGACCTCGCCCGTCGAACGCATTTCCGGTCCAAGGATCGGATCGACGTTCTGAAACTTCGCGAATGGGAAAATCGCTTCCTTGACCGAGTAATACTGCGGCACGATTTCTTCCGTGACGCCCTGCTGGGCGAGCGACCGGCCTGCCATACAGCGCGCGGCCACCTTCGCGAGCGGCACCCCGATCGCCTTCGAAACAAATGGCACCGTGCGCGACGCGCGCGGATTCACTTCGAGCACAAAGATCGTCTCGCCCTGAATCGCGAACTGCGTGTTCATCAGGCCGACAACTTTGAGCCCCTTCGCCATTTGGGCCACCTGTTCGCGCAGGCGGTCCTGAATCTCCTTGCTCAACGAATAGGGCGGCAGTGAGCAACTGGAGTCGCCCGAGTGCACGCCCGCCTCTTCGATGTGCTCCATGATGCCGCCGATCAACACTTGGCCATCCAGGTCGGCGACGATGTCGACATCGACTTCGATCGCATTGTCGAGGAAGCGATCGAGCAACACCGGCGAGTCGTTCGACACACGCACCGCATCGGTGATGTAGCGCTTCAAATCGGCATCGGAATAGACCACTTCCATCGCGCGACCCCCGAGCACATAACTCGGACGCACGACGAGCGGGTAGCCAATTTCGCGGGCCAACACCAACGCCTCGTCCGGATTGCGGGCCGTGCGATTCGGTGGCTGCAGCAGACCGAGTTGCTCAATGAGCTTTTGGAAGCGCTCGCGATCTTCGGCGAGATCGATCGAATCCGGCGACGTCCCGATAATCGGCACACCATTCGCTTCCAGTGCACGCGCAAGTTTCAACGGCGTTTGGCCACCGTATTGCACGATCACACCTTTCGGCTGCTCCAAATCGACGATCTCGAGCACGTCTTCCAAGGTCAGCGGTTCGAAATAGAGGCGATCGGACGTGTCGTAGTCGGTCGACACGGTTTCCGGGTTGCAATTGACCATGATGGTTTCGAAACCATCATCGCGCAGCGCGAGCGCCGCGTGCACGCAGCAGTAGTCGAATTCGATGCCCTGACCAATGCGGTTCGGGCCGCCACCCAGCACCATGATCTTGTCGCGGTTGGTGGGCTCGGCTTCGTTCTCGTCCTCGTACGTGGAATAGAGATACGCCGTCGAGGTCGAGAATTCTGCGGCACACGAGTCCACGCGCTTGTAGACCGGACGCACTTTCAACGCGCGCCGCAGCACGCGAATGGCATCCTCATTGGTGCCAACGAGCTTGGCCAGACGCGAATCGGCAAAGCCATCGCGCTTCAGCACCAGCATACGTTCGGCGGTCAGCGCCACCAGGCCCTGATCGGAGACTTCGAGCTCGGTCTGAATCAGTTCTTCAATCGCCATCAAAAACCACGTGTCGATGCGCGATAGCTGATAGACCTCGTCGAGACTCAAACCCGCGCGGAACGCATCGGCGACATAGAAGATGCGATCGGCGCCAGGTTCCTTCAACTGACGCTTCAGCTCTGCCAGACCTTCAGTCGTGCTGAAATCGAGGCCGGTCGGATTCAGACCATCCTTGCCGGTCTCCATCCCCCGAAGGGCTTTTTGCAACGACTCTTTGAAGCACCGACCGATCGCCATGACTTCGCCGACCGACTTCATCTGTGTCGTCAGACGGGCATCGGCAGCCGGAAATTTCTCGAACGCAAAGCGCGGAATCTTGGTGACGACATAGTCGATGGCCGGTTCGAACGACGCCGGCGTCTTGCCGCCCGTGATGTCGTTCTTCAGCTCATCGAGCGTGTAGCCGACCGCGAGCTTCGCGGCGACTTTTGCAATCGGAAAACCAGTCGCCTTGGACGCCAGCGCCGAAGAACGCGACACGCGCGGATTCATCTCGATGACGACCACACGGCCGTTCTCGCTGTTGACCCCGAACTGCACGTTCGAGCCACCAGTATCGACACCAATTTTGCGCAGCACTGCGAGCGACGCATCGCGCAGGCGCTGGTATTCCTTGTCGGTTAGTGTCTGTGCGGGCGCAACCGTGATCGAGTCACCAGTGTGCACACCCATCGGGTCGAAGTTCTCGATCGAGCAGACGATGATGCAGTTGTCCGCCTTGTCGCGGACCACTTCCATTTCGAATTCCTTCCAGCCGAGGACGGACTCTTCGACCAGCACTTCGTGCACGGGCGAGAGTTCCAGACCACGACCGACGATCTCGATGAATTCTTCGCGGTTGTAGGCAATGCCGCCGCCCGAGCCGCCCAGCGTGAAGCTCGGGCGGATGATCGTCGGGTAGCCAACCTTGGCCTGAATCTCCAGCGCCTGGTCCATCGACTTGGCGACTTCGGCGCGCGGGCATTCAAGCCCGATGTCCATCATCGCGCGGCGGAACAGCTCGCGGTCTTCGGCCATGCGGATGGCTTCGCGGCTTGCGCCGATCAGCTCCACGCCATACTTCTCCAGCACGCCATGGTCGGCCAGATCGAGCGCCGTGTTCAGCGCGGTCTGTCCGCCCATGGTCGGCAGCAGCGCATCTGGGCGCTCCTTGGCGATGATTTTCTCGATGCGCTTCCAGTTGATCGGTTCGATGTAGACCGCGTCGGCGGTCTCCGGGTCGGTCATGATCGTGGCCGGATTGGAGTTGACCAGGATGACCCGGTACCCCTCCTGCTTCAGCGCCTTGCAGGCCTGGGCGCCGGAATAATCGAATTCACAGGCCTGACCAATCACGATGGGGCCAGCCCCGATGATCAGGATCGAGCGGATGTCGTTGCGCTTAGGCATGAGTCTCCAGGGAACCGCGTGTTGCCACGGGCTCGATTCAGTTGCAGTGGAAAGCAGGCAGCGTTTTGGGCCAGGCGGGTTCAGGGCCTGGCTCAAGGTGCGAATCCGGAATTCAGCCCGAATCCAGTCGCGGCGGAAGGATTTTTGGGTCCTTCCGCCGAAACGTCCTGCGCCTGAGCGGTAAGTTTACCGACAAACACGCACACCCGGAAATGACAAGAAGCGGGCTTCCGGGCAAGATGTTGCCCATGACCGACCTCTTCTGGCGTTCCTCCTGGCATTTCCTGGTGCATTTCGGCACGGGCGCCGGCATCGTGCTGCTGCTTGGCATCGGTCTCGCGTGGCTGTCGCGCAGATTCGTGAGATTCGGCGACGGTTTGCCCGGCTGGGCGTTGAGCACGTCCACGGTCTGTCTGGGCTTGACCATCGTCGCCTGCAGCATGTTGACCGGCCTGCAAACCGGCGCA
This sequence comes from Ahniella affigens, assembly GCF_003015185.1. Classification (GTDB taxonomy): domain Bacteria; phylum Pseudomonadota; class Gammaproteobacteria; order Xanthomonadales; family Ahniellaceae; genus Ahniella; species Ahniella affigens. Next base: position 3,847,799 of record NZ_CP027860.1, read on the forward strand.
GTAGGCGTGTTGTCCCGGCTGATCGAGACCGAAAGCCGGGTTCTCGCCGAGCAAGGCCTCCTGCTCGCTGGCAAGCCGCTCGGGATCGACAGTACCGAACAGGCATTCGGCCTGACCGAGTTGAACCAACTTGCCGAGCGTTACGCGCCCGAAACCACGCAACAGAGCAAGGACTATCTGGCAAGCCTTGGCTGGCTGGATCAGGCCGAAGCCAAATGGCAGGACCTGCCCGAATTCCTCCGCAAACAGGCCGAAGCCGCAGCGCCGCGAACCCAATGGCGCATCAAGGACGTGGTCGACCTCGCCTACCAGACCACGGTGCTCCCGGCGACCACGGCCGCAAAGTGGCAGATCTGGTCGTTCGCCTACGGCTTGGCTGGCCTGCTGATTGCCACGATGCTCTGTATCGATTTGTTTCTGCGCTGGTTGTCCCGGCACCTGGATCGCGGCGATGGAACGCCGAGCCACACGACCTGACTGGGTTCCGGCGCTCGACACCAGTCGAAACGCGCCAAAAGCCGAGGGCTTGTGAAGGCAGACGCAAAGGCTACACTCAGGCCCTGGATTGATTGAGGCAGCCTTCCATGAACATCGACGCAGCAACCCTGGCGAAACTCTACCCGCTGGACAAACTGCGCCCGGAAAGTCTGGATCAACTGGTTAAGGAATGCGCCATCGAGGAAGTCGGCAAGGGGGCTGTGCTGTTCCGCGCCGGCGATACCGACGAGCACACGCTTTACGTGTTGAGCGGTGTGGTCCGCGGTGATTACCCGGATGGCAAGACCAAGACGACCGATGGCAATTCGCTGCAGGGCCGCTACGCGCTGGGCGATCTGCAGCCGCGGCGATTCACGGCCACGGTCGATTCCATGACCGCCCATATTCTGAAAGTGGACCGCCGGTATACCGAGAAGGTCATCACCTGGGACCAACTGACGCGGCAGACCACGTTCAAGCACTATGACGCCGACCCTGGCGCCAATCGTTGGGTCTTCCGCCTGCTGCACAATCGCGCGCTGCATAAGTTGCCGACCGGCGCGGTCGAGCGTCTGTTCCAGCGCTTGGAAGAAATTCCGGTCAGTCGCGGGCAGGTGATCATTCGCGAGGGCGACGAAGCCGACTACTTCTTCGTCATCAAGGAAGGCACCGCGTCGGTGTCCAAACTGACCGAAGGTGGCGACGCCATCGTCGCGTATCTGGTCCGCGGCGACACATTCGGCGAGGATGCATTGCTGACGCGCAGCGTCCGCAACGCCACGGTGGCGATGATGAGTGCCGGCAAGCTGATGCGCCTGTCCCATCGCGACTTTGCCGAAATCCTGACGCCGCCAGTGGTCGACTGGGTCAGCCCGGGCAAGGCCTCGATTCTGGCCCGCCAAGGCGCGCAGATTCTGGATGTCCGCACGATCGAGGAGTTCGAGGAGCGGGCGATCAAGGGCGCAATGAACATCCCGCTGCTCAATCTCCGAGACCGGATCGACGAACTCGACCGCAAGCGCGAAGTACTCGTCTATTGCGGCACCGGCGAGCGCAGTGCGGCCGCAGCGTTCATTCTGAGCAAAATCGGGTTCACGTCATACGCGCTGCAAGGTGGACTGAGCGCCATGATGAAACAGCTCGAAAAGGCGCCGCCCGGCAGCAAGGCTTGACCCAGCACAAGACGCGTTGGCGGATACAGCGCCGAACCGGGGCGGTTTTGCATCTTTGCCGAAAGCCCGCAACTCGGCAGACTGTGGCGCTTCAACCCGAGTAACCGTGCAAATCCGACATGGACAAACACCGCATCCACCTTGCCGACGGCCATCAGTTCACGCTCCACAGCATGGTGCCGGCGTCTGCCCGCGCGCTGATCTACTGGTGCCCGGCGCTCGGCGTACCCGGCCGCAAGTATCAACGCCTTGCGGACGCGTTGAGCCAGCACGGGATCGGCCTCTTGTCACACGAATGGCGCGGCACGGACACGAGCAACGTGCGTGCGGCCCGCAGTCATGACTGGCGCTATCAAGCGCTGTTCGCCGATATCGACGCCGGACTTCAGTATGCCCGTGAGCATTGGCCCAACGTCCCGATCTGGCTCGGTGGTCACAGCCTGGGCTCGCAACTGGCGCTGCTGCAACTCGCACGGGATCAAACGGCAGCCGGCGCGATCATCGTCGCGGGCGGCTCGCCGTATTGGCGGACCTATCCCTGGCTCGGCCGGCCAATGCTGTTTTTGGCGGCGCTCGGGTTTCCGCTGATCGGCAAATTGATTGGTCACTATCCGGGCCAGAAGATCGGCTTTGCCGGCCGCGAAGCACGCGGTGTCATGGCGGAATGGGGCCGCTCCGCGCTGACGGGTCATTACCGTCTGCGCAACATGGATGCGGATCTGGAGTCACGCCTGAACCAGGACACGAGGCCGGTGTTGGCCGTGCATGTGGCCCAAGATCAGTATGTACCGCATGCGTCGCTCGACTATCTGGTCAACAAAGCGGGCCGCGCGAAACATCAGCGCATCAATCTCGGCACGCATGACTTTCCGAGCGGCAAGGCCGATCATTTTTCGTGGATGCGCGAGCCAGAGCCAATTGCGGTGCGTTTGGCGGCTGCAATGTTTGCCGATGGCGTGGATGTGGCGCCGTTGCGTCAAACAGCCTGATGAAACTTGAGATTCAGTTCTGAACGCAGCACGTGATCAATCTCCCCTGCCCAGAACGCCGCACCGGCCTCAGTGCGGATCAAGTCATTGCGCAGCTCGAACATGATGTGCCACAAGCCGCGCTGCACCCCATGCGTTTCGAGTGAATAGCCCATCGCCGTGCGTCCGTCGTACGGTTCGTTGTCGCCCACGATGTGGCGACGGTCGTTCAATGCGGCCAATACACGCGCGTGCCGCTCGGGGTCGCGCTGCCACAACACACCAATCTGCCAAGGTCGCGAAAAACCTTCGAGCACTGGTGTGAAACTATGCACAGACACGATTTGCGGCTCGATGCCAAGCGCGCTGCGCTGATCGATCTCGCTTGCGATCGCCTGATGATAAGGCCGGTGATAGGCCGCAACACGACGCTCGCGTTCACGCTGATCGACCGCTTGATTGCCCGGCACGGCGATGCCATCGCTTTCGGCCAGAATCAAGCTCGGACTGCTTTCGGACCGGTTCAAATCTGCGACGAGTCGCGATACACCGCCGAGCACGGCACTGCACTGCCAGCGTTGCAACAAGGCTTGCACAACGAGCCGCACACCCGGATCGAATGCAATGTGATCAGACAACGCATCGGCGCCAAGACCGAGGTCGCGAAGCTCTGGCGGCACCGCGTTCGACGCATGCTCGGCAATGATCAGCACATGCCGATTGGTGCCCGCAATCAGGTGATACGGGGCTTGATAGCGATCAAGCCCCGTCTCTGGATCAATGGCGATCATTGATGGCACGCGCGGCGGTGAGACTCAGGCGGCGTCTTGACGATACTCGTCGGGCGTCGGGCACAGGCAAATCAGATTGCGATCGCCGTAGACGTTGTCGACACGACCGACCGGCGACCAATACTTGTCGAGCCGATCCACGCCAGCCGGATAGCAGGCCTCTTCGCGGCTGTACGGACGCGTCCATTCCGCATCGATTAGATCGTGCACCGTATGCGGCGAATTGCGCAGCATCGACGTTTCGATTGGATACTTGCCCGCTTCGACGGCGGCGATCTCGGCGCGAATATGGACCATCGCATCGCAGAAGCGGTCGATCTCATATTTCGACTCCGATTCGGTCGGCTCGATCATCAACGTGCCGGGCACCGGGAAGCTCATGGTCGGCGCGTGGAAACCGTAGTCGATCAAACGCTTCGCGATGTCGTCCACCGTCACGCCGCACGCATCTTTCAGCGGACGCGGATCGACGATGCACTCATGCGCGACGCGACCGTTGTGGTTCTTGTAGAGCACCGGGAAGTGCGGATCGAGGCGCTTTGCGATGTAGTTCGCGTTGAGGATCGCCACCTTCGTCGCTTCGGTCAGACCCTCGGCACCCATCATCAGAATGTAGGCATACGAGATCGGCAAGATCGACGACGAACCATACGGCGCCGCCGACACGGGGCCGACTGGCGACTTGCCGCCGTCGAGCTCCGGATGCCCTGGCAGGAACGGCGCGAGGTGCGCGCGCACACCAATTGGACCCATACCCGGGCCGCCGCCGCCGTGCGGAATGCAAAACGTCTTGTGCAGATTCAAGTGCGACACGTCGGCGCCGAACTCACCCGGACGCGACAGACCGACCTGCGCATTCATGTTGGCACCGTCCAGATACACCTGACCGCCATGCTGGTGCACCAGGTCGCAGATTTCGCGAATCTGCTCCTCGAACACACCATGCGTGGACGGATACGTGATCATCAACGCTGCCAGATTCGCGCTGTGCTGTTCTGCCTTCGCGCGGAGATCACCGAGATCGACGTTGCCTTCGCTGTCGCAATTGACGACCACGACGTCCATGCCCACCATCTGCGCCGACGCGGGATTCGTCCCGTGCGCGCTGGAGGGAATCAGACAGACGCTACGATGGGTGTCACCGCGGCTCAAGTGATACGCGCGGATCGCCAGCAAGCCCGCATATTCGCCCTGCGCACCGGAGTTGGGCTGCAGGCTGACGGCATCGTAGCCCGTGATCTCGCACAACCACGCCTTCAGGTCTTCAAACATTTCCAAATAGCCGTGCGCCTGCTCGGCCGGCGCGAACGGATGCAGGCCACCAAACTCGGGCCACGTCACCGGAATCATTTCGGCCGTCGCATTCAACTTCATCGTGCACGAGCCGAGCGGGATCATTGCGCGATCAAGCGCCAGATCGCGATCGGCGAGCTTTCGCATGTAGCGCAGCAGCTCGGTTTCCGAGCGATAGCGGCTGAACACCGGGTGCTTCAGGCACGAGCCAGCACGGCGCAGGTTTGCGGGCAAATGAGAACCCGCCTGCTCGTTGATATCGGCATAGCGGAACTCGCCGCCAAACGCGCGCCAGACCAGCTCCACCACGGCGTCAGTCGTTGTTTCATCGAGGCTGATGCCAAGCAGACCATCCGGCAGGATGCGCAGGTTGATGCGACCCGCGAGCGCGTGCTCGATGACGGCCCGTTGCTGCGCACCGGCACGCACGGTGATCGTGTCGAAGAAGTGCTCGTGCGCCAGCTCGAAGCCAAGCTTCTGCAGACCTTGCGCCAGCGTCGCCGTGCGTACATGCACATCGTGCGCGATCGCACTCAGGCCTTCTGGACCGTGATACAGCGCGTACATGGAGGCGATCACTGCAAGCAACACTTGTGCGGTGCAGATATTCGATGTCGCCTTCTCGCGGCGGATGTGCTGTTCGCGCGTTTGCAGACTGAGGCGCGAGGCCGGACGGCCACGCGAATCAACGGAGACACCAATGATCCGCCCCGGAATCGAGCGCTTGAACGCATCGCGCACCGCCATATAGGCCGCATGCGGACCACCGTAACCCATCGGTACGCCAAAGCGCTGCGTCGAACCGATGGCCATGTCGGCACCCAGCTCGCCCGGCGGCGTCAGCACGGTCAGGGCAAGCGGATCGGCAGCCATGATCGCAATCGCGCCGGCCGCTTTGATCTTGGCGATCAGTTCGCGATCATCGCGGATACCACCTTGCGTGCCCGGATATTGCAACAACACGCCAAACACCTTGCTTGGATCCAGGTCCTTGTTTGGATCGCCGACAATGACATCCCAATTCAACGGTTCGGCGCGCACGCGCACCACGGCGATGGTTTGCGGATGGCAGGCAGCATCCACGAAAAATGCTTTGACCTTGGACTTCGACACCCGCTCGGCGACGGCCATCGCCTCGGCCGCGGCCGTGCCTTCATCGAGCAGCGACGCGTTGGCGACATCCAATGCCGTCAGTTCGCAGACCATCGTCTGGAAGTTCAGCAGCGCTTCGAGGCGGCCCTGGCTGATTTCCGGTTGGTACGGCGTGTACGCCGTGTACCATGCCGGGTTCTCAAGAATGTTGCGCTGAATGACGAGCGGCAGATGGGTGCCGTAATAACCCTGGCCAATCAGCGAGGTGAACACTTGGTTGCGGTTGGCCAACTCGCGCATACGGCCGAGCGCTTCTACTTCGCTCAAGGGACGGCCGATGCGCATCATCTGATGCAACCGGATGGACTCCGGCACGGTCTCGTCGATCAACTGGTCGAGCGAGTCAACGCCGATGGTGTCGAGCATGGCGCGCACTTCGTGCGGGGCCGGGCCAATGTGGCGGGCCGCAAAATCGCGGGCAATATGGGGCGTGGGCAGTTGCGTCGGGCTCATGGCATTGGCATCGAGACAGGGAAAAGGTGCCCAGCAATGAATACTGGGTCGAACCCCATCTGTCGCTTGCGCCTGAGAGCGTTATCCCGTCGGCGGAGCCGGAGGCCGGCTCACTTTCCAGATGTGTTCCCTGTGCACGCACAGGAGCCGTACGGTCCTTTGGCCTGAGAGATTCCGGGGCGGTTGCTCCTTCGGCGCGCGCACCAGATTCTGGCACGCGACTCTCCCGCACAGCATCGATATGGTACTGCCCCCGTTTCCGAACCCGCAATCCACGGTTCGTCAACGGATGCCACGCGAATCACCAGGCCGACCGCTGCCCGACAAAAGTCATCAGACGGATCCGCCAACCGTCACCAGTCGGCGAATCTGTCGATGCGACTCAGTCGGCGGAACCCGCATCAACCGGGACCGCATCAACCGACCCGGCCGCAACTGCCGACGCCTCTGCAGCAATCGGTTCGACCGCCGCTTCGATGGCCGGCGTCAGCGGTGCAGCCGCTGGCAACGCCGCCGCATCGGGCATCTCGGGACCGGTGTCGGTTTCGCCCGGGGCCAGCAGCAACGCCACCATGTCGGCGGCAAACGTCTGAACGTCTTCGGCCAAAGCCCGGTTGACAATCAGATAACGCGCTTCCAATTGGACGATGGCCAAATCGCCCTGATTGATTTGCTGCAGTTGCGCGTCGTCGACGTAGACGCGCCGAATCTTGCCGCGATGCTCAAAATGCCGCGGCAGCTCAGCCTGCTCGGGCGGCAGGTTGAGCGCTTTGCCGTCCAAGAGACGCTGCAATCGTTCTTTGCGCTCTTTCTTTTGCCGCGCCTTTTCCTCGGCCGCCTTTTTCAGCGCCTCAGCCTCGGCCCGCTCAGCTTGCGCGCGCAAGGCATACGCCTTTGCCAAGTCCATTTCCTCGCGGCTGCGGGGCGCCTGCGGCTTGCCAGCATGCGCCTGCGATCGGCCAGGGTGCCCATGTTGGGTTTGCGGGCGCGGCTGCTGTGGACCACCCTGGTTCGGCTTGCCGCCGTGCGGCTTGCCATCATGGGGTCGACCACCATGGGGCCTGCCGCCCGGATTTTGGCCAGCGCCAGGCTTGTGACCCGGTCCGCCATGACGGTTGGGCGCCCCGCCTTTACCGGCGGGGTTGGCCTGACCATGCGGCGGACGGCCCTGGCCCTGTGGCCTTGGTCCGCTATTTGGCTTCGGCTCCGGTTTCGGCGCGGGTTTCAGCCCCAATTTCAACAACTGGTCACGAATCGAATCGGACATGACAGGTTTGCGGGTTCAGAATCGAGCTGGCAAGCATACCCCGAACCGGGGCTTCGAACCCAGTTCGGGCCGGAATTGACGCACGAATCGATGGGCGCCCACGCCATACGGGATCATCCGCCACGGCGCTTCCGCACAAACGCGGCGACGCAAGTGATTGATTCGTTTCGGGCAAGCCGACCTGTCAGCCGAGTTAGCGTGGCGCTAAACAGCGCGCGCGACTGGCGGTCAGTAGTGCGGCGGTGGCGCTTCGTCGCGGACATCATGCCCTAGAGCCACGCGCAGCATCGCCACTTCGCGGCGAAGGCTCTGAAGCTCCGACTCCAGGTCAACCATTTTGCGCGCCCCCAATGCCACGCCCGGGCTGATGCTTCCCAAGACGTCGTCTTGAAAGGCGAACCGACTCTCCAGGTCATCCAGACGGCGAGCCAGTTCAGCAACTTGATCAGACAGGGCAGCAATGGTCATAAGCGATTGGCAGGTTGGCACAGGGGATCGTCGGCCAAGGCAGCGCCCGGCGGACACAGCATATCGCGGGCACCAAAGCGCGTCCCGAGTTCGATCAGCTTCGGTCGATCGCGGCGAACCAACGCTTGCAGGATCGGCTCAGCGGGCGTTGGCGTTGCGCGACCCGCATCGCGGTAGACAAACACGGCTTCGGCGAGCGTCTGCAGCACGCGCTTCTCATTCGGACCGTAGCGCCATGCGGCGCGCCAACTGGCGTCGCTATTGGCATCCAGATCACCAAGCTGCAGCTGCACACCAAGGCGTGCCGCATACGCATAGGGCCAGCGCGGCCGCAATAGGATCGCCTGCTCGGTCCAATGCAACGCCTGCTTCAAGTGCGCGCGCTTGGCAGGCAATTCGGTTTCATTGGCGCTGAACAGGACTTCGGCCCGGGCCAACAAATCGGCGGACTCCGCATCAAATCGAAATTGCGACGCGAGCACCGGTGCCTGTTGTGCCAACCAGGCGCGCTGCGGCGCCTGGCAGCCGGCAGCGCCAATCTCACAACGAAGCAGGTGCTGCTTGAAGACGCGGAGTTGCCGGGCTTGCCAGCCAACCGCAGCAAAACTAAGCAACAAGCCCAATGCCGGCAAGAACCACACCATGCGGAACAGCTGGCTACGCCTCATATCAACGTCAACTGCGGGAAATGATACGACGCGATTTGCGCCGGCAATGCATAGACCATGGCCTCGGCAGCCGCCTCGCCCACCAGCGTCACGGCGACCTGTCGGCCAGGCTCCAGCCATGGCGGCCGGGCGGTCAAGTCCTGGCATTCGCTCGCGAGCACATGCGCCAAACCTTGTGCCACGATGCGGCGAGCACTGACCTGCGCAAACGGGCCACGGCCGCCGGCCAAGGAATCCGCACAGACTTCGACGAGCGCCCCCTGATCCACCAACTGCTGCAGACGCTCAGGGTATTTAGCCAACTCGTGATTGTGCTCGGCGCCGAGAATCATTGGGCGCACCTGTTGTCGGCGCATCCAGGCCACGGCCAGATCGAACGACTTCGGCAGACGCGTGCGCGGAATCTCGATCAGTACGACGCGGTCGCCACCGAAGTGCCCAAGCCAAGGCACCTCGTTGCGCGTGATCGCCTGCTGCAGACTCGCATCAAAGCGACACGTACCTGCCAAGGCCATATCGAGCGCCAGACCGCGCTCCGCAAGATGCGTTCGCAAGAGCGCAAACGCCGACTCGCATTGCGCGCGTCGGTCCTGATAATGATGATCCTGATACTTCGGCGTCAGCACGATGAAATCGGTGCCGTGCTGTGCGGCAGCCGTGGCCAGCTGCACCGCATCGGACATGCGCGTCGGACCATCATCGATCAGCGGCAACAACCTGGCCGCCAGATCGATGAAGCCGTGCTCACGAACCCTTGTTCTTGCTTCGGGACTTGGACTTGGCATAACCGTAGTCCGAGTAGTAGCCATCACCATGGTAGTAGTACTTGCCATAGGCATAGCCCGTGCGTCGCGGCACCACCTGATTGACCACGGCACCGATCAGCGGCGCATCAATCCGGCGCAAGCGCTTCACGCCGCTCCGGGCGATCTGCCACTGGGTGGAATCGCTGCGCACCACATACACCACACCATGCACGAGCTTGGACAGCACGAGTGCATCGGACACCGCGCAGGCCGGTGCACAGTCGATGATGACGTGATCAAACGCGCGGCTCAGGGCTTCGAGTGATTCGGCGAACTTGCGCGACGACAGAATTTCGAGCGGATTCGGTGGCGCAACGCCGGCGGGCATCACAAACAGATTCGAGCCCTCGATCTGGCGCATGCATTCCGAGATCTTACGCTCGCCGGTGATGTATTCGCTGAGCCCAGGCGATTGGCGCTGATCCGGCAAACCCTTGTGGATCGAGGGCCTTCGCATGTCCGCATCGATCAGCAGCACCTTTTTCATGTGACCGAGCGCCGTCGCGAGATTCATCGACAACGTGGTCTTGCCTTCGCTCGGCACCGACGACGTGATCAGGATGCGCTTATGCGTTTCGTCGACGGCCGATAGCAACACGCCGGTTCGGATCGTGCGAATCGCTTCGGAGAACGAAGACTGCGGGTGCGCGCCAAAATAATTGATCGGCAACTCGCCGCCTTCAGACAGTGACTTGAGTTTCGGGACGAGACCAATCACCGCGAGGCCCAGCCGCTTTTCGACGTCTTCGGCGCCCTTCAGCGTGTTGTCCATGTGGTCCAGAATCAGCGCCAGCGCCATACCGAGCGCGAGGCCGATCAATAGCCCGATCATCGTCGCGCGCCGCTTGTTCGGCCAAACCTGCGCATTCGGAATCTGGGCATTTTCGACCAGACGCGCGTTCGCGGTCTGCACACCGCCACTTGCCGACGTTTCCTTGAAGCGATTTTGGAACAGCTCGTAGATCTGCCGATTGCCGTCGACTTCGCGCTCAAGCGCAGTCAGTTCGTACTGCTTGCGATTCAAGTCCAGAAGCTCGCCTTTCGCCGCACCCAACTCGCCGCTGAGCGCGTTTTCGCGACTGACCGCAGCACGATATTCGCCCTCCACCGCGTTGGCAGCGATCTTCAATTGCCGCCCCAGGGACGCCTGCGCCGCTTCACGCTTGGTATTGGCTTCGGCCATTTTCGGATGCCGCGCCCCATAGCGCTGCGACAGTTCGCGCACTTCCGATTCGGCTTGGGTCAGCGCCGTCTTGTATTCCTGCACAATCGGCGACACCAGCAGCGCGGGCACTTCTTCCAGACTGCGGGCGTTGCGAATCTGGTTGTATGCCGTCTCTTTGTCGATCCGCTCGCGCCGCGCTTCGGCCAAGCGCTCACTCGCGAGACCCAGTTCCGTCGATGCGAGACTGTCGACGCCCTTGACGTCCAGCAAGCGCTCGCGATCGCGGAACTCCTGCAGCGTCTTCTCGGACGCTTCCAGCTTTTCGCGCAATCCCTTGGTGCGCTCGTTCAGCCATTGCGAGGCGGTTTGCGTCATTTGCAGCCGACCTTCCAGCATTTCCTCGATATAGGCCTGCGCATGCGTGTTCGCGAGCATCGCTGCAAATTCGGGATTCGGTCCGCGCATCCGGATGCGCACGAGTTGGCTGTTCCGGACCGGCATTACATCGAGCGAACCGATGACTGTATTGATCGCAACTTCGCGGGCGATCTTGGGATCGACCGGAGCTGCTGCCGGCGCCGGCTCGGGCGCCCCACCAAACAAATTGCGCCAGCTGAAAGCAGGCTTGGCGTTACCCTGCCTCTTGTTAAAGGCTTCCACCCCAAGCTTGTCGACGACGCGCTCGGCAATTGGGCGCGAGCGCAGAATTTCGTACTGGGTCTGGTAGTACTCGCCAAAGTCCCAGCCTTGTGAGCCGCGATACACTTCCTCGATCGACACAAACCGCGCGGCCTGCCGCTCGATCAGCATCGTCGCTGTGGCGTCGTAGAGTGGCACTTCCGACATGGCCCGGAGCGCCGAAATCACGCCACCGACAATCATGAGCACCAGGATGCCCCATTTATAGCGGAACAGGATGCGCAGGTAATCCTGCAGATTCGGCAACTCACGTTGCTCTGGCCCCTCAAGCTCGAGCTCTTCGGGACGGGATACGCTGTTCATGGCAAAGTTGCGCTGGCCTCGGAATAGGTGAATGTTAGCAGCCGGACTGTTAATGAGGGCCCGAACCAGTCCATCCTGGACTTTCAGACCCATATTGGGCCCGGCCGGTTTCCGGACTCAGCGTGGGTTGGCACGCCATGACAAACTGCGCAGGCCGCCTTTAGAAGAAGCTCTCTTCGACCGTGACGATGTCGCCCGGGCTCACCAGGGCGTCCATTGCAACCTGCCGTTTTTGGGTGTCGCCTTCCGCGATGAGTGAAATGCGCTTGTCCGACGCGCGCTCGGTCAGCCCACCGGCCAATGACACCGCCTTACGTACGGTGAGCCCGGGCTGGAACGGAAAGCTGCCCGGCGTCTTCACCTGGCCGTTGACGAATACCGGTCGATACTCAGAAACCGTCACGGTGACTTTCGGGTCAACCAGGTAATCCCCGGCGAGACCATCGCGAATGATGGTTTCGAGCTGCTTTGGCGTCATGCCGGTCGCCGGGATCGCGCCGAGAAACGGATACGACAGACGACCATTCTGCGGAATCTTGGTCGTGACGGTCAGATCAGGCTCGCCAAATACTTCGACCAGCACGGTGTCGCCCGGGCCGAGCCGATAGTCGGCGAATGCATCCAAGTCACGTGTGGCATTGCCCGGTGCCGCAGCAAACGCTGCACCGGCCACCCAGAGGAAGCCGATCAAGCAATAGTGGGCAATCCAACGCACGAACATGACTCAGCAACCTCCATCACCCGATTGGCTGCAGAGTCTACGCTCTTAAAGCGATGCTTCGAGTGAAAACAACAGCGTCTGGCGCTGGTAGTTAAGCTCCGGTATATCCGAATTTCGGTCGTAGGACTTGAATCCGGCGCCAAAGCGCAACCATGGCGAAATCTGATACTGACCGGCGACGCCGTAGTAGTTGGAATCATCGCTACGACCCTGCCGATCTGGCTGCAGACCGAGGCCGCGATATTCCTCATTGGCGTTGCCAATATCGATTTGTGTCGACCAACGTTCCGACCATTGATGCGACCAGGCCAGCGCAATGTCTTCGCGCAGAATGTAGTCGCCATAGCCGTTCGTTTCGTCCGTTTCGCGGCCGGTACTCAGCTCAATGACCGAATAGGTACGCGGCTTGTACGATACGCCCGCGCGCCAACTGAGACCACTGAAGTCGTCACGCGCGGGGTCGTCGAAGTCCTTTTGCACTTGTCCAACCAGGATCGTGCCGCTGGTCTTGGCCGTGGCATCAAACTCTACGCCAACATACTGATGCCGCTCAGTGTTATCGAGCGTCGCATCGTCGTAGTCAGCCTCGATCTGATCAAGCCGGACCAGCGCCGATGTCTTGGGTGCCAATCGCCAGTAAAACGCGCCACCAAGCAAGAAGTCGTCGCGGTCGCGGAATCGCGTGTACTCGCGATTGTTCTGGTAGTCGACAAAGGTCTGCCGGGCTTCAAATTCCAGGCGACCGCGCGCGCCGGGCGCGCCGAATCGATAGCGGGCACCGACCGTGCTGTTGTCGTATTCATCCGGATTCAGCGGCAACAGGGCCAAATTGCCCTCGCGCGCTGCTGTGCCGCGGGCGTCATGACCGCGACGCCAGCCGGCATCAACCGAAAATGCGTGGCGCACGACCGGGTTGTACAACCATTCGCCAGATAAGCCGTAGTCGATGTAGTCGTCCTGACTGGAACTGTCGTACCAGCCAAAGTCCATGGACGCCGTTCCAGTGAAGCGGTTCCGCGCGTCGCCGGATTGCAGCCGGACACCTGGTGACAGGCGCGTTACCAAGGAATCGATCTCGTCATGCGACGTCAACGCAACGTTGCTGTCGTAGCCGACACTGAGGCCGACGGTCGGCATGACCCGCATGGGGCCCAAATCAAAGCCGTCGCCGACCGCAAGAGCATGGCCAGACAAGGCGCTGATAAGTGTTGTTAGGAGCAATCGCTTCATGAAATTCCGGCCCGGTACCCGATTCTCTTGTAGTTTCAACTATTTCGACAACATTTCTCAAGACTTACGTAGCATTTTTGTGCACACGCTCAGCAATGATTTGAAATATATCATGCGGATTTGGACTGTCTGCTCCAGCCCGACCCTGCCAACCAGGCAGAAAGCGGCCCAAATTCCCTGGTCCGGGCAGACCCGGACCAGGGCGACGCTGGTTGGCCCACCATCGATCGCGCGTCGGTCAAGAATGACGCAAAGAACGAGCCAGGACGCTCGTTGCAGACCATGAAGGCACGAGCCAGGGACTGGTCGCTGGGCGGCGTGATATGGCACCAGGGCAAGCGCGCTGCCATTGAAAGCAGCGCTGTCAGCGCCTTGTTGGAGGCGGCAAACCGACACGAAAATTCGCAACTGACGTGATGGAATTCACACTGTGACACCCCGGAGACCTAGAACGCCACTGAACATGTTCCAAGGCAACAGGAAGCATTGAGTCCGGCCCCTGGGCGTCGCCGGGGCAGGCGATTAGCCAGCTCGGTGCGGGTCAGATCGTCCAGGATGGACTGGTTCAGCCCCGCCAAACGGTCGTGTTCCGCGAATCCAGGCCCTGGGTTAGGGCGATCAACCAATGCCGGCAGCACGCGGCCCATCAAAAAAAGCAAACCCAGGCCACTTGGCGTCAGTGTGGCCCGGGCGGCCCATTTCGGGCAAATTTGAGTGATGTTTCGGTGACGTGCGGCGATCAGGCGATGCGGGCGACGTCCCAACCGTTACCTTTGTTCAGTTCGTTCATGGTGCGCAGCGCACGCATGACTTGACGGTGCAGACTCTGCACCTCGCCATAGGGCGAGTTGGCCGTCGCCCGATACGCCGAGACCAACCAGCGACGGATTCCGGATTCCTTGATCTGCCAGACGTTGGACCGGACTTTCGGCAGTGCCACCGCCGCCTGGACGGCCAAGTCAGCCACTTCTTCGGGGCTTGGGGTGACGTGACTGGTCTCGGCCCGGTTCAGCTCGGACAACGCCGTCAGCGCGATTTTGCGCCGCTCGTCTTTCGACAGTTCCGAAATCGCGCCATGCACCACATTGAACTGCCGCACCAGCGCCAGATAACGTGCAAATGCCGTGGTCCGGGAAATCATGCGTTGGGCAACGTTCTGGGTCATGGCAGGTCTCGATACGGGAGATGGCGAGCGGCGTGAACGATGACGGAGCCGGCCCCGCGATGTTGCCAATCCGATCACATAAAGGACTTCGGCGCGACGCGAGATTCTCAATCTGCGACCCAGGACTCAATTTGCGGCGGGGCGCCCTCCCCGATGCCGGCTGCGTTCAGGGCGGTATCTGCGCTATTGAGTTGAACCGGAAGTTCAACTCAATTTATGCCGAACCAATCGTCCCAACTGCCGCCGCCAGGTCCTGCCCAAGCCGCACCGGCTGATCGACTTCGGTGGCCAGCATTTGAAAGCCCTTCGGCAGCACCACGATCACCGTGGAGCCATAGTTGAAACGCCCCATCTCGGCCAGCTTGTCGAGTCGGACGTCTTGACCTCGGTAGTCGCGCACACGCACCCGGTTTGCATAAGGCGGAATCTCATCGCCGCCAAACACGGTCGACACGCCCGAGACCAGCAACGCCCCGACCATGACCACGGCCATCGGTCCGAATTCGGTGTCAAACCGACACACCAGACGCTCATTCCGCGCGAACAGCGCCGGCACGGTGTTGACCGCCGACGGTGACACGCTGAACAGACGACCGGGAACATGCCGGGTCTCGATCAGCTTGCCCGCTGCGGGCATATGAACCCGGTGATAGTCGCGCGGCGACAAGTACACCGTGATAAAGCAGCCACCTTCGAACGCGCTCGCAAAGGAGTGATCGGCCAGCAATTCGGCCAACGAGTAGTCAACCCCTTTCGCCTGCAGGATACGCCCGGCGGTGACGGGCCCAGCCTTGGATACTTTGCCATCCGCCGGCATCAGCACTGGCGCCGCACCGGCCGGGCGCACGCCTGGCTTCAGCGCGCGCGTGAAGAACGCATTGAAGTGCTCGAACTGTTCGATATCGGTGATTTCGGCCTCGGTCCAGTCGACACCGAAACGGGTCGCAATGAACCGGATCATCGCGTTCTTGAACGGCCGAAAGCGCCAGCGTGCCGCGTACAACGCAAGGCGGGACAGGAATCGATGCGGCAACAAATAGGAAACACGAACCAACAGACTCACGGGGACACCAGCGCTTTCAGATCGTTTGCGATTCTTGCGCCATCGTGAGGGGGCTTGATCTCGCCCACCATGCGCGCCTCGGGATCGATCAGCGAAATCTTCGTGCTGTGATCGACTTGGATATCGCCATTCGGCTTTTTCTCGCGAAAGTAGACCACGCCCAAGGACTTGGTCAGGCCCGCCAGCGCCTCATCACTCCCACGCAGCGGCACGACGCGCTCGGAGAAGAACTTCGTGTACTCGGCGAGTACATTGGCCGTATCGCGATCCGGATCGATCGATACGAACACCATTTGAATGCGGTCCAGCGCGGGATCGTCCTGCAGACGCGTTTCAATCTCGCGCATGGTGGCAAGTGTGGTCGGACAAACATCCGGACAATGCGTGAAGCCAAAGAACATCAACGTGAGCTTGCCCTGCAAGTCCTGCTTGGTAAACGCACCGCCTTGCGCGCGCTCCAGCGAGAACTCGGGCAATGGATTGGCCTTGCCAAACAACACCAGGCTGGTGGGTGTAGGGGGCGGCGTGGTGGCTGATTGCTGGCGCGACAGCAGGAAGCCGAGAACGGCTGCCAACACCGCCACCAGCACGATCAATTTCGGTAACCGTGACATGAGCAATCGTCAGTAGAAAGTCAGAGTAGCCCCTGAGTATAACGGGGTAGAACCCTATAATCGGCCTCTTTCTGTGAAGGCCGACCACCATGACCGCCGAACTTGCCAGCATTCTTGACTTCATCCGCTACGGCGCCAGCCGTTTTGCCGCAGCCGGCCTGACCTTTGGCCATGGTTACGACAACGCGCTGGACGAGGCCACGCAGCTGGTGTTGCACGCGCTGCACCTGCCGCATGACCTGAATCCGGTTTACGGTCAGGCGCGTCTCGTAGCGGCCGAAAAAGCTGCCGTGCTCGCGTTGTTTGAACGTCGGATCAACGAACGCAAACCTGCCTGCTACCTCACTGGCGAGGCCTGGTTTGCAGCACTGTCGTTCAAGTGTGACGAGCGCGCGCTGGTGCCACGCTCACCCATTGCCGAGCTCATCGAAGCCGGCTTCGAACCATGGCGCAACGGCCGACCACTGAACCGCGTGCTCGACCTCTGTACCGGTGGCGGCTGTATTGCCATTGCGAGCGCTCATTACCTCCCGGAGGCGTTGGTGGACGGGGTCGATCTGTCCGATGCCGCACTGGGCCTCGCCCAGGAAAACGCCGATCGCCTGTTGGTCGCCGATCGTGTGCGCTTGCTCAAGTCGGATTTGTTCAACGAACTGACTGGCGAGACGTACGACCTGATCGTCACCAACCCACCGTACGTCACGCGCGCAGAAGTTGAAGCCTTGCCAGACGAATACCGGCATGAGCCGGAGAGCGGTTTGATTGCGGGTGAGGACGGACTCGATCTGGCCCTGCGAATCCTGCGCGATGCGCCGAATTTTCTGAACGACGACGGGTTTCTCATTTGCGAAGTTGGTGAATCCGAGCGCGCGCTGGTCAATCTGTTCCCGCAGGTGCCCTTCATTTGGATTGAATTCAAGGTTGGGCAAATGGGCATCTTCCTGCTTGAGAAAGTAGACCTGCTGACTTGGCACAACGAATTCGCCGTGGTCGCCAAGGAGCGCGGTCTGTGAGTGTGAACCGCTTCGGCAAGATTCTGTCAGTGAGCACCTTTGGCGAAAGCCACGGGCCGGCCATTGGCTGTGTGATCGATGGCGTGCCGCCTGGCATTGCCATTGCGCCGGAGCAGTTCCGCCACGACTTGGATCGCCGCGCCACGGGTAAATCCCGGCACACGTCGCAGCGTCACGAAACGGACGAGATCGAGATTCTGTCCGGGGTCTATCAAGGTAAGACCACGGGCACGGCGCTCGCGTTGCTCATCCGCAACACCGATGCGCGCAGCAAAGACTACGCCGACATCGATGCGCAGTTTCGTCCCGGCCATGCCGACTACACGTATTGGCAGAAGTACGGGATTCGCGATCCAAATGGCGGCGGCCGCTCCAGCGCTCGCGAGACTACGATGCGCGTGGCTGCAGGCGTGATTGCCAAAGCCTGGCTCGCGCAGCAATTCAACATCACGGTGCGCGGCTATCTGTCGCAACTCGGTCCGCTTAAGCCACGACAGCACGATTGGCAGGTGGTCGAGACCAACCCCTTCTTCTGGCCCGATCCCGACATGGTTACCGAGTTAGAAGCCTATATGGACGCGCTGCGCAAATCAGGTGATTCGATCGGCGCGGCGGTAACGGTGGTCGCAGAAGGCGTGCCGCCCGGATGGGGTGAGCCGATCTACGGCAAACTCGATGCCGAGATCGCGCTGGCGATGATGAGCATCAACGCGGTCAAAGGCGTCGAGATTGGCGATGGCTTTGCGGCGATCGAGCAGAAAGGCAGTGAGCATCGCGATGAGATGCGCCCGGATGGCTTTCTCAGCAATCATGCCGGCGGCATTCTGGGAGGCATTTCCACCGGCCAGACGATTCGCACGCGAATTGCCATCAAGCCCACCTCCAGCCTGCGTCTGCCGGGCCAGACCGTCAATACCCAGGGCGAGCCGGTCGAGGTCATCACGAAGGGTCGCCACGATCCTTGCGTCGGCATTCGCGCCACGCCTATTGCCGAGGCCATGCTGGCCTTGGTGCTGATGGATCAAGCCATGCGTCATCGGGCGCAATGCGGCGACGTTGGCGTTGTCGCCCCGCGCATTCCGGCGGGCACGGACCAGGAATGAACCAAGGCGGGCCTGAATGTCCAGGACGAATGGATTCAGACTCTCCCCTACACGCGTAACGAGAGAATCAAGATGGCTCAGAAAGCTCAATACAAAGTCGCAGTCGTTGGCGCCACTGGCGCGGTGGGCGACACCCTGCTCAGCATCCTCGCCGAGCGACAGTTTCCGATTTCGGAGCTGGTGCCGCTGGCGAGCGAGCGCTCGGCGGGTTCGCGCGTGGCGTTCAAGGAAAAACAACTGCTGGTTCAGAATCTCGATACCTATGACTTCACCGGCACCGACATTGCGTTGTTCTCAGCCGGCGGCAGCGTGTCCGCCAAGTACGCGCCGCGCGCGGCGGCGGCCGGATGCGTCGTCGTCGATAACACATCGCATTTTCGCTACGACGACGATATCCCATTGATCGTCAGCGAGGTAAACCCGCACGCGATTGCCGGGTACACCAAGCGCGGCATCATTGCGAATCCGAATTGCTCCACCATGCAGATGCTCGTGGCGTTGGCACCCATCCAGCGCGAAGTGGGCATTACCCGGATCAATGTAGCCACGTATCAGTCGGTTTCCGGCGCTGGTCGATCGGGGCTCGAAGAACTCGGCAAGCAAACTGCTGACATGCTCAATTTCCGGGAACTCAGCGTCAAGAAGTTTCAGGCGCAGATTGCGTTCAACCTGATTCCTCAGATCGACGACTTCCAACCAAATGGATACACGAAAGAAGAAATGAAGATGGTCTGGGAAACGCAGAAGATCTTCGAAGACCTGTCGATCCAGGTGAATCCGACCGCCGTTCGCGTGCCCGTGTTTTACGGGCACTCCGAAGCGGTGCATTTGGAAACCAAGTCGCCCATCAGCATCGAACGAGTGTTCGAACTGCTGCGGCAGGCACCGGGCGTGACCGTGGTCGACGAGCGCAAACCAGGCGGCTATCCGACCCCAGTCACGCATGCCGCTGGCAAAGATGATGTGTTTGTCGGGCGAATCCGTCAGGACATCTCGCATCCGAACGGGATCGATCTCTGGGTCGTTTCCGACAACATCAGAAAGGGCGCGGCCCTGAACGCCGTTCAGATCGCCGAAATTCTGATTCGCGACTACCTCTGACGGCACCGATGTGGCGGACCCGGCCGGCTTTTGGCTGGCGGACCCGTTCGCCGATTCGGCCCAAATGGCGGCATGGGCGCCTGACCAAGTCAGGCGAAGCGCCTTCATGCGAGTTGGGTTTTGTTTCTCAATCAATGACCTAAGGCTGACAAGAGGGCAACGTTTAAGCGCCGACCCCGGTCGCCATGCGGCTTGCCTTCAACCCGGCCCGCCTTCATGATCGACCGCGGCCGGCAAACAGGGAACCGGTTCACGAAAGTCAGCTTACGTGAAAACCTAATCTTCCCCTACACTTAGGGCCGTGTTATAAGCTGGTTTCTAACTAAGGTCGGCAAGTGGTTGCCGACTCGAACAAACCACCGATATTCGGGGGCTGGACGATGAATCGAAATTTGCGACTATCACTGGCAATCGCACTCGCGCTGGGCAGCCCGGCAGCGATGGCGCTTGGCCTGGGCGGCATCAGCGTCAAATCTGAGCTGAATCAACCGCTTACTGCTGAAATCCCGGTTTATGTGTCGAGCCCGGCCGAGGCCGAGACGCTTGCCGTCAAACTGGCCTCGGCGGATGAGTTCGCACGTGTGGGTCTCAACATCGGCGAGATCTCGGTTCCGATCACGTTTGACGTGGCCAAGAACGCCCGCGGCGAACCGGTGATCCAGGTCAGCTCAGCTGAGCCGATCCGCGAACCGTTCGTGACGTTCCTCGTCGAAGTGAACTGGGCGAACGGCCGCTTGCTGCGGGAATACTCGGTGCTCCTGGAGCCGCCGATCACATCACCGGCAGCCACGATCGAGCCGACCGCCCCATCGGTACCATCCACAGCGCAACCCGCTGCAACACCGATTACTGAAGCGCCGGTCGCCGAGCCGGAGACCATCGCCCCAGAAACAGCAGCCGAACCAGAACCCGCGCCGGTTCCGGAGCCGGTGGAACCAACGCCCGCCCCGGTTGAAACGGCACCTGAGCCGATCGCCGAAGTCCCGCCTAGCGAGACGATGCCGGTCGAAACCGCGCCAACCGAGCCGCCACCGGTCGAGCCGGCTCCGGTTGAACCGAGCCCAACACCGTCGGCGTCTGCCTCGAGCGAGTATGGCCCCATTGCAGCAGGCGAGACGCTTTGGGAAATTGCCAGTACGACCCGTCCGGGCGACGCGGTCACCATCAACCAGATGATGCTCGCCCTGTTGCGCGCCAACCCAGAAGCGTTCTACCGGGACAACGTGAACGCGCTGAAGCGCGGCGCAGTCTTGCGTATTCCGGGTTCGGACGAATTGGTGGCGACGTCGGTTTCGGAAGCCGCCGCTGAAATTCTGAGCCAGAACCAGACCTGGATCGCCAGCACGCAAACGTCGCTGGTGGCCGATGCCGATTCGAGCAACCGCAGCACCAGCAACAGCAGCGGCTCGCGCAGCAGCGCGGGCTCGCGGGTCGAACTGGTGCCGCCGGCCTCTGGCGATCGCAGCAGCAGTGACCGCCAGGGCGTGAGCGGCGGCACCGGTGAGGCCCAGGCGGTTCGCCAGGAGCTGACCCGCACGAAGGAAGAACTGGCCAGCAAGTCCCGGGACAATCAAGAATTGGACGCCCGGGTCAAAGAGCTTGAACAGATGCAGGACAAGAGTCAGCGTCTGATCACTGTTCAGAATTCCCAGATCAAAGCCCTGCAAGACCAACTCAAAAAAGCTGAAGCGGCACGCGAAACCGCCGAACAGACGGCTCGTGACAGCGCGACCGCGCCGGTCACGACCACGCCGGAACCAACGCCAACCACCGCGACCGAGCCCGAAACCATCACTGCGGAGCCCGTAGCAACCGATGCCAGCGCCAACGGCGACACGGCAACCGACACGAGCACGGAAGCGGAGCCCATCACGGCGACGCCTGCTGACGGTAGCGACACCGGTACTGAAACCGGCACCGATACCAGCGGCGAAACGGAGCCGGAAACCACCGACGCCGGCACCGAGCCGACGCCTGTACCGCTGCCCGAAGAGTCGGCCGACCCGACGCCAGCAGCCGCAGAGGAGCGTCCGCCGCAGCCGTTCTACATGAACCCGATGGTGTGGGGCGCCGGAGCGCTGGGTGCGCTACTGATCGCCGGCCTGGCCATTTTCGGACTCACCCGTCGCAAGAAAGCCCCTGCGGCTGGAAAGTCTGCGCCGGCGCAGAGTTCGCTGGCTCGGAGCCCGCTGTCGGACGCGTTTGCTGGCGGCGTCGCCGGTGGTGCCACCGCGGCGAGCCATTCGGGCGATCCCGAAGAAGGTCGCATGCTGGCCGAACTGTCACGCGACCCGACCGATCTCAACGCCCACCTGAGTTTGCTTGAGCACTACTACACCTCGCGCAACGTCGACAAGTTCGAAGCGCAGGCCGAGGCGATGTATGCGCAAATTCCGAGCACCGATGTGCCGGAGTGGCAAGGTGCCGTGCTGATGGGTCGCGACCTGTGCCCAAGCCACCCGCTGTTTGCCGAAGACCATCACGGTGGTTCGAGCCCGGATTTCTCGAGTTCGGAGCACGACCCCTTCGGACTACCGAACTTCGACGAGCCGCCGCGTCCCAGCACACCGACCGCCACACCGCAGCGCGATCAGTTCGGTTTCGACATTTCGCCGCCAACGCCAGCCGTTGCACCGCCCAAGGTCCCCGCCACCGACACCTTCGACTTCAACCTGCTCGATGCGAAGCACGCGCCGGTCATCAAGGAAGAACTCGACTTCGATCTGGACAAGCTCACGGAGACCAAACCGGTGGAAGTACCCTCGCTGGAACTGCCCAATTTCACACTCGAAACAACCCGCACGGCGCCGCCCGAAGCGACCATCGAAATGCCGCGGATGACCGACGATTTCCTCGGCGACGATGCGGTGGCGACCAAGCTCGATCTGGCCCGCGCCTATCTCGACATGGGCGACAGCGATGGTGCCAAGAGCATGCTCGATGAGGTCATGACCGAAGGTAACGACAAGCAGAAGGACGAAGCGCGCAAGTTGCTCGCTGAGATTCGTTAAGTCCTGACGTACAACGCCATTCAACCGTCTTGGTTGGAAACTGGGCTGGCATCTGCCAGCCCTTTTTCTTTTGGCGCGTGACTCCGGCGCGACGGCCGAGGCGAGTTCGATTGCCCGGCGAATGCCGACTCTCACCAAACCCGCCATAACCTATTGTTTTTTCAATGTAATAGATTTGGGTGTGGCGACGATTCCGGTCGCAAGCACCCCCCTCCCGGCCACTCCCCCGCGCTCGCGGGGAGGGAGTGCTCCCTCTCCCACGCGAGTGGGAGAGGGCTGGGGAGAGGGCAACTTGCGACACCTTGGCGACAGCAGAATCCGTTGCTATCACTGGACAGCTGTCGCGCTACTAACCGAAGCGAAAGGGCCTCTCGCCGCCCGCTAGCTCAGTCCCCTTTGGTGCTAACAGTCGCATCTGCCATCATTACCGGCCCAATTCCTGAAACCGTTCCGTGCGCATCGCTCTTGGCATTGAATATGACGGCTCAGCCTTCCAGGGCTGGCAAACGCAGCTGAACGCACCAAGCGTGCAGGCCTGCGTCGAGGCAGCCGTGAGCAAGGTCGCCAATCATCCGGTCGAAGTCGTCTGCTCCGGGCGGACTGATGCGGGCGTGCATGCCCGGTGCCAGATCGTGCACTTTGATACCGATGCGGTTCGCAGCGCACGCGCCTGGATGCTAGGCGGCAATTCTCTGCTGCCCGATACGGTTGTCATTCATTTCGTGCAACCCGTGGCGGCCGAATTCCACGCCCGATTTTCGGCGCGAGCCCGGCGCTATCGCTACACCATCGCGAATCGCCCGACCCGCCCGGCAATCGGGCGTCGCCTCCTGTCATGGGTACGCGAGCCAATCGATCATGAAGCGATGGAACGTGCGGCGCAGGTGTTGGTTGGCACCCATGATTTCAGTGCGCTGCGCACAGTCGCGTGTCAGGCCAAGAGCCCGGTTCGGACCATTCACGAGATCCGCTTCAGCCGTGACGGCGACCGGATTCATATGGACATCCAGGCAAACGCATTTCTGCATCACATGGTCCGTAACATCGTAGGCAGCCTGTTGCCGATCGGCCGCGGTGAGCGCGATGCAGCCTGGCTGAAACAGGTGCTGGAAAGCCGCGATCGGACCAAGGCAGGCGTTACGGCCGAAGCCAATGGGCTCTGTTTTCTGGGCCCGCTCTACCCGGTCGAATGGGGCCTGCCCGACTTTCTGACGCTGCCCGCATGAGCCCCAGAATCAAATTTTGCGGCTTCACGCGAGAAGTCGACATCGACGCCGCGCTCGAACTTCGGGTCGACTATCTTGGCTTGATTCTGGTCCGGGAGAGCCCCCGTGGCCTCGATTGGGCCCGGGCCCGGCAACTGCGCCAGCACATCGGCCAACAGGCTCGGGTGGTCTTGCTGACGCGCAATGCCAGCAGTTGCGAACTGCTGGAGTGGTCGGACGCGATCAAACCCGATCTCCTGCAGTTTCACGGTGATGAAGACCCGGCGCTGTGTGCCCAAATCGGACTCCCGTGGTGGAAGGCTGTCCCGATGGGTGCATTGTCCGATGCGCAGGCCGTTCAGGGTTACCTGGACCGCTATCACGGTGCCGAGCGCTGGCTGTTCGACAGCCATGGTCAGCAGTCGCAGGGAGGCCGTGGGGTCGCGTTCGATTGGTCCCGCCTGCACGGGATGGCGGCGCCCTACGTGCTGGCCGGCGGACTGAAGCCCGAAACAGTCGCTGGTGCGATCCAGCAACTCAGACCCTGGGCCGTCGATGTCGCCTCCGGGATCGAACAGGCACCCGGCATCAAGGATCCGGTCCGGATGCGCGCCTTCGTCGACGCGGTTCGCCAAACTTGAAACAGCCCTATGAGCCCCAAACTTACCCGTTCGGCAACATTGGCCGACCACTGTCATCCCCGTTTCGCTTAGCACGATTAGACTGACCAGCTGACCACCGTGTTGCCGACCTACGTGTTGCCGGCTAACTCGGACACTGCAATCGTTGTTGAACCACGCGGGCCCGCCGAACGAGCCTGCTAGACTCCCGACCATGTCTTTGGAAATCGCTGTTGTCTTCGTCCTGATCTTGTTCAACGGATTCTTCGCCCTGTCGGAGATGTCCGTGGTCACGGCCCGGAAGACCAAGCTCAAACAACAGGCGCTGACGAGCAAGCGCGCCCGCGTGGCGCTGGAGCTCTCTGAGCAGCCCGAACGCTTTTTGTCGTCGATTCAGGTCTGGATCACCCTGATCAGCATCCTGACCACATTTTTTGGCGGCGACGCCATCGCCGGCGTGATGCAGCAAAAACTGCTGCAATATCCGCTGATCGCCCCCTATGCCGAAGGGACGTCGGTTGCCATCAGTGTCGGCCTGATTCTCGTGTTTTCGGTTGTGCTCGGCGAGCTAGTACCCAAGCGCCTCGCGATCTTGCGTCCCGAAAAAGTTGCCGTCGCCGTTGCGATTCCGATGCGCTTTCTGAGCGCAGTCGCCAAGCCCGTAGTCATCGGCTTGGCCTGGATGACCGAATCACTCTTGAAACTGTTTCCGAAGCCATCGGACAGCGATTCGGACGTTACCGAAGAAGAGATCAAGCTGTTGGTGGCCGAAAGCCACGAGCAAGGGGTGATCGACCGCGACGAACGCAACATGGTCAACCGGGTTCTGAACCTGGGCGACCGCACCGTCGACAGTCTGATGACGCCCCGACCACGAATGGTCTGGCTCGATGCAGCGGCGTCTTTGGCCGACAACCTCAGCGTGCTGCACGAGCATCCCTACTCCCGCTATCCCGTGTTTCGCGCTTCCGATCAAGACGTCGTTGGTGTGGTGCAGACGAAAGACCTGCTCGCCGAAATGACCTCCGGCAAGAAGCCAGACCTGTTCAAGTCAGTGTCGCCGCCGCTGTTTGTGCCCGAATCGGCCAAGGCGTTGGCACTGCTCGAACAATTTCGCGATGCCGAAGTGGCCTTCGCGTTTGTCGTCGACGAGTACGGCGAAATCAAGGGCATGATCACCCTGAGCGACGTCATTACGGCGGTATTCGGGCGATTGACCCATGCGCTGGAGGCCGGCGAGCATCCGATTGTGCAACGTGCGGACGGCAGCTGGCTCATTGACGGCGCGTTGTCGGTCGAGGATTTGCGCGAACACTTGGGTCTTGCCGACCTGCCCAATGAGGACGAGGAATATCGGACCGTTGCGGGCATGATCATGGCCCACTTCGCCCGCATCCCAAGCGTGGGCGAAAGCTTCGAACATGCGGCATTCCGCTTTGAAGTGATCGACCTCGACGGCGCCCGGATCGACAAGGTCCTGGTAATTGCGCTCGCCCCGCGTGAGGTTGGCTGATGGCCGACGAGCTGCCGCCGGAAGGACCGACCCGCAAACGGGTTTCAGACATCTTCCACGAAACGCTGGCAGCCGACGAACGCCCCACGATTCAGTTCGGCGAACTGGTCGACTCGATCCGCGAACGCGGGTTCGGCGCGCTTTACATTCTGGTGGCATTGCCGACATTGATCCCCTCGCCCGTCGGGGTTGGCTGGCTCTTTGGCCCGTTGGCTGCGATCGTCGGCGCGCAGATGGCCTGGGGTGCGCCGTACCCATGGCTCCCGCAGCGCGTACGTCGGGCCGAGTTCAATCGCGCCAGCGTCCGCAAGTTTCTGTCCCGAATCGATCCGTGGCTGCACCGCTTAGAGCGCCTCTGTCACCCGAGTTGGCTGGCGCTGACCGGGCCCACCGGCATGCGGTTTCATGGCTTCATGGCGGCGATGGTCGGGTTGGCGCTGGCGTCCCCGGTCCCATTCACGAATATCCCGTTCGCGTCGTTGCTCGTTGGCTACGGCATCGCGACCACCGAGAAGGATGGCCGTTGGATGGCGGTACTCTGGGTACTGACGGTTGCGCTTTGCATCGGACTGGTGTTCTTCGGTGGCCAGATGGTGATCTGGGCCGAACAACTATGGGCGTGGCTCGGCACCTTCTGGTCTTAACCTGTAGGGACTTTGGCCGATGCCTGCGGCTGCACTGCCAACTCACCGATCAGACGATCGCGCAGCACCAGGATCGGGGCTTGCCCGGGTTGCATCGCGAAAACCGCAAAACCGTTGCTGTAAAGCACGGTGCCATCGGCAGCCACATCGAACGCCACCACATGCCGCGCGAGCACTTGCGTGCCACCTTGCGGATCGCGCGCAAACAACTGCCAGCTGGCGGGCACGAGCGATGGCACCCCCAACACCTGGCGACCCGATTTGAGTGCCGCTTCCGCGTCCAAGCGCCGGCCCTGCACAATCAGCGCTTTCGCATCTTCGTTAAAGGGCTGGCCGGACGCACTCGTCAACGGCTTTCGCGTGTACATCAACGAGAAAAAGTTGAGGTAATGAAACAGCGCCCGCAATAGCCGAAACGGCAACAGCAGCACATCGAGCGTTGCCTGACCGTGGCCGTAGCCCGCCCCCTCGTACGGCCGCCGCAGGTACAAGAGGTTCCCGTTCGGCGCGACGCGCGGCTGCAAGTAGTCAAAGGCCGGATCCTCGATGATCGTCTCCAACTCGCGCCGACCCGGGACAATCCATTGCAACGACGCGGGCCCATACAGAAAACCGCCTTCCGGGCCCCGTCCCAAGCCTGATGACTGGAACACGACGGCACCGGGCTGCCCGGGCACGTCGCAGGGAAATCGATCCGAGGTGTCGCCGGTACTGAGATCGCGAATCTCCAACGTTTCGAGGTTCAGCACGCAAATGTTGGCAACGCCATTCGGAGCGCTTCTCGCGGCGTACAACTCGCGCCCATCGTTGCTGAGCCGAAGGCCCTCCAGACTCAGGTTCTGACGATGCAGCAGCCGCCGCTCTTCGCCAGTCCGCACGTTCAGCTCAAACAGCCCACCCGCGCCCTGGTCACTCAGGAAATAAAGCAGATGATCGGCGTCGCGGAACACTGCAGCGGCAAACCGCAGGTCTCGCTCCCCAGTCCCAATCTGACGCCGCGCCGCAAATGCCGTTGCAAACGCGGTCCCTTGCTTCCAGGCATGCAATTCCTGATGGCGCTCCTGACGACGCTCGATGTCTTCCAGAAACGGGCTGACCACTTCCTCAATCGGCTGGTCTTCGGTGCGCCGGTACAACTTGCCGTTTGCGAGGAACAACAACCCCGGAACGCGGCCGCCGAATCGCGGCAACGCAGTCGCCCCATCCGCTTCGGAACGGGCCAACATCCGCCAGATCTGGCGCAGCAGCCATGCGATGAGCAATACCAGACCAAGCAGAACGACGATTCGAATCATGGCGAGCACTCGTGCGGGGACCGCTCAGGGTCGGTCGCCGCCGTCAGCGTGGCAACGCCCTGTGCAAAGCGTCATGGTGCGGCAAACCGCGATCGGGAACAAGGCGTAAGCCCTGATCCGCGCTCAATCGCTCGCGAGCCGATCGATCAATCGAGTTGGCCTGCGTCGGGTGTTGGCGTGGGGGCTGGAGGCACCACTGGGGCGGTTTCGGCCCGACCATGGAGCATCGGACCAACCAGGTTCTCCCGCTTGACGAACCAATACGTGGTGATCGCGAGTAAATGCAGCGCGACCAGCACCATCAGGACGATTTTCAGCTGATGGTGCAGCCCGGTGGCAAACGACTCCCAACCCGGGAGATATTGCAGCAGCGGCCCGTCGAACATGATGTCGTCTGAACTGAACAGCCCCGTGACGCCCTGCACCAGCAGTACGCCCCAGAGCGCAAACACAGCGAGCGCCCCGAGCGGGTTGTGGGCCACATAGCTGCCCGCCTTGCGCTGGCGGAAATGCCGGAGGTAGTCGAGCAAGGCCGATGGTCCAAACAGGCTGCTGCCAAATCGCGCGCTGGGCGGCCCGATGAAGCCCCAAGAAAGGCGTAGCGCGAGCACCGCGAGCAGGGTGTAACCGAAGTAAGCGTGCCAGTCGATATCGAGCCAGCCGAACTGCCCGGTCGCAAACATCAGGACGACCAGCAGGACCATCGCCCAATGACAGCCACGCACCACCACGTCCCAACGTTTGTCGACGTGACTCATGCCAGCACTCCGAGCAAGAAAATGGCTTGGACATGGCGATGCTCACCCACCAGCACATTGAACGTGCGCGCTGCCGCCGCGTTGTCCATGACTTCCAAACCCACGCGTTTGGCGAGAATCCGGGCACGCAACTCGGCACTCGGAAAGCGGAGACGTTCCCCTGTGCCGAGCAGCAAAATGTCGGGCTGGTCGGCGAGCACGGGATCAAGCAACTCGACGGTCAAATCGGAAAGGCCAGACAACACAAATGGCTTCGGCCCGCGGTTCGGGCAGAGCCAGAACGACGCGGTTTGCAGGCCCGAGTTGAGTCGGATCTGCGTGGCTTCGACTTTTTGCACCAAGTGCTGGTGCGCGGACTGCTGCAGATGGAGCTGCATGCGGGCTTAGTCCGAGCGATTGCCGCCACGGCGCGTGGTCAGATTCTTGGCTCGGCCAAAGACCTTGGTCGGCCGTTTCGGGCCCTGACCATCGCGGCTCTTACTGGCAGCGCCGAAGTTGGCGGCTTTCGGCTTGCCATAAACCCGACCCTTGCTCGGAGCACGGCGGTCACGCGGCGCCTCGTCGTCACGGGCAACACTGCGGCGACCGCGCGGGGCTTCGTCGTCACGGGCAAAGCTGCGGCGACCACGTGGGGCCTCGTCGTCACGGGCAAACGTACGGCGGGCATTGGCCCGCTCGGGCCTGGCGGTTGGGCGTTCGGCCTGCTTGGGCGCCGGCTTCGGCAGGCCGGGCACATCCAGCTTCGGTTCTTTGGCGCGCTTGAACAGCACAGCAACATGCCCAATGCGCTGCACGAGCTCCGCGCCGGTGCGTTCGACCAGCGCCGCAACGGCTGCGTCCCGCTCAGCACGGTCTTCGCCCGCGGTCTTGAGTTTGATCAGCTCATGCTGAGCCAGAGCCTCTTCGAGAGCAGCCACCACGGCATCGGTCAAACCCTGGGCACCCAGCATGACCACTGGCTTCAGGGAGTGGGCCAGGCCACGCAAGTATCGGATTTGGGCAGAATTCAGCGACATGAGAGCTCGTTGACAGAGGCTTTTCGGGCAGAAAGGGTATCATGCGCACCTGAACCCGCATGAAGCAACGCTGTGACACGAAGCAAATCCAGCCATCGATGGCTGCAGGAACACTTCTCCGACCCCTTTGTCAAAAAGGCCCAGAGTGAGGGCTTGCGCTCGCGCGCGGCCTACAAACTCGAAGAGCTGATGGAGCGCGATCACCTGATCAAGCCGGGGATGACCGTCGTCGACCTGGGTGCCGCCCCGGGCGGCTGGTCGCAAATGGCCAAGCGCTCGCTCCATGGTCGGGGCAGCGTCTTCGCGCTCGACATCCTGGACATGGACGAAATTCCCGGGGTCACCTTCCTGAAAGGCGACTTTCGTGAAGAAAACGTGCTCAAGCAATTCGAACAGTTGCTCAACGGCGCAGAAGTTGACCTTGTGCTCTCCGATATGGCCCCCAATATGAGTGGCGTGAGTCAGGTCGACCAGATCCGTTCCATGGAACTGGCTGAACTGGCTCGGGATTTTGCCGATCAACACCTGCGCGACGGTGGCACCTTTCTGGTGAAACTGTTCCAGGGAATCGGATTTGATCTGTACTTGAAGGACTTGCGCAGCCGCTACCAGAAGGTGACGATGCGCAAGCCAAAGGCCTCGCGGGCAAGGAGCCCGGAGGTGTACGCCCTGGCCACTGGCTTTGGGCTCAAAAAGAAGTGAGGACCGACGCGTGTTGAACGATTGGGCAAAAAATGTATTGATCTGGCTGGTCATCGCCCTGGTGCTGGTGGCTGTGTTTCAGAGCTTTGCGCCGGGCAATGGCGGCGCCACGGAAATGCCGTACTCGCGTTTCCTGGATCAGGTCCACGAACAACGCGTGGCCAAGGTTGAATTCCAGGTCGACGGCCGGGAAATCCGTGGCGAAATGAAGAGTGGTGAGAAATTCATCACCCAACGCCCGGATCTGGACCTGCGCCTGATCGACGATCTGAATAAGTCCAAAGTCGAGATGATTCAGAAGCCGGCGCCGAAGGAAAGCCTGCTGGTCAACTTCCTGATCAGCGCGCTGCCCTTCCTGCTGTTCATTGGCGTGTTGATCTACTTCATGCGCCAGATGCAGGCGGGTGCCGGTGGTCGCGGCGCGATGAATTTTGGCCGCTCACGCGCCCGTTTGCAGGGCGAGGACCAGGTCAAGATCACGTTTGCCGACGTCGCCGGTGTTGATGAAGCCAAGGATGAAGTGCAGGAACTCGTCGAATTCCTGCGCGATCCGGGCAAATTCCAGAAGCTTGGCGGCCGTATTCCGCGCGGCGTGCTGATGGTGGGCTCGCCGGGTACCGGTAAAACGCTGCTCGCGAAGGCTATTGCGGGCGAGGCCAAGGTGCCGTTCTTCACGATCTCGGGTTCCGATTTCGTCGAAATGTTTGTCGGTGTCGGCGCGAGCCGAGTCCGCGACATGTTCGAGCAGGCCAAGCGCCACGCGCCGTGCATCATCTTCATCGACGAAATCGACGCGGTCGGCCGCCATCGCGGCGCCGGTCTCGGCGGTGGTCATGACGAGCGCGAGCAGACCTTGAATCAGCTGCTGGTTGAAATGGACGGCTTCGAAGGCAACGAAGGCATCATTGTCATTGCGGCAACCAATCGTCCGGACGTGCTCGACCCGGCGCTGCTACGCCCTGGCCGCTTTGACCGTCAGGTCGTGGTGCCATTGCCGGATCTCCGTGGCCGCGAACAGATCCTGAAAGTCCACATGCGCAAAGTGCCGCTGGGTGACGATGTCGAACCCTCCCGCATCGCCCGTGGCACGCCGGGATTCTCGGGCGCCGATTTGGCCAACTTGGTCAACGAAGCCGCGCTGTTTGCAGCCCGCGCGAACTCGAAGAATGTTCGTATGGAGCATTTCGAGCGCGCCAAGGACAAGATCCTGATGGGCACCGAGCGCAAGTCGATGGTCATGAGTGACCAGGAGAAGAAGCTCACGGCTTATCACGAGGCGGGTCACGCCATTGTGGGGCGCCTGGTGCCGGAGCATGATCCGGTCTACAAGGTGTCGATCATTCCGCGCGGTCGCGCACTCGGCGTCACGATGTTCCTACCGGAGGAAGACCGGTACAGCCAGTCGAAGCAACTGCTGGAGTGCCGCCTCGCGACGCTTTACGGCGGCCGCATTGCCGAGGAACTGATCTTTGGCACCGAGCATGTGACCACGGGGGCATCGAACGACATCCAACGTGCGACACAGTTGGCACGTGCGATGGTCACCAAGTACGGCTTGTCGGCCGAGATGGGCCCGATGGCCTATGCGGACGAAGAAGAGGAAGTGTTTCTTGGCCGCTCGGTGACGCAGCACAAAGCCGTATCTGGCACCACCGCCACCCGTATCGACGTCGAAGTCCGCAAGATCATCGACGCGTCTTACAACAAGGCGACCGAACTGCTCAAAGCCAACCTGGACAAGATGCATCTGATGGCCGAAGCGCTGCTGCAATGGGAAACTATTGATAGCGAGCAAATCGACGAGATCATGGCAGGCAAGAAGCCCGGCGCACCGAAGAGCTGGGGCGACAAGCCGGAGAAACCGAGCTCGTCGGCCGAAGGCGGCAATTTCACGGACGCCGCGCAGCCCACCTGACGCGTGTCGGCTGGCTTCCGTCATCTACCCGTTCCGGCGCTGATCAACAGCGCCGAATGGACCCTGCGACCGGTTATCACGCGCCGTGACCATGAGCTGCGCGAACAGGCATTGCGGGCCGCGCGCATCCGGAGTCGCGGACAACCCCGATGCCGTGCCGGGCTTTGGTATCTGGTCGAACACAAAGTCGCACGCACACTGATCGGAGTGCTGCAGCATGCGCCGGCATCCGGACGCGGGCGTGCCGCAACGGGCCGCTTCTACCCGATGCCCGACATGCCGTATCCCGATCCCCTGATTCGCGAAGCTGCTTTGCTGCTCAAAGCCCGAGCCGGTGATGCTCATGCTAAAGCACAGCAGGCGCAGAGCCGGCGACGGATCGCTTACTGGTCTGAGCAGTTCTCGATTCCGAGTGACTATGCGACTCGGCATCAACTGCAGCCGATTCCTGAGCCCCTGCACCTGCATTACGCCGGCCGCGACTGCGTCGGCCGCTCGATCTGGCTGGAGTTCAATACGCGCATCAGCTGGCTCGCGATGCAACGAGCCGCCTTGGAACAGGGCATTCAACTCGACGTGGTCTCGGCATTTCGCAGTATCGAGTACCAGGCCGACATCTGGACAAGGAAGCGCGCGCGCGGCCAAAGCACCGCTGACATTCTCAGCGTCAATGTGCCGCCCGGCTATAGTGAGCACCACAGTGGTCGCGCCATCGACATCAGCACCCCTGGCATTGGTCCGGCCGAACCCGCCTTTGCCGACACGCCAGCATTCCGCTGGTTGCAGCAGCACGCTCACCACTTCGGCTTCCACCTGAGCTTTCCGGAGCACAATCCGCATGGTGTGATGTACGAACCGTGGCACTGGTGCTTCCGAAGATAAGCACGTCACTGAATCAGCAACGCTGCCGCGAGCAATTGTTCGAATGATGCTTGAGTAGCCGACCAAGGCGGGGTAACGCCTGTAGGGCTTCGGCTATTTCGCCTCACGGGCCTGCTTGATCCGCTCCAGGTTCTTCTGCACCCGTTTCCGCTCTGGATGGCCTTCCGGATACCACTTCGAAATCACGGTCAGCGCTTGCTGCTGAGTTGCCACCGCCTCGGCATGGCGACCCAATGCCGTCAGTGCTCGCGCCCGTCCTTCCAAACCTTGCGCCTGTTCGGCCTGCTCACTGGCGCCACGTTCGGCCAGGCCAGCCAAGGCGAGATCGGCCTCGACCAACGCCGCCTCGCCGTCGCCCAGCATGGCCATCACCCCGGCTCGATTCGCCCGGATGATGTCGCATTGCAAATGGGTGATCGCTTGCTCCGTGCAAATCGCGGCGCCGCGATCCAGGAAGGGTCGCGCGGCCTTGGGTCCGAATTCCCAAAGCGTGGCCAGCGCGCGCATTCGAAGCGGATGCAGCACAAGAGGACTCCCCAACTCGTCGTACATCGCGATGGCCGCATCCAGATCGGCAATGCCGCGCGTCGTATCGCCGGCCTCGACACGATCGAAGCCCACGTCGACCAACGCGTCAGCGGTCCAGGGGTGTGCCGCAGGAAAATTCTTTCGGGCGATCGCGAGCTTCTCTTCATTGGTGCGAACAGCGTCGTCAAGTCGGCCACGGCGGTAGTCGATCAACGCCTTGAGGCTCAACATCAGGATCAGGTTCGGCGCCTGATCGCCCATGGCGCGCCGGGTCACGGTAATGGCCTCGTTGGCGATTGGCTCAGCTTCGTCAATCCGGCTGGCGTTGTGGAGCGCCGTCGCGTAGTTGAACAACGCCACGCCAAGATCCAACTCATTGACGGGTTGCATCCGCTTGGTGAGTGCGACCACTCGGCCCATGATTGCTAAAGAATCCGCCCGCCTGCCCTCCGCTTCACGCACGCCGGCCAAGGCTTGCAGCGCATTGCTCAAATCCTGGTCTTGCTTCGCACCCGGCACGTCGAGAATCGCGACGGCTTCTTCGATGTAAGGCGCCGCGGCGCGACTATTACCCGCATAGCTTTCGACCACCCCGCGGTTCACCAGGCCTTCCGCAATGACCGGGTGGTTCGCGGGGTAAATCCGTCGTGCCTGCGCGAGCGATTTGTCAAACAGCACCGCGGCGTCAGCGAAGCGTCCCTGCCCGGCACGGATCTCGCCAAAATCATCCCAGAGGTCCACCTGCAATTTCGGATCATCAGTCAGGCTGTCAATGCGCACCATGGCCTGATCAAATGCATCGGCCAGGGAGGCCGGTCGGTCGCCCGGCGCTTGCATCGGATCATTCATGATGAACGTATCCATCATGAATTGCTTGACGCGCTGCGTGCGGGCCTCGGCCTCAGTCGTCACGGTCAACGCCTGCTCGGCCTGCTGTTTGGAAGCCTCAGCATGCGCTCTCGCCTGTCTTGCGGCGTCCGCCTGCCACAACGCCAATGCCAGACCAACAATCAAACCGAGCACCGTCACCATCGCACTGCCGACCGCCAACCGATGCCGACCAACAAACTTGCGGAGCCGATACGTCGCGGTATCAGCCTGCGCGCGAATCGGTCGACCGTCCAGCCAGCGCTGCAGATCTTCCGTAAAAGACTGCGCATTGGGGTAGCGGCGCTCCGGCTCTGACTGCGTGGCCTTCAGCGCGATGATGTCGAGGTCATGGTCAATCGCACCGTTGATTGTTGCCGTGAGCTGGCCTGGCTGCTTCCGAAGCAGCGCGCTGGGCGCCGGAAACTGCTCACTACGGACGAGATCAGCGAGTACTTCCAGACGCGCACCGCGCCGCTGATGCGGCAATTGGCCGCTCAAGAGTTCGAACAGGACAAGGCCCAATGCATAGACATCGGTTGCCGTACCGATCCGTTGCCCGAATACCTGCTCCGGTGCCGCATACGCTGGCGACAAGGCTCTGAGCCCAGTCGCCGTTTCGTGCTCATCTGGATCTTCTGCGTCGAGCAATTTGGCGATCCCGAAATCGAGCAAATGCGCGTGGCCGGTGGCATCAACCAGAATATTGGATGGCTTCAAGTCGCGATGCACGATGAGTTGGGCTTGCGCGTGCGAGAGGGCCTCGCTTGCTTCCAGCAACAGGCGTACACGTGCCCGGACATCGGGTTGGACTCGGGCGACATAGTCGTTCAGCGGCTCACCTTCAACGAAGGCCATGGCATACCAGGGCCGTCCGTCAGCACTGATGCCACCATCGATGAACGCGGCAATGCGTGGATGCGACAGCTGCGCCAGAATCCGGCACTCTTGCTGAAACCGTCTCTTCAGGTCGGGATGTGTCAGCCCAATATGCAAAAGCTTCAGTGCAACCCGTTGGCGAAAACCATCGTGTGAGCGCTCCGCCAGCCACACCTCACCCATACCGCCGCGGCCGAGCAACGATCGCAGGGTAAAGCCGCCGATGCAGTCACCGGCCTGAGTCGCGCGGGCCCGCAGCGCGTCCGGCGTCTGTGGTGGTGTGGCGACAAACCCGCGGTCGAGAATGCCCGAGCTCGTGTCGGCGTATACCAAGAGGCGCGCCAATTCGCGATGCAACGCCGGGTCCTGATCCCGCAGTGCGGCGAGTGCCTGTTGACGCTCAGTCGTTGGCAAGTCGACGAAGTCGTCAAACATCGCAAGCGCCCGTGCCATCACCGTCATGTCGAGCCCTCCGGGGCCAAGCGGCTCAACAGGAACGCACGGGCTTTCCGCCAATCGCGTTTTGTGGTGCTGAGGCTCTGCCCCAGCGTGTCGCTGGCCGCTTCAAGACTCAAGCCAGCAAAGAAGCGCAGTTCGACCAGTGTTGCCAATTCCGGAGCTGCATGTTCGAGCGCCTCCAGGGCCGCATTGACGGCCAACACATCATCTGACGCATCCGCGGGTCCAGCAAGCGCGTCGGCGGCCGAGAATGTGGTCCGATGGAAACCGCCACCACGCTTGCCCGCTTGCGCCTCGCGGGCATCATCAATTGCGATCTGCCGCATGACCCGCGCCGCAAGCGAGCAGAAGTGCTGGTGGTCCTCGACCGTCCATTGGCCGTTTCGAGACAGCCGAAGATAGGTTTCATGCACCAGCGAGGTGTCGCCTAGCCCCCCACTCTGGCCACGCGCCACCTGCATCGCCGCAAGTTGCTTCAATTCGGCATAAAGCTGTGCGAACAGCCGGTCTTTGGCATCCGAATCGCCAGATCGGGCAGCATGCAACCACTGCGTGATGTCGTTCATGGATTCAACATGCCACAGCCGCCAGGCTGGGGCAATCCGGACTGGGAGCGCGTCGTATCCCCAGGTCAGCATGACTGACCCCAACCGATTCGAGACAATGAAAAGACCGCGTGGCGCAACCATCGCGACCGCCGCCCCATGACCGTTCGGCGCAGCCGTACCGTGGCAATCAAGAATGGGACACCCGACATTCGGAACATGGCAGCGCTCTCCTGACTACCATTACGGAGAATTCGGGAAAACCGGTTCAGCGCTGGTGGCAGGTGGCGTCGTTCAGAGCATTCAGCCCGCAGGGCGTATCAAGCAGAGCGCGATTTGCCGTTGGCTTGCGACGGGCGATACGGGCGCAACAGCAACGAGAGTCTGATCGTTCAAGACGAATTCTTCAGACCCTCGCTGCTTGTCACGATACGTCAACGCCGACGTGAGTACACCACTCCAGTCCTGCCCGCGCGGATCGCAAGTCCGAACATCAGCATTGCCAGGATCAACAACCCAGCCAAGTTGAGGCTTGGAATGTCGTTTGGCACGAGCACCTCGGCGTAATCCTGATCGTCCTCATCGCCGCCACTATTGTCGGTCGTATCGTCAATCGGATCGCCATCGTTGCCGCCGCTGTTGTCGGGAGTCGAGTCCTTGTCCGGTCGGATATTGCCGCCTGGGTCCTGGGCTTCGACAATCTCAGCGAAGTTCCGGAGCGGCGCGCCACGCACTGCATTCTGCTGCACCTGCAGCGTGATCGGCACCACGATCGAATCCCCCGGAGCCAGCGGCCCTGGAATCGTGATCGAGGCGGTTTGCGCGCCGGTCGATGTCCAGTCCGGATCATTCAACGCGAGCCCAAACGGCAGATAGTCGATCAACACGATATTGCTCGCGGTGATGCTGCCTTGATTGTAGACCGTCAGTTCGAATTCGACGTTCTGACCGAACGTGACGATATTGCTTTGCGTCGGCGCCCGGCGCTTGATCAACGCCAAGTCGAAGTTCCGCACCAGACCAAAGTCCACACTCAAGTTGCTGTTGAAATCAGCATCGCCATCGTCGGTCGGCTCGTCCTTGGCACGCAACTCGACTGCGCAACTTCGGATCTCAGGACCCGCTGCCGTGCCGTTGTCGTCTGAGTTGGTGTTGTTGTCCGGATCGGGAGCCGGTTCAAACGGCCCCGTCGCGCGCCAGACCCGCCCGCTTCCTGTGCTCGGCAGGAACTCAGCTGGCGTCGTCAGACCGACGATGTAAAAGCCGGGCACGAGATCGATGAACAGATAATTGCCACTTCCGTTCGTCGTGGTGCTGCCGATGGCAGCGCCGTCCGGTGCGCAGTTCTGGTCCTCGTCCTGATAGAGCGACACGGCGACATTGCCGATTCCCGGCTCGCCTGAATCAGCCAAGCCGTTGTTGTTCAAGTCTTCGAACACCAGGTCGCCGAGTGACAACGCACCGTTGGTGGTCGTGACGATGACGTAGTCCTCTACCTCGCCATTGCTGGCCTCGCCGTTGGCCGAACACCCTGCATCGGTGCTGATCCGGAAGCGACCATAGGTGCTGGCCACCGCGTCGAGCGGCGCGAGCCCGAAGTTCAGCACAAAGTTGCTGGCGCTCGTCCCCGCCGGTACCGCGATCGACGTGCTCTCGCTTGTGTCAGCGAAGTCGCCGTCGCCATTCCAGTCAATGAATCCGCACACCGTTGCCGCAGTTGCCTCGCCGTTCGTGGCATTCACAGTCACCCGCGCCAGGCTTCCCAACTCATAGCCAAAGGTCTGGAGCGTGACGCCATCTTCGTCGTCTGCCAGCGGACCTGCAGTGTCGTCCGCATCGGCCGCCACGTTCGGTTGGCCGTCGCCCTCTTGATCGACGCTTGCGCCAAGATGCAGGCCCGCGATGATCCGATGGCGCGCACCGCTATTGGCACGCAGGGTTTCGTAGTTCGATGGACCAACACCTGATACCGAATCCGGCAAGTCGCCCAAATCAAAATAGTCAACTCGGACTTGATAGTCCTCGACCTCCCCATCGCCCGCCAGACCCGTCGGCGCACAGGCCGCCGTGCTCAGGCGGAAGCGGGCGTAAGTCTGTTGCACGGCGAGCACCGGCACATTGAAGCTGAGCGGCACACTGCCGCCATTGGTGCCATTCGGGACGACCGCAGCGGCAAATTCCGCAGCGCCGGTGAAGTCGCCATTGCCATCAAAGTCGATGTAACCACAGAGATTTGCGTCGCCGCCGCTCGTGTTGGTCGCCGTTACCGTGATCGTTCCAACATCTCCCGCGACGAGTGCCGGCGTCAAGGTCGTGCCGGACACGCTGCTGATGCCATTTTCATCGTCGCTGCCGCCGCTGCACGTGCCGGCGACACTCTGACCGACGTTCTGATCATCGCCATCGGCAGCAGCGCTGGACTGGCCATCGAACTCCGTGTCGACGCAGGTTCCAAGCAACAGGTTGCCTGATGGATTGACCAGATGACGCGCACCGTTGTTGGCGAGATCCGTGCCGTAACTTAGCGGCGCATCACCGAGGTCCATACCAAAGATCGCGACTTGATGATCCTCAATCTCACCATCAATGGCAGCACCGGTCGGGTCCGCCACGCCGGTGCTGGAGAAGCGCAGGCGCAAATTGGCGGTACCAGGCATCGCATCGCACGGCGTGCTGATGGTCAGATTGCTCGCACCCGCGCCGAGCGCCTGGGCATTGGCGACACGTTCACCGGTGTCGTTCCAGTCTCCGTCGCGATTGAAGTCGATCCACGCATCGAGCACGCCTGCGGTATTCGCAGTCACGCTGGCAATCTGGGTCGCACACGCGTTGAGGTTCGGCGGCAACGTAATGCCATCCTCATCATCATTGCCTGTGCAAACACCGACATCGTTGGCGGAGTTAGCCAGATCATCGCCATCAGCGCCAGCGCTTGGGACACCCTCGCCCTCGGTGTCGACACAGCTGCCGAGGAACATCGGCACCGCAGGATTCACCGAGTGGAACGCGCCATTACTGGCAAACAAGGTTGGGAACGGCGCTGGCGCATCACCAAAATCAGTGCCGGCAATGCCGAGCAGGTAGTCCTCCACTTCGCCATCGGTCGCGGCACCATTGAAGCCCAATGCACCCGCGGTGCTGAAGCGGAAGCGTGCTTGCGTGGTACCGGCGACCGCGCCACAAGGCGCGGCGAACGTCAGGTTATTGCTGCCCGACACCAGGGCAACGTTATCTGCAATCTTCTCGCCCGGATCGGTGTAGTTGCCGTTGCCATTGAAGTCGATGAAAGCATCCAGGCGCCCTGCCCGATTCGCGATGACCATGTAGGCATTGATGTCGCACGCCCGCACCAGTGTCGGAAGCTGGACGCCGTCCTCATCGTCAAAGCAGAGACCGCCACCTTGCTGGCCTTGAGCGTTGTCGTCGCCGAGCGCTGAACCAACCGGCGCACCATCGGTCTCGGTGTCCACGCACGCGCCGAGCCGCAGCGGATCGCCGGGCAGCACACCATGACGGGCGCCGTTGTCAGCGACCGCCGTGCCATACGTGCTTGGGTTGTCGCCCAAGTCCTGACCGAGAATCTGCACACGATAATCTTCGACTTCGCCGGTCGTATCGATGCCCAGAGGGTTCGTCGACACGGCCGTGCCGCAACGGAAGCGCGCATAACTAACACCGGGGACGGCGTTCGCTGGCACCAGCGGGTTGAGGTTCAACGTGCTGCCCGCACCGGCGTTTTGGTTGACGACCTGCTCGCCCACTTCAAACGCACCGTTCCGATTGAAATCGATCCAGCCAACCACCGTACACGCTGCCACGGCATTGACCCGCACTTGGATCGCCGCGTTCTGACCAGGCACCAAACTGGCTGGCAAGGTCACGCCGTCCTCGTCGTCATTGTTGGTGCAGACACCAAAACGTGAACCGGAATTGTTCAAATCATCCAAGTCGGCGAGCAGCCCCTGCGCTTGGCCATCATCGGCATCAACACAATCGCCGAGGAACGGTCCGCCTGCGCTGATTCGATGCGCCGCACCCTGATCAAGCGCGACCGTTTGGTAGTTGTTACTCGACGTGTTCAGCGCCGTGTCCGGATCATCGCCAAAGTCGAACAGCGTTGCGAATGGCGCCAACCGGAAGCCGAAGTCCACCGTCATGTTCGAATTGTTGTCGCCATCATCGGCCGTCGGTTCGCCGGCCGCGGTCAAGGTAACAGGTGCGCTCGCAATCAGG
Source organism: Ahniella affigens (assembly GCF_003015185.1). Taxonomy (GTDB): domain Bacteria; phylum Pseudomonadota; class Gammaproteobacteria; order Xanthomonadales; family Ahniellaceae; genus Ahniella; species Ahniella affigens. The sequence continues at coordinate 3,888,563 of NZ_CP027860.1, forward strand.
CCGAACACATCGGCGCCGTTGTCGTCGCCGTTGACATCATTGTCGGGATCCGGCGTCGGATCATTGCCCGTGACCGTGGTCATACCTGCCAACGGACCGCTGCCCGAGAAGTTCTCGATCGGAATCACGACGATGTAGTTGCCCGCCGCCAATCCGGTGAACGTGTAGATACCCGCGAAGCCCGAGCGCGTTTCAGTGCGCGTCGTGCCGAGATATTCATCGTGACTCGCGGCGCCATCAGCGTTCGCATCGCGATACAAGTCCATCCGCACATTGTCGATACCGGTCTCACCATTTTCGGGCTCGAACACACCATCGTTATCCGGATCAAACCACACCTGATTGCCGAGGCTCAGGGTTCCAACTGCCTGGACGAAACCCGCATCGAGTGTCGGGTTGAATTCGGCTGGCGCCAGCGTGACGATCTGACTGACACCGCTGGTGGTGTCGGCATCGGAATCGACCGTGTCATCGCCGCCGGCATTGCGAGTCGTGAAGTTCAACGCCGCCGACGGCAACACGAACTGCACGTAGTACGGCACGCCCGGCGTCAACCCAATGAAGCGATAGTAGCCTGGGATGCCATAGACATCGTTGTCGGTGACCGCGAGCGCAATCGGCGCGCCGTCGGCACCATTTGGTTCCGGAACACCATTGCCGTTGTCAGCGAACAAGCGGACTTGCACACCATTCAGACCAAGATCGAGCGGTCCATTCTGGATGCCATCGGTATCGGCATCAAAGTACGTGTAATTGCCGAGCCCGGCATCAGCGAGCAAGGGCCGCACCAGTCCCGCATCGATCGTCTGATTGGATTCGCTCGGTGCCAAGTTGACAGGCGGCGCGCATGCGGTGCTCGGATTGGCATCGGAATCAGTAGCATCCGGTCCGGCGTCGAGCGTCGTCAGCGTGAATCCTGCCGGCACATCAAAGCAGACGCGATAGCCGTTGCCGGGTGCAAGCCCTGGGAACTGATACCAACCCGGGTTGCCACTCACGTCGTTCTGGGTCAGCGTGCTCGACACCAGGACATCATCCAACGTGCCCGACACCGCATCGGCACCCGGGGTGAACAACTGCACGTACACGCCGTTGACGCCAGTTTGGCCGTCGTCCTGGAGACCATTGCGGTTGGTATCCACCCACACGAAGTCACCAAGTGCTGCGCCCGGGCAGGTACCGAGATTCACGCCGACTTTCTGGGGTTCCGCGGCCAAACTGCCAAGACCATCCTGCCGATCGGTTTGATAAGCGAACGAATTGAATGCCGTAATGCCCGTGGCCAAGTTTGCCGGCGCCAGCATGCGGTAGTTGAAACTCAGCGCGTCAAACGCATTGAGCTGGCGCGAACCGAATTCAACCTTGAAGCTGCGCGCATCCGAGATCGGTGTGGGTGGGACCGTGGTCCAGTTCGGTGCATCGCACGAGGTCGTCGGCCCACCCACCTCGCCACGGCACGGGTTGCTTGAATTGCTGTAATAGAGCGTGGTGCCCGGCGGCGGCGTAATCGGCGCCACCAACTGCGGGGTGAACTGCGAGCCACGCGGATTCGTATCACGCACACCGGTGTCGCCCAGGGCCGGCAGAATGTCGATGATGACGAAATTCTGCATCGTCACGGTGCCAACGTTTTGCACGCGCAGTTGATAGTCAAAGCTGCCGCCAGCCAGTAGTCCGGCGGACGCATTCGTGAACGACGCATCGCACGTCGCCCGCACCGTCTTGCTTGACACCAACTGCGCAATCGGCGCGATATTGATGGTCGTGCTCGCGGTGCAGAGCGTTTCCGCAGTGTTGGCATCGCCATCAAAATCCTGGACGTCGGCCGTGCTGCCACCGGTGCAGCGTTGACCGAGCCCCGCGTTGTCGTGTTCCAGATTGAACGTGTTCGACAGGGTGCCGTTCCGCGTGCCGCTGCGAATGGTGGTGGCGATGTTGATCCAAACCTGTTGGTTGACCCCCAGATTGCCGCTGCCGGCATTCCAGCGCCAGCGGAGCAGGGTGCGGCCACTACCCTGGAAGTTGGGAATCTGATCGAACACCTGCGGCGCCGGCAAACCCGTGGTCTGATCATCGAAGGTCCAGCCGGTAAACTGCAGATCGACCGGCAACAAGTCCGTTGCAACGAGGTCCTGCAATGGAATCGGATCGCTGGAGCGCGCGTCGGATCTTACGCGTAAACGGAATGACACGCTCTGGCCCGGATTGAATGGGCCGCCGCCGCTGAGATTGTCCTTGGCGGGGTTTAGTTGTGTAAAAGGCCCGCTGACTGTCAGCGTATTGCACGCGTTGCGATTGACAGCGGTTGGGCCGGCCGAATACACGGCAGAGAGCGCCACGCAGTTTTGGACAGCGTTGCCAAACGCGACGGGGTTGCCGGCGTTGTCCGGGTTCCGAATCTGGCCCGTCAGTACGGGATTGTTCGACGCTGTCATGCCGACCTGCGCCTGTCCGAGCTCCCAGCGAATTCGTGTGATGTACTCGCCGACGCCAAGACCGGGCGGCGGCACGGTGAGCGTCGTGTTGGTCGTGGCATTGGGCGAGCTACCCCAAAGTGTGAAGACACCGAGCGCCGTATTCTTTTCGTAGCTGACGCGCACGCCTTCGCCGACGGCGAAATCGCTCGCATTGTTGAACGAACCGGTGGTCACCGATGCCAGGAACATTGCTGGCGGCACCGTGTCGATCAACACGAGGTTGTCGATGGGCACGTTGCCAGAATTGCTCGTCGTCAGTTGCCAACTGAAGGTTTGATTCAAGGTCGGCGGATTCGGACTCCCGCCAGTCAGGCTCTTGCCAAGGTTCATGCCCGGATTCGGGACAAAAGTCGTGACCGGGTGCGTGATCGTGCCGGGACCGAAACTGGCGGGTGTCTGGCCCAGGGGCGTTGCATTGGTGACGAACGAGTTGGTGACGTTGGTGCCGCTCGGGAAAGTCGCCGAAGGAAACACTACATTGACGGCGATGTCGCAGTTGCCACCGGGTGCCAACGGCACCGAACACGGCGCGCTCCACGTGACCGTCGCGGGTGTGGTGCCCACGCATCCCGGTTGGCAGTCAGCTGCCGGCGTCGCGCCGTTGAACACGGTTCCCGGTGGCAACGTATCGACAACCGGACCGATGGCGGTGAGATTCAGGGCACCGTTAACGTTCGGCACCGAAATGCGCAGCCGATAGGTTTCCGGAAGGTCCAGGTTAGCGGGTGACGTCTGCAAGGTCTTGGTCAACGTCACCTGCGTCGTCGCGACGGCGGTCACATTGACTGGCGGGGTCGTCAGCGTGCCGGGCGTAGTCTGCAGATTGATGCCGTCGGCGGTGTTCGTCGCGACCGTGCCATTCGGCGTCGAACCATTCGGAAACCGCACATTGATGATCAGGTCACCGGAGTTACCCGCGGGCAGCGGGGTAATCATGACGAACTGCACGCGGGTGCGCCCCGAGCCGCCGAAGTTCGGCGTGACATTGATGGCGGCAACGTCGCCCGTCGGACTAGCCGGCACGGTGGAGATGTACTGCACCTCGGGTGGGAGCAGGTCGACCACCTGCGCACTCAAACAGGGCCCTGAGGTGCTGGAGCAGTTGTAGCTCAGGCGATATCCGAACTGGGCTCCCACTTGCTTGGTATTGCCCGGATCAACGCTGATGGCACTCTTGACCAGAGCCTGGGCAAATACCGCAGGGCTGAGCAGGACCAAGAGCCCCAACAGCAAAAACGCCAGAAGATTGTCGAACCCCGAATTGCTTCGCAAAAACCGCCCCATCACCCGTCCCTCGCAAGGAAATTACAAACGCCACGAGCGTGACACGCGAGAAACGAGCGCGCGACCACGAAATCGCTTCGTTTTCACTCGTTTTGGATAGCGGCAATTTGTGACGCCGCGAAGACAAGTTGGTCCGCAGTGCGCCGGCGAGGCAGCGTCCCGATCGACCCGGCAAGTACCTGATTGACCGATTGTTTCGAATCCGGCGCCGGTCCGGACGCGAAACGCCTGCCATAGCTACTCGCCCGTGTCCAACCACCGATGATGCACCCAACCCGATCGACAGGGCCCACCATAGGCCTCAGGTTGGAGTCTCGGGCTGCTGACGCCGCAATCCAGATCGCTGCCAACGGGCGCATACACCACGCCGAGCCAAACCTTGTCGGCATTGCTCGTGCAGACGAATACTTGGCGGCCGTTATCCAATTCATCTAATTGCGGATAGTGCGACCCAGGACCAGAGCGCACGGCCAGCAGACTGTGTTTGAGGTCTTTGACCGTGCCCAGGCCAAGGCATGCGTCGAGATCTTCCACTTCGCCAACGATGACGGGCACCGGGGCCGCCGCCGGGTTGCGGTCTGCCTCGAGCGTCGTCGCCGAAAGTTCTGCGGCCATTGTTGCGACGCCTAAGCCGACGACCCACGCGACCCGCTTGCCAATATTTAAAACAACGATGTTCATCAAGGCACTCCCACGCGCGCGTCTCGTCAAAGTGCAGAGAGCTTATCGCCGGCAGATCGGCTGAGCCTCGCCAAAATGCGCGATGCAATAGTGCCGAAGCGTGTTCAGGTCATCCGGTGCTGGCACGTGTCCGGGCTGGACTAGCGCCGCCTCAGCCGACAACAGGCGAACTTCCAGCTCTGGCAGATTGATCCTTGCCGCCATGGGCTGATCGAGCCCCGCCTGAGTCACCAAATCCTTCGCCAGTGCCTGGCCAGACGCCAACTGCAAGGCTACCTGGGCCTGGGCGATGGCGCGGGCGATCGCATCGCCCTGCCCCGACATTCCGGCAACAGTATCCGCGGCGCGCTTGAGCAAGGGTTTGGCGCGTCCGTAGTCCCCAAGCTTGCGCCAGCTGTCGCCCTCGGTGTAATCGAGCCACACTCGGGCCGGGTGCGCGGCCGGCAACGGCGCCAGCAACGCCCGGCACGCATCGAAAGCTTGCGCTGCGCCGCGGGCGTTACCTGCCAACGCCTCAGTGAACGCGAGTGAATTCAACAGCGCCGCGCGTTCGGAATCGGCCATCGGCACCAGGGCGAGCGCCTGCTGCAACGCCGCGATGGACGCATCAAACCGGGCGGCATCGCGCTCGATAAAGCCCAGTACGCGCAGGCCTCGGCGCTGCAGTTCAGGCCGATTCAAGTCGGCGGCCATCACCAGGCTCGCCTGGACTCGGGTTCTGGCGGCTTCGAATTGCACCAGTTCGGCCTCGACCGACGCCAAACGAAGGCCGAGGTCAATCCGCCGCACTGGCTGCCCGACTTCCAGGCGATCCAGTGCCAACTGGTAGGCATCGCGGGCCTTGGGCATGTCGCCCAGGCCGTAGTAACTGTCGCCGATACTGAGGGCGATCTGCGCCAGCGTGGCCGCATCGAGCGGTTCGGTCTGCAATCGCTGCCAGCCACGATCCAGAAGATCGATGGCGCGCAGCGGTTGACCAAGACTCTGCTCAGGCGCGGCCGCCTCAAAGAGCGACACCATGAACGCCCGCGACTGTTCGTTCGCTTCAGCTAACACGGCCGCTTCGCGCAATGCTGCCGTTTCGCGCCGACTGCTCAGCAACAGCAGACTGAGCGCAACGAGCACGCTGATGACGGTCGCGACGAGCAGCCCGACGGGCCAGCGATGTCGGATGAGCAACTTGCGCCAACGGTAGCCTGCGGAGTCTGGCCTGGCCTCGATCGGCAGTCCCTCCTGAAACCGCCGCAAATCGTCGGCCAGCGCCTGGGCGCTGGGATATCGACGACTGGGCTCGCGCGCGAGTGCTGTCAGCACGATCGTGTCCAAATCACCCGCCAATGATCGTGCCGACACCGGTCGCCCGCGGTTTCCGCGCTGCGCGATGATGCTTGGCGGCTCCGGGTCGGTCTCCGTGATGCGCTGCATGACATCATAGGCAGATTGCGCTGCCTCGTGCGGGCGCTCGCCGGTCAGCAACTCGAACAGCATGACGCCGAGCGCATAGAGATCGGTTGCGGTACTGACCGCCTCACCGCGAACTTGCTCCGGTGCCGCATACGCGATGGTCATGGGTGCCCGCGATTCGGTCAACGCCTCACTGCCATCTAAAAGCTTGGCAATCCCGAAATCGAGCAACCGGATTTGACCTTGCTGATCCACGAGCACGTTTGCGGGCTTCAAGTCGCGATGCACGATCAAGTTCTGATGGGCCACATGCACGATTTCGCACAGGTGCCGAAACAAATTCAAGCGCGCATCGAGATTCAGGCCGCGCTCGCGAACGAAGCGATCAATCGGCAAGCCGTCGACCAACTCCATCGCATACCAGAGCCGACCGTGGCACTCCCCACCATCCAGAATGCGGGCGATAAAGGGATGCTCCAATCGAGCCAGCAGGCTGCGCTCGCGTTGAAACCGCTCGCGCGATTCGATCGACAGGTAGGCGTGGAGGCACTTCACGGCTACGCGCTGGCGAAACGCGTCGTCACGCTCAGCCAACCAGACGGTGCCCATGCCCCCTGCGCCGATCGTTCGGATCAAGCGAAACGGGCCCATTCGCGCGCCCGCTTCGGGCGACCATACGGACGCGGGCGCGGCAGGTTTGGATGGATCAACGAACTCGGATTCCGGCTCGGGCTCGGTCTCGGCGCTGCTGACGTGAAAAGCCGTCAGCAGATCGCGTAGCAGGTCGCGACGCTTGGGATCATCCGGGAACGCAGACGCGACGAATTGCGGTCGCAGTGATGGTTCCAGATCCACCGCTCGTCGCAACTGCTGAATCAGCAATGGGTCCATCAGTGCAACACCCTCGGGCGTCGGTGACGAACGCGACACCGAATGAGTCGGTCCTCAGGCATGGCCTAATCTCCGTGTGCGAATTGGCGTGTCTTGGCAATACGAGATGCGCCCCCACAATGGGGCAACCGTTTCTCTTAGATCTTGAACACGTCCAAACTCGACACGGGTTCCAATGCCCCGGATCGCCCTATTCAGCCCGTCCGCGCGAGCGGTCATCAGACCGCACTTGCGCGATCCAATCAGCCACTTCGCGGGTCAGCGCATGCTCGGGTCCCATCCGCTCGCGTCGTACGGCCAAGGCACGCTCAGCGAGCGGCAGCACCTCGGCCAGAGGGCGTTTCAACTCATGCAGCGTACGCGCATACTCGAAATGCGCCACCGCACAACGCGGCCCGCAGCCGGCACCCTCCCACTCCGGATTGACGACGGCTGGAGCGAGCAGTTCTCTTGCAAGTTCCGTTTGCCCAAGGTGGCGCTCGGCCCGGGCATACAAGGTGCGCGGCCAGAGCCCCATCGCGCTGCCAAAGCGCGCTTCTTGAATCGTCATGGCTTCCTTGAAGTCATTGCGCGCCTCGACCTGGCGGTGCAACTGCTCCAGCGCCAAACCGCGGGTCATCAAGTTGGCGGCCAGGGTGGGCAACGTCGTCGCGCGAGCGTGGACAATCAGCTGATCCAGAATCGGAAGCGCCTGATCAGCTTGGCCAAGTTCGCTCAATGCGCCCGCCAGATTGCCTTGCGTGGTCTGCACATACGGGTGGTCAGGCGCCAGCTTCGCTTCGAAGATTTCTAGTGCCTTCCGAAAGTGTGCCGCCGCCGCCGCATAGTCCGCCAGATTGTATTCGGTCAACGCCAATTGGCCGTAACTGACTGCCACTTTCGGGTGTTTGGGACCGTTCGTTCGGATGCGGTCTTTCAAGATTGATTCGTATACATCGCGAGCCGCTTTCAGATTCGCGGTGTCCGCAAAGTGAATGGCAAGTTCCGAGCGAACTGTCAGCGTTTGCGGATGATCGGCACCCAGCACTTTGGTGTGCCAAGCCACGGAATCGGCCAACAACGCCGCTGCGCCTTCCCGATCACCATTTTCACGCAGCGCTCGGCCGAGCATGCCATCGACTCGGGCGCGCCGGAGTTCGGATCGCTTGATGCCGTTCAGCAACTCGCGCGCCTCGCGGCCAGACTGCACCGCATCCGACCAACGCCCTTCCGCCATTGCGATATCGGACGCGGTCTCCAGGGCCAAAGCCAGCGCATCGGGATCGGCAGGTTTGAGCAGTCGTGTCTCCGCCACCCACGCATCAATCAGAACCCGAGCCTGTTTGATATCGCCACCTTCCTGTTCGAACAAGGCACGCGCGGGCAGGTAATCCATACGCGACGGATCATTCGCAGGCAGCTTACGAAAATCGGCATCAATTCGTTCAACCAATGCCCGGGCAGCCGGATAGTCACTCAGCGCGTTGTGCGCTTCCAGCATCGTCACTTGCAATGCGCGGCGGTCGACATCGCTGGCGGCTTCTAGATCGGCGTCTTTCGCGAGTGCCAATGCCTGCTCGAAATCGCCAAGATCCAAGTACACACGCGCCAGCGTACTGCGCAGTGCTGCCGCAACGGCTGGCTCAGCAGCCACTTCCGACAGCGCGTTATTGCTGCCGAGATCAAGGGCCTCACGCACCGTTAATACGACCCCACCATTCTGATCTGGGCCAGCAGCGGCCAGCAGCGTCCGCATGGCCGATCCGACCACTTCGGCGGTCTTTGCCGCGCGCTGCGCGCGCTCGGCTTCGGCGCGAGCGCGCGCCGCTTGCACGGACGACACGATCGCGCCGGTCAGAATTGACATCAATACCAACCCGGCAAGCGCTGCCGCGAGGCGATGGCGTTGCAACCACAACCTGAGGCGATACCAGCTGGAGTCGGGCCGCGCGCTGATCGGAAAGCCATCGCGAAAGCGGCGCAAGTCATCGGCCAACAGAGCCACCGAGGCATAGCGCCGCTCCGGCTTCCGTGCGAGTGCTTTGAGGGTGATGGTATCGAGATCTTCAGGTACCACCAGCGTGACCGGCAGCGTTTTCGCTTCACCACCGCCCGGCGCCTTGCTCGGCGGTTCGGGGTCGGTGTTCGCAATCTGATGCATCAGATTGACCGAGCTGCTGGCGCGATACGGCCGTTGTCCGGCCAGGAGCTCATACAGCAAGCCACCCAACGCGTAGACATCAGTAGCGACGGTCACCGCTTCCCCACTGATCTGCTCGGGCGCCGCATAAGCCAGCGTCATCGGCGCGCGGGTTTCGGTCAGTTGATCGGTATCGTCCAGCACTTTGGCAATCCCGAAGTCGAGCAACTTCACTCGACCGGTGCCGTCGACCAATACATTCGCCGGCTTGAGATCGCGATGCACGATCAGATGTTGATGCGCGTATTGCACGGCATCGCAAATCTGCAGGATCAAATCCAATCTTTGGCGCAGCGTGCTGGCTTCAGTCTGGACAAAGCGATCGAGCGTTTGCCCGTCGACGTACTCCATTGCGTACCAGGGGACGCCGTTCCAGTCACCGCCATCAAGAATGCGACCGATATGAGGGTGCTGCAATCTCGCCAGCAGCGTGCGTTCGCGTTGAAAGCGTTGCAACAGACCGCGATGACCGGCGTGTAGCCATTTGATTGCGACGATTTGCGCGAACCCATCCGTTCGCTCCGCCAGCCACACGACACCCATCCCGCCGGCGCCCAATTCACGAACCAAGCGGAACGCCCCGACTTGCAAGCCCGGCTGCAAACTACTGAGCTGCGGCGACGTACCGTGTTCGGCCGTTGGCGCAGCGGCAAGGCGCGAGACCTCCAGCTCCGATAGAGCGACGGCTTCCAGAATGGCCACCTCTGCTGACGGATCGCCTGGGCACGCAGACTGCACGTAGGCCACCCGCTCTGAGGCGGGCAGATCCAAGGCCTGCCGGATGACTAACACGTGCTCGGGTTTCATGGGTGCGAGGATACCGCGCCGCGGAACGCATCCGTTACGCCGTCAAACATGGCGTGATGGATTGCTCGATCCGAGGGGCGCGGCCGGTGGCCCGGACCGCGCACCATTCAGAGCCGACGTCAGCGCAGATCAACCGACTGCAAGCGCGTTTCGTCGCCTTCCGATTGAACCGTCCACGTGAGGATCGGTTCGTCGTCGTCCGAAAGCCAGTCGGACCATTCCCACGTTCCCAAGGCATCCCGGCGCGCCAGACGGTACTGAACCAAGTCATTGACCTTACGGGCGTAGACGCGGGCAGCCGGCCCCTGATTGTCTTCAATTTCGAACACCATGCGCGCAACGGGGTCCAGCAACGCACGCAGTGCATCAGTCGGCAACGGCAACGCCTGTTTGCCGAGAAGCTGCGCGCCACCCTCAAAGCTGTCCTGGAAGAGGTATGCCAGGCGATCGATATCGGTCGCCGCATTGTTGCTGACTTGCGGGTCGTCAATCGTGGCGTCGGCAGGCAGGCCAAGCATGGCGGTGTTGCTGATTTCGGACGGGCTGCCTATAACTGTGCCGGCGACCGTTGCGATCACTTGCGCGCCCACCGGAAAGACCGCCAGCGCGAGATCCAGGTTGCCATTGCCGGCACTGAGCGGGCAGCTGACACCGCCGCTGCTGGTGCATGTCCACGTGACACTGCCGAGTTCACCCGGGACCAGATCCACAAGACGAACTTGTGCTGCGGCATCAGGCCCGATGTTGTCCACGATGATCGTATAGGTCAATGCATCACCTGCCACATAGGTCGTGACGGCATCGGTCTTGCTGACGGCCAAGTCACTGAGCGCGTACACCATCGTCTCGACATTGGCGCTGCCTTGCGACGTCGCCGCCAGAAAGTTGCCATCGCTGGACGCGAACTGGGCGCTGATGGTTCGGGGCCCGAGGGTTGCGAACGTCAACGCGCATTCTGGCGTCGCCGTAGGCAGAATCACGCTGCAGGAATCCGCACCACTACTCAAGGTTATGGTGCCGACGGGCGTGCCAGCACCAGGCGCCACAACGGTCAGCTCGACTGCGAACGACGTCGCCTGCCCAATGCGGCTCCGAGCCGGCCCGTGGACGGTCACTGCGGTCGTCGCCGCTGTCACGACATGCGTCACGCCCGGGCTGCTACTGCTCGTATGCAATGCGTTGTCCGGCACATAGCTGGCGACCATTGTCTTGGTGCCAATATTGGTGCTGACCAAATTGCAGGTCGCGGCACTGGTCGTAGCAGTCGTGGCGACCAACACCACGGGACCGCAAGTCGCACTGCCATCGCTGACCGACACGCTGCCGCTGGGAGCGCTGGTCGTGCCACTGACTTGCACCTGCACCGCATACGACTCACCGACCACCGTGGCTGTTGGCGTGTGACTGAGAATTGTGGTGACGCTGGCTTCAGGATCGTCGTCCAGAATGGTGCCAGTGGCGGTGTCATTGCCCAGACTGACATTGCCCACGGCGCTCAGGCCAGACAGGACGACGCTGAATGTCTCATCCAACTCGTCCAGCGCATCATCTTGAATTGTGACGGACACGGTCTGACTGCTGGTGCTGTTTGCGGCGAAACTGATCGGCGCTGCAAAGACCGCGATGAAGTCAGCATTGCTGGCCGTGCCGATCAGGGTATTGGCAGACAGGCTGACACCGGATTGCACCGGGTTGCTCAAGGTCACGACGAAGTTCATCGGCGAGCTGGCCTCGCTCTGCGCCACCGTAAGCGGCGAGAAGCTGACCGTTGCATGATCGTTATCGCTGATCGTGAGCGCGCCGCTGCCATCAATGATCGTGGTGGTACCAACCGAGTTACTGATCGGACCGATATTGACAGTCGCGCTCTCACTCCCCTCGACGGTGGTATCACTTAGAACCGGCACAGAGATTATCTGAGTCAATGCGCCGCCTGCGGCGAACACCAAACTACCGCTTACGCTGGTGTAGTCACTGCCTGCCACCGCGGTGCCCGCACTGACGCTGTAGGGCACCGTAAAAGCCGTCGTGGCGTTGCTCCGAGTGACGGTGAAGACCGCATTGCTGCTGCCGGCATCACCTTCGGTCATCGAGACATCGTCGATGGTGACATTGGCGCCAGCGTTGTTCAGACTGAAATTAACGGGCGTACTGGCGCCCCGAGCGCTGGCGCTGACACTGTAGCTACCGATACTGGCATTGGCCGTAGCCTGACTACTTGCACTGTTACCGCTGATGACGGCATTGACGGGACTGAAGCTGGCACTGGCGCCACTGACTGGCGCACTGAAACTGACCTCACCGCCATTGACCGGTTCACCAACACTGAGCGCAGCGACGCTCAACACCAGCGGATTGGCGAATGCTTGCCCCGGTCCAGCGGTCTGGTTGTTGCCACTGCTCAGACTCAAGCCAAACCCTCGGGATTCGTACGCGCCGATATCGACGGTTCCAAACTGCGGCCGGGCGACGCCGCGCTGGTCCATGCTGGGCGCGCCCGTATTGCTACCCGCATCAATCGCGGGACTGCCTGGCAACAGGGCATGCGTCAACGTGCTGCCAGCATAGCTCCCAAGGGGCGCCAGCAACGCACTGGTATTGATCAAATCACCTGGTCCACCGCCGCCACTAGCATCGTCTGAGAGATTGTTGCCGAGCGAGTTGTTGGTGCCACCGCCGCTACTTGCCACATTCGTGCCGGCGTTGTCGGCGTAGATATTGTTGCGCAGACTGCTGCTGGCTGTGCCAGAGACCACTTGCGTCAACACAGGGCTACCGGCACCGGCGTGGGCCGCCACCGTACTGTTCAGCAGAGTGAGCGTGGCATTGCCTCCGGACTCAGCTTGGATGTGAATGCCCGGCCCAGCACTGCTGGCTGTGTTGTTTGAGATCGTGCAATTGCTGACATTGAGGCTGGTGGCCGCACCCTGTGAACGCGCCAAGATGGCGCCACCCGTCTGCGCCGAGTTTCCAGACAACGTGCTGCGGGTCAGGATCGCACTGCCACCATTCGGCATGGCCAACGCCCCACCGATGCCGGCAGCGCTATTGCCAGACAGCGTGCTGTTGCTGATCACCAACGTGCCGCCGTTGTTGGCGATGCCACCACCACCAAAGCTGCCGGTACTGGCATTGCCAGAGATCACGGCATCCTGCACCGTCAGATCGCCCGCATTCTGAATGCCGCCGCCAAACCCAGCGACGCTGCCGTTGCTGATGTTCAGATTATCGAGCAACACAATCGTCCCGCTGGTGATGTCCAAGATGCGGAAGTTCGGACTGCCTGCCACGCGCGTCAGCGTGACCCCAGCACCGCCGTCGAGGGTGAGGTTCTTGTTGATCGACACCTGCGCCGAGCTCAAGTTGACGGTCGTCACACCCGGTGCAAACGTGATCGTGCTGTTGGCGCAGGCATCGGCAATGATCTGCCGCAGCGAACCGGCACCACTATCGTTGCCAATGCTGACCACCGTGGCCGGACAACTGATATTGAATGCCGTGGAGGTCGCACCCGTCAGACCCGAGCTACTGGCTGACAGTGTGTAGCCGGTACCGGCGTTATTGATGCTGAGCCCCGAGAAGGTCGCGATGCCGGCGACTGCATTGACCGTAGTGATACCAGACAGAGTGCCGCCGGCCGGATTGTTGGCAATCGCCAACGTCACGGCGGCCGTGGTGGACGTGAGGTTGCCAGCCGAGTCCAGAATGCGCACCGTCGGTGCTGGCGTGATAGGGGTATTGGTCAGTGCCGACGTCGGCTGTTGGAGAAACTGCAAGCGATTGTTTTCAGTGATCGTGACCGTATGCGTGCCCGTGGCCGTGGTGTTGGTGCCCGCACTGGTGACGGCACCGAATGCCAGCGAGAACGTCTGATCGCCCTCGCCCAGCCCATCCGAAACGATGGCGGTGTTGACGGTTCGCGTCGCGCCGCTGACGGACCCGGCCGGAAACGTGATCGATGTCGTGCTGAGACTAAAATCGGCTGCGGTCGCCGTGCCGTTGCTCGCTGAGATCGCGATGGTCACCGCATTCTCCAGTGAGCCACCACTAGGCGTTGAATTGATGGTCAGTACCGCAGTGACTGCATGCGGGGTGGTGGTCTCGGGCGCAATGCTTGTTGCGTTCGACCAGGTCACAGTCGCCGTGTCGCTCGCACTGATGCGGACCGTGCTCTGAATCGAACCGGCAGCACCGGTACTAACGTTCACACCGTGATCGAGCACGACATCGAAGAACTCGGCTTCTTCGACCAAGTCGTCATTGATGATGGCTACCGGCACCGTGAGACTTTGGCCCGAGGTCGTTCCGATCGGAATCGCGATGGTCAAGGCGCCGTTGCTGATCGCCGTGTAATCGACATTCGAGGTCGCGGCATTGGCCCCAACCAACTGCACCGTGTAGGCGTCGAACGAACCCGCTATGCCCATACTGCCAGCACTGGCCGTGGTGCCCGTAACCTGAAGGGTGAACGGAACATTGGCGGTACCAACGTTCTCGACGAAACCGGGCGTCGAGCCGGTGATCGTTGCGGTTTCATCGTCGACGATGGTTCGAATGTAACTTGTCCGAGCGCCAAGGCGCACGCCGCCCGTTGGTGCAGACAGAGTCAGTTGCACTGTTTCGTTGTCTTCCAGCACGCTATCGTCAGATATGCTGAAGGCGCTGGCAATTGACAATGCGGCGCCGCTGGCCGTCCCCGCCGGCACCGTCAAGGTGCCGCTCAAGGCGTAGTCGGCAGCCGTTGCCGTACCGCCGGTCACACTGACCGTGACGGTGAACGCAGCGCTGGTTGGGCTGCCGTCTGCCGTGTTCACCACGACGATATTGCCGAGACTGCTGGCCTCCGCGCCGCTGCTGCTGAACGCGGCGAACTGCACGGTCGTTGCTTCGGTAATGGTCACGGTATGCGTGCCCGCGGCCGTCGTATTGGTGCCAGCGCTGGTCACCGCCCCGAACGCTAGCGAGAACGTCTGATCCCCCTCGCCCAAGCCATCCGCGACAATGGCGGCGTTGACTGTCTGCGTGGCACCGCTGACCGACCCGGCTGGAAACGTGATTGAGGTTGAACTGAGGCTATAGTCGGCGCCCGTGGCCGTGCCATTGCTCGCGGAGATCGCGACGGTCACCGCGTTTTCCAACGACCCACCGCTCGGCGAGGAGTTGATCGTCAGCACGGCATTGACGGGGTGCGTGGCGATGGTTTCGGCGGCGGTGCTGCTGGCGCTGACCCAGGTGATGGTCGCCGGGTCGGAGGCATTGATCCGAAGCGTGTGTTGAATGTGACCGGGCGCAATGGTGTCGATGTTGACGCCATGATCTAGCTGCACGTCAAAGAACTCCCCTTCCTCGACCAGCGCGTCGTCAACGATGCTCACCGGGACTTGGAACACTTGCCCGTGCGTCGAACCTACCGGAATGGGGATGGTCAGGGCGCCATTGCTGATCGCACCGAAATCAAGACCAGACGTTGCGGCCGTGCTGCCCACGAGCTCGACCGTATAGGCATCGAACGAACCCGCGATGCCCATGCTACCGGCGCTCGCGGTGGTACCCGTGATCAGCAAAGTGAACGGGGCAAACGCCGTCCCCACGCCTTCGGCTACACCCGATACCGAGCCATCCAGGGTAGCGGTTTCGTCGTTGTTGATGGTGTGCACATGCGTGGTCTGCAGGCCAAGGCCACCAATGCCCGTGGGCGCGGACAGACTGAGCTGCACCGTCTCATTCGCTTCCATGGCGCTATCGTCGATGACGCCAAAAGCGCTGGAAATTGAAAGAGTGCTGCCGTTCGCCGTGCCCGCCGGAATCGTGACCGTTCCTGTGTTCGCATAGTCGCTTGCAGACGCCGTGCCGCCGGTAACGCTGAGCGTTACCGTGAAAGGCGCCGTGGTCGGCTGCCCATCGCCTGTGGTGACGGACAGTAGGTTTTGCAGACTGGCGGCCTCGGCAGTCGCCGTGCTCGCGGTCGCGAACTGTACGGTTGCGGTCGCCAGCACTTGCTTTGTCTGCGCCCCCGATGCCGCGGCTACGAGCGAGCCGCTGCATGCCAAGAGCAGGGCTAAGCCAATCCGATGCGCGGTGTTTGCGATGTTGTTCATGGGTTGACGGCTTCCTGCGTGGGGTGATCGGTACGGCATCTTCGTTGTTGGTTTCCGGCAGCGATGACCTTTGGTTGGCTTCTGCCGCCTGCGTTGGTTCGACCAGCGTGCCGAAACAGTGCTTCAGCGCGCTCCAGTCAGTAGCGCCATGGCATCCAAGCGCGGGCTCTCGCTCCGACCATGACGCCGACGCACCGGTCTCAGTATCGGTGAACAGCGTTGCGAGAAGTTGCAGGAATTTTGCAGAGCGCGCTCCGGTTTGCCAGCAAGCGAAGTCAACCCGCATGGATCGAGGCCTCAGCAGCCGTCCGGCTGCAACATTCGCTCCCCGGTGATCGACGATTCTATTGACCCGGCACGAACGATTCAGCAACTAGCCGCCGGGTCAATAAGGCAAGCCTGGCTGCGATCCGGTCATTCGCGAATCCGCCTGCAGCGTGGGATTGGCTAGGCGCTCAAAACGCACAACGCTGGCTCGATCGGCCGTGGGCAGGTCCAGCGCTTGGCTAATGGTCAGAAGAGGCTCAGGCTTCATCTGCGTCAGAATAAGGGCAGGCTAGGCGCCTTGGCAGATCGCCGCTCGGGTTGCTGGAAGCCCGACCAGAGCCCGCATCGGACAACCCGCATCCGCGAGACGTCCTACCGCGCACGCAGGCGCCTGGGTGTTTTCCCTCACACAATTGAAAAGTTTCCACCAAACGGGGGGGCTCGGTGACCGCTTGCCGGTGACGCGCACTAGACTCGCGACAACTGTCAGAAAGGCCTGTCCCCCGTGTTTGCCTCGAATCGCGCGCGCTCCATCGTTGTCTGGCTGCTGCTTGGACTTGGATTCTCCGGGAGCAGTGCAGCGCTCGTCACCGTGACCATCATCGATGGTGACAAAGCGGATATCGAAGTCGAGTTCCCAGATGGGCAGGGCGACTTTTACAGCATCGATATGGAGATCGAGTTCGAGAATCCGGTCAATCTGACCGTGCCCTGCCTGAACGTCAGTGCCGACCAACTCGATGCCACCGAGATCAGCGCACTGCAAGCGCGCATGCCGGGTGCGCCGGGGCGCTTCGTGGTCGACCCGCTGATTCCAGTGAAAATCGTGGTCGAGCCGCTCGCAAGCTGCAATCTGCAATTCGATAACCAGATTGAGTACGAAGTCCATACCGAAGAACTGACGTTCACGTTTCCGTCGCCGTATCGCCTGATGAAAGCGCCGGTGGGATCGAATTTCCGTGACGTGACGGCCGATGTGCTCGCTGGCAGTATCCGTGCTCGCGGCAGCAGCGGCACGTTCTCGGAGTTTGTGCTGGTTCAGGATCTGGTGCAGGACTACGCCGCCGATGCGGTCGATGGCTTCAACGCCCTGGACGCCAGACTGCGGGCGGGAGACTTGTCGTTGCTGGCCAGTGAAGTGCTGACGGAAGACCTGCGAATCGCCCGTGCCGCCTACGACCGTGGGGCCTACACGGACGCGATCACCAGACTGCAGGCGATGGTTCCCACCACCCGCAGCTTTGGTGGCAGCGCCATTCCGAATCGCTACAGCTCGCAAGGCGGCGTTATTGATGCGGTGGGCGAGATCAAGAGCCTGACGGACGCACTGGTGTACCGCGTCAGACGCGTCGCCAATCTCTGAGCAGGGCGTGACACAGTCCAACCTGGACGGCCAATCGCACACGGAGTCCCGCACATAGCCGGCCCAGCGAAGGCCTGGCCCGGACTCAGTGCCTGATACGGCCGACCCCGCGCTCGGGCTGTCGCAGTCATCAAGCTTTGCATGACCTGTGGCGGTCGGGACTTGTCAGACTGGTCCCCCTGTGCATAAGGTTGGGCTGGTCCAGGAACCGCCATGCCCTTGAGTCTGATTGCCCACGTCCCACTTCAAGCCAGTATCGAGCGCGTGCTCCGAAGCCCTGGTAGTTGGCTCTTGGGCCGACATCCGGATTGCGAGATCAGGCTGGATCATGACTCGATTTCCCGGCGCCATGCAGAACTGACTGGCGATGCGGCCGACGGCTGGCGAATCGAGGACTTGCAATCCAAGAACGGCTTGCGCGTGGATGGTCGGCGCGTTGATCAGTTTGTGATTGCTGGCGAGAGCTATGTCGCGATCGGCGATGTGTTTCTGGCGCTGAACCCGATTTCTGAAGCCGCGGCGAACCAACGCCGGCAGCTGACGGAGCAACGTCGCCATGAAACGTTGCAGCGACCAATCAAACTTGCCGAGCCGGAAAATGCGACGGCGGTTCTGGAAACAATTCTTGCCCAGCTACTTGCGATTTCGGAGTGTCGGCGGGGCGTACTGATTGACGTCCGCGACGATGCGCCAGGGCCGGTCATCATCAACCTCGGCATGGGCGATGCGCCAGAGGCCCGATTCGCGGGCAGTCGCGGGGCGCTGAACCAGGCGGTGCAATCGCGCGCGCCAGTGTTCATGTCGGCGGCACAAGATCCAGCGCAACTCGCGAAGCGCGCCAGCGTGCTGAATGCCGGCATCACGGCGGTCGCGGTGCTGCCATTGCTCGACGCTTGGGGCAAGCTGCTGGCGTTAGCGTATCTGGACACCGACACCCCGGGCCGGCATTTCAACGAGTTGGATGCAGAACTGCTGCGCGCATTTGCGGAGCGCGCCGCGTCCGAGCTCGCGCTGAGCCTCCTTGACCATCGTCTGAACCAGCTCGCCGCGAGCCTGACGTAACGATGGACGAGCCCATGCCGAATCGCGCGCAAGCCGACCTCAAAGCCACCGTCACCGGCATGTTTGCCGTGGCGGAGTTCAGCCCAGGTACCGTGATCGCGGAACGCTTCCGAATTGTCCGCCTGCTTGGGATGGGGGCAATGGGCGTGGTCTACCAGGCTGAAGATGAGCAGCTGAAAGTGCCCGTGGCCTTGAAGCTGTTGCGACCGGAACTTGCTAACAAAGCCGAGGCTTTTGAGCGGTTCCGGCACGAGCTCTTGCTGGCGCGACAGGTTTCGAACCCTCACGTCGTGCGCATTCATGACCTGGTGCAGCACCAGGGCCTGTGGTTGATCAGCATGGACTTTGTCCGCGGCGAATCCCTGGAGGATCTGTTGCTGCGCGAGCGCGTGCTGCTGCCCGAGCGCGCCTTGCTGATCACCCGGCAATTGGCGCTTGGTCTACAGGCCGCGCACCAGAAGCAGGTGGTCCACCGTGACCTGAAGCCTGCGAACGTGCTGATCAATGAACATGGCGACGCGTTGATCACCGACTTCGGCGTGGCGCGCTCGATCGGTGAAACGCGACTCACGCAAAGCGGCATCGTGATTGGCACGCCCGCCTACCTGTCGCCAGAGCAGGCGCAGGCGGCCCCGATTGATGGCCGCAGCGATTTGTACACACTGGGGCTGATGCTTTACGAAATGCTGAGCGGGGAACTGCCCTTTGCGAGCGGTACCGGTTCCGAAGTCCTGGTACAGCGAATTCTGAGGAGCCCGCCCTCGATTCTGACCGTCAAACCAGAACTGCCGTCCTGGCTTGCTGATTTGTTGGCAGCGCTGCTGACCCCTAAACCCGAACAACGACTGCCCAACGCGGAAGCGCTCATTGCCGCGATCGATCAGCGCCGCGCGCGCGCACCGAAAATCGACGACCTCGGCGCGGCGCCATCGGCACGCTGGCCTTGGTTGACTGCAATCGCCGCGGTCGCTGCGGTGGGCCTCGCGGCCGCGCTGTTCTGGCGCGGCGACCAGCGCGCCCCAGACCCCGACAATGCGCCCTGGGCCACGCTGACACTGATGCCGGTTCATGACAATGCGCGCCCGGGTGCGAATACCCCGGATCTGCGCGACCTTAACCGGGTCGTTGAATCAGACTGGATCGATCGCGGTCTGAAGACCATTTCCGTTGAGCAGATCAATCGCGCATTAGTCCGACTTGGCTTTGATCAGGCCAGCTGGCATCGTCATCGCGATGAAGTGTTTGCGGCGTTGCCGAGCCAGTACTTCCTCGAACTCGATATCGACGAAGACCAAGGCCAGCGCGTCTGGGTCGCGCAGCTCTGGCCGGCCGGCGCCAAAGAGCCGAGTTGGACCGAGCGGCTCGCCGAAGCAACCAATCACCCCGATCAGACCGCGCTGAAACTCATCGCCGCAGCCGAAGCCGAGCTTCCAGATCGACCAAAGACGGCGCCCGCACCAAACTTACTGGAGCGCCTGCAACAGTTGGCGCGTCTTTCGGCCCGCGCGCCGGGCGCCGAAGCGGTGGCGGCCACCGACGCGGTCGCAATCGCGCTGGATTGCTCAGAACACCTGAATCAACTGGAGCAAATCGGCGAACGCGCCGAGGCGAGCCGCACAGCGCGCGAGTGCCTGGACCGGCTCCCGAAGACGGCGATAACGGCGACCGTGCAGCGCGCGCGCGCCCATGCGTCGCTTGCTCTGGACGACGCCGACGCGGCCTTGCCAAACCTGCCCGCGACGGGTTGGTTGTCGCCCGAGGCGCAGCGTCTGCGAGCCCGCGCGCTGGCCGATCAAGGTGAACTGGAAGCCGCGCAAGCCGCCGTCCAGTTGGTGCTGAAGGCGGATCCCGGTAACGGACGCGCCTGGTTCGAGTCGGGCAAGTACGCCATCATGGCGGGCGATGCGCAGCGTGCCGTGGACGACTATCTGGTGCGCGCACAAGTACTGGCGAATCGGCTGCAGGACGCGGCATTGAAAGGCGATGTCGCGAATGCTCAAGGCATTGGTTACCGGCGACTGGGCCAGTTGGAGGCGTCCGCAGACGCTTACCGCCAGGCCGCTGGGTTTCACGCTGCCGCCGGCAACCGACGCGGGCAGGCGACCAGTCTGCACAACCTGTCCGCGACGCTGTCGCTGCTCGGCCAGTTCGACGCGGCCGAGCAGTCGTTGCACCAGGCCGAAGAAATTCTGACGCCGATGGGCGATCAAAAGGCACTTGCTGATCTCCGTAACGATTTTGGCCTGCTTGCCGAAGAGCGTGGCGACTACCCCGCGGCACTCGCAGCGCATCGCGAGGCCCTGAGCATGCGCATGCAAAGTGCCGATCAGCGCGCCGTCGCCGAGAGCCTTTTGAATGTGGGCTTTGCCTACTATCAAATGGGGGACTTTGCGAATGCAGAGCTTCACTGGCAACAGGCGAACGAACGCTTTCTGCACGACCAGGATCTGTTCGGGCAGGTTCGCGCTCAGCAAGGTCTGGGCTTGGCATTTGCCGCCCGCGGCCGGTTTGCCGAAGCGCGTGCCGCGTTTGAATACACTTTGAACATGGCCGAAACGAATCAGATGTCAGAAGAGCTCGCCGTTGCGCACGCAGCGCTCGCCGAGCAGGACCGACTCGAGGGCAAGCTCGAATCCGCCCGCACGCACATGCTGGCGGCGCGCGGCGGTTTTGAGTCGCGCTCGGATACGCGCGGGCTGACCGAAATGCACTTGCTTGACGCCCAGTTGCTGCTGGACCAAAACGACCCCAATGCCGCGCTCGCCGTGCTGGCGCCGCTGACCGGCCAGATCGGCAATCGCGAACAGCAGGCCGCCTGGCACCTGCGCCGGGCGGAAGCATTGCTTCGCCTCGACGATCGCGATGCCGCCCGCGCAGCGGCCTTGCAGGCAGTGACCGACGCCGATTTGGCGCACAGCGCGCAGGTGCGCGTCGAGGCGTTGTTGGTGGGCGCCCGCGCAAGCAAGGCAGTCCCTGCTGCCGACCTGTTGCAACGTGCCCGGAATGAGTTGAAACAGTTTGCGAGCGCCAATTTGAGCGCCAAGCTCTACCTGACCAGTCTGGCGCTGAATGCAGGCGCCTGCGCCGACGATTTTCGCCTCGGCGAGACGTTGTTCAGCCGGGTCAGCCTGATCAGCGAGCGTCGCGCTTTCTTCGAAGCCGCCCGCGCGTGTCGACGCCTGACGGCTGATGAACAGCAACGCGCGGCACACGAGGCGCAGACACCAAGCGCAGCGCCCACCAAAGCGCCCGATGCATGATGAGTCACGACGCCGACCGCGCTGATCTGCTCGCCCAACTGCGGCAATTGCAGGCCGACCAGGCTCGGATCCGAAACACGCTGCTCGAACGCGATCGACGCTTCCAACATTTGGCGCGATCGGTGTTCCGGGTGACCGAGTCCGAACGCCGACGCTTGGCTCGGGATTTGCACGATGGGGTCGGGCAGAAGTTATCCGCTGCGATGCATCGGCTCAGTCAATTGCAAGCGAACCCTGCGCTCACGGTGCGCGAACACGCTGACCTCGATGCGTTGGCCGCGTTGGTAGCCGACTGCCTGCACGATATCCGCAATCTGTCGCGGCTGATGCGCCCGCAGATTCTCGACGATCTCGGGCTCGTTCCGGCCTTGCAGTGGCTGTTCCGGAGCTTTCGTGAGCATCACGGCCTCGACATCACCGACGATATTCAGGAGCTTGGTCTGGCGCTCGAT
Organism: Ahniella affigens; assembly: GCF_003015185.1. Classification (GTDB taxonomy): domain Bacteria; phylum Pseudomonadota; class Gammaproteobacteria; order Xanthomonadales; family Ahniellaceae; genus Ahniella; species Ahniella affigens. The sequence continues at coordinate 3,910,788 of NZ_CP027860.1, forward strand.
GACGATCTCAATACCGTCGTCTTTCGCCTGATCCAGGAAGCGCTCAGCAATGTTGCCAAACACGCAGGAGCCAGTCAGGTGGTCGTCCGACTGGCCCGAAAAACGAGTGCCATTCATGTGTTGATTGCCGACAACGGCCGCGGCTGCGACATCGAGCAGGCTTTAGGGCAAGGCAGTACCAGCCAGAGCACGGGTTTGTCTGGCATGCAAGAACGCGTGCACTTGTTTGGCGGCACGATTCAGTTTCACAGCGCGCCCATGGACGGCATGCAGATTCGTGTCAGCATACCGCTTCCGGATGCTGCCAGCCCTGTCGCGCCATGAAAGTCATACGTGTTGTCGTCGCTGATGATCACACCATCCTGCGCGAGGGGGTGGTCGCGCTGCTGCAAGCGAGTCCGGAGTGCCAGGTCGTCGGCCAGGCGCAAGATGGCATGACCGCAGTCGAATTGTGTCAACAGGTCCGTCCGGATGTGCTCGTCCTGGATTTGTCGATGCCCAAACTCAATGGGCTCGAAGTCCTGCGACGACTCACTCAGGACATGCCGCATCTGCGAATCCTGGTACTCACCATGCACGCCGAAGAAGAGTACGTACTGCATGCCGTGCGCGCAGGTGCCGCAGGCTTTCTGCTCAAGGACAGTGCCGGCTCCGAATTGCTGAATGCCGTCAAGGCGCTCGCTCAGGATCGCGGCTATTTCGGTCCCCATGCAGCGCGCGTCATGGCGCAGCAAGTGCAACGCCCGGGCGTGTCGCTGGAAGATCCGTACCGCGGGCTGACCCCACGCGAACGCGAGGTGTTCCACTTGATCGTCGAAGGTCAGACCACCAAGGAGATCGCGCGTCGACTGGAAATCAGCGCCAAGACCGCCGAGAACCATCGCTCCCGCGTGCTCGAAAAAATGGATGCGCGGAACACGGCTGAGCTGATCCGCTACGCCGTCAAGCATGGGTTGATGGATTGAGTCGCGCGCGGGCCGGCAACCGGTCTCAAGGGCAGGCGATGCTCTCTTCAAAGCTGCCGTCGGCAATCTGATCAACTGCATCGAACCACGCCACGGCCCCTTGCTGCTCCAGACTGATGTTTCGCCCCGGCGCCGCGGCATACAGATACGAACCCCATGCCGCCAAGCGCCAGCCGGTCATATCGCCAGGCAAGGGATTGCGCAGCGCGGGCACGGTGGCAGGGCTAAGCGTTCCGGCGGTGTCACGTAGCAGCACGAACGCGCCACAACTAGGGTTGGTGTTCAGCGCCGTAAACGGCGCGCCAACCCACACATCATTGCCGTTCAATTCGAGATTCCAGCCAAAGCGCTGTTTGGCGATGGGGGTCGGTGGGCCGGTGTTGCCCGCGGGCGCCCAGGATCCACTCGGACGCTCGAACCAGAACACGCGGCCCAACCCAGAAGCCGCACCGGGTGTGCCGACCACCAATCGGGTGGCGCTGAGCGCGACGCTCCGTCCAAACAGATCCCCGTTCTGGGCGGTGCTCGATACCAGCTTGGCTTCGGGCGACCAAAGGCCGTTGGCGCGCGTAAACGTGTAGACCGCGCCGCGTGCATAGGGCGAACCTGCACCCAGCCCGCCGTCAAACGGCGCCCCCACGCTGATCCGATCGCCTTGCACCGCAACCGCCATCCCAAACCCATCGCCAGCAAGACCATCCCATGCGTAGAGTTCGAATTGTTGGACCCAACTGCCACCATCGCGGACAAACACGAACACGGCCCCGCGATTGTCGTTGTCGCCGGGCGCACCGATGACCAGCGTGTCGGCATCCACGGCCAGCGCAGTACCGAAGCGATCAAGGGGCTCGCCATCGAGCGCCACAAGCGCCGCGACTGGCACTACCACGCCTTGCGCTGCCCGATTGAACGCGTACACCACCCCACCGTTCTGATCCGGCGCGGACACAAACAGGTCGGCACCAGCAACCGCCACGTCGTGACCAAAGTGATGGCCTGGATCGAGCGTCAGATCCGAAAGTCTCGCCTCTTGAATGCAACGCCCGCCACCGCAACGGAACACATAGGCGGCGCCGGTCTGATCGGCCTCACCGGGCGCGCCGGCGAGCATCAGATTGTTATCGGCGCTGACGGCATAACCGAACTCATCGGCCACGCCGGTGGCACCGACGATGAGTTGCAACTCGCCAGCAGCAGCAGCGGTGCTGACCATTAACAGGCCAGCGGCAATCCATTTCACACAGGGCAGGAGCGGCGTCTTCATGCTGCCATTAGGCGCGTTGGCACCGACTTGGGCAAGTCGACTCTGGGGGTTTTCCCCTGATTGCGTCGTGAAAAATTGCGCCCGCTTTCAATTGCCCGAGTTGGGCGTGGGCGGAATCAGTGTTTCCGCCACGTGCTGCACATACTCTTCGTATTCCTCGGTCGTCATGCGCGGCAACTTCATTTGCAGCATCAATTGCAGGAACCCGACATACGCGGCGTACGCAAGGCGCGCCCGATTCATCGATTCGCGCCGATTCAGGCCGAGCGCCCGATACGCGAGTCCAAGAAACGCGATGCGCTTTTGCGACAAGCGCTGCATGATGGGCTGCACAATCGGATGATCGACCTGATTCAGCAGCGCACTGTAAATGACGTGGGAGCGCATTTCCCGACTCGTCAGCACAAAGAGCTCGCGCAGGCGATCGCCGGGGTCGGCAATATGCTCCAACGGGTCGAACACACGCTGCTGGTCCGAGGCTTCCCACTTCTCCAGCGAGGCTTTGATCAGGGCCTCCCGGGACGGAAAATGCCAATAGAAGCTGCCTTTGGTGACGCCGAGCCGCTTTGCCAAGGGCTCCACGGCCACCGCAGCAAGTCCTTGTTCGGCAATGACATCCAGTGCGGCCTGCTGCCAATCCTCAGCAGTCAGTCGGGGTTTGTCTTGACTGGCGCTGGTGCTCATCAACATGGTCGTGGACAAAAAGTGACGATACCATCAGCCTAGCACCATACGCAGGCGTATTGACAAACAAACGTTTGGCCGACCATACTCTGCCGTATGGTAGCCCTATCTGCGATCGCTGAACGCTCCAATCTGCCCTCAGCCTGGTCGCTGAAGACCGCTGATGGCGCCGACTTGCACGCTGATCATTGGCCTGGCGGCAAGCGCCCCTTGCTGTTCACGCATGGGCTTGGGCAGTCGCGGATGTCTTGGACAACGGCGGCTTCAGCCATGGCCGAAGCAGGTCACACCGCGCTCGCTTTGGACTGGCGCGGTCATGGCCGCAGCCACTGGAATCCAAGCGAGACACCGTACAGCATCGAACAACTCATCCACGATGCGGAAGCGTTTGCAGCCGCCCAGGCCGAGCCGCCGATCTGGATTGGCGCGTCGATGGGCGGTTTAGCCGGCATCGCGGTTGCGGCCCGCCATCCAGGCTTGCTGAAGGCCTTGGTGCTGGTCGACGTGACGCCTCGTTGGGAAGTCGCCGGCGTGCAGCGCATCCTGGGCTTCATGCGGGCGTTTCCGGATGGATTTGCGACTCTAGAAGCCGCGCAAGACGCAGTTCAACAGTATCTGCCACATCGCGCGCAAAAGTCCGAGCCCGAGCGGCTCGCCAAAATGCTGGTGCCGATGCGCAATGGCCGTTTGCGATGGCATTGGGATCCGCGTCTTTTGGACGATTTGGGTGCCAGTGGCGAGCGCGAAATGCACTTGCTGCTTGAGGCAGCCCGCACCCTGTCGCTGCCCGTATTGTTGATCAGCGGCAGCAAGAGCGATGTGGTCTCCGACCACACCATCACCGAATTTCTGGAACTGGTGCCCCACGCCGAGCACCGGGTCGTTCGCGATGCCACCCACATGGTGGTCGGCGACGACAATCAAACATTTACCGAGCATCTCACCGATTTCCTCGATCGCCACGCCTGAACGGAAGGAGTTGTCATGGCCATTGCGCTACCCATCCTCGCTGTATTGCTCACCACACTGATCAGTGCCTACCGGCGCTTCAGTCTGGCTACCTGGACCTTGTTCAGCGCGATCGCCATTGGCGCCGCAGCGGCTGCTACTTGGCCGAATTGGCTGCCAAGCGCCATTGTCGGCGGCGTGTTCGCACTGATCGCACTGATCACCAACGTCAAACCACTTCGCCGTTTGCTGATCTCGGGCCCGTTCCTGAAGGTCTATCAGACGATGACACCGCAGCTGTCGGAGACCGAGAAGGTCGCACTCGAAGCCGGCACCGTGGGCTGGGAAGGCGAGCTGTTCTCGGGCCGCCCTGACTGGAGCAAACTGAAGAGCCAGCCAAAGCCGCAGCTGACCTCGGAAGAACAGGCCTTCCTGGATGGTCCGTGCGACGAGCTTTGCCGTTTGCATGACGATTTCGAAGCCACGCATCACCGCGCCGATCTGTCGCCGCAGGTTTGGGATTACCTGAAAAAGAACAAGTTCTTCGGCATGATCATTCCGAAGCAGTATGGCGGCCTCGGCTTCTCGGCACTCGCGCATCACGCCGTCGTGCAGAAGTGCGCGAGCTTGTCCGGCACCCTGTCGTCGACCGTATGTGTGCCGAACTCACTCGGCCCGGCTGAACTACTGCTGCACTACGGCACAGAAGATCAGAAGAACCATTATCTGCCGCGCCTTGCTCGTGGCGAGGAAATTCCCTGCTTCGCGCTGACGAATCCGTATGCGGGTTCTGACGCCACCTCGATTCCGGACTTCGGCATCGTGTGCAAGGGTCAGCATCAGGGCCAGGACGTGCTCGGCGTGCGCCTGACGTTCGACAAGCGCTACATCACGCTGGCGCCGGTCGCGACGGTCGTGGGTCTCGCGTTTCGTCTGCATGATCCGGATAAGCACTTAAGCGATGTCAGCGATCGCGGCATCACACTGGCACTGATTCCGCGTTCGACACCCGGCCTCGAAGTCGGCCGTCGTCACTTCCCATTGAACGTGCCGTTCCAGAATGGCCCGGTGCGCGGCAAGGACGTGTTCATTCCACTGAGCTATTTGATTGGCGGCCCGGAATACATTGGCCAGGGCTGGCGCATGCTGGTGGAATGCCTGTCGGTCGGCCGCGCGATTTCGCTGCCGTCGAGCTCGGCGGGTGGCGTCCGCATGGGCGCCGTCGCAACCGGTGCCTATGCCCGCATCCGCAAACAATTCCAAATGCCGATCGGCCGCTTTGAAGGCGTCGAAGAAGCGCTTGCCCGCATTGGCGGCAAGGCTTATGCCACAACGGCCCTGGCGCGCATGACCGCGGCTGCCGTGGACCTCGGCGAAAAGCCGGCCGTGCCCTCCGCGATTGCGAAATACCACGCAACCGAAAACGGCGCGACGGTCGTCAAGGACGTCATGGATATCCATGGCGGCAAGGGCATCATTCTTGGCCCAAGCAACTATGTTGGCCGCGCGTATCAGGCCGCCCCGATCTCAATTACGGTCGAAGGCGCGAACATCCTGACGCGCAGCATGATCATCTTTGGCCAGGGCGCGATCCGCTGCCATCCGTATGTGCTGAAGGAACTGCACGCGGCGCAGGAAGCTGATCCGAAGACGCGCCTGGTCGAATTCGACAAGCAACTGTTCGGCCACATTGGCTTTGCGATCAGCAATGGGGTCCGCGCATTCCTGCTCGGCCTCACGCACTCGCGGCTCGCAAAGGCCCCGATGGGCGACGCGACGACTGCCAAGTTCTATCGCAAGATCACGCGGTACTCGGCCACGTTGGCTCTGGTTGCTGACACGGCGATGCTCACACTGGGTGCGCGCCTCAAAGTCAAAGAAAAGCTCTCGGGCCGTTTGGGTGACGTGCTGAGCCAGCTCTACATCATGAGCGCGATGCTGAAGCGCTACGAAGATCAAGGCCGTCCAACGATGGACTACCCGATGCTCGCGTGGGCAATGCACGATGCCGTCTATGCGATCCAGAATGCGCTCGATGGCGTGCTCCGCAACTTCCCGATCCGTCCGGTTGCGTGGGCGCTGCGCGCGCTCGTGTTCCCAATCGGTCTCCGTGAACGCGCACCGGGCGATCGCTTGGGCCATCGTGTCGCCACGTTGCTGATGTCGCCAAACGAAGCGCGCGATCGCCTGGCTGAAGGCATCTACCTGACGCCGAACGCCAACAACCCAGTCGGTCGCATGGTTGCGGGGCTGCCCAAAGTGATCGCGGCGGAACCGGTTGAACGCAAGCTGATGAAAGCGATCAAGGCTGGCCAGTTGAAGGCGCTTGAGTTTGGCGCGCAGATCGACGAAGCGCTGCAGCAAGGCATTATCACTTCGGCTGAGCGCGAACTGTTGATCGAAGTCCGGGCCATTACGCACGAAGTGATCTCGGTCGATGACTTCGATCCGTCGGAACTCGAATCAGCGGTGGACCTCGACAAGCCCAAGCTAAAATCGGTGGCGTAATGAATCCGGTACTCGCTCAATACGAAAAGATGAAACGCTGGCCGCTGGGCGAGTGGCTGTTCGCCCGTGCGGTGTGCGCGCGGGCGCCCTACTTCGGCTCGATCAAGCCGAAGTTTCTGGAGCTGAAACCGGGCAAGGTGGTCGTAAAAATCCAGAATCGCCGCTCGGTTCAGAACCACATCGGCACCATTCACGCGATTGCGCTCTGCAATGCGGCGGAGATGGCTGCTGGCGTGGGCATGGAAGCGTCGCTCCCCAAAGATTGGCGTTGGATCCCAAAAGGCATGACGGTTCAGTATTTGGCCAAGTGCCAGATCAGCGCGACGGCGACGGCAACGTTTACGTTGCCGGAATCCGTGGAAGGCGGCTACGACTGTATCGTCGCTGTGGCGATCACGGACGAAGATGGCACGAAAGTCGCGCATGCCGACATCAATATGTATCTGACGCCAAAGCCCAAGAAGGCCTGAGCACTTTTGGCGCTGCTTTATGCGTCGCTCAGAATTCAGCCAGATGGCGTTGCCAGACAATCGCAAGTAACCCCCTCCCCAGCCCTCCCCCGCGATCGCGGGGGAGGGAGCCGGCTCCCTCTCCCACGCGAGTGGGAGAGGGCTGGGGAGAGGGCTACTTGCCACAATGTGCCGTCGTAAGAATCGCGCATCGTCGCTAATAGTTTGATGCGCGAATAAGCGCACCAAAGGGGCAGCTGGACTCCCACGCGAGTGGGAGAGGGCCGGGGAGAGGGCTACTTGCGCCAAGTCAGCACCAACAGCCGAGCCATCGAAGCCATTCGATGCCGGTAAATCCCACCCAAAGCCATCCAGATGCCCAATCCCTCCGCCCCTGGCATAATGTCAGGCTGAATGCGCCCACCTGGCGCGAATCGCGGCTATTCCATGAGCATCCATCTGACCGAAACGGCGCGTCGGCGCACGTTCGCCATCATCTCGCATCCGGACGCGGGCAAGACCACCTTGACCGAGAAGTTGCTCCTGTTCGGCGGGGCGATTCAGATGGCGGGCAGCGTCAAATCGCGCAAGGCGGCGCGGCATGCAACATCCGACTGGATGGCGCTCGAAAAGGAGCGCGGCATTTCCGTGACCTCTTCAGTCATGCAATTTCCGTACGAAGACAGGATCGTCAACCTGCTCGATACCCCCGGCCATGCCGACTTCTCGGAAGACACGTACCGCGTGTTGACGGCGGTTGACTCGGCGCTGATGGTGATTGACGTCGCCAAGGGCGTCGAAGACCGCACCATCAAGCTGATGGAAGTCTGCCGGATGCGCGACACGCCGGTCATGACGTTCATCAACAAGCTGGACCGCGAGGGCCGTTCGCCGATCGACCTGCTCGATGAAGTCGAGTCGGTGCTTAAGATCGCGTGTGCGCCGATCACGTGGCCGGTGGGCATGGGCTCGCGCCTCAAGGGCGTGTATCACCTGCTGGACGACGAAGTGCATTTGTTCGAATCCGGCAAGAACTTCACCCGCCAGGATTCCACCATCTTGAAGCTCGACGATCCGACGCTGGAGAGCCGGATTGGCGCTGAGGCGCTGCGGGAACTGCGTGACGAGCTCGAACTGGTTCGTGGCGCCTCGCATCCGTTTGATCACGCCGAGTATTTGGCGGGCAAACAGACACCGGTCTTCTTTGGTTCGGCAGTCAACAACTTCGGCGTGCAACTGTTGCTCGACTTCTTCGTCGCGCACGCACCCGCGCCGAAGGGCCATGCCACGCAGTCGCGCTTGGTGCAGGCGACCGAAGACAAGATGAGCGGCTTTGTGTTCAAGATTCAGGCCAACATGGACCCGAATCATCGCGACCGCGTGGCCTTCATGCGCATTTGCTCAGGCCACTACGAGCAAGGAATGAAAGCGTTTCAGGTTCGTACCGGCAAGGACGTGAAGTTCTCGAACGCGCTGACCTTCATGGCCTCCGACCGCGAAATCGTCGAGCGCGCGTACCCGGGCGACGTCATCGGTCTGCACAATCACGGGACGATTTCGATCGGTGACACCTTCACCGAAGGCGAACCCATCGTGTTCACCGGCATCCCGAACTTTGCGCCCGAACTATTCCGCCGCGCCCGCTTGAAAGATCCTTTGAAGATGAAGCAACTGACCAAAGGCCTGGCGCAGCTGAGTGAAGAAGGCGCGACCCAGTTCTTCAAGCCAATCATGTCGAATGACCTGATTCTAGGCGCCGTGGGCACGCTGCAGTTTGATGTGGTCGCGTATCGCCTGAAGGACGAGTATGGCGTGGACTGCCTATTCGAAAATGTGCAAGTCGCGACGGCGCGCTGGATTGTCTGCACGGACGAGAAGAAGTTGCAGGAGTTCAAGGACAAGCAGGCGATGAATCTCGCGCATGATGCTGCGGGTCTGCTCGTCTACATTGCGCCCACCCGGGTCAATCTACAGCTGACCCAGGAGCGCTGGCCAGACGTGCAGTTCCATGCGACCCGCGAGCACGCGCACGCGGTGGATTTGGACTGACGGGCAAGCCGATCCAGAAGTTTTGGGAGCGGCTTCTGTGGGAGCGGCTTCAGCCGCGAACCAATATTGCCTCAATGCATGGTTACCGCAAGACCGGTTCGGGCCTGAAGGCCCTCCCACAAGCATTTGGCGAACTCGCGACAAGATTGGTTCGAGCCAGCGTTTATTGTAGGAGCGGCTTCAGCCGCGAACCAATCTTGCCTCAATGCATGGTTACCGCAAGATCGATTCGGGTCCGAAGGCCCTCCCACAAGCATTAGTCGAGCTTGTCGGCAAGAATGGTTCGGAGCGGCGGTTTTTGTGGGAGCAGCTTCAGCCGCGAACCAATCTTGCCTCACGATCGGTTTTGAAACCGGATCCCAATCGCCCGCGCTTCCGCCTCGAACTCGGCATAGGCCAACACCCTATCCGCGGCGCGAGCACCCGGCTCTGGCATCCGGCCATCCCGCAATTGTTTCGCAAGAATGCGTGCCGCCAAGGTTGGCACATTCGGGCCCAAACCATGCTCAGCGACCAGATCAAACTGACGTAGACATGCATTACCCTGCTGATCGATGCCAGACATGCATACCTGCATCCCCCCGCAATCACTACCCAGCGGAATTAACCAGTCTGAGCACCATTTCAACAAACTGGCCATCCGCGCCAATGGCAGTAGCCGCCAGCGCGCCAAACCAGCCAGCAGCCACAGTCCGACATGCAACAGACTGAGCTCCAGTCCGGCAGTCAGACGAAGCGTCTGTAGCGTCGGGAACTGACTCGGCAGAAACGCCAAATCGGGCAGATCAACATCACTCTGCCAGCGTTTGCCAAGGGGCGTTGCAAACGCTCGCCGATGCAATCCGAACCAGCCTCGCGTCGTTGCCATTCGGCCGTCGCGCCAACATGGCATCGGCTTTCCGGTGTAACTGAGAATCGCCGCGATCGTTGCCAACCCACGTTCAGTACGATTGCCCGGCGCAATCGCTACATCGATCTCGCGAACCTCGCGAAGATCTGCCGCGAGCGCACCGACCACGGCACCACTCAGCGCAGGAACCGTGCTCGCCCCCGAGAGAACCACACACCCAGCGTTCTTGGCATCCGCATCGAGGTCGCTGATTCCCGCAACAAACGCGCGCGCATCGGCCAAGTCAACGTAGTGCACGCCCGCCGCGAGACAAGCCCGGGCGACACTATAGTCCTGTTCTTGAAACGGACCGGCACAGTGAATCAGCATCTGCACACGATGTTGGTGCAACTTTGTGACCAGCGCAGCGTCAGCGACGTCCAGTTGCAGCACATCAAGCGTCGATTCCGGATGCACCGAGATTGCTGCCGCGAGCCGTTGCAGCGGTTTGATCCGACGTGCAGCAAGCAAAATATCGAAGCCTGGCTCTGCGGCTAGTCCGCGCGCGAGCAACGCTCCAAACAACCCACTGGCGCCGAGGATCAAGATCCGGGTCGGCGCCGCCTGATTCATGCGTTCAGAATCAAATCCGCTGCCTTTTCGGCAATCATGATCGTCGGCGCGTTCGTGTTGCCGGACACGATCGTCGGCATGATCGACGCATCCACAACGCGCAGGCCCTGCACGCCATGAACCTTGAGCGCCGAGTCCACGACCGCATCATGCCCTTGACCCATCTTGCAGGTTCCGACCGGGTGATAGACCGTCTCGCACTTTTTGCGCAGGAAGGCCAGGATCGCTGCATCGGAGTCATCGTTGTCGCCCGGAAACATCTCGGCGCCACGATACGGCTCAAATGGTTTGCTATGCGCGATCTTGCGCGACGCGCGTACCGCTTCAATCAGGGTCGCCCGGTCTAATGGATCCTGCAGATAGTTCGCGAAGATGCGGACCTTGTCCTGTGGATCGGCCGAACGCAACGACACGTAGCCACGGCTCTTCGGCTGCAAATGGCACGCGTGCATCGTGAAGCCGTAACCTTTGATGCGATTGCGGCCATGATCATCCAGAATGGCCGGCACGAAATGGAACTGAACGTCGGGTCGTTCATCGGGTGCGTGCTTCGAGCGAATGAAGCCGCCAGCCTCGGCGATGTTCGACGTACCTGGTCCGCGTTTGAAGAACGCATATTGCAGCGCGATCACCGCATCGTTCGTGCGGTCGTATGTGATCGGCTCCTTGCAATGAAAGATCGTGCACGCATCAAGATGGTCGTGCAGATTGCGACCGACGCCCGGCAGGTGCACATTGCTCGGAATGCCAAACGCTTTCAGGGCTTCACGATCACCGATGCCAGAAAGCATCAGGAGATGCGGCGAATTCAGGGCGCCGCCACTGAGCAAAATCTCGCGCGATGCCTCGGCACGTTGCAGATGCCCTTTGTACAGATACTCAACCGCCACGGCCCGGCCCTGCTCGATCTGCACACGTTGTACCTGCGCGCCGGTCATGATCGTCAGATTCGAGCGGCTTTCGGCGGGTCGCAAATACCCGGCTGCCGCGCTGCAGCGCTGGCCGTTTTTCTGAGTTACTTGATACAAGCCGAAGCCGTTCATCGACGCGCCGTTGAAGTCATGGTTGCGGCCATAGCCCACACTGTCGGCCCCTTCGATGAACACCGTCGACAGCTTATTCGTATAGCGCAGGTCCGCGACATTCAGGGGCCCGCTGCCACCGTGATACCCGTCGGCACCGCGTTCATTGGTTTCGGACTTGCGGAAGTAGTGCAGAACATCCTGATACGCCCAGCCGGGATTGCCGGCTTCGGCCCATTGGTCGTAGTCGCGCTTGTGACCACGGATGTAACACATAGCGTTGATCGAGCTCGAACCGCCCAAGACTTTGCCGCGTGGCCACCAGAGTCGACGCTGATTGAGCTCCGCCTCCGGCTCGGTTTCGTAGTCCCAGTTCACGCCTTTGCGATTGACGAGTTTCGCAATCCCGGCCGGCATATGGATGAACGGATGCCAGTCGCGCGGCCCGGCTTCCAAGAGCAGCACACGATTGCCGGATTGCTCACTGAGGCGGTTGGCCAACACACAACCCGCCGATCCTGCGCCGATAATGATGAAGTCGTACATGTCGCTTCCTGAGCTGATTCGCGAGTGTCGGCGCAGGCGATTAGAGCAATGACTCCAGCGTCTTGAGCGTTGGCAGCGGCATGCGCAAAATTCCGTTTCGTGGGGGCATTTGGCCTAGGCGAGCGGTTCGATGGGATCGTCAATGCGAATCAATCCACCGCGGCGAACCAACGCATTCATGCCAAACGTCACGCCTTTGGGCCCCCGCCGGTATTGGATCAGCGACCGGAGCGGCTCACGCTCGGGATGTGGTTCGGCAGTGATCGGATCGATGGTCGTCAGAACGCAGCGAACGCAAGGTTTGACGAGTTCCAACTCGCATTCACCAATTCGGAGGCGACGCCACTGATCCTCAGCATGCGGCGCTGTCGCGCTGATGACGAGGTTCGGACGAAAGCGCCGCATCGACAGTGCCAAACCGGCGCGCGCCTGCAGTTCATCAAGTGACGCGTCCGAGACGATCAGAATGGGATAGCCGTCGGCAAATGACACGGCATCGCCGGCCTGCGCGTACTGCGGATCGACTGCACGCGGGCTGGGATCCGGCACAAACACCAGTCGTGCGGGCCAATCCAGGTGGGTACCGAGCCAAGCCTGGGTGTCGGCCGCACAGAGCAGCGCTTGGAACGTATCGTCCCAGACCGTCACATCCAGCGTGTCGGCCCCCAATTGGGCGCGATGCGACGCGCCGTTCGGCGCCACGAGCAACAGGCTGCCATCGTCATGCCAATGTGCCCGCCAGTGCAGCAAGGCGGGCACTTCGCGCGCCGAGACAAAGCGGTCGTTGGCATCGATCAGCATGAAGCGGCGATCACCCTTCACACCAAGATCATGTAATTCCGCAGCGTCGAGTAGTTCGCCGCCAAATGATTTGACCGGGTGTCGATAGATTTCGAGCAGTCTCATGCAGCAATGATGGCATTGCCGAGCCTGGGCTGGCTACACTCGCCGCTTCCATGAGCCAGAACCCGAATCCGGACCCCACTACCCCACGCCTTGCTGGCCACGAATGGCCGGCAGTGCTGCTATCGGCAGCGTTCTTCTTCCTGGTGTTGGGTGCTTACTACGTCATCCGGCCCGTGCGCGAGCAAATGGGCGCTGCGGCTGGCGGCTCCGCCGTATTGCCCTGGATCTGGCTGACGGTGTTTGTAGTGATGCTTGCCGCGACACCACTTTACGGGGCACTGGTGGCCAAGCTCAGCCCGCGTCGCTTCATCCCCATTGTCTACGCATTCTTTTCGGTCGGCATGTTTCTCTGGGCAGTCTATGCACCCAGTGACCAGCCCGGAGCATGGTTGGCCACGGCGTTCTACGTTTGGGTCGGCGTGTTCAATCTGTACGTGGTGGCGGTCTTCTGGAGCCTGATGGCCGACCTGTTCGTCGATGAGCAAGCCAAGCGTCTATTCGGACCGATCGCGATCGGCGGCACGATTGGCGCCATGCTGGGGCCGCTGTTCGCCTACAAGATGGTCGCGATCATCGGCATCCCGGGATTGCTGATCACCTCCGGTGTCATGTTGCTCGGATGCATGCCGCTGACGCTTGCGCTGGTCAATTGGTCGAAGCAGCACGGCAAGCGTGATGCCGGCCACGACAACCCGATTGGCGGCAACCTGCTCGCCGGCGCCAAGGCCACCTTCAGCAATCAGTTTTTGACGCGCATGGCGCTGCTGCTGGTGCTCTCGGACATGATCTCGACTGTGCTCTACTCGCTGACATCCGACGTCGCCCGCCACAGTTATCCCGATGCCAATGCGCGCACGCAATTCTTTGCGTCCATCGACTGGGCATCCAATGGCATCCAGCTGGTCGTCCAAGCCTTGCTGACACGCTGGATGTTGATGCGCCTGGGCTCGCACGTGACGCTCGTCGTGGTCGCGTTGTTCAATGCGGTGATCCTGGCGGTGCTGGCGTTCTTTGGCAACAGCTTCTGGCTCGTGTTTGCGATCATCTCGTCGCGCGCATTTGGCTACGGCATCGTGCAGCCAGCGCGCGACGCGCTCTACACCCGGGTCGATCGCGAAGAGCGTTACAAGGCAAAGAGCTTTATCGATACCGCGGTCTGGCGTGGTGGCGACACCGTGGCGAGCTTCGGATTGCGCGGCGTGCAATTGCTCGGCGCGACGCTCGGTCAGATTGCGCTGATTGGCGTCGGATTTGCGCTGGTGTCTGCGTATTTGAGTCGAAACGTGCATCAGTTGCGCGGCCTGAAGCCACCTCAGTCATGATCCGACTCATGGCGTTCGGCCTGATTGGTCTTGCCAGCGCGCCACTCGCGGCTCAGGACAGGTCGTGGTCCGACCGTTATGAACTGAGCATGTTGGCGGGCGGCATGATCACGGACGACGCCGTGCGCCTGGACGGTCACGCCGAAGTACTGAGCCTTGCCCGTACATTCGGCCCCATCCATATGGGCGAAATAGAAATTGGCCAGGATCACCTCGACTTCGGGATCAACTACGGGCTGTCGCACGAGTTCGTCGCCGTCAATTATCGCCAGGTCAATCGCGAGCCACTGTGGGACCCGTACATCTTGTTTGGTGCCGGAATCGCCCGCTTCGATGCGCCTGGCCCTATCAGCTCGGGCGAAGACCCGTTCGTGCAAGTTGGCATCGGCGGGCAATGGGATTTGCTTGAGTCGGGCCGACTCAAACTACGCGCTGATCTTCGAATGCGGTATGACTTCAACGATACCGACCAACCCGGACAAGACGGCTTCGGTGATGCGATTTTCACGATTGGGTTGAGTCTGCCGATCGGCCACTGAGCGCCGGCACGGCTCGTTCGCCAACGCGGCTCGTTCGCCAACTCATCATTCCGCGCGAACCGCTCTTTTGGCGACACTTGGAAATGGGTTCTGTGGCCGGTTCCAAGTGCAACGGCAAATTCGCTTTGGGCACTCTGGCCCATGTCTCAAAGTTGTTGGCTGCCGACCGATTCCCCACACTTCGGGCTTTCCGTTGATTCGGAACAATCCATGTGGTGCAAAACAAAACCCCCGGCAATGCCGGGGGTTTGTGTTTGGTGCATCGAGTGCGGTCAACCCGCACCCGATGGCATCACTCAGGCTTGACGCGTACGGAAGCCCCAGAACATCAGGCCCATACCCAGCACGGCGAACACGGCGAGCAACTTGGACCAGTTGCTGAACACCGGAATCGACTGCAGGGCGCCGGTGATCGCAAACGTCGTGGCATCGGCACCGCCAGCGGCACCTGGATCGTCGCTGAGCACGGTGGTCTCGTTGCTGCCGTTGCCGTCAGCGTCGTAGCTCACCGAGGCTTGGTTCGTGACTTGGCCAACCGTGTTGGTGATCGTGGCGTTGATCGTGATCGTCACCGAGCCGCCAGCCGGAACCGAGCCGTTCCAGGTAACCGTGCGCGTCGCAATCGTGGCAACGGCCGTACCGGCGCTGGCGGATGCACTGACCAGGTTCAGCTGTGCAGGCAACACGTCAACCAACTCATCGCCAGCGTTGTCAGCCGACGCCGCCGAACCCGTGTTCGTGATCGTGATCAGGTAAGTGATCGCGCCGCCCGGGTTGAACGAGCCGGTCACCGACTTCGAGGCCGACAGCACCGCTGCATCAGCGGCTGGGCAGGAAACTGGCCAGGAGCGGGTGGTCGAGTTGCCGCGGGTGATGGTGCCGGTGGTTTCGGTGCACGTCAGGGTCGACGCAGCTGCCGTCGCACCGCGCGTGCAGGTCAAATCGATCGAACCGCTGGTGACCGACGTGGTGAATTGACCATTGGCCGGGGTCGTGGCAGCGGTAAACGGACCAGCCGGGGCGAACGTGCAACCGTTGACCGTCGTGACGCCGCCGCCCGCAGCGCCTGCCGCCGTGATGGCGATCGTCGAGGTCGCAACACCAGCCGGGCCGGCCGGGAACGCGATGCTCGTGGTCGGAACCGGCGAGTACGTCAGCGTCGGCGAGACATCAGCCGTGGCCGTGCCGTTCAGCGTGACCGAGAACGACGTGCCGCTTGGCGCGGTGGCGTTTGGCGTGGTGCAGGTCAGCGTGGTCGTGCGGGCGCCACCGGCCGAAGCGGTCATGACGACCGGAAGATCGACATTGCTGCCCGCAGCGACGCTGAGCGGGAAGCTTGGGGCCGGCGACAGCGAGAAGTCGGCGTTGTTGCCACCAACAAACGAGCAGCCCGAAATCGTCAGTGCTTCCGTGTTGCCACCCGTCGCAGCGACGTTGACATTCTGGGACGGCGTCGCGACACCGACCGAACCGGTGAAGCTCAACGGACCGGCCGTGTTGGTGTAGTTGACCGTCGATGCGCCAACGAGCGTGCAGCCCGGGCCGGAGAAGGTCATCGTGTAGGCGTCAGACGGACCTGGAGGCCCACTGGTCGTGTAGCCATCGGCCACGACGAAGTAGTCGACGCCGGCCTGCATATCAAGCGTGACGACCTCGGCGGTACCCGCAACGCCCGTGTCGTCCACACACGCACAGTCAGCCAAATTGCTGGAGCAGGTCGATTGGTAGGCGATCAGCGCCATGTCCTGAGTCGCCGGATCCATCGTGATGGTCATGGTGCAGGCGGTCGACGAACGAATCGCAAAAGCGCGATCCGGGCCGGTGCCGGTGCCGGTGTAGATGGCGCCGCGCGGCAGCGAGCCAGCTGGGCCCGCGCCCGTGCAGGTCGAAGCCGCCGTACAAGTTGGCGCCGCCGTGTCGGCTGGCAGGTCAAAGTCGTCAGTCGCGCCAACGGTCGTGTCGTTGAACGGGCCAAGCGTGGTTTCCAGCGTGGCGGCGGTACACACGTCGCCCGGCGTACGGCTGGCGTTGCCGCCAATCAGCGATTGCTGATACAGCCATTGTGCCAAGCGGATCTTGCGCGCTTCCAATTGCTCAGGGGTCAAGCTGTCGGCAATTGCCTGCTTGATGCGGACCTGATCCAAAAACGCTTCCCACGGCTCAGCGGCAGCGGCCGAAAAGGCCACGCCCAGTGCCAGTATACCTACCCCAATTCCTGCCAGTTTCATGTAATACCCCGTTGTCTCTTGTGCCAAATTCAAACACTTAAAAGTGCGGGCGCAATGCCCTCACCATCCCAGGAATATGTAAGGTAGTAGAGTCTGGGCCTGTTGACTAGATCACATTTTTTCGCAATACACTTGATAACCTGGTTGACGAATGACGCTTAATTGTCTGAAATGGCTTGTTTTTTTGGTGTTTTTGCAACTCATCGCCGCCTGCAAGCCTTCACGCCCTGTTGACATGATCGTTGTGTCACTCGATACCACACGGGCCGACCGCTTCGCCGAAATCGCGACGTCTGACCCGGATTGGGCGCCGCTTTGGGCGGAATCAGCCCATTTCGCGGCGGCCGCCAGCCCGACGCCGCTGACTTTGCCGGCCCATACCAGTCTGTTTTCGGCAAAAAACCCCAATGTGACGGGCGTTCGCAATAACGGCGTTCGGGTACCGGAATCACTGCCACTTCTCGCGGACCGACTCAAGGCACGCGGCTATCAGACTGCTGCATTCGTCAGCGCGTATCCTTTGGATCGTGAATTTGGCTTGAGCCGTGGCTTCGATGTCTACGATCAGGCCACGTCGGCCGATCGGGGAACGACGATCGAAGAGCGCCCGGCACGCGCAACGGTGCCGCGCGCGATCGACTGGCTGAACCAGGCTGGCGCCGATCCGGCATTCCTGTTTGTGCACCTGTTTGATGCGCATGCGCCTTACTTGCCTGACGGGATCAGCGAACAAGCCGACACGGCGGCGCGATACGACGGCGAAATTCGAGCAATGGGGCAAGCTCTGGCACCGTTGTTCGCGACGCTCAAGGCCCGGCAGCGCCCCTTTGTGTTGGTGGTCGTCGGAGATCATGGCGAAGGTCTCGGTGATCATGGCGAATACGACCATGGCTTGCTGCTCTACGACAGCACCCTCCTCGTGCCGATGCTCTGGTGGGCGCCCAAGATGTTTGCCCCGGGGCCACGTCCGGGTCTACCCAGATTGATCGATCTGACCCCAACGCTGCTGGAGCTGGCTGGGGCCGCACCCATTGAGGCGTCAGAAGGCATTAGTCTGCTGCCAGCGCTGCGGGGCCAGGACCTGGCGATTCCGCCCGCGTATGCTGAGTCCTATTACGGCACGCAGGCTTACGGCACGTTGCCGCTTCGTAGCCTTCGCGATCATGACCTGAAATGGATCGGCACCAGCGCCCTGGCGGAACAGGAACTGTATGACTGGTCAGCCGATCCGCGCGAACAGAACAATCTGGTCGATGCCGATGCCACGCAGACGGCCAACGCCGATCGTCTGCAGATTGCTGCGTTCGAGCGCCCCGAACCCACTGCGCTTGCCGGTCCGGACAGCGAAGCATCGCGGAAACTGCAGAGCCTCGGCTATGTCGGAGCCGGATCGACCGCCACGTCAGGCAACCAGCATCCGAACGAACTGATCCAAATTCATGCCCGGCTGACCGCGTTGCAGGAGTTGGATCGACAAACCCATTTGTCCGAAGCGGTAACCGAAGCGGAGGCTCTGGTATCCGCAGCGCCCAACCTGCCCCATATTCGTGTCGTGCTCGCCGATCTGCAGGAGCAAGCCGGCAATAGCGCCGCAGCATTGCAGACTTGGCAGGTCGCCGTGGCATTGCGGCCTGACGATGCGCAGTCCCACTTCCGGCTCGCGACCCTGCTCTTACGCCTGGGACAGGACGAGGCCTCGATCCCACACTGGCAGGCCGTGCAGGCGCTGGATCCCGGGCGCCTCGTGGCCTACACGAATCACGCTGTCGCCTTGGCCAATCTGCAACGCTGGGAGCAAGCTTGGACCGCTTTGCAGCCAGCCTTGGCGAAGGTCAGCACGGATGACGGTACCCTCGATGCCGCCGCCCTGATCGCGGCGCAGACCCATCGCCCGGCAGACGCTGCCGCCGCGCTCTTGCGTCTCGCCACCTTGCGTCCGGCGCACGTCGATTGGCTGAAGATCGGGCGCTTGCAGTGGTTGGCCGGCGATGCCAAGAACGCGTTGGCGAGTTTCGAGCGGGTGCCGAGTAGTCAAGGCGCCAAGGATGTTGCCGAAATGGGCGCTGCCGCGGCGTTGGAACAACTTGGGCGCACGAGCGACGCCGACGCGCGACGCCAAGCGGTGCAAACCCGAAATCCCCGTGCTCATGCTGCCGGGCTGCAGTGGTTCTCAAAGCAAGCATTGCAGGAATCGGCAACCCCTGACTGACGACGGTGGCGCTGCCTGACGATAGCTCCGCCGCGCGACCGAAGAAGCCCCGCACATGCAGTGGACGATTGCGCCGCATCGCCATCGCGCCGGGCGTTGTTCGCGAGCCTATTCGGATTTTGGCAACGATGCCGATGTCGGCAGGCGCGCCAATCGCATTCTGGCTTGGCGCCCAATTCGCATGCTGTCCAACGCCAGCGCTTGCTCGTAGTAATCACGGGCCACATCCACCTGTTTGGCCTGCAATGCCAAGTCGCCCAGCACAATCAGTACCCCACCGTGATTCGGATCCAGATGCCGGGCTTGATCCAAAAGCAACCGGGCATCATCGGCCCGTTTCAGCAACAACGACAACTGTGCTGCAAGCAGCACCGAGTCGGCATCGGGCTGAGCCGCGTTGACCTGCTTGATATCAGCCTCAGCAGCGACGTACTGGCCACTTGCGGCGAGTAGGCGCGCCCGCAGAAACAGCGCGCCACGAGCGGTCGGAAAGCGCGACAATACCTGGTCGAGCAAAAGCAAGGCCGCGTCGGTTTGTCCTACTGATGCCAATTCCACCGCTTTCGAATGACCACTCACCAGATCGACGGCATCTTTCGGGTCCATGCGGCCCAAACCCATGTCCGATCCGGACAGATAGCCCAACGACTTCAGCCGCTCCAAGTCAGCGGCGTTAGCGCTGTGTTGCGCGGCCTTTGCAGCTTCGATTTCGCCGAACTCGAGCACATAGCCATCAACCTGCACCGACCAGTCGGCAGCCTGGCCGGTCAACTTGCCGTCGACGACCAGATTGCTGGCCTCACCGGGGTCCGCGCCCAGATCAAAGAACTCGGGTTTGGGCGCGGCAATGTACTTGTGCCCAGGATTGCGCAGCGCGTACAACGGTGCGAGGCCGAAGTCGAACCAGGGCAAGGCGGTTTCGCTGATGACGGTCTCCGTACCCTGTCGTTGGCCTGCCAGCACATCGCGACCATCCAGATTGGGCAATCCTGGCGCACCGACGAGGGCCAACGTGGTCGGCAGGATATCGACCTGCGACACGAGATCGGCGCGCACTGCGGGCGCCACGCCTGGTGCCACCAGGAGCATTGGAATGTGTACGGTGGCGTCGTAGACAAACAGGCCATGCGTCCGCTCACCATGCTCACCCAAGCTCTCGCCATGATCGGCCAGTACCCACCACACCGTGGGCCGCGCGCGCGCCTCAATGGCTTGCTGCAATCGTTGTAGTTGGGCATCGTCCGTCGCGACTTCCTGCAGGTACGCGTCACGCTCCGACAGACCATCGCGAATGCCGACATAGGGCGCATGCGCATCGAACAGATGCACCCACAAGAACACGGGCTGTTTGCGGTCCACCTTGCCAAGGCCCGCCAATGCCGCATCCATCGTCGCCACGCTCGCACGCTCGGCGTTTGAGCCGGACAACCCAGAATCAGATTGCTTCAGGGTGTCGTCGTAGTGATCAAAGCCCTGCGCGACACCAAATCGGTGTTCCAGCACCATTGCCGACACGTAGGCTTCCGTGCGGTACCCACTGGCCTTGAGTTGCTCGGCCAGCGTGGTTATACCCTCCGACAGTTGGAACAGTCCGTTGTAGCGCGCACCATGCCGCCCCGGGTATTGCCCACTCATGATGCTGGCATGCGCCGGCAGCGTGACCGGCGCCACCGCGACAGCCTGATCGAACCGTAACCCGGCCGCACAGAGCGCATCGAACGCAGGCGTCCGACTGGCCGCTGCATTGCCATAGCAACCCATCACATCACGCCGCGTCGTATCGAGCGTCACCATGACCACGTCCGGCTGCGTGGCCAACCTCGCAGTTGGCGTTTCTGGCGTCTTGGAACAAGCCACCAACCCAAGTGACACGAACAGGGCGATTGGCAAATGCGGGCGTTTCATCGAGGCTCCAAGGGATGACGTCGCGATCGATCACGACATTTTGCGATCGACGCGCTCTTTGCCGATGCTGACATGATGGCGCTCATGCGGCGAGGCGCTGCAACAGGTGCTGCGCCATGCCGAGACGGTCGGCTGGCTCCGGCAACTCTTTCCGAACCTTGAGTTTGTCCTGCCCATCCAGCGCGTAGGTTTTGGGCTCGGCTTGGATAAGTTTGATGATTGTGAGCGGATCGATCGGCGGCTTGGGCCGGAACAGAATTCGACCGCCCTTACCATCCATATCCAGTTTCTTGATTCCAAGCCGCTGGGCCGCAAGCTTGAACCCGGCAATCGCAAACAGATTCTTCGTCTTGTCGGGCAACAGGCCAAAGCGATCAATCATCTCGGTCTGCAACTCGCGTAACGCGTCGGCTGATTCGGCCGATGCGATGCGCTTGTATAGCGACAGGCGCGTGTTCACATCATCGATATAGTCGCTCGGAATCAACGCTGCAATGCGCAGTTCCACATCCACTCGCTGCTCGGGCGGTGCTTCCAGATCAATGATCTTGCCAGACTTGAGCGCCTTGACCGCGCGCTCCAGCATTTCGGTGTAGAGCGTAAAGCCGACTTCCTGGATCTGCCCCGATTGATCCTCACCCAGCAACTCACCGGCACCGCGGATTTCGAGGTCGTGCGTCGCCAGCGTGAAGCCAGCGCCCAGCTCATCCAGCGAAGCAATCGCGTCGAGCCGCTTGACCGCATCCGCCGTCATGGCCTTGCGTTCTGGCGTCACCAGGTAGGCGTATGCACGATGATGAGAGCGACCCACGCGACCGCGAAGCTGGTGCAACTGCGCCAGGCCAAAGCGATCGGCGCGATTGATGATGATCGTATTCGCACTGGGTACGTCAATACCGGATTCGATAATTGTGGTGGCCAGCAGAATATTGAAGCGCTGCCGGTAGAAGTCGAGCATCACTTGTTCCAGCTCACGTTCCGGCATTTGCCCATGCGCGATTTTGATCCGGGCCTCCGGCACCAGCTCGGTGAGTGTCGCGGCCATCTTTTCGATGTTCTCGACTTCGTTATGCAGGAAATAAATCTGCCCGCCACGCGCGAGTTCGCGCTGGCACGCTTCACGCAACAGGGCTTGATCCCAAGGCGTGACGAACGTCTGTACCGCCAGTCGGTGCGCAGGCGGCGTGCCGATGATCGACAGATCGCGCAGACCGCTCATCGACATGTTCAAGGTCCTTGGGATCGGTGTAGCAGTCAGAGTCAATAGGTCGACTTCGGCACGCAGTTTCTTGAACTGCTCCTTGTGGCGCACGCCAAAGCGCTGTTCTTCATCGATGATCACCAGCCCCAAGTCCTTGTAACGGATTTCCGATGACAAGAGTTTGTGGGTGCCGATCACGATGTCGATCTGACCTTCGGCAAGTTTTGCGATGGCCGCGTCCGTTTCCTTCTTGGTCTTGAAGCGAGACAACATTTCCACCCGAATCGGCCAGTCAGCGAAACGATCGGAGAAGTTGCGATAGTGCTGATTCGCGAGCAGGGTCGTAGGCACCAGGAGCGCCACCTGCTTCCCGCCAATGGCGGCGCAGAATGCGGCGCGCAGCGCGACTTCGGTCTTGCCAAACCCCACATCGCCGCACACCACGCGATCCATGGCCTTGGGGCTCACGAGATCGGCAATGACGGCCTCGATGGCCTGCAATTGATCCGGCGTTTCCTCAAATGGAAAGGCCGCGGCAAATTGTTCGTAGAGATAGCGTTCGAAGGTGAGCGCGGTCCCACCACGGGCCTCGCGCTTCGCGTAGATTTCGAGTAATTCGGCGGCGGCGTCGCGAACCTTCTCGGCGGCACGTCGCTTAGCCTTGGTCCACGCCTCGCCGCCCATCGTGTGCAGCGGGGCGAGCTCCGGTGCCGAGCCCGTATAGCGACCGACCAGATGCAGATTCGCGACTGGCACATAAAGCTTGTCGCCCTTGGCGTACTCAATCGCCAAGAACTCGCCAACCTCGCCGCCCACATCAAGTGTGATCAAGCCGAGGTAACGACCGACACCATGGTCCTCATGGACGATCGGCGCGCCGATGGTGAGTTCGCCGAGATCCCGGATGATGGTCTCCGGGTCCCGTCCGGCACGCTTGCGACGACGGCTCTGGCTGACACGCTCGCCGTAGAGCTGTCGTTCGGTGAGCACCGTGATGGCCGGCTCGGTAATGCTGAAGCCATCATCCAGCGGGGCGACCGTCATCGCAAAGCGTTGCTGACCTGAGCGGAACTGTTGCCAGTCGCCGCACACCTCGGGTTTGATGCCAAAACTGGCGAGCAAATCCAATAACGCTTCGCGTCGCCCGGCCGAATCGGCCGCGATCAGCACGCGCCCGGGGTAAGCGCGGAGAAACAGTTTCAGGTCTTGCGCCGGGTCTTCGTGTTTGCGCTGAATGGGCAGCATGGGCGCCGTTGAAAGCGGCATGCGAATGAGCTCACCCGTGCTTTCAGGCGGCTGCAACTCGATCCGGCGATGTTTGTTCAACGCCGACCGCAATTGTTCCGGGCTCAGAAAGAGTTCGGCGGGAGCCAGCACCGGCCGCTCGATGTCGTGCCGCCGACTCTGATAACGCGCTTCGGTCTGCCGCGCATTGTCGTCGGCCGCCTGGAGCACATTGTGGGCACAGACGATCAGCGGCGTGACACCTAAGTAATCGAACAGCGTCGCCATCTGTTCGAAGAACAACGGCAAGTAGTACTCGATGCCCGCAGGTGCCGCGCCTTCGCGCATGTCCTGGTACAAAGGGCTGCGCCGCAAATCGATGTCGAACCGATCCGCCAAGCGAAGGCGAAACGCCTTCGTGGCCTCGGCCGTGAGCGGAAACTCGCGAGCCGGCAACAAGCGGATGTTCTGCACTTTTTCGCGAGAGCGCTGGGTCTCGGGGTCAAAGGTTCGGATCGAATCGATTTCGTCATCAAGCAGTTCGATGCGATAGGGTTCGCGCGATCCGGACGGATAGATATCGAGGAGCGCCCCGCGCGTTGCGTAATCGCCAGGCTCCAGCACCTTTGGAACGTGCCGGTAGCCCGCGGCATCCAGACGCCGGCGCTCGGTTTCCAGGTCCAGCTGTTGGCGCACAGACAAGACAAGGCTCTCGCCTTGAACAAAGCTTAACGGCGGCAGGCGCTGACAAAGGGTCTGCACCGGCACCACCAGAATGCCGCGCTTGAGTCCGGGTAGGCGATAAAGCGATTCGATACGCGCCGACACGATGTCTGGATGCGGCGAAAATACGTCGTAGGGCAGCGTTTCCCAGTCTGGGAAATGCAGAATCGGCAGATCGGCCGGCGCAAACAGACCCAGTTCGGCTTCCAATTGATGGGCCGCATGCGAATCGGCTACGACGACCAAGACCAAGCCCTCATGCTGGCGCGCCGTATCGGCAATCGCGAGGCTCAGGCCAGACCCGCCGGGCACCGCCACATAGGCACGCTGTTGACCGGCAGCCGGCAGCGGCAAAGACAGGAATTTCGGTTGCACAGGATCGCGTTCGGAATCGGACAAGCCGGCTAGGGTAGCGACCTCGGGATCGCATGAGTGTCGAAAATTTCGGCGATAACCGACAAAACCGAACCCGACTTGGTGGCAAGTTACGCCCCTAACTTGAACCTGAATGCAGGAATAACCGCCAATCGTCGGATAAATAAGAGATTTTCCTTGATTTTTTTGATGGCTAGGAGTTCAATCCCGGGCATGATGCCCCGTCTTTCCCTGTTGCTCTGCCTCTCTGCTCTCTCCGGCACCCTGGCTGCTGCCAGTCCGGAAGTGGGTGGTGTGCGCCTGTGGAATGCCGATGATCACACCCGAGTCGTGCTCGATCTGAATCAGTCGGCATCGTACAAGTTGTTCACGCTCGCGAATCCGGACCGGATTGTGCTTGATATTCAAGGCGCCGAAATCAAGCCCGGTGCCGCTGCATTGGTACCACTCGGCCCCGTCAAAGGTCTGCGCTCCGGCCGTCAAGGCCGGGACCTGCGGCTGGTGCTTGATCTGAACGAAACCCAGCGGGTCAAGAGCTTTCTGCTGCCGCCTGCGGCTGGTATCGGTCATCGCCTGGTGGTTGACCTGTTCGACCCAGAGAACGCCAAGAGCACGATCAAAACCGTGCCGCTGGTGGTTGCCCAAGCCGCCGAGAGCGATGGGCAACGCAAAGTCGTCGTGGCCATTGATGCCGGCCACGGTGGTGAAGATCCGGGCGCCCTCGGCGGCAATGGCTCGCGCGAAAAGAACATTACGTTAGCTGTCGCGAAGGAACTCGCTGCCCTGGTCGATCAAGAACCCGGCATGAAGTCGTTCTTGATCCGCGACAGCGACTTCTTCGTGCCCTTGAACAAGCGCTACGAGTTGGCGCGTGAGGCCAAGGCCGACGTCTTCATTTCCATTCATGCCGACGCGGCGTTGGCCAAGTCCGCGAAAGGCTCGTCGGTGTTTGTGCTGTCCAATCGCGGCGCCAGCAGCGAATTCGCCCGCATGATCGCGAACCAGGAAAACCAGTCTGACCTGGTCGGTGGTGTGTCGATTGGTGACAAGGATACGACTCTCGCAAAGGTACTACTCGATTTGTCGCAAGGCGCCACCATGGAAGCCAGCGAGATCGTTGCCACCAACGTCCTGACCGGTCTGAAGAACATCGGCAATGTGCACAAGCACGAAGTACAGCGCGCTAATTTTGTCGTGCTGCGCGCGCCGGATGTGCCGTCGATTCTGGTCGAGACCGCGTTCATCAGTAATCCGACCGAGGAAAAACGGCTCAACGATCCGGAGCACCGCAGCAATCTCGCAACCGCGATCGTTGCCGGGATCCGCGACTATTTCTCGACCTCGCCGCCGATCGGCACCTGGTATGCCGCAAATCCACAAAAGGCGCGACAGCACATCGTGTCGCCAGGCGAGTCGCTTTCGCTGATCGCCGAGCGCCATCGCGTGTCAATCGCGCGTCTGCGGACTGAAAATTCGCTGACCACTGATACATTGCACGTGGGTCGCGTATTGAAGATTCCGACCTCATCCTGAGGTCGGGTGGCTTGGTTCGCTGATTGCGGGCGGGCCTTCAGGCCCGAAACAATCTTGCGGCATCACCGTTCGAATTTTTGTGGGAGGGCCTTCAGGCCCGAAACAAGCTTGCGGCATCACCGTTCGAATTTTTGTAGGAGGGCCTTCAGGCCCGAACCAAGCTTGCGGCATCACCGTTCGAATTTTTGTGGGAGGGCCTTCAGGCCCGAACCAAGCTTGCCGCATCACCGTTCGAATTTTTGTAGGAGGGCCTTCAGGCCCGAACCAAGCTTGCGGCATCACCGTTCGAATTCTTGTGGGAGGGCCTTCAGGCCCGAACCAAGCTTGCGGCATCACCGTTCGAATTTTTTTAGGGGGCCTTCAGGCCCGAGCCAAGCTTGCGGCATCACCGTTCGAATTTTTGTGGGAGGGCCTTCAGGCCCGAGCCAAGCTTGCGGCATCACCGTTCGCGGCTGAAGCCGCTCCCACAAAAACCATTGAAACCGCTCCCACAAAAACCATTGAAGCCGCTCCCACAAAAACCGTTGAAGCCGCTCCCACAATAACCCTCGTTCAAAACCACGCAGCGATCAACTCACACAATCGTCGCGCGTAACGAAGGCAAGCCCGCCATGTTTGCCTCGCACACATCCCCAGCCTTCAGCGCCGCAACCCCTGCGGGCGTGCCGGTGAAGATCAGGTCGCCGGGCTGCAGCGTGTACAGCCGCGATAGGGCCATCAGGATCCGCTCCGGCGGCAGCACCATATCAGCGATGTCCACTTGCTGACGGACCTGGCCGTTGACCAACAACTGCATCGATCCTTGCGCCAACCAGCCCGTCATGCCGATCGGCTGGATTGCCGCAATTGGTGCCGATGCATCGAAACCTTTCGCAACATCCCAAGGTGCGCCCTTCGCCTTGGCTTTGGCCTGCAGATCGCGACGGGTCAGATCAATACCCAGCGCGTAACCATAAACTGCCGCGCGCGCTGATGAGGCGTCGAGGTCCCGACCACCACCAGCCAACGCAAGCACCAACTCCAATTCGTGATGCAGATCGGTCGTTGCTTGGGGATACGGCACGTCGGCGCCATCCGTCACCACGGCGTCGGCCGGTTTCATGAAGAAGATCGGGTCCTCGGGCGTGGCCACCGATCCCATTTCCTTGGCGTGTTCACTGTAATTGCGACCGATGCAGTAGATCCGGTGCACCGGAAACCGCGCGGACAACCCGTGCACCGGCACCGACGCCTCTGCACCTTTGGACACGACCCATGAACTCATTGCGCACTCCCTTTCTTGATCAAAATCATGACGCCAAACAGCAGTTCAGCGGCGCCCACAGCGGCCACGACTGCAGGAATCATCGGCGCCTGCCCATCACTATTCAGCAGCACCAGCGCTGTGACCAGCACAAACACCCCACCGGCAATCATGGCGAATCCGAGTACCTTGGCTTTTTGAGGATGGATCCCGGGCATGGTCGGTTAACGTCTCGGCAAGGAGTCAAGAATGCCTGGGTGCAACACGTCTGAACAGTGACGTCTGGCACGTGGAATCAAGGAATCCCCTGGCTCCGCTCAAACCAGAGGGGCTCCCACAGCAGGCCACTCTCGCCTTTCCGGAGCATTGCCCGCACAATCGCCAGATGGAACGCAACAACCGAATCCACTGGACCCCGACACACCGGAGCCAATCATGAATCTCGATGTATTGTTCGGCGGCAAAGTGGCGCCCAGAATCCGCTGCGGGGACCGGGAGCTTCTCCTGGACCGGCCGCGCGTTATGGGCATCTTGAATGTCACGCCCGACTCGTTCTCAGATGGCGGCAAGTTCACGCAAACGGATGCGGCGCTCGCGCATGCCGAGAGTCTGATCGAAAGCGGTGCCGATGTGATTGACATCGGCGGCGAGTCGACTCGTCCGGGCGCCGTCGCGGTATCGCCCAAAGAACAGATTCGTCGCGTCGTCCCCGTGATCGAAGCACTCGCGAAGCGGATCACCATACCGATTTCTATCGACACATCGGAACCCGAAGTGATGCGGGCGGCCGCCGGAGCCGGCGCTGGCATGTTGAACGATCAGATGGCGCTGCGCGTTGACGGCGCGATGGCAGCCGCGGCTGAACTCGGGCTGCCCGTATGTCTCATGCACATGCAAGGCACCCCCGCAACCATGCAGGACGCGCCGCATTACCTCGATGTTGTGGATGAGGTGCGGCGCTTTCTGGCCGATCGCGTCCTGGCCGCTCAGTTCGCCGGACTCGATCCGAAGCAATTGCTCGTCGACCCGGGCTTCGGGTTTGGCAAGATGCTGGCACACAACGTGAGTCTGCTTGCGAATCTTCGACAGCTGACCGGGATGGGTGCCGGCTTGATGGTGGGACTGTCCCGAAAGCGCATGATCGGCGAACTGACCGAGCAGGCACTCGACGGCCGCACGAGTGGATCCGTTGCCGCGGCGTTGATTGCAGCGCAGCAGGGCGCGATCCTGCTGCGCGTTCACGATGTGCGCGAAACCGTCGATGCGCTGAAGGTCTTGCAGGCGTTGCACGGCAAGCGGCAACCGAAGAAGGGCGCCAAGCCCGGGCCGAAATCGCCTTGGGACGACGACGACGCGTAAGTCGGCGCGTGAATGGTCAGCGCTGGACCGCGCGCTCCGCCTCAGTCAGTGCGATCTTGTCGCGCAGGTAGCTCGGCACCAGGCATTCAGGGTCCAGCGCCAAACCTTGGCAATAGCGCGGAATCGCGAGCTTCAGCACCGCGCTGGCGCGTGGATAGCGCGTTGCATCGGCATAGACCGGGCTACCCAGACGCTTTTCGATTTGCTCGCGAAACGCAGCCCAACCCGTGCCCACGATCGCATAGGGTGACTGTGGCGGCAGCGCCCACGGCACCGTCGCAACTGGTCCAACCGCTTCGTCGCCCAGCAAACGCACCAGACCCAGGCTGTCGCCGCGATAAACCCCCGCATAGACCTCGCCCATGCGTGCATCGATTGCCGCAATGATCGGCGTGTGGTCGGGCACCGCATCAAGCGCGGGCTGCGCGAGTGCCGCGAGCGATGAGATCGGCAGCACTGGCCGATCGAGCGCGAGCGCGAGCCCTTGTGCGGTGGAAATCGCCAGGCGCACGCCAGTGAACGCACCCGGCCCGCGACCCACGGCGATCGCATCGATGGCGCGCTTGCTGATACCCGCCTCGGTCAGCAGCGAGTCAATCATCGGCAGCAACTCCTGCGCATGCCGACGCGGCGCCAATTCGAAGCGCTCACGGATGTCGCCCATGCAATACAAGGCTGCGGAACAGGCTTCGGTAGCGGTGTCGATGGCGAGCAGGTTCATGGTCATCTCTCCAGTTTATCAGGGCGCAGCAGGGAGTCGATCCAGATCGCGCCCCTGCTGACAGCGACGCGATCCGGCTGGTGTTGCCAGCGAGCTCACACAGGTGTGGCGGCAGTCGGGGTCGGCGGCAGATTGCGGCTGTTGCTGCCATACCAATCGATCCGGCGGGTCAGATACATGGTCACGGCCAGCACCAGCATCGTGATCAGGGCGCCCATCAGCAACGCGAAATCTTCCAGATTGATCATCACGTACAGAGCGCTGTAGAGCACCGCGAGCCAGATCGCAATGACCAACGCGCGCCGCGCCGAGCGCAATACCGCGATGGTGTAGGTCGAGATCATCCCGCCCATCGCCAACGCCGCAAACAAGTATGAGGCGGCAAAGCTCATGTGCTCCGAACAAGCCAGCAACACGAGATAGAACACGACCAATGCTGCGCCAACCAGCAAATACTGAATCACATGCATACGCTGCCCGCCGATCACCTCAAACAGGAAGAAGGCGGCAAACGTCAGGACCAGAAACAGGAAGTCGTACTTCGCGCTGCGATGGTTGAGAAAATACACATCGACCGGCTGCACCAGATCGACGCCAAACAGATTGCCTTGTACGGCAGCTTCCAGATTGTTGTCGGCTTGCCAGTACGCCGGGATCTCGCGATTGAAACTGAGCACCTGCCAGTCGGCATCAAACTCGGTCTCGTCGAGCGTACGGGTCGTCGGCAGAAAGCCGCCCCTGAAGCTCGGATGCGGCCACGGGGCCTTGAGCTTGACTGAGGTGTCGCCGGCAATGGGGGCGTACATCACGGTGCGCGCACCGCTGATTCCCAATTCGATCTGGTACGACGCTTGTTGCTCAAAACTGAAGTCCGGGATCCGGGTGCTGAAATACGACATGCCGCTCACCTGGTCTGCGCCCGGTTGCATCGCCAGGGTCTGCCGGTTCCATTTCACTTCGATTTGGCGAATCGCTCGGGCACTCGCAATCGGCAATACCAGCTCGGCGCGCTCCAGCACGGGGCGACCCAGGATGCGCGACAATTGGTCCAGTTCAAACTGAAACTGACCCGTGGTCTGATGTTGTGCCACGTATACGGGCACGGTGTAGATGCCGCGGTGCCGTTCTTCCATGGTCAGCGTCGACTGAGTGTCGGCGCTTTTCGGTGCAAATACCCACCAGACTTCGTTCTGACCGATTTGTCGGCCCTCTTGATCGAGCACTGGCAGCACGTACGGCACACGCAGCAGCGGCGGGTAGACCGTCTGCGCACCGCCAACGGAGTTGCCGATTTCGGCTTCCACTTGATCGCGGCGGTTCTCGCGTTCGCGCCGCAGCCCGTCGATCATCAGCAGTGGAATCAGCAGCACCAGGATCAGCGCACCGATACCGAACAATTTCAGCGTCGGCGACGCCAGGATTTGTTGAACAGACATACGCTCACTCCACGTTGGGGTGAGCGGATCATGCGCTTTGCTTATGGCGGGCTATGGCCACGCTCCGGTCGGGCTCAGGCCGGTGCGCGGCGTTTTTTCGGGCAGCCCTATTGTGCTGCAACAAAGGCGCCTCTGAACAAGTTCAGAGGCGACGCGGGCCATGGATGGCCCGCCCAAAAGGATCAGCCCTGCTCTTTCGACTTCCGGGGTGGATTGAAACGACTGCCTGGCCGGAGCAGAATCCACGTGAACAGGCTGGAGGACACCGTCGCCGACCAGAACAGAAAGAACCCGATGGTGTATCCGGCCTCGCGGCTGATTTCCCATTCGTGGAAGGTAATGTCCCGCAATTGGAGCGGGTCGACCATGGCGAAGAACACCATGGTCGCCACACCTGCGGCAAAGAAAGACGGCCAGAGAATCGCGCCGAGCCGATGGCTCCAGGTTCGGGGCGGATGGTCAAAACGCGGCTCTGGCTGAACTTTCATGATTACGGCTCCTGACGCAGTGACCACACATAGGCCCCAGCAAGACGGGCGCGCGTTTCACCAAGCAACGGGCCATGAGCAGGCATCTGGTTGGTCTTGCCTTCGCCAATGATGCGCGTGATCGTTGCCGTATCAGAACCATGCAGCCAGATGTGATCGGTCAGATTCGGCGCACCGAGCATCGTGTTCCCCGTGCCGTCCACGCCATGACAGGCAATGCACAGCGTCTTGAACGTGGTCTCGCCGCGCGCCGACAACTCTGACTTCTCACCGCCGGACAACGACTGCACATACGACACAACTGCCGGCAGCTGATTGCCCTCCGCCAACGCGGGACCCCAGGCCGGCATGGCACCGATTCGGCCATTCAGAATCGTCTCCAACATGCGATCAGGCGTACCACCCCACAGCCAATCGTTGTCGGTCAGGTTCGGGTAACCGTTCGCGCCCTGGGCGAGCGAACCATGGCACGCAGCGCAGTTATTGGCGAAGATGTTCTGGCCCACTTGCACCGCTTCCGGGTCTTTGGCGAGCGCGTCGATCGGCTGACCTTCGAAACGCGCGTAACGCTCGTTCCAGATGGCTTGCATCTTGGCTTCCTCGTCCTGCAGCTGGGCGATCGAACTCCAACCCTTTGTGCCGCTGAAGGCGCCGAAGCCCGGATAGATCACCAGATACGCGATCGTAAAGAAGATCGTCAGGTAGAACATGTTGATCCACCACCGCGGGAGCGGTTTGTTCAACTCGGTGAGATTGCCATCCCAAACGTGGCCCGTGGTCTCGGCCTGATTGACCTTGTTGGCACGGCGATGCGCCGTGTACCAAAGCAACCAGACGCAACCAGCGATGTTGAGCACCACCAGTGCGGCAATGTAGAACGACCAGAAACTGCTCATTGGATTTCTCCTGAATCATGTTCCAGTGGCAGGCGTGCGGCCGCGTCAAACTCGCCCTTGCGGGCGTCGCTGTAGGCCCAGATCACTCCTGCAATAAAGCTGCCCAGCAGAATGGCGGTAACGATGCCAGAGATCATGGCGTGCCTCCGTTCTGTTCGCCGGCCTCGGCGTTGGGGGCCTCGGCTGCTGGTTCTGCTGCCGGTTCGCCCGTGGCGGCGTCGGTTGGCGCACCATCGGTTGACGCACCATCGGCTGGCGCAGCATCGGTGGCGGCCGCTTCCGGCGTCGCGGCATCCGCTGGCGCATCAGAAGCAGGCGTTACCTCGGCTGGCGCCGTCTCGGCCACTGGCGCTGGTGCCGCAGTGGTATTCGCGGCAATCGCCTTCGGCGCCCAACGTCCCAAAGACTGCAGGTACGCGACGAGCGCATCCATCTCGGACTTGTCGATCAACTCTGTTCCGGCCGCGTCGATCTCGACATCCGTGTAAGGATGACCCAAGGTCTTCAGGCCACGCAGGTTGGCAACCGTCTGCGCCACATCGACCTTGTTTGCATTCAGCCAAGGGTAGTTCGGCATGTTCGATTCGGGCACCAGATCGCGCGGGTTGTTCAAGTGCGTGCGATGCCAGTCATCGGAGTAACGACCGCCCACACGGGCAAGATCCGGACCAGTGCGTTTGCTGCCCCATTGGAACGGGCGGTCATAGACCGATTCGCCCGCCAGCGAGTAGTGGCCATAGCGCTGCGTTTCAAAGCGCAGCGTGCGCACCATCTGCGAGTGGCAGTTGTAGCAACCTTCGCGAACATAGATATCGCGACCGGCCACTTCGAGGGCTGAGTAAGGCTTCATGCCCGGCAGCGGCTCGACCGATTCGGCGTTGTACATCAGCGGGATCAGCTCGGCGAGTCCACCAAAGGAAATCGCCACGGCAATCAGAATGCCCATCCAGCCGACATTGGTTTCTAGTTTTTCATGACTCATGATGTCGTCTCCTGATCAGTGCGCAGCGGCAGGTTCAAGCACCGGCTGCGGTGCCACGTCCTTGGCCATCTGGAACGTCTTGATCATGTTCCAGACCATCAGCAACATGCCGAGGATCACCAGCACGCCACCCAGCAGGCGGATTGCGTAGTACGGATACGTGAACTTGACGATTTCGACGAACGCGTAGGTCAGCGTGCCGTCCGGATTCGTCGCGCGGCTCATCAGACCTTGGCCCACACCCGAGATCCACATCGACGCGGCATACAAGAGCACGCCAATCGTGTGCACCCAGAAGTGGTAGTCGATCCACTTGCTCGAATACATCTGCTTCAGGTTCAGCACCCGCGGGATCAGCATGTAGCAGGAGCCGATCGAGATCATCGCGACCCAACCCAGCGCACCCGAGTGCACATGGCCAATCGTCCAGTCGGTGTAGTGGCTCAGCGCATTGACGGTCTTGATCGACATCATCGGACCTTCGAAGGTCGACATGCCGTAGAAGCTCAAAGACACGATCAGGAACTTGAGAATCGGGTCAGTGCGGAGCTTATGCCACGCGCCCGAGAGCGTCATGATGCCGTTGATCATGCCGCCCCAGCTCGGTGCCAGCAGCACCAGCGAGAACACCATACCGAGCGACTGCGCCCAATCCGGGATCGCCGTGTATTGCAG
This sequence comes from Ahniella affigens, assembly GCF_003015185.1. Lineage (GTDB taxonomy): Bacteria > Pseudomonadota > Gammaproteobacteria > Xanthomonadales > Ahniellaceae > Ahniella > Ahniella affigens. The sequence continues at coordinate 3,944,650 of NZ_CP027860.1, forward strand.
GTGATGTGGGCCGGCCCACATGTAGATGGCGATCAACGCCCAGAAGTGCACGATCGACAAGCGGTACGAGTAGATCGGACGCTCGGCCTGACGCGGCACGAAGTAGTACATCATGCCGAGGAAGCCGGCGGTCAGGAAGAATCCCACCGCGTTGTGGCCATACCACCACTGCACCATCGCATCGACCGCGCCCGCATAAATGGGGTAGCTGTGCATCAGTCCAGTCGGCAGCGCCAGCGAGTTGACGATATGCAGCAACGCGACGGCAATGATGAAGGCACCAAAGAACCAGTTCGCCACATAGATGTGCTTGACTCGGCGCTTGACGATGGTGCCGAAGAACAGCACCGCATAGGCGACCCAGACCACCGCAATCAGAATGTCGATCGGCCAGGCCAGCTCAGCGTATTCTTTGCCCTCGGTATATCCGAGCGGCAATGTAACGGCGGCCAACACAATGATCAGTTGCCAACCCCAGAACACAAAGCTCGCCAGCTTGTCGGAGATCAGACGGGCGTGACAGGTGCGCTGAACCACATAAAGGCTGGTGGCGAACAAGGCACAACCACCAAACGCAAAGATCACCGCGTTGGTGTGCAAAGGCCGAAGGCGGCCGTAGGTGAGAAACGGCAGATCGAAATTCAGTGCGGGCCAGAACAGTTGGGCGGCAATGATGACGCCGACCAACATGCCTACCACACCCCAAATTACGGTCATGACCGTAAATTGCTTGACGACTTTGTCGTTGTACGTTTCTTTTGCGGGAATCACCGGCTTACTCCAGTTCGGGGTCCGGGCGAATAATGGGATGCGACGATTCGCCGCAGCTTGACTCAAGTCAAAGGAACCCATGGTTTGCATCTGGCATCGTAAAAAACTCTGTCACCAAGCCACTCATCGGACTTACGGACTGGCCCTCACGAGTTGATTGAGCCAACCAATTGACCATCAAATCAGCGACTTGCGTGCGAGCGCGAGCACGTCGACCCACATGCCAGGCAATCGACGCATGGATCGGAACCAGGCCAGGCGACTGCCGACATGACAGCTCTGCATTTTCTCGTCATGCTGTTCACTTCCCTTGTTGCATCGTTTCCCCATGGCTGCTACCGAACACTCCAACCCACCTTCCACCTTGCCGGATCAGCACACTCGGGCGATTGGCCGCTGGCTACTGTTTTGTTGTGGGGTGCTCTTGGCCCTGGTGATGGTCGGTGGTGCGACACGCCTGACCGAGTCCGGGCTGTCGATCGTCGAATGGAAGCCCGTCACCGGAGTGCTGCCGCCGATGTCGGAATCGGCCTGGCAGGCAGAACTGCAGCGCTACCGCGCCAGCCCGCAGTATCAGAAAGTCAATCGCGGCATGAGCGTCGACGAGTTCAAAACCATCTTCTGGTACGAGTACGTGCATCGACTATTGGCGCGACTTCTGGGGCTCTGCTTCGCGTTGCCGTTTTTCTGGTTCTTGCTGCGGGGGCGCATCCCGAGGCCGCTGCGCTGGCCGTTGGTCGGCGTGCTGCTCCTGGGCGCCGCGCAGGGCTACATGGGCTGGTACATGGTCAAGAGTGGGCTTGTCGACATACCGCGGGTCAGCCATTACCGGTTGACCGCACATTTGAGTCTGGCGTTGGCAATCTATGCGTCCATGTTCTGGATCGGGGTGAACGCGTTGTGGCCGCGCGCTGCGGGCGCCGCGCGAACCTCACGCCTGACGTGGCTGGCGTCCGGCCTTCTGGTCTTGACGATCCTATTTGGCGCCCTGGTCGCTGGGCTGCGCGCAGGTTTGGTCTACAACACCTTCCCACTGATGGGCGGTCAATTCGTGCCACCGAACGCGCTGTTGTTTGAGCCTTGGTGGCTGAATTTCCTGGAGAACCTCGGCACCGTGCAGTTTACGCACCGGTGGCTGGCGATCAGCACATTGGCGGTAATCGGTATGGTGTTTTGGCGCGCCCGTGCCCGGGCGACCGGGCCAGGTCAGTCGCTGGCCCTGAAACTGCTGCTGGCGATGGTGCTCTTGCAGGTCACACTCGGCATCTCGACGCTGTTGCTGCACGTGCCCGTTTGGCTGGGCACGTTGCATCAAGGCGGCGCGGTGCTGGTGCTAAGCGCACTGCTCTGGTTTGGCAGTCGCGGTTTGTCGACAAAACCCTGATCCACGTCGGCGCTTTGTCGCTACTCACGCCAGAACTCGATCCGGTGCCATGTTTCGGCCTCGGGTTGGTCTGGATCCACAGGTAGGCGCCGCAGCATCAGCTCGTGTTGACCGACTGACAGATTGCGCACATCGATGAACGCGATGGCGCCACGTTGCTGGCTGTCTGGGTCGGTCGCGGCAATCAGGGTCACTGGCTGCGGCGCGCCATCAAGCCTTGGTTCCAGCATGCGCGCCAAGCAGCTCAGCCCCTCACCTTGGTTCCGCGCCGTTTCAGTCATCGCCTCAGGGCAGTGCGCCTGCATTGCGGCATTGAGGTTTCTTGGCCGATAGGGCACGAACAGTCGCAAGGTCTTGCCGCTCACCAAAGGTGACGGGATGAACGGCGATACGACCACGCCATCCTGGTTGCGTCGATCAGCGTAGTGACCGTCAAACAGCAGATGATCCGCATAGGCCGTGCGCTTTGGCAGACCATCGAAGGCGCCATTGTCGAAGACCGATGCACGCATGACGATGCCCGTCGCGACGATCATCATCACCACTGCGATCAACAGCGAGATGCCAGCCATCGCCCACCGCGTCGGCATGTGCGACACCGCAATGGCCAACAAAGGATTCTGATTCCGACCAAGGCCAATCCGTTGATAAAGGCCAAGCACGTATCGAATCACGGTACCGATTGCTGTCCCCTGGATCCGCTTGCCGATCGTGGCATCGAGCCAGGTTGCCAGAATCAAGGGTACGCCGATACCGGCCAGCGTCCACCAGTAAACCGTAGCGATCAGGTCCATCGGCCAATCCTGATGCTGCGCCACCAAGAGCAGCACGGCCAGGAAACCGACGATCACTGCGGGGCCAACCATCATCAGCGCCACGGCGAAGCCCACTCCAAATACCCAGGTCGCCCGGTTGTCGGCACGCTCGATCAGATCCGGAATCGGCACGGCGTGCTTCTCGCCAATTTCAGTACCAATCGGCGCACGCAGCCGGAACTGGTCCCAACGGATGCCATCGGGATACACCGAATTCAGCCCAACCAGCGCGACCCAGTAGCCGCGCATCAGGAGATGGAGCACAAACGTCGCCGCCAGGACCAATACCGAAAATTGCACATACAGAAACAACGTCACGAGCGCCTGCTGCACTGCCATCTCGTTCTGTGAAATCGCCCAGATGCTCCATCCTTCGACCGTCCCAGTCAGTTGCAGCAAGCCAAAAACCGTGGCACCGGAGATCAGCAGCTCCATGTCCCAGGTCGGCGTGGTGCGTTTTGGCAATTCGTGTTCGGGGGTATCTGACATCGTTCGCATTCCGGTAAACACCCGGATTGAGACCGAATCCAGCAACGGATGCAAGGTGTTCCGGCAAATCAAGCGAGTTGACAGCATGGGTCAGCTGCGGCGAGCCGATGCCGTTAGCCCGCGCATGCTGGCTATACTCCCGGCACTTTGTCCGGAGCTGCCATGAGCCAAGCCACCACTGCCAATGAACTACTCGGCCACCCGAAAGGCCTGTACGTCTGCTTTCTGACCGAAATGTGGGAGCGCTTCGCGTTCTATGGCATGAAGGCTTTGCTGCTTTTGTACCTAACCAAGTACCACCTGTTTCCGGACGCCGACGGCTATGTGCTCCTCGGCACTTATGCTGGCCTCGCCTACGCGCTGCCTTTGATTGGCGGCATGCTGGCCGACCGCTATCTCGGCATGCGCAAGGCCGTGGTCTTCGGCGGCCTCTTGTTGGTGCTCGGACAACTGGGCATGGCTTATACCGGCCATGCGGCATCGGGCTCAGTCGACAACGCCACGCGCGACAATACTGCGGTGCAGGTGATGTATCTCGCACTGGCGCTGATCGCCGTGGGGGTCGGGTTTTTGAAGCCGAATATTTCGACGATCGTGGGTCGGCTCTACAGTGAAAATGATCCGCGCCGGGACGCGGGCTTCACGATCTTCTATATGGGGATCAATGTCGGCGCCATGCTGTCGTCGATCATCTGCGGCTTCATTGGCGAGAAGTATGGCTGGAGCTGGGGCTTTGGCATCGCCGGCGTGTTGATGCTGTTCGGCTTAGCCCAGTTCTTGCTCGGACAAAACCACTTGCACGGGCATGCCGAGCCGCCTGATACCGAGAAGCTGCGGGCACGCCGCTTCGGACCGCTGTCTACCGAATGGATGATCTACCTGAGCGCGCTCGTGGCGGTGGTGGTGTTGCAGCAGGTGCTGCAGATCAAGCTGAGTTTTGCCTTCCTGACGGCGCTGGCGGGCGGTCACGAGGTAACGCTGACTGAAGTGGTGGCGACGGCCATGGGCCTTGGCCTGCTCGTATGGTTTGTCTGGTTTGTCAGCAAGATCACGCCGGCTGAGCGCGGTCGCATGATTGTCCTGATGGTGCTGATCGTCATCAGCGCCGTGTTCTGGGCGCTCTATGAGCAGACGTACGGCTCCTGGGTGGCCTTTACCGACCGCACCATGAATCCGGACTTGTTCCCGCAGTTTGTCCGACGTGATGGCAGTACCACCATGCCCTGGTCAACGATGTCGCTGGTCTTGATTCCGGGCGGCGTGCTGCTGGCCATGCGCATCCAAGGGACCGCCCAGAAGTTGCTGCTCGGTCTGACCCTGGCCGGATCATTGTTGTTCCTGCTCCACGACATTCTGATCGTGCCGCAGAACGCGGGCTCGCTGACGTTCCTCGGCGCACTGTTCGTTGTGCTGCTGACACCGCTGTTCGCCTGGCTCTGGCCCGTACTCGACCGACTGAAACTGAATCCCAGCGCATCCGCCAAGTTTGGCTGGGGCCTGATCTTCGCCGGGTTGTCATTCGGCGTCCTGGTACTCGCTGCGCGGAGCGTCGGTGCTGACGGCCTCGTGTCGGTATGGTGGCTGGTACTCGCCTATCTGGTTCTCGAAATCGGCGAAATGGCGCTGTCGCCAGTTGGTTTGTCGGCGGTGACCACGCTGTCGGTTCCGCGCGTGGTGGGGCTCATGATGGGCGCTTGGTTCCTGGCTTCGGCATTCGGCGAAATGCTGGCCGGCCGCCTCGGGACACTCGCTGCCATGGACCCGACAACCGAGCGCAGTCAGGCGCTGTTGACGTTTGGCAATTCGTTCCTGGTGCTGATGTTCGTGGGGCTCGCGTCGGGTGTCCTGATGCTGCTGCTGACGCCCATGATGAAGCGGCTCACGCAAAGCTCGTAATCCAAGGGACGTCGTCGCGAGTCGATAGCTTGGGTTTCAGGCGAAGTCAGAACCGCCTGCATTGGCCGGGGCCAGACGGCCCCGATCACGTGGTCAGCCACCCGTCCCGGGTGCCGTAGCCGTTCGCGCGTCGATGCCCTGGCATACGGAGCCTTGCCAGCACTGCAGACCCATCGCGAGCACGGACCACGGCTCAGTCCTTACCCCAGAAACAAGTAGGCGCAAGGGCCTGATCGGCTCCTTGCGCCCGCTGGCACAACAAATGTTCGTGGCTAGCTCAGAGCGAGTTGCGACGTAGCGCGACGAAGCCCAATGCCAAGAGCATGCCCATGACGGCAAGCAACACACGTCGATCCATCATCGGCACGTCCCGGTTGACCGGTCCGGCCGCTGCCGCGTAATTGACCACTTGCGCGAGTTCAGCTGGCGACATGCAGCTCGCAGCATTCCCAGACAAGGCCACCAATTGCGCCGCCTTGGCGGCGGCATCGGCGCGGCTTGGCTGGCCGCTGGAGAAGGTCACGACGTTGACGGTCTGGCCCGACTGGATGTTCAGCACATAGTGCCAAAACGGCCGATCGTCGCCGTTCGTAAAACTGATCCCGCCCGCACTTACCGCCGCGCCTGGCCCGCCAAACACATGGGCCAAACGAGGATCCGATGTGCTGACGCCACTGTAGTTTTGGAACGTGGTCACCCACTGATCCGCATCAGTAACCACCGCGTCGCCGGAACTCGTCCGATCAATCAGCGTATTGGCGTCCGAACCCAGATCATTCGCCGTGATCAGGTTGATGGTTGCGGCGCTCGCGCTGGTGTTGGTGATCAAGGTCTGCCACCGAATGAACTCGTCATTGAGCGGCACGAACACCTTACGCGACACGACAATATTCGGATAGACCGATTGGCTCGGGAACAAGATCTGCCGATTGCTGCACGAGGCATCCAAAGTGGGCGGACCATTGTTGAAATACGCTTCATAGTTGAAGCCATTGATCGATTTGCCGCCGAGGCCGGCGTCGCAGGGCCCGGTGCCGCCATTGTTCGACAGGCAGATACCGGAATAACCGTCATAAGCGTCTTCGAGCGTGGCCTGCTCGGTCCCGCCGTTCATGGTGGTCGCCGTGACGGCCGCCGTGTAGCTCGCTTCGCCAACGGCACCCGAATCGGACGACGTCGCGATCGATGAGCCAGCATCGGACAACACCTGATAGTCGAGGCCACTGTCGTCAATCAGTGACAACGCCGGAAAGCCACGGGTCACGCCGTTCAGCTGTTTCCCTGTCGTCTGGCTCTTCTTGTCACCCAACTGCAAGTGCCCGCGGTCTTTCTCCAGGGACGTCACATCCGCCCAGACGCCCGAGCTGAGCACCAACGCACCCAACATACAGCTCAACTGCAACCTCATGGTCATCTCCCAATTTACCAATCTTGAAGTGTGCCGACAGTGTGTGACACCCGCAAGCAATTCACGCCAAATTTGTGCAACGTCAACGTAGCAAGCAGCATGCAACGGAACGGTGTGTTGGAATTGTCCCGGCGGGACATTATTGATCAATCCCGTTGCACCGGCATTTGATCCGGGCACACGATTCGAGCCCAGGCACAGGCCGCAACGCCGGCCGGCGTGTTGCGTGACGCCAGCAGCATGCAGTTCAAACGAAACCACATTGGCTGCTGCGCCGAATCAATCCTGATGCATGGGCGCCGCGTGTTGGGCCGGTGCCCGCGCGCGCGCATCGCGTTGCATACGTTGCCGCAGTTCTGGCGCATCCAGGACAGCCTGCCAATCGGAGTCGGTACCGATGAGCTGCGCCACCGCGGGCTCAAGTTTCAGCGCCGCATCCAATGACGGCAACGCCGCCTGCAACCCGCTGGTCTGTAACACGAGACAGGCGCGGTTGTAATGCCCCACGTACGCGTCGGGACGCAGACGTATAGCCTTGTCCAGATAAGACAACGCAAGTTCGGGCTGAGCGGCGCGGCGAGCGCTGGCTCCCGCTTGCAGCAGCGTCCGGAAATCGTCCGGCCGACCCCGCAAGCTCTGCTGGTACGACTGGAGTGCGGCTTCAAACTGGCCGTTTTCAAAGTAACGGTCAGCGAGCAAGCGATAGACACCCGGAAAATCCGGATCGATTTCCAACGCTTGGGTGATATAGGTCTCGGCTTCCAGGTCATTGCCTTCGATCATGCTGATCAGCGCCAGGCCACTCAGCGCCTCGACGAAGGTCGGCGCGATCTTCAAGGCCGACTGAAAGTAATTCGATGCCTGCGCCATGTTGCCTTGTCGCAGCTCCAGATTAGCTAGCGCGCCGAGAACCCGGAATTCCTGGGGGTTGTCGGCAATCAGGGTCAAATACTCGTGGCGGGCGGCGTCGACTTTGCCTTGCCGCAGCAGCGCAAACGCCAAAATGCCGCGGGCCGTGGCATGCCCGGGCACTTCCGCAAGGATCTGGCGAACGAGCCCCTCGGCCTCGGGCCATTGACCCTTCTGACCAGCTTTGCGGGCCGCATCGAGCTGGTTGTAAATGACAATACCGTCCTTCGGATCCATGCCCGCAACAGCCTGCCGCTCGGCCGAACTCTGCAGATAGCCGAGCGATTGCAGCATTTCGACCGATTCCTGGCTGAGCGGATTCGCCCCGGCTTCATGGGCATGCCGTTTGGCGTCGGCGAACACGTCTCTAAGCGCAAGCTCCAGGTTGTTTGCGATCAACGCGTTGCTCGGAACGCCGAATACATTGCTTCGTTCATCCGGATCAATCTGCAGGTTATAGAGCTCAGGACGTGGCGCCTCAATATACGTAAAGTGGTCTTGGCGTATCGCATGCAACGGCGCCATGCCAAAACCAACCTCCGACAACAGTGACTCGGAGTACAACGGCCGATCGGCGTCGCCCGTAGCCGGAATGGCGCGCAGGTCGCGCCCGGGCAAATCACGCGCTGGCAACCCCAGCGTGGCGAGGATGGTCGGCAGAATGTCGATGTGGTGCACAGGCGTGCTGACGCGTCTGGATGCTGGAAACCGCGACGGCAAGCGAACAATCAGCGGCACATGCGTGGTGGCGCGATACACGAATACGGCATGTGTCTTCTCGCCATGCTCGCCAAGACTTTCGCCATGATCAGCGGTGACGATGATCAGCGTGTTATCGAGCACACCGGCATTGCCAAGCGCATCAATCAGGCGCCCGAGATGCTGGTCGGCGAACGTGATCTCGGCGTCATACGGGGTGGCCGCAATGTCTGCGATACCGCCCGGCGCCAAATGCGGCTCGTGTGGATCGAACAAGTGCACCCAAGTAAAGAACGGCTTTCGCGTTGCCGGGTCGGACTGCTTCCAGCCATCGAACCAAGCCAGCGCCCGATCAATGGTTTCCGGCGCTTGCCGCTCGCGGATCATGAACAGATTCGGGTCTTCTTCCGACCACAGGGCATCATCGTAAAGCTGAAACCCTTGCTGAATGTTGTAACGCTTGGCCAAGACCACGGCAGACACGAAGGCTTGAGTCTGATAACCCGCTTCGGCAAGGAGCTCGGCAGCCATATCCACGCTGTCCGGCACGGCATACGCGCCATTGTCGCGGACGCCATGACTTGGCGGTAGCAACCCGGACAGGATGGTGGTGTGCGACGGCAACGTGATCGGCGCAGACGACAGCGCCTCCTCAAACAGTGTGCCTTGCTTGGCCAGCGCGTCCAATGTCGGGGTCTTCGCCAAGGGGTATCCATAAGCGCCAACGTGGTCAGCGCGCAGGGTGTCAATACTGACCAACAGTACATTCGGTCGTGGCTGGGCTTGGGGCAGAAGGTTGAGACCCACCGCCAAGGCAATCAAGGCGATCAGGGCAATCCAGACGATACGAGGCATGACAATCGGGAGCGCGAGGCAAGATGCACAGTAAACCAGAGATCAGCGCCCAACGACACCGGCGAATGAGCGCTTCCTCCGACAATCGGGTGACCACTGATACGGTTCAGATCGCCACGTTGCAGCAGTCTGAAAACAGCGAATCCGCCTCGTCGACCAAGGCTTGGTGCGCCGGCGCAAACATGTTCGCCGGAGCTTGCCGTTCCGAACCCGAAAATGCGGCGGCAGCCGCAACCATCGCCTGATCCAACGCGCTCCCAGGCGTTAAAGACAAGAACGCGGCGATCCGCGCAAAGCCTGCTTGCGGCGCTGCGGCCATCGCCTCATAGGGCACGAACTCGATTTGTTTGTTCAATGCCGACGTGGTCTTAAGCGTGAGCACATGCCGATAGACCAGCAACCACTGCTGCAGCCAGTAATGGGAATCGGCACGCGCGGGCGCGATCAGTGCGTGCCCTGCCCTGGCCCGCAGCGCCCGCTTCGCCGGCCCGAATTCGTGGTGCCCACGAGCAGCGATTTGTTGCAGCGTCGCGGAGGGCGCGGATTGGTACAGATCGTCCTGGCGCATCAGTGACGCGACATGGGCCAGCGGTGACCTGATTGGGACGAGGAATCGGGCGTCAGGAAACAATTTTGCAAGGTAACCAATGCGGAGACTGTTGTAGTTGCCCTTCGACAGGTAACGCGTTGCACCACGCGCCAGCAGCAATTTGGCCATGTGGTCACGAAAACAGACTTCGAACCCAGGATTCGAGCAGTTTGCGTCAAGCACGTCCGTGGCACGTCCGGACGCGGGAAAGAAGTGTTCCCAGAGCGGCTCCTCAAATGCCTCCGGGCTCTCGCGCGTGACCAGAATCCGGTCCCGATGGGCCCGCTCGACCGGTATTGCGTTGGATTTCGGTAAGCGGTCCAACAGGCGACCCCACCAATAGGGCGTCCACAGCATTGGAAAATCGGCATAGCGATGACTGGCAAAACCCGGCAAACGAGCTAGTTGTTCCAACAAAATCGTTGAGCCACTGCGCGCCAGACCACCAATGAACACGGGCGCCTTGACTGCCGGCAACGACTCACTGGCGGCGATGGCGCGCGTTTCAAGGCCTGCTAACCACGGCCCTAAGTCTGGCCAAGTGCGCATCCAAAAGGCCCCGAAGCGATCCGGCCAGGGCACGCGCCACGGGTCAATTGCTGCCATCAGTTCCCCGCCAGCAGATGCCCGCAGCTATACTTGCCAATCGTCTATTCATATCACTTGAGTTGAGGCCAATGATGAAGCGCTGGCTGCTGCTGGTTCTGCTGCTGATTGTTGCAATGAGCGCGAAAGCCTACAACGGGCCTGGTTCCGGCGTCAGCTTCATTGCGGCGCTGTGGTCGTTGGTCATTGGTTTCTTCGTGGTCTTGTCAGCCATTTTGCTTTGGCCGATTCGGGTCATGCTGAAGCGCCGCAAGGCCAAGCAGCAGGCGGCAGACAACAAGATCGAGAGCAAGCCGGAATGAAACGTCTTGGCCGCCCGGCTCTGGGTGCGCTGGTCGTACTTGCTGTGCTCTGCTGGTGGTTCTGGCCGGCATCCGATGCCGCCCCAGGACCACGCGGCAGCGGTCACCGGGTCATTGTGCTCGGTTTCGATGGCATGGACCCAACCTTGCTTCGCGCCGGGATCGACGCCGGCAACCTGCCGAATTTCGCCGCGCTCGCGACCGACGGCAGCTTTCAGCCACTCGGCACCACGGATCCACCGCAGTCACCCGTCGCCTGGTCCAGCTTCGCCACCGGTCTCAATCCGGGCGAGCACGGCATCTTCGATTTTCTGCACCGAGATCCGAGTCGGTATGGCATTGAGTTTTCGATTGCGGAGCAGCTGCCGCCGGAAACACTCGACCTCCTGGGCATGAAGGTGCCGATCGCGGATGGCTTGCTGGTCAATCGTCGCCAGGGCGAGCCGTTCTGGAATCGCGCCGAAGCGGAAGGCCTGCGGAGTTCGGTGTATCGCGTGCCGGTGACCTACCCGGTCGATTCGATCACGCACATGATCGCCGGCATGGGCGTGCCCGATCTACTCGGCACCCAGGGCACCTACACGCTGATTGCGAATCATCGCGTCGAGGCGGCGGAATCAGGCGGCCGTGTGCTGATGGTCAAGAGCAATGCCGATGGCAGCATCGAGACGCCACTTGAGGGACCCGAGAATCCAGCGGGTGGCGGACCCATGTCAGTGCCGTTGCGCATCACGCAGCATGGCGATGGCGTCAGCCTGAAGATTGATTCGCAAGAGCTCACGCTGCAGCCCGGGCAATGGTCCGATTGGCTGCCGATCGATTTTCGGTTTCTGGCCTTGGGTAGTGTCCGCGGCATGGTGCGCGCGCAGTTGCAATCGGGCTATCCGCGCGTGCGGTTGTACCTGACGCCGATCCAGGTTGATCCCATGAAGCCCGCGCTGCCGATCAGCGCGCCACCGCACGATGCCGAACGCCTGGCCCAAGTGATTGGCCGCTTCCACACGCTCGGTATGCCCGAAGAAACCTGGTCGATGAACCAGAACCATCTGGACGAAGCGGCTTGGCTCGACAGCGTTAAAACGACGCTCGCTGAAGGCGAGGCGATGTTGAAGCAAGCATTGATCAAGAACGACAGCGACCTGATCATCAAGACATTCGTGCAGCCCGACCGGGTCAGCCACATGTTCTGGCGGGCGATCGACACTGAGCATCCGCTGCATGCCGAATCGAGCGAGCTGGCGCGCGGGGCGATCGACTGGATCTATCAGGAATCCGACCGAATCATTGGCGAGACTCGGGCAGCCATGCAGCCCGGCGACCGCCTGATTGTGCTCAGCGATCATGGCTTCACGCACTATCGGCGTTCGGCCCACGTCAATCGCTGGTTGCTGGAGCACGGCTACTTGGCACTGAAGCCGGGCAAGACCGAATCCGCGCCACTGTTCGCTGACATTGACTGGACGAAGACACGCGCCTACGCGATGGGCTTGAATGGCATCTATTTGAACCAAGTGGGTCGTGAAGCTCAAGGCATTGTGACGGCAGACCAACGCGACGCGCTGATCGCCGAGTTGGGTGCCGCGCTGCCCACTTGGCGCGACGCCAAGAACGACCAACCCATTGTCCTGCATGCACATGCCGGCAGCGCGACCTATCACGGCGCCCACCTGGACGATGCGCCCGATGTGGTCGTGGGATTCAATGTTGGCTATCGCGCCTCCTGGCAGACCACGCTCGGTGCCGTGCCGCCCGTCTTGGTCGAAGACAATCTGCAGAAATGGAGTGGCGATCATTGCGTGGCGCCGGAACTGGTTCCCGGGATCCTGCTGACGTCGTTCCCTTTAGCCACGCCGCCGTCGGACATCGCCGGGGTCGGCGCACTGATCATGGCTGAGGCGAAGGCGCAATGAGTCTTGGCCTCCTGGATCTGGCAAACCCCGTGCTGTCGCGCCTGGATGCGCTGCTGGCCGTCGCGCTGCCAGCCATTCCGCGCATCGTGCTGATTTCGGCGTTGCTCACCTACGTAGGCATGTGGCTGTACCGGCGCTTCTCCGCACAAAAGCGCTTGCGTGCGCTGAAGCGGCTCAGTAAGCGCGCCGACAAAGGATTGCACGACCCGGATATCGAATTCGACGAACTGCTGAAACGCGCGAAACGCAGTATTCGCCTGCAATTGACGATCGTCGGCAACATCTTTCTGCCGTCGTTGCTCGGCATGCTGCCGTTGCTGTTTGCGCTCAGTGATCTATCGCAACGCTACAGTTTCGCCGCTCCGGTATCCGGACAAGCGATCAGTTGGTGCGTACAACCAGAAGCGCAGGCAGCCACCGTGTCAGTGAATGGCTCGGCACTGACGACTGCCTGTACCGATCGCCCTTGGCAACCAGCCCCCGAACTCGCGTGGCAGGGCACCAAGCTGACCCATGACCTGGACGCACTGAAGAGCAATATTCTGCATACGCGGCAGTGGTGGAATGTACTGCTCGCGAATCCAGCCGGCTATTTGCCCGATGCGGCAGGCGATCTGGAAATCACCGTGCAACTGCCCGAGCCGAACCTGCTCGGCTTCGGTCCTGGCTGGCTGAACCACTGGCTCTTTTGGTTCCTGGTGCCAAGCATTGTGCTCGGCTTCTACTGGCGCTGGCGCTGGAAGCTGGTCTGAAGCTAAGACGGGTCTGAATATGTCCATCCTGGACTTTCAGACCCGCATCGACTCTGAACTTGTTCAGAGTCTCCCCAGCCGAAGCGCCGGCTTCGCACCGGCAACGCCGCACTTACTGCCGCTTCTTCAACGCGTCAAAGTACGCCGCATGCGTCGGTCGAGACAGGTACTGACCGTGACCGCGCGTCGCCCGCAGATCGCCGCGTTCATAGGCCAGCAAGCCGCGCGTGAATGTGTGCGTGACCACGCCCTGCACGGTGCGGCCCTCAAAGACATTGAAGTCGACGTTCTGGTGATGCGTCTTGACTGAAATCGTCCTGGAGCCAGCCGGATCCCAGAGCACCAGATCGGCATCGGCCCCCACGCGCAGCGAGCCCTTCTTGGGATACAGGTTGAAGATTTGTGCGGCGTTCGCGCTAGTCACGCGCACAAACTCATTCGGCGTCAGCCGACCGGAGTTGACGCCTTCGTGCCACAGAATACTCATGCGGTCTTCGATACCGCCACAGCCGTTCGGAATCTTCGTGAAATCGTCCTTGCCCGCGGCCTTTTGCGGGGCGCAGAAGCAGCAGTGGTCAGTCGCGGTCGTGTGCAAATGCCCGGCCTGCAGGCCTTCCCACAGCGCGCGCTGATGCTCTTTCGGCCGAAACGGCGGGCTCATGACATGGGCGGCGGCGCGCGTGAAATCCGGATCGCGATACACCGAGTCATCAATCACCAAGTGCCCGGCCAAAACCTCGCCGAACACACGCTGACCTTCATTGCGCGCCCGGGTAATGGCTTCCAACGCCTGCTTGGCCGAAACGTGCACGACGTAGATCGGCGCCCCGAGCACTTCGGCAATTCGAATCGCCCGATTCGCCGCCTCGCCTTCCACCGCTGGCGGACGGGACATCGGATGCCCTTCCGGCCCCGTGATGCCGCGCGCGACCAGTTGCTTCTGCAGGCGATACACGAGCTCGCCATTCTCGGCATGCACCGTCGGCAACGCGCCCAATTCCAAGCACCGCGTGAAGCTGTTCACCAGCACTTCGTCATCGCACATGATGGCGTTTTTGTACGCCATGAAGTGCTTGAAGCTGGACACGCCATGCTCGGTGGCGAGTTCGCCCATTTCACGATGGACCGCGTCGCTCCACCACGTGATCGCGACATGGAACGCGTAGTCGGCGGCGGCCTTTTCAGCCCAGCCGCGCCATTCCTTGAACGCTGCCATCAGTGATTGCTGCGGATTCGGAATGACGAAGTCGATGATGCTCGTCGTACCGCCCGCAAGACCTGCCGCGGTGCCCGAGTAAAAGTCATCCGACGCTACCGTGCCCATGAACGGCAGTTCCATATGCGTATGCGGATCAATGCCACCCGGCATGAGCAGGAGACCGCCGGCATCAACGATGCGAGCACCCGTCGGTGCTTCCAAATTCGGACCGGTGGCGGCGATCCGGCCATTCTCGATCAGCAGATCACCCCGGAGGCTGGCGTCGGCATCGACCAGTGTGGCGCCGCGAATCAATGTGGTCATAGGTCGTGCTCCTGATCAGGCAATGGCCCGATGCTAGCCCGGATATTTCGTCAGCTGCAAGGAACTTGCCCTAGGGTCGCGTCTGCCGAATACAGAAAAGGGGGCTATTGAAGCGGCTTGGCTTCGAGCCTGGCCAGATGCTCACGCACTCCTTTCCGAATCGGCGGCAACCCCGTCCAGATGGCATCGAAGTGCCGTTCCGCCTCAGCATAGTACGCTCGCGCCGCATCCAAGTCGCCATTGCCTTCGGCGAGACTTGCACGGACTGCCGCCAGTCGCGCTTGCTCAAGATCATTGCCGTCACGCATCAGCGCGTCGTTGGCTGCGATCAGCATCATCGCTTCAGCCGCATCGCCACGGGCGGCCAGCAGATTCAGACGCGCCGCGATGAGTCGTCGCTGCCCACGCGGCCCCAATTGCTCGATTGTCGGCGCCAGTAACGCCAAATTCGCCGCGGCAATCGACCACTGCCCTGCCTGAATCTCGGCCTCCACCCGATTCATTCGGACGACGGCACAAGGTGGGCTGATCTCGGGCGCTGCACAAATCAAGCCGATGGCCGTATCGAATTTGCCCAGTGCCGCCTCGGCTTGAGAAAGCTCGCGCAGCACCGTGCCATAGAGATTGAAAACAGCGGCCAGATTCGCGGGTGCCAACGTATTCTGATGTTGCTCCAAGCGCTTGAGCGCCTGTTCTGCCTGCTCGAATTCGCCGAGCACCTCACTCGTCATGGCCAGTTCCCAGGTCAATGCCGAAGCCTGCTCGCTGTCTTCGCCGCGAAGCGCATCCGCGCGGGCTCTGGCGGCGACTAGCAATGGCAATGCCATTTTTGGCTGAGCCGTACTGCTCAGAGCTCCGGCGTATTGTTGCGTGGCATAGAGCCAAACGCCGGCACCGACGGTCGACTCATGCGTCTGCATCAGCTCATAGGCCTCCTTGGCTGCGACCAAAGCTGCCTCGGTTCGATCCATGCCGCGGAGCAATGCGCCCCGACTGCCGAGCGCCAGAATGAGCCCCGGAGCGTTGTCGGGACCAAGGCGTCGGTTCAACGCCACGACTTCCTGACTCAATGCATCGATGTCGTCGTATTCACCCCGAGCAAACAAATACGACACCCGAAACTGCAACGACTCCGCCAGCTCCTTGGTTGCGCCCGGACCGGCCGCACGGAATGCGGCAATCAGAGCGTCCAACTCGGCCAGCTGACTCCGATCCTGGTCCAACACCAACCGGTTGAATACCAGCCGCGCCCGCGCCGCTTGTGCCAGCCGCCATAGTGTCGGCTGGTCTGCCGCCGCACAGTGCCACCCTTGGCAGTTCAAGGCTTGATCAGCGGTCTGCAACACTTGCTGCAGCGCCGACTCAGCGGCCTCGCGCTGACCGAGAGAAACATGCGCCGATGCCAGTTGATACCAGAGCTCCGCTGCGAGTGCGGGTGCCAGATCCGGCGAATCGAGCAGCCGCTTGCGGACCTCTTGTAACAGGTCGGTTGCCTCGGTCCGACCGCCCTTCGCCGCGTAAGGATCTGCCCCAAGAAACACCTGCTTCAGGAGATCCAGGCTCAACGTTGTTTGCAGAGCGGCATCGCGGGCGCGCTCGGCCTCACGCCACGAATAGGCCAAACTGAGGAGCAGGCCAAGACTCAACACGCCCGCAAGCGACGCAGCGCGCCAGTGCCGCCGCAAAAACTTCTGACTGCGGTACCAAAGTGACGGCGGGCTGGCCTGCACCGGCTCGCCGCGGAGATAGCGCTGTAGATCATCAGCGAGCGCCGCCGCACTGTCGTAGCGCTGCGCCGGCTCTGTCGACAGCGCTTTCTGGACGATACGATTCAGATCGCCCTTGAGCATCCGCGTCAACGCGGGCAACGCCAGGCTTCGGCACTCGGCGATGTGTCGTGCCGCTGCTGGCTCCGATTCGGCGTGTCGCTGTAGTTGCCGCTCCAAACTGATTGGAAGCGCAACAGGCACGGAACCGTCAATCGGATCCCTAGGCGCATCGGGCCAGGACGGCCGACTGCCCGTCAGCAGCGCTGCCAAAACCAGACCCAGTTGATAGACATCAGTTTGCGTGGTGATCGCACCGCGAAGCAATTGTTCCGGCGCCGCGTACTCCGGCGTCATCATGGCCGACGTTGACCGCGCGCCTTCTTCGGCGTGCTGATCGATCAGCTTGGCAATACCGAAGTCGAGCAGTTTGACCTCGCCATCGGCACTGACCAGGATATTGCCCGGTTTCAGATCCCGATGGACGATCAAGTGCTGGTGCGCATGTTGGACAGCCGAACAAACTTGCGTGAACAACAAGATGCGCGCGGGCACCGTCAGCTTCTGCTGATCACAATACTCAAGCAGATGGCGGCCACCAACGAGTTCCATCGCAAACCAAGGCCGACCGTCGGGAGCCAGTCCCGCATCAAGCAGACTGGCAATATGCCGGTGATGGAGCCGCGCCAACACGTGTCGCTCGCGATGAAACCGCGCGAGAATTTCCTCGCTGTCCAAGCCGCGCTTGATCAGCTTGATCGCCAACTCGGGGCGCGGCAGGCCGTTCTCTGACGTCGCGCGATAGACCACGCCCATGCCGCCATGGCCCAGGCGCTCAACTAGTTGGTATCGACCGAGTTGCCGGCCGAGCCATGGGTCTTCCGCTGTGGATTGTCGAGTGCCGGCCTCTAATTGCTCGTCCAGCGCCATGAGCTGCTGGATCCGAACGCGGAGGGCGTGCTGTTCGGGACCAAGCGCATCCAGCCGCTGCAACCGCTGATCGGGGTCGAGATCGAGCAAGTCGTACACCCAGGCCAGCGCCTGCCGGTCCAGATCCGTATCGTGATCGGCAGCAGGCGCTTTCGGATCTTGGATAGTGGTTGTGGTGTGAGCCGTCGTCACCGCTCAGGTCTCGGCCAGCACGCTGAGCAGATACGTTCTGGCAGTGCGCCAGCGGCGGAAGGCGGTCCGCTCGCTGACCCCAGACAGCACCGCCACCTCCGCCACCGACAGGCCGGCGAAGACCTGCAGTTCGGCCTGCTCGGCCAGCACCGGATCAATCTTGGCCAATCCGGACATAGCCTGGTCGAGCGTCAGCACATCAACCGGGGCTTCCGGTGCCGGCGCATCGACCAGCGCCAGCGACAAGATTTCGTTGCCATAACCGCGTTTGTCTGCCTGCCGTACTCGGGCGCGATCAATCAGCACTTGGCGCATCGCCCGACTCAAGAGGCGACCGTAATGCGCCTGATCCTCTATCCGATGAAACTGGGCGCGAATCCGAAGCCAGGTTTCGCTGACCAATTCGGTCGTGCAGAGCGTCTGCCCGTGCCAGTTCGATAACAACGCGTGGGCCTTGCGCTTGAACTGTCGATACATGCTGTCACTCAGCGCTGACGGGCTGGGCTGCTTGATGAGCGGCCCGAGATCGGGTTCATCCTTGGCTGTAGATGCGTCTTCCGTAGGCTCCAGGATCATTTGAACACTCCCATGCGGCCAGGACCCGCTCGTCGATCGTTGTAAGACCCGGTTCTGGCTCGGGGGTTGAATCAGATTGCTTAAGCAGGGTCTGAATAAGTCCGGACTCGGTGCTCCAGAATCAAGCACTTGCGCGCTTGATTCTGGGCAGGCCATCCATGACCGCGTCGCCTCAGAACGTATTCAGAGGCTCCCGCCAGACCGGTTGCGGACGCATGGCAACACAAACGCCAAAACGCGTCCGATTGCACGCTGGCAGTAAATCGCGGGTTTCTTCGTTCAAGGGGGCAAACCTGGAGACCGTCATGACTCACGCCGCCCACTCGAACCGATCCATCGCTGCCATCCTGCTCGGGCTGCTGCTCATGTTGTGGGGACCACCGAGCGCTGCCGCGGTGGACTTCTGCGTGAATTCGGTCAGCGGTTTGCGAAGCGCGCTGCAGCAGTTCACAACCGCGGTGGGTGGCACCAATTACGACATCACCATCGGGTTGGTCCAAGGCACCTATTCCGTCGGCAATACGCTTGGCCTATTCGACACCCAAGGCAACAACATTGATCTCAGGCTCCTGGGCGGATACACCGCCGGGTGCAACAACCGGGTGGTGGACCCCCGCAACACCATCCTGGATGGTGGCAATGCAGCAGGAAGCTGGTTGTCGCTTTCCACACATGCCGACTCGGTGCTGCTGATTGAAGGGGTGACGTTTCAGCATTTTGACGCCGGAGAAGACCTCTCTGTGCTCACCCTGAGCGCCCAGTACGAAACGTTTTCCAGTAGCCAGGGGATCGGTGTGTATGCGCTCAAGTATTGCCGTTTCATCAACAATAAGGCCGGCTTCCGGATTGCTTACGTAGAAGGCATCCAAAGCAAGATCGTCAACAACCTGTTTGCCCGCAATCAGGTTGATCCGAGCGGATCGCGCACGCCGGATGCGACGATTGGGGTCCAATACAATATGCCATCAGAAGCCGTCGACCCCTTTACGATCTTCATCAACAACACGCTGGCATTCAACTCGGGCGCACCAGGCTTGACGATCGTGTCGAGCTATCTCAATGACGACATCAGCTCCGACCGCGTCACCGAAATCGCTGACAACATCGTTGTTGGGAGCTCAGGCGCCGACTTGAATTTCTCGAACTATTACCTCGGCAATACCACGCTGATCCACAGCAATCTGCTGTTCTCGCACAACTACCCGCTGCCACTGGACGCGAGCAACCTGGTCGGGGTTAACCCGCAATTTGTGGACGCCGCCAATGACGACTTCCGACTGAAGACCACGTCCGCGGCAGCGAACTCCGGTAGCCTGTATCAACGCTATGGCTTTCCGGCGCACGATCTGTTCAACCAGGCCCGCGTGGTGGGCAGCGCGATTGATCGGGGCGCATTCGAAACCAGCTTGAACAACCTGACCACGGCCCTGGTCACCGTCAGTGGCGACAATGGCAACAATGCCGCACCACTTGCCGGTTCCCTGCGTGCCGCCATGGTGGCGGCCAACAATGCCAGCGGGCCATTCACGATCCGCTTCAATGTGCCCGGCACGTGCCCGCGCACGTTGACCGTCACCGCGCCGCTACCCGATGTCACCGGTCAGGTGATTGTCGATGGCAGGAGTCAGCCGGGTTGGTCACCGAACACTGCGTTCGGCCAGTTCGACGCCAACTTGTGCCTGTTCATCAACGGCAATGGCAGCACCAGCACACCCTGGGCGTTTCATGTGCCGGCGAATGCGAACAATGCCGCCTTGACCGTTCGCGATTTGGTCATGACCGGATTCAGCGATGCCGCGATCAAGATTGAGGATGGCAGCAATCACCACATTCAAGGGAACCAATTTGGTGCGGTGGCATTCACCCTGCCCAATCGCAATGCTGTGCGGCTGCTCGGTGGCGCGGGTACAACCTATGTAGGCGGCTTCGATGAGCCAAGCACGGTCAACCTGATCGCTGGCACGAGTGACGCAGGCGTCAATGTGGGCAGCACGGCAGGCGGCTCGGTCATTGCCAACAATGTGCTTGGCTTTGGCACCGATGGCGCCAGCGATATCGGTAATGCGAATGGCATCATGATCGTCAATTCGCCGAACAACTATGTGGCATACAACGTCATCGGCCATAGCAGCAACGTGGGCATCTGGCTGACGGGCACACAGACCACCGCCAACGAATTGCAGTCGAATGTGATCGGGGCAACCATCAGTCGCGAGCCGGCCGGCAATGTCACCGCTGGCGTGCTGGTGTCGTCTGGGGCGCATGGCAACACCATTGGTGCGCCCATTGGCGTCAGCTATGGCCAGAACGTTATCGACGCCAACAGCGGGCCCGGCGTTTGGATGGCCCCAACGGCGGGCGTTGGCAATCGCGTGCTGCACAATTCGAGTTTCGGCAACTTTGGCATCGACATTGACCTGGGCAACGAGGGTGCGAGCATCAATCAGCCCAGCAACCCGAGCACCGGGCCCAACAATTTGCAGAATTATCCGGTGCTGAGTGCTGCCCAGCGCACACCGGGCAATCCACCACAAGTGACCGTTACCGGTCAGTTGCTGAGCCGCTCCTTTGCGGAGTTTCAGATTGACTTCTATGTGGGCGCCTGCAGAGCCACCGCCAACGCGCGCGGTGAAGCCACACTGTACCTGGGCCGCACGACGGTGATCACGGGCTTGACCGGTCACGCGCCCATCTCAGCCACGTTTCCGGCAGTCACTGGACCACTGTATGCGGTCAGTGCCACCGCAACAGCTCTCGGCACGGGCGACACATCAGAGATCGGCAATTGTGTCGACGAAACATCGGTCTTTGTGCTCGACCGAGTGTTTTCGGACAGCTTCGAGTAACGGTGCCGTATGAACCGAGGACCCAAGCCTCGCCGGGTTACTGCCAGTATGGTGCTGCGCCATTTCGGGCAGAATGCGAGCTTTGATCCCAATCCAACAACGCTGGCCAGCCAATTTCCAAAAGGCATCTACCGATCGGCGGATGGCCGGAACTCGGCACCGTTCAACACCGGGATCACCGTTACGGTCGATGCGACATCGGAGGGGTCTTTGGCCGTGGACGGCGACCGCGCGTTCATGGCCACTGGGGATGGCAAAGTCTGGTAGGTCGACTTACCTGCGACCTCCGCGGCGGTGTTTCGCGAAGGCTTTGATGCCGGGTAGCCAGCCAACTTCCGGGCAACCGTGACAGGGGCGCTTGCATTGCGGCCGCGACCGTCGGACCCTATGGCGGCCCGACCAGGAGAGCAATCGGCATGGCCACCATCACCCGTTTTGGGGTACTTCGGCATTTGCGCGCCGAACCGAACCAGCACATTCTGCACTTCAAGAATGGTCATCTGTCGCGCTCCGGCGCAGGCGTCGCGTACTGGTTCCTGCCGCTGTCAGCCGCGATGGCGCAAGTGCCGGTTGAAGATTGTCAGACCACATTTGTGCTGAACGAGCGCTCGGCCGACTTCCAGTCGCTCAGCGTGCAGGTCAGCGTGACCTATCGCATTGCCGACCCGGTCAAAGCATGCGCCCGCGTGAACTTCACGATCGACGGCAACACGGGGCTTTGGGTGCAGAGGCCGCTGGAGAATCTGGCCACGTTCTGGCTGCAGCGCTCGGTCCCGACGGCACGTTCGCACATTGCGCAAATGAATCTGCAGGATGCGATGCGGCATGGTTCGGACAGCATCCGCCAAGCACTGGTGCAGCAGCTGAATCAGGATTCGGAAGTGCCGACGATGGGTCTGCAATTGGTCAGTCTGGTGATTGACCACATCGCACCTGCTGCGGAAGTCGAAAAGGCCCTGCAAACACCGGCCCGGGAGTCGATTCAGGCCAAGGCGGACGAGGCAATTTTCCAGCGCCGTGCACTGGCTGTGGAAAAGGAACGCGCGATCAAGGAAAACGAACTCGCGACCGAGCTCGAATTGGAGCGCAAGCAGGAAATGCTCATCAAGAGTCGCGGCGAGAATGCACTGTCACAGGTTCGGCAAAATGCCGCGGCCGAACAGGAAAAGACCGCAGCGGAAATTCAACGTGCCGAGATGCACGCCAAGGCATTGGCAGCAAGGCGCGCGGTGGATGCCGAAAGCGAAGCCGCCGCTGCGCGCGTGTTGGCAGCGGCTCGTTTGGATGAACTCCGCAATCAGCATGACATCTGGAAGAACACGCCGAAGAGCGCCGCCACCGCGCTCGTGCTGGCGCGCTTCGCCGAACATCTGACGACGATCGGCCATCTGAACATCACGCCCGATCTGCTCGGCCAGCAGGTCCGCGAGTTCTTTGGCAATACGCCGACCGAGTCATGAAGGAAGCCCGCATCCGGGTGGTTGTGGTAACCCGCCCGACCCCACTGGAGCAGCTGATTCATCGCTACGGCACGTACGGCCAGGCGCAGTTCTACCTGAGCTCGCGCGGCCAGGACATTCGCTGGCTGGAGGAAAACCACGAGCGCGTGCAGAACGGACTCGCGCTCGCGATTCGGGGAATCCCCGAGAACCTGAGCTATGTCCGGGTAAGTCGCGACGAGCTAGATCGCTTTTTGTTCGGCCCGGATGACCGGATCATGATTGTCGGTCAGGATGGCTTGGTACCGAATGTCGCCAAGTATTTGAGCGGACAATGGGCATTGGGTGTGAACCCGGACCCGGGCAGCTACGACGGCGTGCTGTGTCGGCACGCCCCCGCCGACGTTGGCCAAGCACTTCGTTGGCAGGCGGGTCAGAACGGGTTTCGTCTGGAACAGCGCACGCTCGCCGAGGCCGAGCTCGACAATGGCCAGACGCTGCTCGCCATGAACGAGCTGTTCATCGGCCATGTCTCGCATCAGTCGGCGCGCTACAAGATTCGGATCAAGAAGCGACAGGAACGGCATTCGTCGTCCGGCGTCATTGTTGCAACCGGTACCGGTGCCAGTGGCTGGGCGCGATCGATCTGTCAGCAACGCAAGATCAGCGAGCGCATGCCCACGCCCGAAGAAGCGCGGCTCGCATGGTTCGTGCGCGAGCCCTGGCCGTCAGTCGCCACGCAGGCTGGCATGGATTTCGGCTTGACCGATGCCAACACCGAATTGGAGCTCGATTCCGAAATGAGCGAGGGCGGCGTCATATTTGCCGACGGGATCGAGTCTGATCGCATCGAGTTCGTGTCGGGGCGCTCCGTACGGATTCGGGTCGCCAAGCGGCACTTGAATTTGCTGGTGCCGAGCCAGCCTGCTGGGAAGGCAGAGCCCAGACCAGCGGCAGCGGCTAGCAAGAAGCGGTAGACACTGTCTGAACCATCTCGCCCAATCGGGTTGCCTCGCCCGGCGCCCGCAATCCCTTCAGAATCTGTGCCCCTGAATCAAAGACTTGCCTGTTCGACGTTGAGCGACAAAGCCACTGCCGGCGTCGCATCCGGGAGCGTTCAGAGGCTCGCCGCCGTTTGGCCTGATAAACTGTTGGGATGAATGCTTGTCCTGTTGCCCTGCCGAGATTCGGCGCCTATTCGGAAACCGAATCGTGGCTTACAAGGTAAATTGGTCTGGCGCCGCGATTGGCGCCATTGCCGGCCTGTTGCTGTCTCGCCATGTGGCTGGCCTGGTGCTCGGCGGGCTGGTTGGTGGGCTGCTGACCCGCCCGAACCCGTTCAAACCGCCAGAGAATCAAGCCCAGCGCGCCCGGCTGTTGGAGCCCTGGTTCATGCTGGCCGGCGCGTTGGCGAAAGCGAATGGGCGTGTGTCTGATCCAGAAGTGAAGGCCGCAGAAGGCTGGATGCGGCGATTGGCACTCGAATCGAAAGACCGCAACGCCGCGGTGGATGCGTTCAACCACGGCAAGGCCGATGGTTTTGCGTGGAAACCTGCGGCTGAGGAACTGGCTGCCCATTGCCTGACGCGCATGGATCTGAAACTGATGGTGCTCGGCAGTCTGCACGAGATCGCATCGGCCGACGGCAGCCTGAGCGATGCTCGGCTGTTCCGCAACATCCAGGAAACTCTGCAGGTTCCGGACGAACTCTGGCAGAGCGTCATTAAGAACTTCGACCGCAAGTCCGGCGGTCGGCCCAGTTTGCAAGAGGCGTACCGCATTCTCGAAGTGGACCAAAAGGCGAGCGATGATCTCGTCCGCAAAGCGTATCGACGCGCCATTTCGAAGTATCACCCCGACAAGATCGCCGGTCTTGCCGAGCACCCGGAGACGGTCCGCGAATTCGAGCAGAAAGCGCGCGACACCAACCTCGCCTATGACGTAATCCGCGATGCCCGCGGCATGAGCTGACGATGAAACAGACCAACGTGATTGCCCCTTCGATCCTGTCCGCCGACTTTGCCCGCCTGGGTGAGGAGGTCGACAACGTGCTGGCCGCCGGTGCCGACTGGGTCCATTTCGATGTCATGGACAACCACTACGTGCCCAATCTGACGATCGGCCCGCTGGTTTGCGAGGCGCTGCGGAACTACGGCATCAAGGCTCCCATCGATGTGCATCTGATGGTCAAACCGGTCGATCGGATCATTCCTGATTTCGCCAAGGCCGGCGCCACGGTGATCAGCTTTCATCCGGAAGCGAGCGAACACGTCGATCGCACGCTCGGGCTCATTCGCGACCAAGGATGTCAGGCCGGTCTGGTATTCAACCCCGCCACCCCGTTGCACTACTTGGACCATGTGCTGGACAAGCTGGATCTGATTCTGATCATGTCGGTCAATCCCGGTTTTGGCGGCCAGAGTTTCATTCCGGAAGCGCTGAACAAGCTCCGCCAAGTGCGCCAAAAAATTGACCAGTCGGGCCGCTCGATTCGCCTGGAAGTCGACGGCGGCGTCAAGCTTGACAACATCGCCGCGATCGCCGAAGCCGGCGCCGATACGTTTGTCGCTGGCTCAGCGATTTTCAATGCGAAGCCCTATTCCGACACTTTGGCCGCGTTCCGGCGGCGTTTGGCCGGGGTTTCGAGCTGATTGCAATTCGCTTCTGCGCGGATTTGGCCTTTCCCTTGCCCTGACGGGGGCAAATTTCGGGCAGGCGGCGGTGGGCTCTTGCGCCCAGGTTTGGCTTGCCGCCAAGCTCATCGCATCGGCTGCCTGAGTGCAGCCGCAGCGCCCTTCGGAGCCTCTGAGCAAGTTCAGGGGCAATGCGGGTCTGAACGTCCAGATTGGACGTGTTCAGACCCTCCCGAGTGGCGCGTTTTCGACCGTCAGCAGCAAGTTTGTGGAGTGGAATCATGGCCAGACAGATCGCCATCGTTGAAGATGAACCCGCCATCCGTGCCAATTACGCGGACGCGCTCCGTCGTCTCGGCTTTGAAGTGCAGACGTTCGCATCACGCCCGGATGCGCAGAGTGCGTTTGCGGGTCGACTGCCCGATCTGGTGCTGATCGATATCGGCTTGGGCGACGAGCCCGAAGGCGGCTTCGAACTGTGCCGTGCGCTGCGTCAGCTGTCGCCGACGCTGCCGATTATTTTTCTGACCGCACGCGATTCCGATTTCGATGTGATCTCAGGCCTCCGGCTTGGCGCGGACGACTATCTGACGAAAGACGTCTCGCTGCCGCATCTGACCGCGCGCATCAATACCCTGTTCCGCCGCATCGACGCGCTGCGCCGCCCGCAAGGGGCTGAGGCCATGCTCAATCAAGGCGAACTCGCGATCGCGCCCGAGCGCATGCGCGTCAGTTGGAAAGGCCAGGATGTGCCATTGACCGTGACTGAGTTCTGGATGGTCCACACAATGGCGCGCAACCCGGGTCACGTGAAAACGCGCGATCAACTGATGCGCGATGCGCAAGTTGTGGTCGATGATGCGACCATCACGTCGCACATCAAACGCATTCGCAAGAAATTCATCGCCGTCGACCCAAGCTTCGATGAGATCGACACCATTCACGGCGTTGGGTATCGCTGGAAGACCTGATCGCCCAATGGCCGCGCAGTGCTTCGACCCGAAACGGTTGATTCGAACCGAGTGGGGCGAAGACCATGACGCTTGTCGCGATCCCGGAAACCGCATAGCGGACTCTGGGGTCTAACGCATTCTGGCCGCAAGAGGATTGGGGCTAAATCCCCCAGGTTAACGCTCGGGCAAGATTGCCCACCCCGAACCCGGATCTTGTCTGCGGGTAACGATCAGGGCCGTAGGCTCGGTGCAGGTTCGTTCGCCCGGCGCCTGCTGGCGCCGAGCTCATTTGAGTTGATGCGTTTTTGTCAGACGTTTCCGACCATTTCAGCCATGGGGCGTTTGCGCCACGCGAGCTACAGTCGGTACGACGCACCCCGTCTTCCTTTTGCGCTTCAGAGTCAAGCACTCGCGTGCTTGACTCTGATCGGGCCATCGTCGCCCGAGTCGACTCAGACCGTATCTTGAGCCGACTTAGTTCTCGAAGCCGTTGGCAAATAGGCCATCAGCAAGCGCGCCAACGCAAGTCCGCTGTTCAAGGTCCATGACGATCGAGAATCGCCGCATGGAGCCCGTGTCAGCATTTGCGTTGTCGACCACATTCAAGACCCAGTTGCCGTTCGGATCCAGCGTATCGAACACAGACAACGGTGCGTCAGGTGCAAAGTTGCCGGACACTGTTTGGCCTGAGGTATTGCTGAGGGTGGACAGCGCCGGGAAGCCGTTGTCGTCATCAAGCAGGGTCTGGCAGATGTTCTCACGCGTACCACCACGATTTTGCATGACGCTGACGTTGGCACCGCTTGGCGCAGTCAACTTGAAGATCAAATCGCCGACAAATGTATGATCCATCGCGCTGTTCGCGTTGGCGAGCGTCGCATCGCACGTGCCAGAAGGCGCCTGATCGAACCGGAAATTAAGATCCGTAATCGAACCCGTGAGGCCGCTGACCGGCAAGGTGATATTGACGCCCGTCAGATTGTTGTCCGGTACGGTCACGGCAGGACCAGTGTAGCTGACCGTTTGCGTCGATGAACCTGTGACAACACCCGTTGTCGCGACATAGGTTCGATTGCCAAGGTTCAAAGGGCCATCGGCAAATTGCACGGTCATCGTGACACGGTTGCCGCAAGCCAAAGATGGGCTGGCGGTAAACGTGAATGATCGGGTTGCACTGCCGCCAACTGTCAAAGCGCCATAGCTTTGTGCTGCACCAGGAGCAGTCACGCCACCAGTTGCCTGCAGCGTGCCGACGATGTCGGTGGCATCACCCAGACCGTTATTGGTGACAGGGATATCGACCGTTACCGTTTCTCCCGGATCGATCGCGCCGTTCGGCGGATTGAAGCTCTCTGCGGTCACCGTGAACGAATTGGACTGCACGACTGGCTGGCCGGTCAGACAAATATTCAGAATCGCATTGCCACCATCGGTGATCGTGACGTTGGCAGGCGTACTGCCCGCATTTGTGATGTTGCCCACAACAGTGTAGTTGCCGGTGACCATGGTCAAGATTGCCTGCCCGCTCGCGTTCGTGCCGGCGACATAACCGTTGCCAGCATTGACGATCGCGTTCGGAACCGGCGCACCGCCAGAGCAAGCGGTCACATTCACGGTTAGAGTGCCGCGGGTCAGGTTGGACGTACAAGTCGGGAACTTGAATGCACCGACCTGAGTCGACCACGCACCTGACGATGCGTTAGCTGCGGCGAGACGGGTTTCGGTGTGGTAATAGAACGTGCAATCGTCAACCGGATCGATACTCATCGACGAGTAGTCGCCCCAGCGCGACGAGGTGGAGTTCTGTATACCCGTGCCAGCAAACATGGTGGCCGAACCTTCGTTCAAGGTGCTAGCTGGCGAGCTACCAGTGCGACCTGCCCAGGAAATGGTTGGGAAAGTCGTCGTGGACGATTCGGAGTAACCCAAGGCCACATTGCCCTGCGCATCTTGTGCAATATGGGGCATCCAGTAATTGGTGCCCGTGGCACCATCAATATTCGACGCCGCATGCGTACCCTGGTCGCGAACTGAAAACACCCCGGCGCCGTCGCGACGCAACTCGACCCAACGAACACCGGACGTAAATTGCAGGGCCCCCGTCGGGTTCACACCACTGACATTGACACCCCAAGCCATGGTGTAAGAGTTGATTGGCGCGGCAATCGTACCCAGGTTGCGATAAGACACTCGGAACATCGCACGATCGTTCAGCGCGTCCAGATTGTTCGCGGCCGTAGCAGGTGCCGGCTGCTCAATGTCGGTGCGACCGGAAGGCTGACGAGCATCGAAGGCTGCAACCGCAACGGCTGGCAGCACGGTAAGCGTCGAGTTTGCTGGGCTTGTAAAATCAGGGACGAATTGATACGGCAAAACACCATCGATGAAACTGCCTCCAAATTCGTCTGCCGTGTAGCGAATCATCGTCGCTGCGTTGCCCGGTGGTGGCGGGTTCATCCCGTCGATGTCGGACGGAATGATGCCGCCCTCACCCGGCGTCGGACGATCAAAGTAGATGTAGGTTGCATTCGGGTCGCCGGCAAGCATCTTGTTGCGATCAAAGGCAAAAAACCCGGTCCCGCGACCGGCTGCCGAAGGCGGTGCCAAAAAGCCGTTTTGGTGGGTGGTCATGTAGTAAGCATCGGTCCAGACGCCCATCTTCGGATAGTCCGGAAAACCGCCGTTATCAGGGGTCTGGAAGCCCCAGACGTACCAGGCACCCGTTGGGTCGCTGGTTTTCGATACCGCGATGCATTCAAACCAAGGTGGTGAGGACGTGCTCGCTAGCGCAAACTGCGACACCACCCAACGCTGTGCGAGTGGGTCGAACAGCACAATCGGGTCGCCATCGTCGTTGGTTCGGCACAAATTGCCGGGAGGCAGGCTCGAGAACAGGGTGCTGAGTTTGAACTGTGGCACCGAGAGGGCACCGGTCGTCTTGTTGTAAATACCGATCGGCCCATTGACCATGCTGACATAGTGAGCGATACCGACATCGCCTTGGGTATCAGGTGGCGTCACACGATTGCCGAATAGCGCGAAGCGATCATCACCGCTCGGGCCTGCGAACACCAACGACGGCGACGGCATCGCCAGCGGCGCATGGTGGACATTCAAGCGCAGCAGTGGATCAGTGAAAAACGCAGACGCGCCAGCGCCGGCACCCGGCACAAACGGATTCAGATGATCGGCGTTCTTGATTTCAATCAGCTCGACGTAGTTTTGAACCTCGACCGCCGGCTTGGCGATCGGCGGCGCAGGCCAATCCCTGACCGGTTGCGTCTCCGCAAATGCGATGGCCTTGCCACGATACGGCAAGGAGGAAGTTCGCAGCACCTCCGGTGGCGTGGACTCATCCGTGTAAGCACCAACCCCACCCTGTCGTTGCAACCCGGATGTCTCAGCCTGCGCCACAGCCAGTGCAGGAATCCCAGTACAAACCACTGTCACAAATACCCATTTCCCAATACGACCCATGACCGACATCTCCCGCGTGAGTCTTCTCAGTCTAAGGTCTGAGCCCGACACCGGCAACAAGAACCGTTATGAACGCGCGGGCGCACCCGTATTAAGTGGCCATCGCCAAACCACGCCGAATTTAAGGCGTCCCTGAACAAGTTCATCGGCAGTGCGGACGATGGCTGGCCGGCCCAGAATCAAGCGTGCAAGTGGTTGATTCTTGAGCATTGCGTCCGGGCCCCCGACGTCGCTGGGGCAGGCTATGCGCCGGACGTCGTGCGGGTCTGAAAGTCCAGGTTGGACTCATGCAGACCATCCTCAACGGGATCGCCGTAGTTGTGGCACGTGCAGCCACGACTGGCGGCCGCCCTCGCCCCAAATCGTCGAACGGAGCCGCCAGGACGCTTGATTTCAGGTCCTACGGACCGCCAGGTGAACTCCCTTTGGAAAGGTCTGGGCCAATGCAGTCGCACTTGAATTCGGGGTCGGTCGAAAACGATCGAAGTCCGAGCAAGTAGCGCGAATGACTCGGTCGGGGTTGGCCGCATGCCGGACGCGTCTGCAAACCCATTTTGGACTTCCAGATGCGCACTGAGTCAGACATGTATCCGGACTCGCTACGCGGGAAGCCGCTGGCCAGCGGCCGGAATGACGACGACTCGGACGACGCAGTTAAAGACCCCCATCGCAAGAAGCAGCGAGTAGTCTCGAGGTCGCCCACCGGGCTGCGCCTTCCGCCACCGTCCGGTTCCTGTTGTAATCGAGCGATCCGTACAGCACCCGAATTGATCTGCCATCAACGGGCCAATGACAGGAAAGAAGTGCATGCCTTTGCCTTTTGGCAACCAAACTGGTTCCCACACTTACCGTTGGCTTTGGTTTGTCTGGCTGGCGCTGTCTACCCTCTGGTCGGCACTATCCATCGCCAGCACACCCGCGACGACCTTTGGCAAAGGCGGCCTACCCGTTCTGACGGTGGCCGCCATCAGCAACGGCGGTGTTGGCAGTTTTGTGTTCACCGGCAACAACGGTTGGACAACACAGACGATTGTGACCACGACCGCAGGCGTCTCGACGCCCGGTACGCCGCAGACCCTTGCGGCCGCCGGGGTGAGCACGTCGATTACCGCATCCGCCCCACCCGGGTTTCTGCTGACCGGCGCAGCCTGTAATGGCATGGGCACCGGGGGTTCCGCCATTCTCGCGGGCAACACGCTGACGCTCGACACCGCCGCCACGGCGTTTGGTGCCGTGATCGGTTGCACGCTGACGTTCACGAGGCTGCCAACGCTCACGCTGACTGCCATCAGCAATGGCGGCGTCGGGTCGTTCTTGTTCACGGGCACCAACGGCTGGGCCAATCAGACCATTACCACCACCACGCCAGGCGTCGGGGTCTCGGGCGCGTCCCAGGTTCTTTCGAGCCCAGGCGTCGCGTCCACGATCACCGCCGGCACCCCGATCGGGTATCTGCTGTCGGGCGCATCATGCACGGGCATGGGTTCGGGCGGCACCGCAACACTGGTTGGAAATTCGCTGACACTCAACGCCGCAGCGACTGCAGCTGGCGCCAACATCAGCTGCACCTTCATAGTAGCGAAGCAGCCGACGCTGACGCTGACGGCGATCAGCAATGGTGGCGTTGGGTCGTTTGTGTTCGCAGGCACTAACGGTTGGAGCGGCCAGACCATTACCACCACCATCCCGGGCGTTGGCGTCGCGGGCGCCACGCAAGTTCTGGCATCGCCCGGGACGAGCACGGCGATTACCGCAAATCTGCCACCCGGTTATGTGCTGGTGGGCGCCTCGTGCACCGGCATGGGTTCTGGCGGCACTGCGAATCTGGTGGGCAATACGATCAGTCTTAATAGCGCGGCCACAGCGCCTGGGGCCACGATTAGCTGCACGACGACGTTTACGAAGCTGCCAACCGTCACCCTCGTTGTCATCAGCAACGGCGGCGTGGGCGCCTTTACGTTTGCCGGAACCAATGGCTGGGTGAATCAGACGATCACAACGACCGTGTCCGGCGCGGGCGTGGCGGGTGCCACGCAAACGCTGGTCTCAGCCGGAACGGCAACTTCGATCAGTCAATCCGCGCCGCCAGGCTTCACCTTGGTGGCTGCGAGTTGCACGGGCCTCGGCAGCGGCGGCGCGGCATCGCTACTCGGCAATGCCGTGACGCTCGATCCTGCGGCGACCGCTGCGGGCGCAAACATTGTGTGCACGGTTACCAACGAGTTGCCACCTAGCGTGACGATCAGCGATGTGATCATCACCGAGGGCAATGGTGGCGCGACCAATGCGGTGTTTGCCGTCAACCTCTCCATGGCCAGCGGCCAGACGGTCTCGGTCACTTACAGCACCGCCGACGGCACCGCCGCGGAACCGTCGGATTACACCAACACCAGCGGCACGCTGATGTTTGCGCCCGGGCAAACGAGTCAGAACGTTTCAGTACCCGTGATCGGCGAGACGCTGCCCGAGGCAAACGAAACGTTCTTCGTCAATCTGTCTGGTGCAGTCAACGCAACTATTACCGATAGCCAAGGCGTCGCCACGATCAGCAACGATGATGTGCCGATCACCGTGAATCCGGCCACTTTGCCGAACGGCATGGTCGCAACGCCATACAACCAGTTGCTGACGGCCAACGGCGGCAGCGGGCCCTATCTGTTTGCCGTGACAGTCGGCGCGTTGCCAGCCGGCTTGACGTTATCGCCAGGTGGTTTGCTGAGCGGCACCCCGACGGCCGGTGGCAGCTTCACGATCACCGTTGCCGCGACCGATGGCAGCCCGGCTCCAGGCCCGTACACGGGCAGTCGTGTCTACACGTTTGCCATCGATCCCCCAATGCTCACCCTGCCCGTCACCAACTTGGCCGGTGGCGTGTTGGGCCAGAGCTATTCGGCGGCGATTGCACCCGCGACGGGCGGCACGGCGCCGTACCAGTACGCCGTCACGAATGGCGCACTACCGGGAGGCCTGACTCTGGATGCACTGACCGGCGCCATCACAGGCAACCCCAATGCGCTGGGCACAACGAACTTCAGCGTCACCGCAACCGACGACAGTACGGGGACGGGACCTTACAGCGTGATGCAAACGTACAGCATCGCCGTAGTCGATGTGCCTACGATCGCGAATGCCCTAACGATCACCGTGCCCTATGACGCCGCAACGACCAATGTGCCGCTAAACATTACCGGCGGCGCCGCGACGTCGGTTGCCGTTGCCACGGGGCCGAGTCATGGCACGGCGAACGCCGCTGGTATCACGATGACGTATCAACCCACAGTCGGGTTTGCTGGGAGCGACAGCTTTACGTACACCGCAAGCAATAGCGCGGGCACATCGTTACCAGCCACGGTCAATGTGACCGTGGCCGATCCCATCGTAACGATCACGCCGAGCGGCGGCTTTACGGCCACTGCTGGTACGCCATACAACCAGACGTTTACGTTCGGTGGCGGCGCGCCGCCCTGGAGCAGTTACCAGGTGAGCACCCTACCGGCTGGTGTGGCGATCACCGGTACCACGTCGAACACGGTGACGATCTCGGGCACACCGTCCGAAGCGGGCACCTTCAACCTCAATGTCTCAGCGACCGACAGCAGCACGGGCAACGGGCCCTTTACCGTCCTTCAGACCTTTGCGCTAAACGTGTCGCCACCGACGTTGACGCTGAACCCATCGAACTTACCGAACGGCACCGCCGGCGTTGCCTACAATCAATCAATTGCGATTACCGGTGGCGTTGCGCCGTACACGGTCACGCCAAGTGGCGTGTTGCCGACCGGCATCACGTTTGACGCCATGACGCACACGTTTAGCGGCACACCGACGCAATCCGGCTCGTTCAACGTCAGCGTCACCGCGACCGATAGCACCCTTGGCATTGCCGGCACGGTTACCGGCGTCTACACACTAGTCATTGGCGTGCCCACGTTGTCCCTGACCCCGACGGCCGGCGCGTTGCCTGCCGGCGTTGGCGGCACTGCATACAGCCAGACGTTCGCGGCGAGCGGTGGCGTTGGGCCGTACACGTATTCGCCCGTCGCAGGCGCAGTGCCCAGTGGCCTCGCGCTCAACACAACGACCGGCGTGTTAAGTGGCATCCCGACCGTCGCTGGCAACTTCAACTTCAGCATTCGAGCGACCGATAGCACGAGCGGCACCGCTGCAACGATCACGCAAACGTACACACTCGCAATTACGGCGCCAACGATCAGTATTGGTCCCGCAATATTGCCGAATGGCGTGGTGTCGATGCCCTACAACCAGCAACTCAGCGCCACCGGTGGCACCACGCCCTATGCGTTCGCCGTAAGCGCCGGCACTTTGCCTGCCGGCCTTAGCCTTAGTTCGAATGGACTACTCAGCGGCACCCCAAGTTTAGCCACCACCGCCAATTTCACGATCACCGTGACCGATGCATTAGGCTTTATGAGCAGCGCGACCTACACCATGGGCCCACTACCAGCACCGCGCGCCGTGCCGGTTCAGAACCTCGGCGGGTTGCTACTGATGATATTGACGATGCTCAGTATCGGTTTGCTTACGTTCGGCCAGACAACGCGAACCTAGGGCGCAATAAGCGAGGCGCATTGCGCCGCAAGCCCGCGATCAGGTGAGATTGTCGCGATCAAACCACGCTCATACCACCCCGATACAACCACGAGACTTCGAGCGACAACCTTCGGCGCAATGCGCTGCGCTTATTGCGCATTACGCAACGACGCACCGCCGTTGCTCACGTCTGCTTCCGCAACGTATTCACCTGAATATGCGGCCATCGTGTGGTTTGGCCATTCGAGCCGAACATGAATTCGAAGAAGATGATCTGTTCGTATTGGAGTTGCAGTACCTCGGTGCCATCCGCTTCGACCACGGTTTCGAGCCACATGTTCAGCGTGACTTCGGTGACGTTGGCGAATCGTTGCACGAACGGGGTATTCAGAATGCCACCTTGTGGACCGCCGTCATGCTTGGTGGTCAGCTGGATCAGCGTGTATTTGGAGATGTTCTGATCCTTGATCGCATCGCGCAGACGCAGATCCGGGCGGACGGACGCTGGATAGTTTGGATGCGCAACGATGCGTTGGAAGTAGGTGAGATTGCTATCCGGTTGGGTCACCGGCAGCGACTTGTCAAAGGCCCAGGCAGGTGGCGGCTCATCAAGGTTCAGTGGCACAGCGGGGCCACCGTCTGGTGGCGTGAGCAACGCGCTTGCGCCCATGCTTGGCGAAATGGCGAGCGGTGACGACGGCAGGTTCGGCGCATTCGCGACTTGAATGGCGGGCCAGGGCTGGGTGAACGGATCAGTCCAGCTGTCGGTACCCGTCGGAAACGGCGGTTTACCCGTCACATCCTGCGCGAAGCTGCCGGTCAGCATGACCGAGCTGCCGTGCGGAATCGTGCCGCTACGGGCAATGGCATAGGGGGGGACGAAGTTCGGGCCATTCGCGCCCGCACCAATTGCAATGCCAGGGTAACCGTTGTCCTCGATCACCGATTGCTCGGTTGCAGCGTGGTTGTACATCTGGTCGACCCAGAGATACATACCGACTTCCTCGTGCAGGCCCACCCCATCGCTCGCGCGCTGAATGCTTTGACGGTACTCCACGGCACCATTGAACTGCTCGTTCGTGCCGCCGCGATTGCGCACGCCGCCAGCGACTGGGGCGAACGTCAGCTCTTCAACGTAGTTCTCGCACAGAAAGTGGAAGATGCCAAAAATGGTTTCGGTGTTCGTGCCGGGCGACGGCATGCAGGTGGTGTGCAGCCCCAGGTTGTTGATGTTGGTTTTCGGGTCCACATTGACCCACGTACCGAACAACTGTTCCAGGATGCCGTAGTTCGCCGGGGCATTGAGCACGGCGTCAGTGTACTCCGGATACGGCGGTGTGGGATTGGTTGGAATGGTCATCGCGATGTTCCCTCGACTAAGCCAAAACTGAGCCGCTTGCCACGACGCATCACCAGCCGACCGCGGATCGTTAATCGCGCTCGGTCAACAAGGCAGGATGGATTTGGGAAAGCGACTTACGGACGAAGCGGCGTACAGACAAACAGTTCAAAACACCCAAGTTCTGGGCGAAACAATTAGCAACCGTCAATAGGCTTGTCAATAGTCATCGG
The DNA here is from genome assembly GCF_003015185.1 of Ahniella affigens. Classification (GTDB taxonomy): domain Bacteria; phylum Pseudomonadota; class Gammaproteobacteria; order Xanthomonadales; family Ahniellaceae; genus Ahniella; species Ahniella affigens. The sequence goes on from NZ_CP027860.1 coordinate 3,980,492, forward strand.
ATGCCGCGGGTGGCGCAGCCAACGCTCGCGGTTACCGCACGCGAAACAGCCCGTACACGCCCACATTGAACGTACCGCCCGCCCTTTTCTACGCGTGCCGTTTAGGCTGAATCCCCATCGCGTCGCCGTAATGGCCTTGCACGCGAGTGTCTGAACGCAACGAGCCGCCGCGTTCAGACCCTCGCACCAACCGGCAAGCAACGATTCCAATCGTCCGCATGCCTTGATCAACCACTATTCAGTCGTGATGTGCAGCACCGGCCGCGATTCCAATGCACCGGCAGTCGATGTTCCGTTTTCGGCGCTGCCGATCCAGCGCAGGTCGCGCGTATCGGACGTTGTCGCGCGAAACACATAGGCCCAGGATGGATAAACGGTATTGACCGAGCCGCTCACATCGAAGCCAACCGTTCGGTTAGCAGCGAGATTTGCGGCCGAGCTGATACTGCCGGTGTCGCCGCCCGTGATCGTGTTCCAGTTGCTGAACGCGAGTACGCCGTCAACCCAAGGCGCATTCGATACCTGAGCGCGAACCGATAGTTGCGTCATGGGCATCCCGATTGCCATCAATCGCAATTGCGCGGAGCGGACCGACACACCAACACCTGCCGAGCTGCCGGCAAAGCGCATGAACCCAAACCTCTGGGTGCCACTGCCACCACGCACCTGCACGTAGCTCTGCGCTGCGTTGTTCTCGGAAACAGCCCCTTCGGTGACATACGTATCGGCGACCGCCACAGCGCGGATCACATTGGTCTTGCGCTTGAAGGTCACGCGTCTCACATAGGTGCGCGGACCCACATCGAAGTTCACTTGTAGCCAATGCACTTGGTTTTGCCGGACGTGGTATTGCGGATCCCGATGTTCGGCGCACGTCGTCAAGTCCTGATTGGCATCATCCGTATTGATGATGAACTCCTGCCCCGAATTGAGCGCATTGACCAAATCCACCGAGCACGTGTAAGGCACGCTATCCCACGATGCCTGGAACGTGCAGCCGGAGATTCCGCCCGTGTTCAGAACGCTGCCACCGAGGCGTACGCGCAAGTAATTCGGGTTGGTGATGCCAGCATGGCACGGCGCACCGGGGCGCTCCTCGAATCGGCCCTGATTCGGATCAAAGTAGTAGTCGAAGCTCGGCGCATTGGTGCTGGATGACGCGTAGGTCGTGCGCGCACCACCCAAACTTGGCACATAGCTGGCGACGAGTTGCACGTTGCTTGGTGCGGCAGTGGCGGACAGCGCCACGTCGTACGGGTTCTCGTTGCTGTCGTTGTTGGCGATCTGCAAGGAGCCTGTGAACGTTCCAGGTTGGCTGGCCTGGAACTGGATGCTGAGGCTGGTGCAGACGCCTGGCGCGAGCAACGAAGCGGGCTGCCCAAGTTGGGTGAAATTGGCGCCACTGACCAATTGCGTATTGGCCAGCGTGAGGCCGCTTGAACCGGTATTGCAGATCGAAAACACGCGGGTGTAAGGCAACGCATCGACCGCAAGCGTCGGATAGACATAGGTCGATCCGTCGAGGTAGTCGATACCCGCCTGAGTCAACCGGATCTCTGGCGGCCCACCCTGCACCACAACGCGCACCGAGCGTTCGACGCGTTTGTTGCCCGAGTCGGTGATGGTTGCCGTCAACACGTGTTGACCGGCAACCTGCAATGCGATGGTTACAGGCGATCCTTGCGCGTAAATGGGTTCGCGATCAGACCGCCACGTGATGAACGGCGTCAGATCAGGCGCTCCGGGATCCGTCGCCGACGCGACCAAAGTCAGGCTCTGCCCGGTCCCGACAACCGCGCCATCGGTTGGCGCACTGATCGTGAGATTGGGGGTTGCATTGGTCACGGTGGCGCGCATTGCCGCATAGCCCGGCGAGCGCAGGCGCGCTACTTCAGCATTCTTGGCGGTTTCGGTTCCCGTTGGCACACCGTCATGACAGACATTGGGGTCCGAGAAATTGGCGATGCGCTGACACACGCCATTCGGCACATTCGTGCCGTTCAATACGCAACCCATGACGGTGGCGACGCTCCCCTTCTCGCCCGGATTCAGCACATGGCCCGAACCATAGCTGTAGATGAGATTGGCATCCGAGCCCGTGTGGCTCATCCCGAAGTTGTGCCCATGCTCGTGCGCATAGGTGTAGTCGGTCTGGCCGCAGTCCACTTCCTGCGCCGTAAACGCACGACCGTTGAACGGCTCATAGACGCCTGACAACCGACGAATTTTCTCGGTTCCAGAGATCAGCACAGGCAGGTTGGCACGGCCGCAGCGATCGTTGACGGTGTCGATGACTGACGGGATGAACAACGACACCAAATCGGCGCCATACGCGTTGCGCAAACTCGTCAGCTCGGCTGGCTGATCGTTCATCCATTCGAGCGCCTTGGAGATCGCCTTGTTGTCGTCATTGCCCTGCGTCTCGGGTGCGAGATTGAGCTGCAATGATGATGGCGGCAGCGGCCCCATATGCACGAGGCGATACTCGGTCGGCACGCGGCTCCGCGCAAAGATGAGGTTGGCGTTGGCGATGGCTGTCGTGATGAAGCTTTGCACCTGCGCTTCCGCTGGCGCACTGATCAGAAAGTCGCGCGTGTAAAGGCTCATCACGTCGATGACGTGCTGCGTTGGCAACGTTCCGGCCGGCAGGCATTCGCCGAGGGACTTGCGCGTCGACAAAAAGGGCGCTTGGGGCGCCGTGGACGGCAGCGCATCGACGTGGTCGGCCACGGGACAATTGGCCACTGCGGACCCGTGCCCCATGGTCTGCAAGCGCCCCAGGTTCGATCCGAATTCAGGCAGCAGGGAATAATCGGTGTCGCCAATATGAGCCACCCCCGAGACCCGGCCTTGATACACGCTGAGCATCAGCGTGCCGATGGTCGAACCATCAGCAGACTGGCTGACGTCGCGAACGTCGCCGGCCCAAACGACCCAGTCCGATTGGTACTGCCGGAAATAGTTTTGGGCCGCCCTGAAATGCCGGCCATCCGGTAGTGGAAATTCGAATGACGTCGTCGCGTGCGACACGAGTTGGTGGTCCACCCGGACCGGAGTTTCTCGAATAACCCCCACCGATCGGGGCACAGAATGCGTCGCAGATTTCTCGGACGCGGACGGTTCCAGGCGGAACAACGGTGCAGCCTGAACTGCGGAACCGGTGAGCAACAGAACTGCTGGCAGCAGCATTGATAATGCCGGACTTCTCGCGCGCATGGCGCCTCCCAATAAGACAACGACCTTCACCCAGTGATCCAACGGTGTCGCTGACAGCCCGGACTGACGTGACACACCCGATTCGATCCAGGCGCGACTGCGGGCCCCGATCGATATTGAGCAGTCAATCACCGCGCGCCCGATTTGGCATCGCCCGCGATGACCGGATCAGTGGGCCGGAATTGGCGTCTCCAATAGCCGGATTTGCGCCAGCGCGTTCGGCGCTACGCGCTGCAGCACTTTCGGGAACCTCTCGAACCGTTCATTGGGGAAGCGGTCCAGGGATGGCGCTTTTCGACAGTCAGGCAGGCTTGGCGACTCTTGGGAGCGCACAATTGCGCTGCGGCCGCTCAAAAAAAAACGCCGGCTGGCCGGCGTTTTTTTGGGTCATTGGTGCGCAGAAGCCATCAAGACTTCGCGGCCGGTTTTGCGGCGCGCTCGGCGAGTTCCTTGTCGACCAGAAACTTCACGACGTCGAAGATCTTCTCCATGCTGCCGGCCGAACCGCCGGTCACACGGTACTTGCCCGCCACGATGACGGTCGGGGTGCCATCGACGCCGTACTTCGGCACTTGCTGGACGGCGCGATTCAGCTTCATTTCGACACCGAAGCTCTTCATCGCATCCAGGAACTGGGCGTCGGTCTTGCCGTAAGCCGTGTAGAACTTGGCCACGTCTTCTCCCGAGCGGAAGGGACGCTTCTCTTCGTGAATGGCCTTGAAGAGAGCTTCATGCGACTGCTTCTGGATCCCCAAGACTTCGGCTGCATAGAAAGCGCGCGCGAACACTTCCCAGGTTGGGTTGAACACGGCTGGCATGTAGGAAAACTGGATGCTCGCCGGGGCCGTCTTTTTCCATTCGGCAACGATCGGTTCGAAATGTGCGCAATGAATGCAGGCGTAGCTGAACACTTCGATCACTTCGACTTTGTCGGCCGGAGCCGTGGTCGGTTGCGCCGGATCGACACGGAAGTAATGCGTGCCTTCCTGGTAGGGCACAGGCTGGGCGAGGACGGCGGAACCAGCAGCGAGACCGGCAATCAGCAGAAGAGCGCGAGCAAACATGAATATCTCCGACAGTAGGGCTTTGGTCTAAGAGGCGGGCAGTCTTTTGCTGCCCATCCTGGCCACCATTTGGTGGCACGGAACTTTGAGGCCTCAGTATCCAGCAAAGTTCCGGCACTTCCTGAACGAATCGCCAGGACGATTCGGCAGTGCGCCGAACGGTGCCTGGGCGACGCCGATCAGGGCTGCGCCGCGGCGCTGGCCTGTGCGGCTTCGAGGTGTTCGCCCGCAGCGGCCGTATGGAGACCCTGGATATAGCTGGCCACGGCGAGAATTTCTTCATCGGTCAGGCGGGCGGCAATGTCCGCCATGATGGCGTAATTCGGGTCCTTCAGCGCCGGATCGCTCGGCGCCGTGGCCTTGAAGAGGTTCAGCACGTTGGCCGTATAGCCTGAATGCTGACCCGCCAGCGACGGGTAAGTCGGCCCCGGAATGCCGCGACCACTCGGACCATGGCACGCCATACAGGCCGGAATGCTGCGGTCTTTGGCGCCGCCACGGTAGATGGTCTCGCCGACATTGACGACGCGCTTGCCGTTGTTCGGCGAGTATTCGTTCTGAATGACACTGTCATCGGCCTTGCCGGATGTGGCACTCGACTTCGCGAAGTGCGCGCCAATGTCGCGCATGTCCTGGGCACTCAGCGCTGACGCAAACGGCAGCATGATCGGGTTCGGGCGGGCGCCGGTTTTGAACAGAGTCAGCTGCCGCGCGATGTAGCCCTCGTGCTGGCCAGCGAGCTTTGGGTACTGGGCATCGGTCGAATTGCCATCGAGGCCATGGCACGCGCCGCACACGGCGGCTTTGCCTCCGCCTGCAGCGGCGTCGCCCGGATTGGCATTGGCGAGTTCGGCAAAGCCAGCGGCCACCGCCGCCATCGGATCGACCGGGGCTGGTGGCGGCGCGGTTTCAGCAGGAGCGGCTGCTTCGGTTGCAGCAGCTGGGGCGGTCGCGGTCGCCGTATCCTGCGCCAGAGCGAACTGGGTCGCAAGCGACAGCACGGAACAAAGGGCAAGGCCAAAACGCATGGTTCGAGCTCCAGGAACAAAATGAGAAAGTCAGAGACAGGTCCGCCGACCTGTCGAACCGGGCGAGTTTAGCTGATCCGGCAGGCTCCGGTCATCCGAATCGCCCGACCCCGCTGGCTGAATGGCGTGAACAATCCCTGCCCACCCGCCCCTTGCCGGCCGTGCGCTTTGCTTTCACACTGCCTGGATGAACCAGAAAGAAATCGAACGCTGGCTACGCCAGGCCAGTTTCCTGAAAAGTGTCCCCGAGCCCAAAGGCCTGCCCGCTGATTTTGGGGCCGAGGTCGCATTTGCGGGTCGCTCGAACGCCGGCAAGTCCAGCGCGCTCAACACCATTTCCGGCATCAACCAACTCGCCCGCGTATCCAAAACCCCCGGCCGGACCCAGCATCTGGTTGTCTTTCAGCTGCCGGGCGAACGGCGCCTGATCGACTTGCCCGGTTACGGTTACGCCAAAGTTCCGCCCGCCTTGCGCGAGGCCTGGGGTCGGGCGATCACCGAGTACTTCGAGACCCGGAACTCGCTCCGGGCGTTGATCATTGCGATGGATATTCGCCATCCCCTGACCGATTTTGATCTGATGATGCTCGACTTTGCCGGCCTCCGTGGCCTGCCGGTGCGAATTCTGCTGACCAAGGCCGACAAATTGGGCCGCGGCGCAGGTGGCAATACGCTGCAGGCTGTGCGCAAAGCGCTGTCAGATCAAGCAGAACGGATCAGTGTGCAGCTTTTTTCGGCGACGGCACCAACCGGTGTGGATGAGGCCCGGGCCTACGTGGCTGAGGCGATGGCCTAACGGTGAGTCATGGGTCGGCTTTTGGCGGGCCTTCATCAGGCCCGAACCAACCTTGCGGCATCCCCGTTCGCGGCTGAAGCCGCTCCCACAAATTCGCTGGTTGTAGGAGGGCCTTCATGCCCGAACCAATCTTGCGGCATCCCCGTTCGCGGCTGAAGCCGCTCCCACAAATTCGCTAGTTGTTGGAGTGCCTTCAGGCCCGAACCAATCTTGCGGCATCCCCGTTCGCGGCTGAAGCCGCTCCCACAAATTCGCTAGTTGTTGGAGGGCCTTCAGGCCCGAACCAATCTTGCGGCATCCCCGTTCGCGGCTGAAGCCGCTCCCACAAATTCGCTAGTTGTTGGAGGGCCTTCAGGCCCGAACCAATCTTGCGGCATCCCCGTTCGCGGCTGAAGCCGCTCCCACAAATTCGCTAGTTGTTGGAGGGCCTTCAGGCCCGAACCAATCTTGCGGCATCCCCGTTCGCGGCTGAAGCCGCTCCCACAAATTCGCTAGTTGTTGGAGGGCCTTCATGCCCGAACCAATCTCTCAGCGAAACCGGAACTCAAACGCAACCGCATTCTTGCCTGGGTCGAGCACTTCGAAATTCATCGTACTGCTCGCACGTGTCGGCATGCCGCGCGCAATAACCGGCAAGCTGTCCACGTAGTCCTGCGGCTGGAAGCGACGCATCGCAATTTTCCGATCTTCGAGATCGGACATCACGACCTCGACAATCGGAAACGGCTGGGTGAATTCGGCCTTGTTCAGCACCGTCGCACTGATCATCAGCGCGCCTGGCACGCTCGGATGCGGGCGGACATCGCGCGCCACAAGGGCTAATTGTTCGACCTCGCGTCGCGGCGGCAACAGGCAATCCACCTTCGCGCACAACGAATCCAGATACGGCCGCACGCGCGCGTCCTGGGCCAAGGTTTCGCGATATGCAAAACCGATCTGCCCCACGGCAATCAGCAGCATGGCCACCGCCCCCAGGTACCACGGCCAATTGCGTCGACCGCCGGCGCTGTGGCCTTTGGTCTGGACAAAAGCGGGCGGTGCCGCAGAGCGCTCACGGTTATCAGCGAACAGATCGCGCTGCCCGAGCCGGGTCCGCGTCAACGGGACTTCCAACAAGGGCAAAGCACCACCGTGATGCTGAGGCAGCAACGCGCCGGGATCCGCCGGCAGCTGATCAGCCAGCGCGTGCAACATGTCGAATTCGACCCGACACACGCCACAACGCGCCCGCGCCCGGGCCTGCGCCACCGTTGCGGCGCCGATCCGGAAAATAGTCAGGCATTCAGGGCATTGCGTGTACATGGCGGCGGGCAGTAATGCGGACCCAGTCCTCGTCGCGAGCGACCTCGAACTGTTCGAAGTCCGCAGTATAAGCGGCAATGACATCGTCCGCCTGATCATGCAGGATGCCGGACAACACAATCGTGCCGCCAGGCTCGGTGGCCGCCGTAATGCCGGCGCAGAGCTCAATCAAGCTTTTGGCCAGAATGTTGGCGAGCACGATCGGATAGCTGGCCGAAGGCGCTGCGTCGGGCATGAAGACCTGCAAGCGCTCGACGCAATCGTTGCGCGCGGCGTTTTCGGCGGAAGCAATGAGTGCCTGCGGGTCGTTGTCGATCGCGACTGCTGAAGCGGCACCCAATTTGAGCGCGGCAATCGCCAGAATGCCCGAACCGCAGCCAAAATCGAGCACGCGCTTGCCGGCGAGGTCAGCTTGATCGAGCCAGCGTAGGCAAAGCGCTGTGGTTTGGTGCGTGCCCGAGCCGAAAGCGAGACCCGGGTCGAGACGAACCACGACGCGATCCGGGTCTGCGGGCGCTTCGTGGTCAGACGGATACACCCACAAGCGCTGGCCAAAGGACATGGGTTTGAATTGATCCATCCAGACCCGCGTCCATTCCTGATCGGGCACCTCGGCGATTGTCAGGCGCTGCGGCGTCAGCCACGGGATCATGATCTGCAGCGCACCAAACAAGCCACGCTGGTCGGTTTGTTGATCAAACAACGCGCGCACCGTTGTCATCGGCCAGACCGGCGTTTCGCCAACCCCCGGCTCCAGAATGGGGTGATCCTCGGCATCGAGCAAGGTCACGCTGACGGCGCCCAAGTCTTCCAGCGCCTGCTCGACTCGCGACAATCCATCGCTCCGCACGTCAAAGCTGATTTCGATCCAGTTCATGTCTGCATGCATCGGTGATTTCAATGAATGAAGGACCGAACCACTGGGCGGCCGGGTTCGTAAAACCAGCCTGCTTCAGGGTCGATCCGTTGGTCACAAGGCACCCATCCCGGACACCTCGATGTTAGACAAAGCACGGTGCGAAAGCTCATTGGGCTGGGTCAGCGGCAGGACGCGCCGCCGACCTGGCTGTTGACTGTTTTACCGGGCTTTGTTCGAGCATGCCACCGGCGCAGACTCGAGAAAGCGTAATTGGAGCCATACCGGACTACAGCCCGATCGGCTTGTCCTTGCGCTCTGCAATACGCTTTTCCAGATAGTGGATGTTCTGCCCGCCTGCCTGGAACCCGGCATCCGCCATGATCCTGCTTTGCAGCGGCACATTGGTCTTGATGCCATCGACCACCATTTCGGCCAGTGCCACGCGCATGCGAGCAATGGCCTGGGCGCGATCAGCGCCGTGTACGATGAGTTTGCCGATCATCGAGTCGTAATTCGGCGGAATCCGGTACCCGTCGTAGATGTGCGTGTCGACCCGCACCCCTGGCCCACCTGGCGCATGGAAGCGCTTGATCAGGCCCGGGCTCGGCATGAAGTTGTCCGGGTCTTCGGCGTTGATGCGGCACTCGATCGCATGACCATTGAACTTGATGTCGCTCTGCTTCAGCGACAGCTTTTCGCCACCGGCAATCAGCAACTGCTCGCGCACCAAGTCCACGCCCGTGATCAATTCGGTCACCGGATGTTCCACCTGAATGCGCGTGTTCATTTCAATGAAATAGAACTCGCCGTCCTGGAACAGGAACTCGAATGTGCCAGCACCGCGGTAACCGATACGCAGACAAGCGTCGACGCAGATCTGGCCGATCTTGGCGCGCAATTCGGGCGTGATGCCCGGCGCAGGCGCCTCCTCGACCACCTTCTGATGTCGGCGCTGCATCGAGCAATCGCGCTCACCGAGGTGAATCGCATTGCCCTGACCATCGGCCAGCACTTGGATCTCGACATGGCGTGGGTTCTCTAAGAACTTCTCCATGTAGACCATGTCGTTGTTGAACGCCGCTTTGGCCTCGGCGCGCGTCGTCGTGATCGCGTTGTGCAGCGCGAGTTCGGTGTGCACGACGCGCATGCCGCGACCGCCACCGCCGCCTGCGGCCTTGACGATGACCGGGTAGCCAATCTCGCGGGCGATCCGGGCATTTTCTTCCGGATGGTCACCAAGCGGACCACCCGAGCCCGGCACGCACGGCACGCCGGCTGCCTTCATGGCCTTGATCGCTTCGACCTTGTCGCCCATCAGGCGAATGACGTCGGCCGTCGGGCCAATGAACACGAAGCCGGAGCCTTCGACGCGCTCGGCAAAATCGGCGTTCTCGCTGAGAAAGCCATAGCCGGGGTGGATCGCCTCAGCGTCGGTGACCTCAGCCGCCGAAATGATGCGCGGGACATTGAGATAGCTCTCGGCAGCGGGCGCGGGTCCGATACAAACCGACTCATCAGCCATACCGACGTGCTTTAGGTTCCGATCGACCGTGGAGTGCACGGCCACCGTCTTGATCCCGAGCGCATGACACGCGCGCAGAATGCGGAGCGCGATCTCGCCGCGATTTGCAATGACTACTTTGTCGAGCATGGTCGCGCCTTAGGAGATGACAAACATCGGTTCGTCGAACTCGACCGGATGCCCGCTCGAGCACAGCACCGCCGAGATCGTGCCGGAAACGTCCGCTTCGATCTGATTGAACATTTTCATCGCTTCGATGATGCCGAGCACGTCGCCAGCCTTGACCTGTTGACCCACTTTGACGAACGGCGGGGCTTCGGGGCTCGGTGAGCCGTAAAACGTGCCGACCATCGGGGCGCGGACGACATGGCCATCGGGCAATTCGCGGCCACCGCCGCCACCGTGGTGGTGCGCATCCTGGCTTGGGGCATGATGCGCCGGCGCCGACGGTCGCTGCTCAACGTGCACATGCGTCACCGGCGCCGGAACGTGCTGCGGTACCGAGATCACGCCGCCCTTGCTTGCCCGCGACAACCGGATCGTTTCCTCACCTTCCTTGATCTCGATTTCGGTCAGATCCGATTCTTCGAGCAGGTCGATCAGTTTCTTGATTTTGCGCAGATCCACGATGAACTCCTATTGATGTTGTTCTGGGTCGCAGCCGTGACGCGTGCGACCGATGGTGCTTGTTGTTGTCTGCTTTGCCTGCCGACTGGTCAAAAAGACCACTCGTCAGCTTGCAACGCGAAGGCGCCGGATCGCAGCCGTCATTGCAAATTCGTACCCTTCTGCCCCAAAACCTGAAATGACCCCGATGGCCAGATCAGAAAACAGCGAGTGGTGCCGGAACATCTCCCGCGCCTTGGGGTTCGACAAATGAACTTCGATGAACGGAATCGCCACGGCCGCCAGCGCGTCGCGGAGCGCGACGCTCTGATGCGTGAACGCGGCCGGATTGATCACGATCAGGCGGGTATCGTCCTGCCGGCAGGCGTGAATGCGCTCCAAAAGCGCCAATTCGCTGTTGCTCTGCAACGCCGAAAATTCGAACCCGGCGTCAGCGGCCATAGCCGCGCAGCGCTGCTCGATTTCGGCAAGACCCGTGCGCCCATACACACCTGGCTCACGCGTGCCAAGCAAATTCAAGTTTGGGCCATTGAGCAGGACGATCCGGGCCACAGCCACTCCAACGAAGGGCCGTGTAGTGTGCGCGGACTCGCCGAACTTGTCCAGAATTTCGCCGAACTTGCCTGCAAGTTGCAAACAAGCGTTTGAAGCAGGCCATACGGGCGTATGGAGGGCGTTGGTCGGTAGGTGCCACCGGTAATGTGCGTCGATCATGCTGCGAAGATTGACGCCCGCAGCCGATTCCAGGCTCAATCGCCGCAAATGGTCAAAACACGACGCCACAGTGAATAGCAACCATGAGCCGATGCTAACGGAAACCCACCTGACGGTGCGGCTGCCGCCCGGGCAACAAGACCGGCTGCGGACATTGGCAAGTGCGTTCGACTGCAAATTGCTCCTGATTGAACTGGAACGCGGCACGTTTCCGGTTCAGCCCATGCTGTCCTGGCGTCAGGCCGGCGACCTCGGGGAGACCCTTCGGCATGCAGCGTCCCTGAGCCAACGCCTCAACGACGCTGGATTCGAGGTCGTTCGCGTCAAGATCGAGGTCGATCTCGCCCGGATCGGCATTCAACCAGCCTGCTACGCGGAAGCGCATTTCAAGATTCGTGCCCGCCCGGCCGACTGGCCTCGGCTGTCGGCGTTGAGCACTGCTCACGGCGCCCATTTGTCCCGGAACGCGTGGTCCCGAGACACAACGTCTCGCGACGACCACTCCGAACGGCGTTTCGTGACCCTTCGACACACCGACCCCCGGCAGGCAGGGGCGCATTTTGTTGCGTTCGAGACGGTACTGGCGGGTGACGGCTGGGAAATTGAATCCCGCACATTCGAAGCGGTGCTCTTCGACGATAATCTTCGACTTGATGAAGGATGGCTGCAATGAATTGGTGGCAGCGTTGGTTTGGACCAAAAGCGCAGACTAGTCCGACCCGAACGAACGCGGGCGTGGATTGGTCGACAGTCTTTGCCGAGTCGCCGCAACGCCCTGCGCTATCTCGGCAGCAGGCGAACTTTGACGAACCACCGCAACACGAACCAAGTGCGCTGACCTATGCCGAGACGCTGGCTCCTGCACAAAAGCGAGCAACGGTATACGACCCGGCGCTTCAACATTTCCCGCGCGGACTGACGCTGGAGCCCCCGACCTTTGCGGACTCCGAGGAGCAAGCCGCCTGGCAGCGGCAACAGCAGGACGCCATGAATCTGGTGCTCCGCGCCATCGCGCTGAGCGCCGCTGCCGACCACCTCGTATTGCGCGGCAGTGCGCTGATGCTCGCCTGGTACGGCGATGCGGCGCGACCACCCAAGGATCTCGACTTTGTCGTTGTGCCAAAGACCATGGCGCGGGTTTCGGATGAAGCCGAGGCATTGATCGAGACCATCATCACCGCTGTGATCGAGACCGCCCAATCCACGGGCTGGTTCGCGGCCGATCAAATCACTCGCGACACCATCTGGACCTACTGCCGCGTCGACGGCCTGCGCCTGACCTTTTTCTGGAAGCGCGACCCGCTGCCCTGGGGCAGCGTGCAAGTTGATCTGACTTTTGGCGAACACCTGCCCCGAGCACCGGTCCCCACCCGGATCACCATGCCAAACGATCCGAATCCTTACACCATGCTGACCGCTGATCGCCCGATGGCGCTCGCATGGAAGCTCTATTGGCTGGGTTCGGATATGCATCAACGCGCCAAAGACGTGTACGACGCCATGCTGCTCGCCGAAGATGGCGCCTGCGACATCGACACAATCAGAGCGGTCAGTGCTGCCAACGATTTCGAGCCGACATTGATCATCCTCGAACTGTTCGAGCGTTTTGACCCGAATCACCTTGAGTGGGTCGGTTTCCAGATAGCAGATCCGCTGGCGGCGCAACAATGGGCGCAACGACTGCGCAACGCACTGCCAGAATTCGTGCCATCGTTGACTTCAGACTGAGCACAGGTCACGGCACGACGATCAATCGAAACACCCGCTCGAATCTGGACTGCCGCCAATGCCACTGCCACTCGATCAAGCCATTCCAATCCTGCCGAGCCGCGTGATCGCAGAGACCGTCACGTTCTATCAGCGTCTCGGATTTGCCGGTGGTGCGCACGATTTTGACGCGAACTACGCGCTGTTGTGCCGCGGCGATATCGAGCTGCACTTCTTCGCACACCCAAATCTCAGACCTGAACAGTCCGATGCCGGCTGTTACTTGCGCGTCCAAGACGCCAGGGCTTGGTATCAGGCTTTTCAGCGTGCCAACCTACCGAACCAAGGCATCCCAAGGCTGGATGCCCTAAGCGCCAAGCCTTGGGGCATGCTTGAGTTCGCGCTGGTTGATTCCGATGGCAATCTGATTCGCGTCGGTCAGGTATTGGATCCAGAGTAGACTGGTATCGGTACTTCCGATTCCAGGACCGTGCGTCCGAGGAGCCAGGTCATGGGCGAGCAGTCAGCTGCAAAAGCGTCGGCCAATCCGTTCTGGGACTGCGCGCAATTTCTCACCCGACACCATGCCACCCAGCCCTACCCTGGCTGGCACTTGTTCGAAGCGCCGTGTCACTTGAGTCGGCTCGGCAAGCGCGGCGATGAGTTCGAAGGCGACTTGCTTGCTGTGCATGAGGACTTACGGGTGCTGGTGCTGCGCGAGCGGGAGCCGGGTGTCCTGAGCATTGAGCTTCTGCGCCGGAACAGTGAGGATGTCCTGATGCGATTCCAATCCGTTCTGGAATTGGAGCGCTTCCTTTGTCAGCGATAGGACTTCAGACGCTTGCATCGCAAACGTCCAGCGCGACAATCGCGATGATCGACATTCTCCGCAGTCAGGACCGAATCATGAAACCAGCCGACATCCAAGCCTTGGCCAAGACGTTGAAAGCCCGCTTTGAGGCGAACCCAAAGCGCCACGCCACACTTACTTGGGGCGAGGCCCTTGCGGGATTGGAGGCCAAACCGAAGGCTTGGCCGGCGCTCGCCTGGATGGAAGCCAGCGGCGGTGAACCTGATGTGCTGGCCTTCGATTCATCTGCGAAGACAATCTGTTTCGTCGACTGCTGCGCCGAAAGTCCCGAGGGCCGGCGCAGTCTGTGCTATGACGACGCGGCACTGGCTGCGCGCAAGGAAGCGAAGCCAGCAGGCTCCGCACTGGGTGTTGCGGCGTCTATGGGCGTCCGTCTGCTGAACGAAGCCGAGTATCGAGACTTGCAGCGCTTCGGTCCATTTGATCAGAAGACGTCGAGCTGGATCGAGACGCCCGACAGCGTACGCAAACTCGGCGGCGCCTTGTTCTGTGACTACCGTTATGGCCAAGTGTTCACCTACCACAACGGCGTGCAGTCCTATTACGCCGCGCGCGGATTTAGGGCGATTCTGAGACTCTGACTGGACGGTTCCGCGCCACCGTCGCAGTTCTGCACGCGTGCATGAATACAGCCCGTTCAAAGCGAACGGGCTTGCTGAATGCGCTCGGCGTCGGCAATCAGTTTGTTGCCAAGAATTAGCATGTCCGCCAGCTCATATCCCGGCTGCGCCGGCATCGGCAGTTCGGCCTTTGGATACAGCGACAGCAGTTGGGCATCGAAGCGCGCACCGCGTCGCTGATGCCACGCCTTTAGGTCCAGCAGAAGCGCCTGCGCCGAGGTCAGCCTGCCAGCCTTGAGGTCAGCCTCTGCCAACCAGGCCGCGGACTGCCACCAATCCCCATCATCGGCTTGCAATTGCGCCTGGGTGATCGCCTCCAAGTCCGCACGTCGCGCCGCATCGGCTTGCATGGCCAAATAAGCCTGTCCGGCTCGAACGGCGCGAAGCGTCGGCGACTCGGAATGACCGGCAGCCATGATCTGCGCCAATTCGAGCGCTTCTTCAAAGCGCTCCCGAGCGAGATCACCATCGCCTTGTGCGAGCGCGATCAGCCCTCCTTGATACTGCAGCCGCTGGCGTTCCAGAACAAACTCCTCGGGCCAGTACGACCATTCCGCCATCCAGCGGGAGTAGATCACCTCGGCTTCCGGCCAGCGGGCCTCAGCGCGAAGTCGAAGCAAGTCATGAAAATCGATCCGGCTTCGGTACTCGCTGTTGGCACCGAACTGCGCATCGGTCCATTGGCTGACACGAGCCACCAACGCCAGCGCAGGCGGACTGGGCGCCACGCGCAACAACGTGCCAGACACATGCCACAGAAACGCACCGCGATTGAGATCATCCGCGCGCAAGTCTCGGTCCATCACCAAGAGCAGCGCTTCGGAGTCGCGAATCGCTTGCCGGTCTTGCCGCTGGGCCCAGTCGATCTCCACCGTCATGGCCCATTCACGACAATCCAGTTTGCTCAGGTCGAGCCCTTCGGCTGCCAAGGTCGATCGATCCATCGATTGGCTCTGAGTCAGCAGTGCGCGAGTTTCCGCGAATTGGCCGTGAACGTTGGCGAGGAACATTCGGTGGTAAAGCAAGCGATGCTGATCGCGCAACGTCAGGTCGTTGGCATAGACCTGTTCCACGCGAGCGATCTGCTGTTCGAGCGCTGGAAAATCTTCCGCCCCGGACAGATAGTCCGCCACGTCAATCTCGGCATCGATGCGTTGCGCGATGGGTGCTCCGGGCAGCGCGTTCAGCTCTTGGGATAACAAGCGACCGGCCATGAGCGCATTGCGCGTGGGCAATCGACGCCCCAGGGCCTCGGCGATGGTGGCATAGAGTTCGATTCGCGCTTCGGGCTGGTCCTTGAGCTCAGTTTGAACCTGCTCCAGACCGCGCAGCGTCAACTCAACAGCGCTGACGTCCTGACGGGTATCCCAGGCGTCGGCGCTCGTGAAGATGCTCAGGATGAAGTTCTTGGTTGCCTCGGCCCGACTGGCGTGCTTGATGGCCTGATCGCGCTGGTAAAAGGCCACGCCAGCGCCAACGATCACGGCCAGCACGGTACTGCCGGCAAAGGCGCTGGCGACTTTGTGGCGTCGAATGAATTTGCCCCATCGATAGTGCCAAGATTCGCGCTGCGCGGTGATGGGCAACCCATCCAGGAATCGCTGAAGGTCGTCGGCCAGGGCCTCTGGCGAGCCATAACGTTGGGCGGGATCGCGTTGCAGCGCCTTCAACACAAGGGTATCGAGATCACCTTTCAGTCTGGCTGCAGGAATCGGACTGCCGCCGGTCCGCGGTTCGTCGATCGTGCTCGGTGGCCGCGCATCCGTATCGGTGATGGCTTGCAGCAAACTGAGCGAGCCGTCGCCCTTAGGTTTATGCGGCCTGACGCCGGTCAGCATTTCATACAAGATGACGCCGAGCGCATAAACATCAGTCGCCGTCGTCACCGCATCGCCACGAATCTGCTCGGGGGCGGCGTAGGCAAACGTCAGCGGCGCCCGACTCATGGTGAGCGCATTCGGCTCGTCCAGATGTTTGGCGATCCCAAAATCCAAGAGCTTTGGGCGACCATCGGCGAGCACCATGATGTTGCTGGGCTTCAGATCCCGATGCACGACCAGATATCGGTGCGCATGCTGAACCGCGTCGCAGATCGCGATCATTAACTTAAGCCGCGACTCCAGGCTCGGCTCGTGATCGTTCAGGTACGCATCCAGCAATTGACCATCGACATACTCCATCGCGTACCAAGGCAGGCCCTGATCAGTGCCGCCATCGACAATATGCGCGATACCCGGATGACTGAGACGGCCAAGCAACTGCCGCTCATTCGCGAAGCGGTTTCGACTCAACTCCGAGTGCGCCGCCGCATGCGCCCATTTGATCGCCACGTTTTGCTCGAAATCATCGATGCGTTCGGCCAGCCAAACGGCGCCCATGCCACCACTGCCAAGTGGCCGCAACAAACGAAATGGTCCGAGCACTTGGCCACTCAAATCTGCTTGCGGCAAGGGCTGCGCGATGGCCGGATTGTTGGCCGCCTGCTGCAACAGTTCGGCGGCCGAAGGCGGCCAAGCCGGCAGGTCTTGATGCAATTCAGCCAGCAGCGCGATGACTTTCGCACGATCGGCCGCATCGGCGCAGCGCGCGTTCAGGAAGTCGGCCAGATCAGCGGGTGCGACATCGAGCGCGTCGCGGAATATCTGCATCAGTTCCGGATTCATGGATCAGGCCTGCCGTTGCCACGATTGAGTGGGCACGCTGCAACGTCGAGTCTGGCGAGGGCGTCAGGCACGCGCATCAGCGCCCAGGGTCGGGCACGACCGGTTCCTGCAGCAAATGCGCAATGATCACCCGGGCGGCCGCCCAATCCCGAAAAATCGTGCGCCGATCGACCTTGAGCAGATCGGCGATTTCTTCGAACGCGACGCCACCGAAAAAGTGCATCTCGACCACCAGCCCCATTCGTTCGTTCTGCGCTTTCAGCTGCGTCAACGCCTGGTCGAGCGCGAGCATGTCGTATCCGGCCGCTTCGTCCGCGAGTTCTGGATCCAAGGTCACGCGCAGCGGATCGGCGCCACGCTTCTGGGCTTGCCGGCGCCGGGCCGCGTCGATCAACACCTGCCGGAGCGCTCGCACCACGAGGCTGATCGTATGTTCGCGGTTGTCGGGCCTCGCTTGATGCTGCGCGATCTTGAGGTAGGCCTCGTGCACGAGATCGGTGGTACTCAGCGTCTGCGCGGCATGCTGTGCCAGCGCAACATGCGCGAGCCGCTTGACCTCGGCGTAAACGTCGTCGAACTGCATAGTTTCTGGCCCGCGGGCAACTAGGTGCGGCGAGCATAACCGACTCGACCAGGGTGACGACCCGCCATGGGGATCGCTGCATGCTTGGTCACTCCGCCAACCGGGCTTCGATCGCCGCCAGTCGGGCCTTCAGCGCCTCATTCTCGGCCTCGGCCTGTTCGAGTTTCTGATTCAACCCCTGGATCGCTGCCAGCGCCACGCCGTCGGCGTCGACGGTCGCAATCGAGCGCCCATCTCCCGCTAGCCCAAAGCTTGCCTTGAAATCCTCAGCCATTGGGCCCAGATGCCGCCCCTCCAGGGATTTCTTGTAGGACCACGTGCCGATGGGCAACGCCGCAACCTTCGCGAGAATCTGCAATGGGTCGATCGCATCGAAGCCTTCCTTGTAGTGGCGACTGGAGGCGTTGGTCCACGCACCGCCATTGGTCAGGAACGCACTGCCACCGGTGCCGCCTGCCACCGTCAAGCGACTCGACGACGCCGTCAACGTTGGCAGGTTGATGATGAAGCCACCGGTATTGTCGATCAGATACATCGACGCCACTTTGCCAGAGCGGCTGGACCAAGCCAGATCAGCATCCGCATCGCCCGTGCTGCGCGCGCCAATCACCAGGTCGTCACTGCCACTGGTCAGCGCGTTCGTATTGAACATAACGCCGCCAGCCGCGCGCACTGCGAACTGATTAGGCCCGGTTGCCACAAAATTGCTGCCAGACGTGTCGGCCCAGACAAAGCTGCCTTCGTCGCCATTGCTGTCGCCAGAATTGCCGACCCCACAGTTACCGTCGCTCGGCTCGTTGCCCGGCCGCGTCATGGCGCGCGTTCCGCCCACCCAGGAATTGTCGCCACCCGCGCAATTGAAATTGCCCCCGCTGGCCGTTGCGTAAAAGCCGAACGCATTGTTGCCAAAACCGCCCACGACCGTTGCAGCGGATCCGCTCGCTGTATTGGAGTTGCCGCTGACAGTCGATGCGAATCCGGACGCCGTATTGAGACCGCCGCTGACCGTTGCCTGAGTGCCCGAGGCGATGTTTCGGATGCCACCACCGACGGTGGCATTTAAGCCGGACGCAGCATTGCTGATGCCACCGCCAATGGTGGCGTTACTGCCAGACACCGAATTGCCGCTGCCGCCGCCAATCGCGCCCAACGGTGCGACCACCGTATTGCCAGCACCACCGCTGATCGTGGCGAACGTCTCATCAGTCTGATTGGCGCAGACTGCGTTCGCATCCGCACCGCAGTTCGTCGCCGTACTACCACCGCCGCTGATGGTCGCACCGTTGCCGGTGGCCGCATTCGCGGGGGAGCCCAGCACGACTCTGGATTCGTTGTTCGTACCGGTGGCATCGAAGCGCGCCATGCGCCGATTGAATGCCCTGATTTCGACTGGCACATTGTTGGTCGCGCCCAGGAACTCCCCCGCGGCTACCACATTGCCGGTTGTGTCCCAGCAGATACCGGCCTGAATCGCGTTGGGGTCGAACGGCGTCGGGTCACCGAGACTGACAAAAGTGCCGCCAGCCTCCGCCACTTCGGTGTGCAGCAGAAGCGATCCGGAGACTTCCAAAGCCGATCCGAAGTCCACTGCCACCGAGAAGTTGCCGTCCCGAAACGGGACATCGCGAAGGGTGATGGGTTCGCCAACGGTTCTTTTGCCGCTTGGGTCAGAGAGCGTCAATTTCAGGTCATACACGCCGTTTGCCGCGCGCCCACGGTCCTGCATGCTGCCTTGGTAAGTCCAGGTAGTGGCGCCGATCGGCGCCACTGTGATCACCGAGGCCACGAACGTGACAATCCATGCAATCAATTTCATCAGAAAGTCCCCTCAGTCTTAGTTTTCGAAGCTATTGGCAAAAATGGTTGCAGACGCTGCACTGCAAGCTGTGCTCAGCGACTTCAGGTCCGATGCTGGTTTGATGGCAGCTACGATCTGGAAGCGATCCGACGCCGCAGCCTGCCCCTCGGCTCGAAGAGCGGCCTGCAAGACAAAGCGGCCGCCTGCACGGACTGACGGTCCGTCGTGCAATGTCGCACTCCCTTGAAACCGCGGCGGAATGGGGGTTTCGGCACCCGCACTGATTGCGAACAGCAACAAGGTTGGACCAAGCAGGTCGCGCATCGGGGCTCCAGAGTCTGATCCGCCGGGCTGGCGGGCTAACTCGGGTTACGCAGGAACGCGACGAACCGTGACACGCCCGGGAACCAGCGTCGTCAGATCAATGGGCAGCCGTGCATCGCCACATTCCGAGCCCGCATCAACCGAGGCACCTCAGGTTGACAGTCGTCGCTGACGGCGCAAAGCGTTTGGCGTCAGTCCAACCGTTTTGGCGACCAGGCGCCGTAATGCGGTCGCATCACGATAGCCAACAGCGTGCGCAATCTGTTCGATGCTCTTGCGACTGCTTTGCAACAACTGCCGGGCTCGTTGCAGCCGGATACTCTGGATCAAGGCCACGGGACTCATGCCCGAAGCACGCGTGACTTTGCGCGCGAGGGTGCGCTCTGACATGTGCTGCTCTTTGGCCAACTGGCTGACACTCGGCACCTCGGGCAGCGCGGCTTCGATCCGTTGCGTCAGGGCGCCAATCAGCGGATTGCCCACCGCAATCAACCCCGGCATGACAAAGCTCGTCTGCTCGGTCCGTTCCTGCAGCAGCAACAAACGCGCGACCTGATCGGCGAGCGCTGCGCCATGGCGCACACGCAGGAGATAGAGCAGCACATCGGACTGCGCCATCGGCGCCCCCGCTGTGATCACGGGGCCGTCCGCACACAATACGCGTTGTGCTTCGACGCGCGTTTTGGCGGCCACGGCACTGAGCGCGGGTGCCAGCCACCACGTCGTTGTCGCGGCGCGTCCGTCCAAGACACCGGCCGCGTGCAGCAGGAACACCGCCGAACAGGTGGCCGTCACCATGCCCCCTCGACGGACATGGGCACCGATGGCTTCAATAGCCTGTTGGCAGGGCTCTTTCACGATTTGCGCCGCAAGTTCATGACGATTCTGAACCCACAGCCCCGGAATCAACAGCACCGATCCGGTAGCCCGCCGCCGCTGCGGCAGTCGGCGGGTATCGATCTGCATGCCGCCCTGCAAAGCCACGGCACCGCCATCGACGGAAAAGAATCCGAACGTTGGAATCGGTAGCGCCAGGCGACGAGCAGCGCTTGCTGCCACTGACAGAATATCGCGGGTCATCGCAACGCCACTTGGGTTGGCGCCAGGCAAAACCAACACTTCGAACTCAACCATGTCGTCCCTCGCTCGATGGCATGCACTTCGCCACACCCGATCAGCGCTGCAGTGATAGCACGAAGGGCGCGCTGCATTTTGTCTGATTAGACATGAAACTGGACGAATCGGACACTCGGCGAATCGACTTGCCCGCGCTGCAATGGCGGTAGGTTCTCGGCTGAGAAGGTTGGTCATGACTGTCGGGTTTATTGGCATCGGTCGCATGGGTGAACCCATCGCGCGGCGACTGCTCCAGTCGGGGCAACCACTCGTCGTCTGGAGTCGCACACCTCATCACGCGGACACTTTGCGCGCGGACGGCGGCATCGTGGCGAGTTCCTCGGAAGCGTTGCTCGGGACTTGCGAAACCGTATTGCTGATGCTGCGCGATGAGGCGGCCATCGATGCGGTTCTCGCGCGCGGCAGCAAGACCTTTGCACGCCTGACGCGGGATCACTGCATCGTCCAGATGGGCACCGTCGACCCGCTGTGGTCCCAGCGATTTGGCGAGGACCTGACGGCGGCTGGCGCGCGCTACGTCGAAGCACCGGTCTCAGGATCGAAGATTCCAGCAGAACGGGGCACGTTGCTCGGCATGCTGGCCGGAGCCGAATCGGATCTGGAACGGATCGAAATGCTCCTGGCGCCGGTATGCCAGACGTTTATTCGATGTGGCGCGGTCCCGCAGGCCATGCAGTTGAAACTCGCCGTCAACCACTATCTGGTGGGCATGGTGTGCGTGCTGTCCGAAGCCGTGCAGTCGGCGCGCCGCACTGGGATCCCGCTGGCACGACTCGCGTCGGCGCTGAATTTGGGTCCGATGGCCAGCCCGGTCATGCAGACCAAGCTCCAACAATTTGTCCAGAATGATTTTGCGGCACAGGCTGCCATCGACGATGTCATGCATGTCGCCGAACTGGTGCTGGCGCAAGCGGAGCGGGCCGGCGCTCCGAGTCCATTGATGCAGCAATGCCACGAGCATCTGGTACGCGCGCACGCCAGGGGGTTCGGGCAACTCGACATGGCGGCAGTATTGAATCATCCGCCAGCTTTGGCATCCACCGCAGTCTTGAAACCAGGAACCCCATGATGAACGATTCGACCAAGCAACACACTGACGACGTTGTGGCAGTCTTTGCCGAAGCGGTACCGAACCGGACCAGGCCATCTGTGTATCCAGCACCCATCGGCAATCGCTTCGAAGGGCGCGCCAAGAAAGTACTCGGCGATGTCTTCGGCATCCAGAAGTTTGGCGTCAATCTGACGCGCTTAGCACCAGGCGCCTACTCCTCACTTCGGCACGCACATTCAATGGAGGAGGAGTTTGTCTACATTCTGAGCGGCCAACCGACACTACGGACGAATCGTGGCGATACCCAACTCCGCCCGGGCATGTGTGCCGGCTTCCGTGCCGGCAATGGCGACGCTCATCAACTGATCAATTTGAGTGACCAGGACGTTGTGTTTCTGGAGATTGGTGATCGGGTGGAAGGTGACACGGTCAGCTACCCGGATGACGATCTGGCGGCTCGCAAAATCGATGGCCAATGGTTGTTCTTTCACAAAGATGGTAGTGCGTATTGACGAAAGCTGATTCATCGACATGAGCACGCGAACGCCGACGATTTTGATCCGCACGCTTCAGGACCCAGATCATCAAGCAGTCCAGCAACTCGTGTTGGACATTTTGAATATCGAGTACCAGATGGCGCTCAGCCTTCAGGATTTGCCCGACCTCAGTGACCTTGGTACGAGCTACCAACCACCCGCAGCGCAGTTCTGGGTTGCGACGCATCATCGCCGAGTCGTTGCTTGCATTGGCGTGATGCCATTGGGCGATGGCGACTTTGAGCTGCGCCGCATGTATGTGCACCAGGATTTTCGCGGTCTCGGGCTGGCGCAACGACTGCTTTCCGTCAGTCTTCAGTGGAGTCGCGATCACGGCGTGAAGTCCTTGTATCTCGAAACCAACACGCAATGGCAAGCGGCGCAATACCTTTACGGCAAGCATGGCTTTTCGCGGATCGATCGAAGCGACTTGCCCGCCAAATTCCCCGTGGTTCGGATCGCCACGGATTTCTACCGCCTGCACGTATCGTTTGCGGGTACTTCTATTGATCCGGAATGAAGTGAGTCGAGCTTCCGGTTCAACTCAATTCGTTTCGAGTCCGGCGCGGGCCGCGCAGAAGGTTGGCCTGACTTTGCGCATTTCGTACGGACGGTCTTGAAGTCCCTTGGGAGGCTTTGAATACGCTCAGAGGCGACGCGGTCCAACGCCTGTGCCTAGGCGCGGTGCACTTGTCCGGCAGTGTCGCGCCGGCGCGCGGCCAGCCATCGGCGCGCCGACAGGTAGAACCCACCGATCGCGAGCAACACTGGCAATGCCGCGCCATTCGCGAGTTGCCACAGCGGGTGCATGAGCGTGATGAGCGCAGCCGCCAATGCAGACTTCAGCAGCGTTGCGACGATCCGATCCTCAGCCTGTATGCGTGTGCGCCCTTGCAGAATGGCGAGAAATGGCAGCACTGATGTTGCCTGCATGAACGGTCGATACGCCTCGCCATGACGCATGAGCAGTTTTCGATCTTGAATGCTCGCGCCAAGAAGCGACAGCACGGCGAATCCAAGCATCATCAGCGCCGCGGCGCGCTCCGACATCAGGACACTGTGTGCCAGAGCGAACACGGCAAACCCGACAAAGAAGCTATGCCGACTGATTTTGCTGATGCCAAAGGGTGTGTGGACACGAGTCTGAAACAACGCCATCGGCGTTTTGGGATAACCGGGCAACGCCGCCAACGCGAGACTGAGCCCAAGCCATGCAACGATGCCGAGACCAATCCTCGCGCCAGGAAGCATCAGCAGCCAAGGATTGGGGACTTCTTGCCGCAGACTGGCATAGAGCGCCCAAGCGAGCAGGCTTAGGCTCAATGCCGCAGTTAGGCTGAACACCGCGACAAAACGCTGCTCGCTAAGAACGCTGATGAGATGGGTGCGAAGTGGCGGCAAGCCAAACAACAAATGTGAGCCGATGAAACACAGGACAGCGAGGCTTGGCAGATCGATCAACATGTTGGCGTTCCTCCTGCAGGTTGGCGTTGTAGCAATGGACTAGTTCTTATTGCGGGCCGATGTCGCTGGCGCGCGCTTGCTGCCTGCCGTGCGCGCCGCTGCGTTGGCACTCGGATGGGTGCGACCCGCCGTCACACCCAATTCGGCCAATACCGCGCGCGTCGCTGCAAGCACCCAGTGGTCCTGCGTGGCATCTGGGGTTTTGCCGCGCCGAAGCGCCGGCACGATGGCAGCCAGCGGGACATCAATCAGCGCATAGCGCAGTCCCGCCATGGCGGTCGCATCGCTGGCGCCCAGCAACAATAGGCGCTTGCCAAAGTCCAGAAACTGACGGCGCGCATCAGCCTCCAGTGCGCGTCCGGCATCTTGCATTGGCTTGGGCCAGGCTTGGTCCAGAAAGTCCTCGCGCCGATGCAGCATCAGTAGGCGCGACTCATCTGGGTCTATGCGCGCACGCGAGAGCACAAAACGCACACTCGCAATCGCCGCATCGATAGGGTCGCCTTGACTCAGCACCTGGTGGTAGTCGGCTTGGTAACGCGCGGCCGCATTGAGCCAAACCTGTCCCAGCAATTCATCGCGCGATGAGAAGCGATGGTAAATCGATCCCGTGGGCGCGCCCAATGTTGCGGCGATCTTCGCGATCGTCACTTCGGCAGGCCCGAGTTGCACCGCCAACGCGCGGGTCGCTTCGAGCATCTGTTCGCTTTGGAATTTCTGAGTACGCGCCATGCATTTAGAATGCGCGTTCTAGAACGGATTGTCAATAAGGTGACGAACGCCCCCGCGCGGTCAACACCGCCCACTTTCCGGATGGTGATCGGTGACTGGCGAAGCCAGCTCAGAACGGCGTCGCGTCCTGGCCGTTTTTCGGCAACGCAATGGGTTCGATCGTGGCATCCAGATCGAACTTCAGGTCGGTGCTGCCTTCCCTGAGCGAACTGATGCGATCAAGGCGCAACAGGCTGATGGGCCGGTGGTCGGCCTTATTGATCAACAGCGACACCGAGAATGCATGCTCGCTCGTATCGCGGAAATAGCGCCGCTTGGCCGGCGGCAGCTTGGGATCAATGGCGACCAACCCATCGATCTGTACGCGCAGACATTGCGTTTCGCCGCATGGCTCGTCCTGGACCGACGCACCGGTAACGGCCTGCCAGTCGATCTCGACCAACGCCGGGCTCACATAACCGGGCGACTCGCAGATCCATTTGGTCTCGGCTTTGCGCACGTAGCACCAATTCTGGCGATCGCCCACGGCAATGTAGTTGGGCCGCATCTCGCGGATGATGGGGGTGGTGCCGTATGAGTATTCGTTTCGCCCCAGCGCCATCGTGCGGCCGTCCGGCATCCACTGGACCGAAGCCGCCGCACCATCGACTGCAAGCTCGGCAAAACGTTCGGAAGCCGACGCCAAGGCGGCTTTTGCTGCCCGAACCGATTCCTGATCGCGAATCAGCGTCACCACTTGCCGGGGCTTCCACGTTTCTGGCCCCTTAGGCGGTTTGGCGGCCAGAGACACCGTGGACACAGCAGCCAACCAGAGCACGAGCATTCGACGAGCCATCAGCAGATCCCTATGGTTTCAGCAGATCGGGGTGCCGGACGTGTCCAGAACCGCTGACCAGCCATTTTTCGGTGGTCAAGGATAAGGCACCCATGGCGCCATAGGCATGGATTTTCGTCGTCGAGATGCCGATCTCAGCGCCAAGACCCAGTTCGCCGCCATCGTTGAAGCGTGACGACGCGTTCCACATCACCGCCGACGCATCGACTTCGCGCTGGAAGCGCGCTGCCCGCTCGGCGTTGTCCGTCACGATCACTTCAGTGTGCTGACTGCCGTGCAACGCGATATGGGCGAGCGCGGCATCGAGATCATCGACCATCCGAATGGCCAGAATCGGCGCCAGATACTCAGCATCCCAATCACTGTCTTCTGCAGGCACTACTGCCGAGATCAATGCCTGGGTGCGCGCGCATCCACGCAATTCGACACCTCGGGCCAAAAGCGCCGCGGCCGCGCCGGGCAACCAGGTTTCGGCAATGGCCTGATCGACCAGCAACGTCTCCAACGCATTGCACACCCCAGGCCGCGACGCTTTGCCGTCAAGCAGCAGACGCGTGGCGGTGACTTGATTGGCATCGCGATCGACAAACAAGTGGCAAACGCCCTTGTAATGCTGAACGACCGGGATGCGGCTGTTTGCCGCCACAAAACGGATCAACCCTTCGCCCCCGCGCGGGATGACCAGGTCGATCAGGCCTGCGCATTGCAACAGCTCCAGCATCTCCGAACGCTCACTGCTTGGCAGGCGCTGTACGCACGCTTCGGGCAAGCCAAGATCTGAGAGAACCGACTGCACCATCGTGGCCAGCGCCTGATTGCTGTACCAAGCCTCCGAGCCGCCGCGCAAGATTGCGGCATTGCCGCTCTTCAAACACAGCGCTGCCGCATCAATCGTGACGTTCGGCCGCGATTCGTAGATCATCGCGATGACGCCGAGCGGCACACGCATCCGTGCTAACCGCAGCCCATCGGCACGGACCTGCACTGATGACTCCTGTCCAATCGGGTCAGGCTGCGCTGCAATCGCGTCAACAGCATCGGCGAGCGCAGCGAGACGCTTCGGATCCAGATACAACCGATCCAGCATGGCCGGGCTGAGGCCGCGTTCGGCCCCCTGCCGCATATCCTCGGCATTTGCCTGCAGCACCGCCGAACCACGGGCACGCAGCCGGTCGGCGATGGCACGCAGCAACTGATTGCGGGATTCGGTGTTGAGATTGGCGAGCACCCGCGACGCAGCGCGCGCCGCCTGAGCCAGTTCGCGTACGGTGGTCACAGCAACACCATGTCATCGCGATGAATCACTTCGGCCGGCGTGGTGTCGCCAAGCAGGCCTTCGATATCTTGCGTGTTGCGCCCCATGATCTTGCGCAAGTCCTGAGCGTCGAACTGCACCAACCCGCGAGCCACCGGCGCCGCACCAACGCTGACAATGTCGACACAATCGCCAGCGCGGAACTGCCCGTCTACCGCGCGCACACCGACCGGCAACAACGACGCGCCCTGTTGGCCCAACGCGCGCGCCGCGCCGGCATCGATTTCGATCTGACCCTGGGCCTTCAAACCATGACGCAACCAATGTGCGCGCGCCGAAATCCGAGACGTCGCGGGATGAAACCACGTGCCCGGATTCTCGTCCTGCGCCAGCATCGCGAGCGCTTGCTCGTCGCTGCCATGGCACAACACCGTCGCAATACCGCGGGCACTCGCCTTGCTGGCCGCTTCGATCTTGGTCCGCATGCCGCCCGTACCAACGCTCGACCCCGAGCCTCCGGCGAGCGCCAGAATCTCCGGGGTGATTGCGGACACTTCGGCGATTCGCTTGGCACTCGGCACCTTGCGCGGGTCCGCGTCGTACAGCGCGTCGATGTCGGTCAAAATGATCAAAAGGTCGGCTTCGACCAATACGGCGACATGGGCCGCCAGATTGTCGTTGTCGCCGAGTTTCAGCTCCTCGACCGCGACCGAGTCGTTCTCGTTGATGATGGGCAGTGACCCCAGATCAAGCAGCGCGCGCAACGTGTTCTGCGCGTTCACATAGCGGCGTCGGTTGCTGAGGTCGTCGTGCGTCAGCAGCACCTGGGCGCACGGGACATCGAAGAACGGCGCCCACGCTGCCATCAGCTGTGCCTGACCGATGGCGGCCAGCGCCTGCTTGCCAGCGACACTTTGCTTACCTAGGCTGTCCTGTCGGAGCCGCGCCCGACCCGCAGCCACCGCCCCGGACGAAACCAGAATCAGCTCCCGGCCGCGTGCGCGCAGCCGCGTAATCAACGCCGCCACTTTCAGCAGATTCTCTTTTTTCAGCGCCTTGCCATCGGGCGCCAGCAGATTACTGCCGACCTTGACGACAGCACGTTTCCACGCGTTCATGAGGCAACCATCCAGGACACAATCGCTCTGGAGGTTAATGCCAAACCATGCCGCACGGAAATAAGCATCCGTCACGGCGATGTGCTGCACCGACACGTTGATCGGCGCGATGTCCGTCCGGGAACTGCGGCACAACGCCCGCACTCGGTCGAGCCAGGAAAAAGTTGCCATGCCGACGAGGCGACTGACGTACGGGGGAGAACACTTCGTCGACATGGCAAGACCGAACATGCCCTGGCAGTAGGCGGCTGAATCGGGGAGTACTCAGCACCCAGCCCACCGATGCACGAACCCAAAGCGCGGCTTGCCGCCCGCGCTTTCGGATCGCACACAACCCACTATTACGTGGCATCGTGTGCAATGGATTCTGGTGGATGCGAAAAAAATTCCTACCTGTCTTTAGACGGGTAGGAATTTAGGCTTGGCAGTTACCTTCCGATCACCATTCAATGGCCAAGTAACGCTCTAACATGGAACCAAGGTATCGGACCCTGGACCTTCAGACCTGAACTGAATCCGGCTCAGGTCCGGATTCAGTGGCCAAGAAGGCATTGCTGTAATGACTCCCCTGAACTTGTTCAGAGGCTCCTTAGAACGTGTCAACAGCGATTTGATAGGTACTGGCCGCACCGTAGAAGCCTGACCAAATGGCAGCCGTTTCGACGTAGTACACGGTGTACGGGCCGCTTGGCGCGAAGGTATCGTTCAGGACCAGGCTGCTCGCGGCCTCGGCTGTACCAATCAGACTAATCGGACCCGTCGGGTAGTTGTCTTGGCGATACAGGCGAATGCGCGATCGCTCGGCAGCGGCGCCATTCATCGTTACCCGAACCGGAACACTTGGACCAACGGCAAAGGCGGTCCAATCGGTATCGCCCGCCACGTGGAAGTTGTGCGCCTGCGGCTGACCACCGTACAACGCCTTGTATTGATCGCGGGTATTGTCGGCCTCGTAGGCATCGGCAGCGATCGGCACTGGCGCAGTCGTTGCCAGTAAGTTGTAGTCGGTGTTGCTGCTGGAAGCGTTGCCCACCAGCTTACTCTCCAGGAAGTAGACGTGTGTCGCTGGCGAAAGCGGCGAGGCGTGCTGCAGGCTCAGATTCGCGCAGGAACCATTGGTCGATGCAACCAGTTGACGCACGCCATTCGGATAATTTGGGTGCAAGTAAAGATTCAACGCGCACTGACCAAAAGCCGAGCCAGAGAGCACAATGTTGGCCTGCACGCCAGCGCCGATAGCGAACGCCGACCAATCCGCATCGTTGGCCCGATGGAAGTTGTGGTACTTGCGCTGACCGTCATAAAGCGGTTTCCACTGATCCGGAGCGTCGTCGATTTCGTGGGCATCAGCAACCGCCTGCGGTTGCGCATTGAACTGAATGGTGTGGCGGAAGTTGGGCGATCCGACGGCGTAGGCCACCAGACGGTGCTGACCTGCTGACAAACCGGTAATCGGATTGCCGACGGGCTGACCATCGAGTTCCAGTGCGGTACTGCCGGTGGCCGACACGGAGACGGTCAACGGTAGGTTCGAATTGACGGTGGCGCCGAAGCCCGGCGACGTAATCGTGACTGGTTGCGTCGGTGCTGCGGTATTCGCCCACGTAGCGATCGTGTTGATGTCGCCTGCCGAGAATCGCTTGATCACCGGATTGACGTAGTTGGTACCAAGCGCGCTATTGATCTGATAGACGGCGTGAGTGCCAACGGGAACACTACCGGAGGAGTTGATGAATGCCGGGCCGCCGGTATACAGCCACAAGGGGGCAAACAAGGTGTAACTGGTCCAATAGAATGAAGCAAAAGTCCCATTGTCACCGTTCGCGGTCCCACCATGGCAGCTGCCACCACCGTTCGCCGTGACACCCTCCACACTCAGACCGAACGCCGCACCGGTTGGCGAAACCAGAGCACCGGGCACATGCTGGGCACCGGCGGTTCGCCCAACCGCTTTCATCAGCGACAGACCGGCCACCATGCCAGGACCACTGCCGATCCGACGCACCTGATGCACATCGTAGAAAATCCCGTCTGCATGCAAGCAAAGATCGTTATAGTTGCCAGCCAACTCCGCGCCGGCAATGGCCAGATTGGAACTTGCGAACCAAGCCGATGCGATGGCGCTACCACCCGTACCGCAGCGTCCGGTATGCACCCGTGCCACCGGAGTGCCAAATCCGCACAGTGCCTTGTTCGCTGACTCGGATTCATCTGCGCCCAAGGCGGCCATCGGCGAATCCGTCACGGTGGCCCGACGCGTTGCTCGGTCATCAGGGCTCAGCGCACGCAGGATTGGTGCTGTCTGCAGCGCGCATTCCGTATTGGCGTCCAGGCGAAAACGGGAAACAGTAATGGTCTGCCCGTCTGACTCGATCAGTTCGGAGCGCGTCAGCGTCTTCTGGCGCACGCTCGCGTCTTTCAACAAATTGCTCGGACAGTTCACCAGTTGCGGGGATTCAACTTGTTTGGCGCTGGCGCATTCGGTTGCGCCGCCAGCGAGTGCAATAGCGGTAGCGAGCAGCGACCAGCTGCCCTTTGAAAAGTGATTCATAAGGTCCATTCTGAATTCGAGGTGGGATGTGTTCGTGATCGCGTCACGAGGTTTCGACACAGGATGGGCCTGCAATCAATCCGATCGATTGCAGAGCGGTTCAATTTCCCGTGACTTTTGTTTACTCGGAATCCTTTGGCCGAACCGATCAGAAATCCGCACGACCTTAGCCCCTAGCATCGCCGTCGCGATCATCCGAACGTGACCTCACGCGGTCGAGAAGCGTTGGCTGTCCATTCTGAGCCCTAGCCGAATCCAGCGGCGCCGTCGCACAAGCAGCGACGATGTCGCGGTCGTGCGTCGACACAAGCCATCAATTGCTTGGCCCGAAGCGGAGCACTCCGATGCATCATTTCGAAGCTGCACGTCCAGACACTGGTTATGACCCGAACCGGCAATTTGCAAGGCTGGTGACGTATCCCGCCGTTGGCCTGACAAAGTTTGGACGAACTTGGAGACAAGACCTTGCGCGAGCAGAATGCGAAACAACCACTACGGATTGAACGCGCAACACGGCATGGGATCGATCGGCGAGAAACGTATTCAAGCGATTCGCGGAACACCACACTCGATGGAGATCAGACAGTGCAGAACCGGCAGGCGCGACCCTGCCCTCAGTGCGATCCCGCCACTGATGAGTCGAACAGCGCTTTCACGCTTGGGCGATTCAGCACAATGATCGTGAACACGCCGAGCGCGGTGCCCATCGGCATGAACAGACACAGCAGACCGGAGATCACGAGGCAAAAGGTAAAGCTCTGCCTCGCCTTGAGCTTTCGGGCCACCCGAAACACCATGCCGGCAAACGTAAACCCGATCATCATGAACATCAGCGCGACGCCGATAAAGATCCAGCCCAGCGCTGCGGGCGACTCATTGCCGGGTTGCTCGGGCAACCATCCGGCAACGATCGCAATTCCCATAATCAAGTGAATGATCGGAAACAGCGCAAAGAACGCCATGACCCCGGCGCAGACATAATGAAAGATCACCAGCAGACGCAGGTGCTCCGAATCGGTTTTCTGCTGATCAACGCCAAGGGGCTGCGCACTCATTTCAAGTCTCCGCATAGCGGCGCATGAGATTCGCATGCGCCTTGTTGAGCAAATCAAATGCCTCGCCCTGGCCCAGGCTCGCGCGCACCAGGTTGCGAGCGCGCAGCACATCATATTGGAGCTCGCGCATTGCCGGGTCACGGATCAGGCTCTGCACCCAGCCCACGACGGCCAGCCGCTCGCCACGGGTCACTTCGCGAACCCAATGCAATTGCCCAGTGGGGTAACAGATCACGCTACGCGCTGGGAGCTTGAACGCCATCTCCTGATTGCCCGATTCGAAGACCAGCTCGCCGCCGTCATACGATTCGGGGTCGGCCAGAAACAGCGTAAAACTGAGGTCCGAGCGAATCGGATTCGGATGACCGATGATCGGCGCGTCCACATGGGCGCCGTAGAACATCCCCGGTCCGTACCGATTGACCAACACGGTGTTCATCGTGCGCGCCTGCGTGGCCGACACAAAGGTCTCGTTGCGGCGCAACGCCTGCATCACCAAGCGCGAGATCGGCTGGTTGATCGACTGCTCGCCAGTGATCTCGTCGTTATGCTTGATTTGCGCGAGCGCCTGGCCCACGGTCCGACCACCGTGGCTGAATTCGGTGGACCGAATCCACCCGAGCAGCGCCTGATGCTCGTCTTCGGTGATCAGTTCAGGCAGACAGAAGATCATCGACTTGCCTCAAGTCTCGGCGTAGCGACGAACGAGGTTCGCAAACGACTTGTTCAACAATTCAAAGGCGCGACTATTGCCTTCGGCCGCGTGCACGAGACTCCGCGCCCGCGAAATATCGTGCAGCAATTCGCGCACGCCGGGATCGCGGATTAGGCTCTGGAACCAGCCGACCACCGCCACACGCTCACCGGACTGCAGCGGTCGCACCCGGTGGAGCTGCCCGGTCGGGTAACAGATCAGACTGCCCACCGAAAGTTTGTAGATCGCCTCATTGCTGCCCGTGTCAAACGCCAGCTCGCCACCTTCATAGCGATCGGGCTCGGACAAGAACAACGTGAACGACAAGTCCGAGCGGATCAAGGTGGGATCGCCCATCAACGGCGTATCCACATGCAAGCCATATTGCATGCCGGGCTGATAGCGGCTGACTAACATGGCCGCGAGGGCACGTGGGTGCGTTGCGTCCATGAACACTTGGCTGCGGCGCAGTGCATTCATGACCAGGCGCATGATCTCCGGCATCACCGGATGGTCCAATGGTATCTGGGTATTCTGCTTGACTTGGCTGAGCTGAGCACCTGCCGTTTCGCGACCATCCACAAATTCGGCGCGCGCGATCAGCGTTTTCAGCACCCGCACTTCGTCGGGCGTGACCAGATTGTCGAAGGTCAGGATCATGGCACTTAGCGGCGATACAACGCGATCATGGTCAGGTCATCGTACTGGGTGACATCACCCAGCACTTGCCCCACGGCTGTCAACAGCGATTCGATGGTCTGCCCTGCCGAACGCGACTGCGCGAGCACGTGTTTGACCCGTTCCAGACCGAACGGATCGCCACTTGGCCCTTGTGCCTCGTCCAAACCGTCCGTGAAAAAGAGGGCGCCGTCACCCCGATTCAGTTCGATGATCTGATCGGTGTACACCGCCATCTGCGGGGTTCCGAGCGCAGGCGAAATAGTCAGCGACGGCGTTTCGATGCTGCCGTCGACACGTCGAATGAGTGGTGGCGGATGCCCGGCAGTCGCAATTTTCAGCAAGCCCCGCGCCGGATCAAGCGACGCCACCGTCACGGTGATGAACATGCCCGCTTCCATCTCGTTGCGAATCAGGTTCTGCATCTGCGTGAGCAGGTCGGCTGGCGACTTGCTGCGCGGCGCGAAAGCCCGTGCATGCGCACCCACACGCGCCATGTACAGCGCAGCCGGCATGCCTTTGCCAGACACATCGCCAATCATCAGCGCGATCCGACCATCGCCGAGCGTGAGGAAATCAAACAGATCGCCACCGACGATCCGTGCGGCGGTGTAGTTGTCGGCGATTTCATAGCCGTCGATGCGCGGCGTCGCAGCCGGCAGAAAGCGCTGCTGGATGCGTCGTGATAGATCGATGTCCTGAGGATGGATCAGGCGCTCGGACTCTGCATGCCGGTTGCCGGTCAAGATCGCGCCAATCAAGCCGGCGATGCCATTCATGAACGCACGATCAGACGCGCGCACCGCGAGCGGATCGCGCTCTGAAGCGAGGAACAGCGCACCCAGCACATTGCCCATGCTGCGCACCGGTATCGTTGCCACGGCGCACGGCAGGCGGTCCAGATACGCGGCGGGCACCATGCTGGGCCCTGCCGCTGCCTGCGACACGATGATCGGCTGCGCATGCGATACGGCCGCGCTGGCCAGCGCGTTGGCCAAGTCTTCGTCCAGACGCATGCCGCCACGCACGCGTTTGCAGAGCACGCGCCAGGGCCGATGCGCCGCTTCGCGGGCAAGCAAGGCGAACGCCTCGACGCGCGGGAATGCCTCGGCGAGGCTGGCCAGTGCTCCATTCAATTGGTCATCCAGCCCAGTCTGATCGGCGATCTGCTCACCCAGCTGGGTCATCGCTGACAGGCGGGAAATCGTATTCTGATACAGCTCGTTGGCGGCCGAGGTCCGTGGTGCCTGCGTTGGCGGCGTCAGTGGCTCGACCGTCACGATCGGCGGCGCGGCCGCGCGGCTGGGCGGAAACGGCGTCGTTTCCATGATGGTGGGTTCGGGCGACAGGGGCTGCTGCGTGCGATCCCGACTTCGGACCCTGAGGCGCGTCTGACCGAGTTCAATCGTGTCGCCATCAAGCAGCGGTACCGGTGCCAACAACACTTTGCCGTTGTGCCGCGTGCCGTTGGCGCTTTCGAGATCTTTGAGCCGCCAACTGTTGCCAACCGGTTCGATTTCGGCATGACGACGCGACACGGCGAGGTCGCTGATTACCAGGTCAGCAAACTGCCCCCGGCCCAGTACTGTCTGGCCGGCAATCACAAACTTTTGGCCAGCCTGGGGGCCAGCCTCGGCAATCAGTTCCAGCATGATGGGGAAAGAGGGTTCTTCGGCATGGCTGGAGTTTGGCATAAACTCGAAGGCGAGTAGACAGACCAGCCCACTGGACCCGTCCGGCGCCAGCCTGAAGCGCCGGGATCGGAATCTGGATCCTGGCTGCATTCCAACCTGTTCGTAATCCCGCGATCTGGCCCGCGTTTGTGGGCCCATGGAGATAGAAGATGACTATTGCGTTCTGGTGTGTACTGGCTGCTGCCCTGATGCCCTACCTCTGGGTAGGCATTGCCAAATTCAGCACCAGGGGTTACGACAACGCGGCGGTCCGTGATTTCGAGGACCGCTTGAGTGGCATGCCCAAGCGGGCCCATTGGGCCCATCTGAACAGTTTTGAGGCGTTCCCCTTCTTTGCCGCCGGCGTGATCATCGCCGCCATCGGCGGGGCGGACCCAGCCCGGATCGACTTGCTGGCCATGAGCTTCATCGGCCTGCGCCTGGCGTATGGCGCGGCCTATCTTGCCAATTTGGCCACGCTCAGGAGTTTGATCTGGATCGCGAGCATGGCCACAGTCGTCCTGATGTTCACGAATATTCCTGGCAAAGTCGCCTGAGCGGCGGTAAATCGATCCCGGAAGGGATTGATGCGGCGCGAGCGCGTCTGGCGCGACCACGGCAAAGCCGGATCGCGCCATTCAACGGCGGGCTAACCTGGGCCTGATAGACTGGGGGGATATTTTGTCGCCCGAAGATTGCCACTAGCCCATGTTCAAGATTGTTGACCGCTATCTCACCCGCGAGCTGTTTCGCTCGTTCGTGGGAGTCAGTGTCGTCTTGACGTTGATTCTGGTGGGCGGTTTGCTGGCCGATGTGCTGAATCGGGTGGCGCGCGGCCGCATCCCGGCAGGGCTGTTGCTATCGCAAATCGGCCTGCGATCGCTCGATGCGATGGCGCTGCTGCTCCCGCTCGGCTTTTTCCTGGCGACTTATCTCGCTTACAGCCGGCTGTTCCGGGATGGCGAGGCGGGCGTGCTGTCGGCATCCGGCCTCAACCACTTCGGATTCCTGAAACCCGTGCTCTGGCTCGCGCTGCCCATCGCCGTGTTTTTGGGCATGACGACCATGTATTGGTCGCCCCAAGCGCTTGCCAAGGCCGACCAGATGGTTCGCGAAGCGAACCGATCCCTGCTGGTTGCGGGCCTCGAACCCGGCAAGTTCGTCGACCTGCCCGGGCGCTACGGGGTGATATTTGTTGGCGAAATGAGCCCCGACGGTAGCGAATTCAAGCATCTGTTCGTCCAGCACGAGAAAGGGGACCGGGTCGATATCGTCACGGCCGCATCGGGCAAGCTGTACACCGATCGGCAAGGCCGCGAACGCTTTCTGCGGCTGGAGCAGGGCTTTCGGGTCGAGGGCGGCATGGAGAGCCCGAACTTTCGCTCGATGCGATTCGCCGTCAACGATGTCCGCCTGCCCGATAGCGAAGAAGGCAGCGGCAAGCGAGCCGAGAGCCTGCGGACCTTCGACGCGTTGATCCTGAGCACGAATCGCGCGGATCGCGCTGAGCTGCACTGGCGGGTTGGGGTGCCGATTTCGGTGCTGATCCTTGGCTTGCTGGCGTTGCCGCTTGCGCATGCCCGTCCGCGCGAGTCGCGTTTCGGTGTCGGCATTCTGGTTGTCGTCGGCTATGTGCTCTACAGCAACCTGATGGCGCTGGGCCGCGGTTGGCTCGCCGAGGGCAAGATCCCAATGCCGCTCGGGCTCTGGTGGCTGCACGGCACCGTTCTGGCGCTCGCCCTGTTGCTGCTTTGGTCGCGAACCAGGCTGCCGCGACCCAAACCAGCAAGGAAGCGTCGATGAGAGGGATCAAACGGGCGGACTGGCTCATTCTGCGGGCGGTCGCAAGCTCGCTCGCGCTGTCCTGGCTCGTGCTCGTTGGCATTGATACCGCGCAGGCGTTTGCCAATGAGATGGACGAAATTGGCAGCGGGAATTACGACTTGATGACCGCGGTGACGTACACCGCCTGGACGGTACCGCGTCGCTTCTACGAACTCTTCCCGATGGCAGCCGTGCTGGCTGCTGTGGTCGGTCTGGGCTCTCTTGCGCCCACTTCTGAGCTCACCGCGCTGCGTGCTGCAGGCATGTCCAAGCTGCGCATTTCGGCACCGGTCATTCTGCTGCTGCTGTTGGTGGGCATGGGCGTGACCAGTATCGGTGAAACCTTGGCCGCATTCGGAGAGCACCAGGCGCAGTCGGTGCAGGCCGGCGCAAAGTCGCGGGATCTCGTGGTCACCAGCCGCACCGGCATGTGGGCTCGTGATGGCGCCTACTTGCTGAATGCCCGAAGTGGCAAGGTGGAAGGCGGCGAACTGGTGCTGATCGATGCCCGCCTGTATGAGTTCGACCCGCAGGGCCGCCTGCTCGGCATTGTGCGAGCGGAAAAGGCGCGCAATCGCGATGGCGTCTGGCGCTTCGAGACCTTGCGTCGGTTTGGCTTTACCAAGGCCAAGGTCAGCTCGACCACTGAAGCGAGTTGGGTCTGGCAGAGCAAGTTGGACCCGCGCCTGATGACCCTTGGTCTGGTGCAGCCGCGCTATCAGGCAGTCAAAGACTTGCGTCGGCATATCGATTACCTGCTCCGCAACGGGCTCGATGCCAGCGAGTTTCTTGACGCGCTTTGGACGCGTTTTGCCTACCCATTGCGCGCAATCGCCCCGGCCTTCCTGGCGCTGCCGTTTGCGTTCGGATTTCTACGCTCTGGCGGGCTTGGCAAACGCATCATGATCGGCGCGGTCATCGGCCTGACCTTTTATTTCTTCTCAAGAATGCTCGGAGATCTGGCGGGGGTTTACGGCTTCAATCTGGCCGTGGCCAACCTCGTGCCGCCCATTCTCTTGATGCTCGCATCGATGGTGCATCTGGCTCGCAGCCGTTAGTCCCGCTGCCAGGCTTCGAAGAACGGCAGTTCATAGCTGTCTTCAAGGCACTGCATTTCCAGCCCTCAGTCGAGCCGGGTCATTTGGCAGACGAGTTCCATGAAGGTATTGATGTTGCGGCTCATGCGCTGTTGCAGGGTGGCTTGGTCCACGTTCTTAACGTAGTCATCGCGCGGATCCGAGACCCCTTTGAACGCGCAATCAAAGTTGCAGACCATTTCAACATGCGGGGCATTCTGCTCGCGCCAGGCACGATTCGTGAAAAAGTAGGTCTGACTGCAGACTGGCGGCCATTGGTGCGTCGGATCGCCGTACGCACTCTCATGCGACCAGTGCGGGGTGATGATCAGCGCTTTGCCACCCGGCACGAGAATGCGCCAGACCTCATCAAAGAACTGACAGCGCTCGGATCCGGTCAGATGCTCCAATACATGCGAGCAATGAATGTCGCTGACGCTTCCGTCGGCAAACGGCCACGGCACGCGCCGTAGGTCATGCACGACATCCACGCCCGCAAAGGACTTGGAGTCCATTCCGACAAAACCCGGCCGCTTGTTCGTACCGCAGCCCAAATCGAGTTTGATCGTCGTCATGGATTGGGTGTTCCGGTACTGGCCATATCTTTGACCGCCGCACCCTCGGCATTGTCGACTGCCGCGCGAAGCATCGGCTCGGCTTCTGCGGCCAATGTAGGCTGATGGCCATCGACTAACGCAATCTGGCAACTGGTCGCCTGGGCATAGAGTTTCGGACTGGCCTTGGCCAATACGCCCGGATCGGCAAACAAGCAAGCCGGGCGATCATCTGCCAACTCCAGATTGCGCGCCCATTTCAGCGCATCGATCAGGTCTTCCGCCTGCTGGTCCTGAGCGAGTGCCGCGCGTGAACCGAGTTCCAGAACCGTAAAGCCATGCTCCGCAAGGCTGAACGCGAACGGCGCAAAGCCCCAGGTTGGGGCCGGATCGGCCATGATCACCGCGAGCCGACCAGTTTGCTTCCCTTTGCGCGTGACAAATCCGTCTCGCAACACCCCATCGCGCAGCGCCAGTTGCCGGGGATCGCGTGTCTGTTCGCCCGGCACATAGGCTTCACGCGCGGCAATGCCAATGCGGCGTGCCAGGACCTCGTCGCGATGCCACAGCTCGAAAACCTTCGGCTGATCCATCCGGGTCATCGCGACCAGCGTCAGGCGCTGATCGGCACTTCGTCCCAACACTTCAATCATGGTGCGCTCGTGCTTGATGGTCCACTCCAGATAGCGCTGCACATCAGGATGCGCCATATCGAGCAACTCGGCACTCGGTTCGCCGGTCAGCCAGACAACGCCAAGGATGACTAAGTGATCCAGGCTCCGCAGATACCGGTCCGGCATCCGCGATTGACTGTAGGCTAACTCCAACACCTGACTACCCGAAAGCCGAAGCAAACGCGCACCGCCAGCAGGCGGACGTTGCTCAAAGAACAAATCACCATTGAGAAACGTGCCGACTAAATGACTCCCGCGCACCGACTTCGGCACGGTCAGCGCGGTCCACGTCTTGCCCTTGACCGGTGCTTGCCAATACTGGCGCTGGCCCGCTGAATCAACACAATCAGCGTAGGCCAGCTGGCCCGAGGGGTTGCTCTGCAGGTCGCAATGCCCTGGCAGCTTTGCCAAGACGTCACCGTGCCCCGAATCAAATTCCACTCGCAGCAAATGGGTTTGCGGGCGCCTACCAGCGACATCGCGCAGAATCTCGAAACCCAACTGATCAGCTGGCACGACCTCCGTAAAGCGCAGTGCGTCCGCCGTCAAGACCTCACGCAACTTGCGTGACGACAAGTGCACCACATAAAGCGTTTCTCGATAGTGGTCGCCTTCGCCGTGTCCGATCACGAACGCAAATCGGCGTTGTGGCAGTATTTTGAAGCCGCGAATGACCTCGCCCGGCTTGGGGTTGAAGGCGTAGCGTACGGACGTGTTTTCGGTGACGTGCACCGACAGCAGCTCCGCACCATCCTTCACGCGCTTCAGTGCGAAGAACTCGCCAGCACTCGCGAAATCGACATCGAGCACATCGGGGGTGCCAAAAGGACCCGCGAGCGGCGCCGTTTGCGCCAGAACCTGGCTGGTGGCGATGGTCAAAATCAACGCAAATAAGAGGCGCATCAAACTCTCCCGTAACGGTCTTCGAGGCGAACGATGTCGTCCTCACCAAAATAGTCGCCACACTGCACTTCGATCAAGGCAAGATCTTGGTCAGTGCGGTTCTCGAGGCGATGCAAGGTGTCAATCGGGATATAGCAGCTCTGGTTCTGGCGAAGATCAAATTCCTGATCCCCAATTCGGACGAGCGCGGTACCGCTGACCACCGTCCAATGCTCGCTGCGCCGATGATGCTTCTGCAGACTGAGCACGTGCCCCGGCTTGACGACCAAGCGCTTGACCTTGCAGTCGTCAGCATCTTCGAGCACCGTGTAGCTGCCCCAAGGGCGATACACCGTGGTGTGCAATTCGGTACTGTGATGCTTCGCCTGCTTCAGCGCATCGACCACCTGCTTGACCGACTGCGATTGCTCGCGATGCGCAACCAGCAACGCATCGTCGGTATCGATGATCATGAGGTCCGACACGCCAACCGCAGCGATCACCCGCTTCGGGCTCTGTACGTAGTTGCGCGCCGCACCGACAAACACGGCATTACCAAGCCGGCGATTGCCGACTTCGTCCGCGTCGACGAGGTCAGCCAGCGCATTCCACGAGCCGATATCGCTCCAGTCAAATGCCGCCGGCACGACCGCGCGATGCGTCGCACGCTCCATGATTGCGTAGTCGATCGAAATGTCAGGCACTTGCTTCAGCGCGTCCAGATTCAACACCTGCGAGGCCGCATCGTGATCGGTTTGAATCGTGCCGCGCGTGGGCGCCAACACTTCGGGGCACACCTGGTTCGCGACATCCAGCAACGTCCCCGCGCGAAAGCAGAACATGCCGGAGTTCCAGTAGAACCCACCACTGCTCAAGTATTTCTGTGCTGTCTGCAGATCGGGCTTCTCGACAAAGCGAGCCACTTCGAATCCGGACTCGCGCAACGCCGGGCCGCGCTCGATATAGCCGTAACCCGTCTCTGGCCGCGTCGGCACCACACCGAACGTGCCGAGATAACCGTCAGCGGCAAGGCGCTCCGCGCGCTGCACCGCCTCCTTGAACGCATCCAAGTCGCGGATCAGATGATCGGCGGGCAACACCAGAATCTGCGCGTCGTCTCCGTAGCGCGCCTGCACCCAGAGCGCTGCCGCGAGAATGGCGGGCGCAGTATTGCGGGCAATCGGTTCGAGCAACATGACCTGCCGCTCGGGCGCAAAACCCGCGATGCCCGCATACGCATCACGCGTGATGAAGCCGTAGTCGCGCGCGGTCACCGTAATGATTGGAGCGGCGGCATCGGCCACTGCCAGTGCGCGCTTCGCAGTCTTCTCAAGCAGCGTTTCGCCATCCGGCAGACTCATGAAGGGCTTTGGATACGAGCGCCTGGACACCGGCCACAAGCGCGTGCCGGCTCCGCCAGACAGAATTACGGGAATCATTGTTGCAGTCATGCAGTGTTCCGGTCCTTCAGTTCATCCAATACCAGTTCCATCGGCACTTGCCAGGCGGGCAACTGCAGACCGAAATTCATTTCGAGCTTTTTGCAATCGAGCACGCTGTAATGCGGACGCTTGGCCTTGGTCGGAAACGCATCGCTTCGAATCGCCAGCACCTCTGGCATCCGGGCCATCAGCCCGCGGGCTACGGCGGCTTGCAGCAACGCGGTCGCGAATCCATGCCAGGTTGTTTGTCCGGCCGCAGTCACGTGATAGGCACCAAAGCGCAGATCGTTCGCCGGCGCCGTGCGCAGGGCGGCGATCATCAGCGCCGACACCTGCGCAATCAACCGAGCCGATGTCGGTGTCCCGTGCTGGTCCGCCACGACGCGCAGTTGCTCTTGTTCAGCACCGAGACGCAACATGGTGCGGAGGAAATTCTTGCCACGCGCGGCAAAAACCCAGGCCGTACGCAAAATCAGATGCGGCGCGCCACTAACTTGCAGCGCGCGTTCGCCCGCGAGCTTGCTCGCGCCATACACACCAATCGGCGCGCACGCATCGCTGACTTGCCGCGCACCCGGCTCAGTGCCTGCAAACACATAGTCGGTCGAGTAGTGCAACACACGCGCACCAATCGCTTTCGCCGATGCGCCGATGACGCTGAGCGCCTCACCATTGATCTGGTGTGCCAATTCAGGCTGGTCTTCGGCGCGATCCACCGCCGTATAAGCAGCGGCGTTGATGATCCAGTCCGGGCGCTCTGCGGCAATTAACGCCGCCAAAGCGTCGTGCTGACTGAGATCGGCTTCGGTGCGCGTGCACGCACGCACATGGCCGAGACCGAGCAGACTGCGGCGCAGTTCAAAGCCCACTTGACCGTCCGCACCGAGCAGCAGCAATTTCATGGCGCGTAAACCGGTAGGCGGGCTTCAGGAATCTGGTCGAGAAAGGGTGCCTCGGCATCTTTTGCACTGAGACTCGGCGACGCAACGGGCCAGTTGATCGCAAAACGCGCATCGTTCCACCGCACACTCGCATCAGCCGCTTTGTCGTAAGGCGCGGTGACGCCGTAGTGAAACAAAGCCGTATCACTCGTCACCGCAAATCCATGCGCAAATCCTTCCGGCACCCAAAGCTGGCGCTTGTTCTCGGCCGAAAGCACTGCGCCGACCCACTGCCCAAACGTCGGCGAGCCACGCCGAATATCGACGGCGACATCGAACACCTCGCCTTCGAGCACGCTGACCAACTTGCCTTGTGGGTTCGGCCATTGATAGTGCAGACCGCGGAGCACACCGCATGCTGATCGCGACAGATTGACTTGCACCAAATTGATGTCGATCCCGGCGTCGCGGTAGCGGCTCTGATTAAAGCTTTCGAAGAAAAAGCCGCGCGCGTCGCCGAACACCTGGGGCTCGATCAGCTTGACCTCGGGAATGGCGAGCGCGGTGACCTTCATCGCATACCCTCGCCGCGGGCAATGCGCAGCAGGTATTCGCCATAACCGCTTTTCTTCAGCGGCTCAGCGATGCGGGTCAGCTGCTCGGCATCGATCCAACCATTCTGGAACGCAATTTCCTCGGGGCAGCACACGCGAAGCCCCTGGCGCGCCTCAATCGTCTCAATATAGGTGCCCGCTTGAATCAACGACTCGTGCGTGCCGGTGTCGAGCCAGGCATAACCGCGCCCGAGCTTCTCGAGTCGCAAGCTGCCCTCGTTCAAATAGCACCGATTCAGATCGGTGATTTCGAGCTCGCCGCGGGGAGAGGGTTTCAACGCGGCGGCAAAGTCGCTGGCGCGACCATCGTAGAAATAAAGCCCCGTCACAGCGTAATTCGACCGCGGCTGTTTGGG
This sequence comes from Ahniella affigens, assembly GCF_003015185.1. Taxonomy (GTDB): domain Bacteria; phylum Pseudomonadota; class Gammaproteobacteria; order Xanthomonadales; family Ahniellaceae; genus Ahniella; species Ahniella affigens. The sequence goes on from NZ_CP027860.1 coordinate 4,023,268, forward strand.
CTTTTCTTCCAGTCCAACCACCGTACCGTTGCCATCGAACTCCGCGACGCCGTAGCGTTCTGGGTCCTTCACCCAGTAACCAAACACCGTCGCGCCTTGATCGTGGCCAGCAGCACGCTTCAGCACGTCGGTCAGACCATGGCCATAGAAAATGTTGTCACCTAGGATCAGGCAGGATGGTTTGCCGGCGACGAACTCGCGGCCGATCAGGTAGGCCTGCGCAAGACCATCCGGACTCGGTTGCACGGCATACGTGATCGACATGCCCCACTGCGACCCATCGCCAAGCAGACGTCGGAATAACTCCTGCTCATGCGGCGTGTTGATGATCAGCACGTCGCGAATGCCCGCGAGCATCAGCACGGACAACGGGTAGTAGATCATCGGCTTGTCGTAGACCGGCAGCAGTTGCTTGCTGATCGACAAGGTGAGCGGATGCAGGCGCGTACCAGCCCCGCCGGCCAGAATGATGCCCTTTTGCGTACTCATGATCAGGCGACTCCCAATCGTTCGCCGCGATAACTGCCATCGCGGATGCGCGCGCACCAGTCCTGATTCGCGAGATACCAATCGACGGTACGGGCCAAGCCAGACTCGAACGACTCCTGCTGGACCCAGCCGAGCTCGGTGCGAATCTTGCTCGTGTCGATCGCATAGCGACGATCATGGCCGGGACGATCCTTGACGTACGTGATCAGATCGTGGCGCGAGCTGCCATCGGCACGCGGACGGCGGGCATCGACGAGATCAATGATCGCGCGCACCACCGAAATATTCTCGCGCTCCGCTTCGCCCCCCACGTTGTAGACCTCGCCCGGCCGACCGCGCTCCAGCACGGTGCGGATCGCGCCGCAGTGATCGCCAACATACAGCCAGTCGCGAACATTGCGGCCATCGCCATAGACGGGCAACGACTCGTTGCTGAGCGCTTTCTGGATCATCAGCGGGATCAGTTTTTCAGGAAACTGGAACGGCCCGTAGTTGTTCGAGCAATTCGTGGTCAGCGTCGGCAAGCCATAGGTGTGATGAAACGCGCGCACCAAGTGGTCGGACGACGCTTTGCTCGCTGAGTAAGGCGAGTTCGGCGCGTATTGCGTCTGCTCAGTGAATTTGCCGTCGGCGCCCAGCGAGCCGTAAACCTCGTCGGTCGAGACATGCAGGAATCTTAAGCCGGCCTTGCCCGCATCATCCCGGCTGCGGAAATGCGCCAGGACGGCTTCGAGCAAGGTCAGCGTCCCAACCACATTGGTCTGGATGAACGCCGCCGGTCCATCGATCGAGCGGTCGACATGACTCTCGGCCGCAAAATTGATCACCGCATCCGGCTGATATTCCGCCAACACGCGGTCCAGCAACGCCCGATCGTTGATCGAGCCGTGCACAAAGATGTGCTGCGGATTGCCGTTCAGGGCAGCGAGCGTGTCCAGGTTGCCGGCATAGGTCAGCGCATCCAGATTGACGACGCGCGTCTCGGCGGACACGTTCGCCAGCACGAAATTGCCGCCAATAAATCCGGCTCCGCCGGTCACCAACCAGGTTTTCATCAATCCAAGTCCTTGTTTTGTTTACCAGAATCGATCCGCAGCACGTCATTAGACGGCCACCACCCGATCCCGGTCGCCAAGCCAGCCTGACATTGTACCTGCCCGCCCCGCCTCCCGGCATCCTGGGCTTCCCTGAGACCCGCGGATCAGACGCCCTTTGACGGTAGCCCAGCCAGAATGTTCCCCAGGCCAGTCAGACCCAACGAGTCCCCAGACATCGCAGGGGCCAAGCCGTATCGATCATCCAACCGAATTCGAATCGAAGCCATGGGATTCAGCTGATCGTCAGGGCTTGGCAGCTACTCCTGGGCCGAGAGTTCCCCTGAAATCGGTCAGAAGCCGCCGCACTCTGGAGTCCCATCGTGTATGGATTTCGAATCACACTGTTTGCCATTCTGACGTTGCCAGCACTCGCCTGTGGCACCGTACCCGTGACGCAGCCTGCAGCTTGCGAGAAGCTGGCGCCCTTCCGCGAACACGTTGATGACTATGAGGACCTTTTTGCGTGGTCGCTCATGGGCTGCCTGGACTCAAGCATCGAACTCGCCGAGCAATTGGTTCAACGCGAATCGAAGCGGGTCGCTGTCCTGCAAGCGTGCAGCACGGGCAAGGAACCGTGCGACGAAGCGCTGACGGCAGACGATGATCCCGCTGAGCTCGCGGACGATTTGGCTGATGACTTGACCGATCTGACATCCTTGCTCGCCGCTATGAAGGTCAAGCAGGCGATGCTAAGGGAACAGCCCGTATTGGCGCTAAAATCCCTCAATGACCTGCCGCCAGACGAAGATCTGGTTGCTTCAAATGATCCATCGCAGTGCACCCAGGAACCGGCCGAAGATGACGGCGACGCGGCCATCAACCGATGCGCACTCGAGGCGATCTTGCACGGCCAGCAATCAGAACGGGCCGAGCCTCCGATCAATGCGCCGCAACAACCGTGGATCGAGGCCAGGCGTTTGCGAGCGTGCGGCACAGGGGCGTACCTTTTCGCCGCGTACCAGGCCAGCTACCCAACCAATGCCGATGCATGGATTGCCGTTGGTGAACCTGAAGTCGCATTGTCAGAGCTGCTTCGCACCGAGTGGACGGACTTCGCTCAGGCGCTCCTCTTGCCGTTTCAACTCCGGAGTGTGGCAGCGCGTGCCTACGGGCCGGCGCACGCAAACACGCGCTTTCAGTCCGCATTGAACACCATCGAAGTGGTGAGCAACCCTCTACATCGAAGCGCACGCATCAACCTGTTCGGCACTTGGCTACCCCTGCCCGTAGGTGAGGTGGTGGAGTCGCTCCAACGCCAGCAGGATTCGCTTGTAGGCGTGCCAGGCGAACCCCATTTCTACAGCAAATTAGAGATTCGACAGCAATTGGAGACGGCTTGGCAGCAGCAGGATCCGGATTGGATGATCGATCAGTTCATCAAAGATGTTTCAGACGAACTTGAGGCAGAAACGGCCGAAGAATGATGGCTTGGATGGGGTACCGTTGCGCGCGCCACTATGATCAATCAAACCGGCACCGATACCCGTGCGATCGCGGCTTGGCCTAGTGTTCAAACGTTAGATTCGTGGCAGCGCTCCACTCCGCCAACCTTTCTGCACTCCGATGTGACGTTCCCGTTTGCCTACCAGAGGCTTGTTCATGGTCCATACGCTTGCACCCGCTGGGAACCCGCCTGATCGCTTGAACCGCACAGTCAGCATCATTGTTTCCATGTTGCGAATGACCTCTGGGCAGAAACTTCGGAAGGCAACAATTTTGATGCTGCTGAGCGCATTGCCATTGCTGGCCGCGGCAGAAGACCATCGAACCACTCGGTTTGACCTGCGCGACGACCCAGGTTGCAGCGAACTGGCTGCTCGGCTGCCACAAGTGACGCAAGACCAGCAATTAGAGGTTCTGTGGACGCCATGCTTGAGCGCTGTTTTGGCGCATCTGGAAATTCGAGAAGCGGCGCTTCGCAACGCAATCGCGCCGACGCCACCGACCACGGAAGCGTTGGTCTCGGCGCCGCGATCTGAACTTGGAGTGACCAGGAGCCAATCTTCGGCAGGAGCGCCATTCCGTGTCCCTATAACTGATGACAAAGGCGAACCCGAAACACAGTTCTTGTTGAAGCGTTTGACTGCGCAAAAGCATCTTGCGCGACTTCGGCAATCACTACTTGCAGGTGACCAAGCAGTAGCGAAGCACTTGCTGGAAACGGTATCCAACGACTTGATTGCCGACGCGCGCTACAAATTGTCGCTGCCGGCTTTTCAGTTCAAGACCAGGATCATGAGCATTCTCGATCACCCCGATCAGGGCGTGCAAGGCGCGCCTGTTATCGCGCCCACCGCCCCCTGGATTATCGGTCGCGCATACCCAGAAACTCGTACTCATATTTACGATGATAGCCTTTTGGCTGGCGGCACGCCTGATGTTTCGGACGCTTGGTTCGCGACTAAGTCTCCCGAGCGCGCATTGCATCAATACCTCACGGATCAATGGATCTATGAGCTTCAGTATCTGGACCGATTGCCATGGCGAATGCATGAACTCGCAGTCCGACTCTACGGCCATGAGACCGCGGAAACTCTGTTCGAGGCGTCACTCGACACGATCCACATTGATCGGGACTCAGGGCCAACACGGGCCAGCATTGAGTTGTTCGGACTGACGCTGCCACTACCCGTAGTCAAGCGGACACCGATCTATTCGAGCGAACACGCGCCGCATCCGCCTGGGACTGATGGTAATTCGGAGACGTTTACCGACACAAATCTCGACGAGGCATGGCTTCGTAATCTTCTGACCACGCACTGGCAGAATACTGCTCCCGAGTTACAGATCAAGACGCTATTGTCACCGACCAGTCATTGATTAAAGACGTCACGGAAATGCGCCTTGCGAGCACATGTGTCAGGAGTAGGGCTGGGACACTCTAGGGGGGGTCTGAATAAGTCCATCCTGGACTTACAGACCCGCACTGAGTCCGGCACATGTCCGGACTCAGTGCACCAGAATCAAGCACTTGCGCGCTTGATTCTGGGCGGTCCATCCATGGCCCGCATCACCTTTGAACTTGTTCAGAGGCTCGCTAGGAATGCGACTAGCGCCGCTGCTCGGTCGATGTCTGAAGTTGACCGTTCATTCGGGAAAGCGAAGCGGAGATTCGCCGGAAGGTGGACGAAGCTTGCCCACGTCAAAATCCAGCGAGTACCGTCGATCAAGTTGTCGGCGAGAGTTCGGACGAATTGAGAGCGAAATCCGCCTAGGGCTGACACTTTGATGCGATCCCAGCACCACCACCCACTATGATTCTATGGCCCGCCGACGAACGCGCGATCAATTGGAGATCAAGCGACGACGCCGCCACATACGAGGAGCATCGATGCCGCCCGCCGTGTTGTACTTCGATGTCGTATCGCCGTTTGCCTATCTGCTTGACGCACTACTAAGGCGCGAGCCATTGCCTGTGGCGATCACGTATCGGCCAGTTCTGTTCGCAGGGCTATTGAACGCACACGGCCACAAAGGCCCCGCCGAAATTCCACGCAAACGGCAGTTCATGTACCAGTATTGTGTGTGGTGGGCTGAGCAACTCGGTGTGCCATTCAAGTTGCCGGCGGCGCATCCCTTCAACCCGTTGAAGTTTCTGCGCTTGATCATCGCGCTCGACAGCCGGCCGGATGTGGTGTCCACAGTATTCGATGCATTGTTCACGACCGGCGCCGATCCGACCGATCCGGCACTTTGGCAGCAGATCTGCATTGATCTGAATTGCCCGGATGCCGAGCAAAGAATCGAGGCTCCCGAGGTCAAGTCCGCATTGCGCGAGAACACCGAATGTGCACTGCGGGATGGCGTGTTCGGTGTGCCGACGATTCTCGTCGACGGCCGCCTATTCTGGGGTGCCGATGCGCTGCCGATGTTGCGGGATTATTTGCGGACGCCTTCCTTACTCGACTCGCCTGCGATGATGCAGGCGATGCGGTTACCGATCAGCAAATCGAGGCTGTGAGGTCAGCGCACTCACAAACACCGTGACGACCAAGAACGGACTACGCAATCAGCCGATACCGCTGATCAACGATGCCGGTCTGCAATGAGTTCTGCAGATTCAGAGGTGGCATGGGCTGACCGAGGAAAAAGCCCTGACCGGACCGACAGCCAATGGAACGTAGACACTGAATCTGCGCGGCCGACTCAACGCCTTCAGCAACGACTTCGATCTGCAGCGAATGGGCCATCGCGATGATCGCGTGGGTCAGCGCCAAATCATGCCGATCGGCGAGCAAGTCTTCGGTAAAACTGCGATCGATCTTGACGCCTTTCACTCGTACCTGGCGGAGATGCGAGAGACCCGAGAAGCCGGTGCCGAAATCGTCCAGCCACACTTCCACACCGAGCTCCGCAATTCCCGCGAGCACGGCACGAGCCGCGGCGCCACCATCCATCACCGCACTTTCAGTCAGCTCGAGATGCAGCTGGCTCGCGGGCAAACCCGTACGGGCAAGCACGCGCCGAACTTTTTCCGGGAAGCCGGCATCATGGAGCTGTTTCGGAGACACGTTGACCGCCACATACGGGCGACCACCAATCTGCGCCGGCCAGCGCCGCGCTTCCTGGCATGCACGTTCCAGCACGTAGACACCCAGCTGGTCAATCATGCCGACATCCTCGGCAATGCCAACGAAGATGTTTGGCGAGACCCAACCGCGCTTCTCGTGATGCCAGCGCAGCAATGCCTCGGCGCCGGAGATACAACCCGATTCCAGATCGATAATTGGCTGGAAATGCAACACAAGCTCGCCGCGATCGAGTGCGAGGCGGAGATCGTGCTCCAATTCGAGACGATCAGCTGCAACCTGGGTCAGGTAATTGGTGAAGTAACGATAGCAGTTGCGACCCGACACTTTCGCCAGGTACATCGCAATGTCGCCGTTCTGCAACAGCTTGCGGGCATCGCAGCCGTCTTCCGGGCACGAACTTACGCCAATGCTGGCGCTGATGTGCAGCACATGCGGCCCATACAGAATCGGCCGCGTCAGCGCTTTTTGCATCGCTTCGGCCACCTGTCCGGCGCGTTTGCGCACCGCCTCGCCTTCGAGCAACACGACAAATTCGTCGCCACCAAAACGAGCGACCAGCGCGTCGGGCTCGGTCGGTTCGAGCACGGCCTGCAAGCGCCGACCGATTTCGGCCAGTACTTCATCGCCCACGTCATGTCCGAGTGTGTCGTTGATCCGCTTGAAATCGTCGAGATCCAAGAGCAGCAGTGCCAAGGATCCGGCCTGCTCACGCGTGCGCTCCTGCCAGTCGGCCAAGTATTGCCGTAGGGCCTGACGGTTGGGCAACCCGGTCAATGCATCCCGTTCGGACTGCAACCGCAGCGCCTCACTCTGCTGGTCAAATGCGGTGGTCAGACCAACCAGGGTGGTGGGCAAATCTTCCGGCGTGCGGAATTCGACTGCCGGCAGTTGCTCGATGGCTTCGGTCAAAGGCTTCAGGATGCGCCGTTCCTGCACCCATGCCAGCATCCCGGCGCCAGAAACGAGTAACAAGCCCTGCCAGGCGGCAACTGCGCCAATCGCGAACAGCCAAACGCCGAGCCCGGCAGCCAAGGCCACCAGCCCGAACAGTTCAAGCCGTAACAGCAACTTACGCACGCATCACCTCACCCAAGTCATGTGTCAATGCGGCAGTACGGACCAGACGTTCAATCATTCAGAACAAAGTTGGTGGACTGCCTAGGAGGTTACCTTACCGCCGTAGAATTCCAAACCTTGCAGCGCAGCGTGAAAGATCGTCATATGGTGACGCAAGTCCGCAAAAAGATTGTTGCGCGCTGGACGTGAGGGCGGCGTTCTGCTTGTGTCCGGGCCGCATCACTCAGCGTGGGGCCATTAATTCGCGGGAGTGCCTTCAGGCCCGAACCTATCTTGCGGCTAGCTCGGTTCGCGGCTGAAGCCGCTCCCACAAAAACCATCGCTCAAGACAATGCTTGCAAGAAGGTCTTCAGCCCGAATCAATCTCGACGCATCCGTTCGCGACTGGCGCCGCCCCCACAATCTGGCGTTGATCAGGCCCCTGGCCTTTCCCCGGTGCCTGTCTCCGCCCCAACCGCAAGCCCATTGCCATCGACCGTCTTCGGCGCCAGCCGAGCACTGCGTTCGGTCTCTGCCAGCACCCCGCGCAGCAACTGCACTTCTTCGACGCCGAGTTGCGCCCGCTGGTACAAGCGGCGAAAGCGTTGCAACAAGCGGGTGTACTCCCGCCCCTTGTAGAAGTCGATCAACGCGAGCGTCGTTTCCAAATGTCCCATGAAGCCTTCGAACTCGGCCAAGGTCGCCAAGGGTCGTGGTTCGGTTTCGGGCACAGGATCGAACGCCATGCTGGCGAGCCGAAGCTCGTAGGCGATCAATTGCACCGCTTGGGCCAGGTTGAGTGACGAAAACTCTGGATTCGTCGGAATCCGCACGGCGTGCTGGCACCGACCCAGTTCGGTATTGGTCAGACCGGTTCGCTCGGTCCCAAACACCACAGCGACCTTCATCCCTTGCTGCACGGCACTCAACACCGCTGCGGCCGTCTCGCGCGGCGCCAGACTCGGCGCCTCATTGAACCGCGGCCGGGCGGTCGTGCCGAACGCCAATTGGCAGTCGGCCAAGGCCGCGTCGAGGCTATCGACGACTCGGGCCGACGCCAGCACGTCATCAGCGCCCGCAGCCAGTGCATCCGCCTCGGCATGCGGAAATTCCTTCGGACTGACCAACACCAGTTCGGCCAATCCCATGTTTTTCATGGCTCGGGCGGTCGAGCCGATGTTGCCTGGGTGCGAGGTTTCGACCAGGACGACACGGATCTGGGGCAGCAACCGGGAAGATGAATCGGACATGGACGGATCGCCAGATTTTGGGGTCGCCATTCTGGCTGGATGCGGCCGGCACTGCTATCCTTTCCGGTCTTCTCGGCTTAGTCCGGTTCTTTTTCGAGTCCCCTATGCAAAACGGAGCGATCAACATCGCGATCAAGGCCGCGCGCGGCGCCGGCCAGGTGATCATGCGCAGCCTGCCTAAACGGGACAGCCTGCCGATCATCGAAAAAGCGCAGAACGACTTCGCCACCGAAGTCGATCGCGCCGCCGAGATGACCATCTTGCGCGAGTTGAAGCGCGCGTTTCCGACCCACGCCTTTCTGGCCGAGGAAAGTGGCGCTGCAGGCAAGTCGCGTTATGTGTGGGTGATCGACCCGCTCGATGGCACCAGCAATTTCATTCGCGGGTTTCCGCACTTCTCGGTGTCGATTGCCCTGACCTACGACAACGAGCCGCTGCTCGGCGTGATCTATGACCCGCTGCGCGACGAACTGTTCGCCGCCGAAAAGGGTCGTGGCGCCGTCCATAACGATCGCAAGCTCCGGATCGGGACGCGCAAAGCGCTTGACGGCTGCTTGCTGACCACCGGGTTTCCGTTTCGCGAAAAGCGTCACCTGGACGCCCATATGGCGATGACCAAGTCACTGATGGGTCAGGCTGAGGACATCCGTCGTACGGGTTCGGCCGCGCTCGACCTGGCGTATGTCGCCTGCGGCCGCTTTGACGGCTACTACGAACTCGGCCTGCGGCCCTGGGACATGGCCGCCGGCGTGCTGCTGGTCCGCGAAGCCGGTGGCAAGTGCTGGGATTTCCGCGGCGGCCAGAATTTCATGGAAACCGGCAATATCATTGCGGGCAATCTGAAGGTCGGCGAAGACATGCTGAAGTTGATCGAGCCGCACCTCACCATCACTATGTGAGCATGCGCGAGACGCATCCAAACACCCAACCTGATGGCTGCCGCCTGGACCTTTGGCTCTGGGCGGCACGGTTTTTCAAGACCCGGAGTCTTGCCAAGGCGGCGATCACTGGCGGCAAGATCCGCGTCAATAGGGAGCCCGTCAAGCCGGCAAAGTCAGTGCGCGTGAATGATACGTTGGAGATCCAGCGCTCTGGCGAAGTCTGGATGGTGCAGGTCACGAGTCTCAGTGATCAGCGTGGCAGTGCCGAACAGGCTGCACGGCTGTATCACGAAACACCCGACAGCACCGCCACGCGTCTGGCTGCGCGCGAGCAACGGCGACTCGAGGCGCTGGGCATGCAGCCACCCGACGGCAAGCCCGATAAACGCGCCCGCCGCCTGATTCGGGCACTGGGCGACATCGAAGCGTTCTAAGCAGCAGCGACAGACCGGCCTGGGGTAACCAGACCTCAGTACATCCCGGCCAACGAACTCGACCCTTCAATCGCAGCCCGGAAGCTGGCTTCGATGCGATCAAACGCATCGCCATGTTCGGCCATCAGCACAAGCGTCCCGTGTCCGATGTTGCGGTGCCGGCCAACGATTTGCCGCTCGGCAAAATCGGCACTGCCTTGCTGATTGTTGGGCACATAGATCGCCGTGATCGGCTGCCCGCCATCGCGAATCACCATGTGGATGGTCTTTTGTCCGTACACGGGGCAGCGCGTCAAATACGTAATCGATTGCAGCGGGGCCTTCAAATAGACCCCCGATTCAGCAAACAACTGGCTCACCGTGGCTGCGGGGATCAGCTCCGTACGATTCAGCGCGAACGGTTCATGGCTCAGATGCGCCATCGACGCGGAGGCGAGCGACGCGCTCGTCCCGAAGGTAAGGTAACCCACGCCGACCATGCCCGCCGTCATCATCAGTCCGGCAGCGAGGCGAATCCACGTTTGTCGGGCTGATTGGCGATGCACCCGGGAATCGGTCGTTTGTCGCAGCAAGATTCGGTCCGCCAAACCCATTGGCACCGGCACGGCCAGCACCGACTGGAGGCGCTGCTCGAACAACTGAGCGCGATGCCAGGCGTCAGCACAAGTGGAACAGTGGCCCCGGTGCTCGCGCGCGGCAGCACTCATGACCTGTGGGCTGGCCGCCAATTCGCGGCGAAACTCAAGGCAGTTCATAAACCTTGCCCTCCAAACCTGGTCCCGCCAGTGCTGATTTCAGCTTCTGACGGGCTCGAAAACACTGAGTCATGACGGCCTGCGCGCTGATTCGTAGTTCATGCGCGATTTCCTCGCAGCTGAGCCCGCCCAGAACCTGCAACAGCAGGGGCTCGCGATACTTGGGTTCCAGACCAGCAATCGCCCGCCGGATGATCGCGTCCTCGCCCAATTGATCGGGGCTCGGACCGTCCTCATCGATCAGGTCCAAGTCCTCAATGGGCTCCAGACCGGTCGGGCCCTTACGCTCATAAAGGCGGGCGTGCTCGCGCCTCAGGATCGTCGTCAACCAGGCTTTGGCAGCCTGGGTGTCGCGCAGATCATCCAGCGAGCGCCAGGCCCGCATGAAGGTTTCTTGCACGAGATCCTCAGCCAGAGCCTCCTGGCCGCACAGCCAGTAGGCAAAGCGATACAGGTCGCCGCTGGTCGCGCGCACGAGGGCATCAAATTGGGCTTGTTTACTGGCCATATGCGAGCAAGACCGGCCTGGGTGAAAATCCTTTCACGCCAAGAACCGATCTGCTGACAAAAACTGTTTCGGCGCGGCTTCGTTCAGAAAAACGACTTGAACGCCCCCATCAGGCACAGAACGAGCAGGCCGCCCGCTGCAAGCGAGCTGATCAAGAAGCCCATGGATCGCTTGCCGGCTTCCTGGATGTAGCCGATCAAGTACCACGTCCGACCGATCAGCCAGGCATAGCCAAAGTAGGCCGCCCAGGTCGAATAGCCGTAGGAATGAGCCACCCACAGCAACGGCAGGAAGATCAGCACCTGCTCGACCGTGTTGGCCTGAGCGCGAAACGCGCGCTCAAACGTGGGGTGGCCACTCGTAGCCGGTGCGAGCACCTTGTACTTGCCACGACACATGCCGACGACCACCATCGCCGCCAACATGAGCAGACAGGTCAGGATCGTAATCACGGGAATATGGGCGTGCATGAGACACCTTTGACAATTGGGGAATGGGTCGCCGATCAATACAACGGCCACCGCGCTTCTGCAATTGGCAGGGACGCCAACAACGCGGTCCTGCGCGTTGATAGGCAATCCCAATCGCTTCAGCGACAATGCCTTATTCTCTGAACGTCCCCGATATGCGCCTGATCCCTTACGCCACACTGTCCCCCAGCCCCTGGAAGAACGGCCTCGGCCTGACGCGCGAAATCGCCGTACAGCCTGATCCACGCTTTGCGGTTGGTTTTTCCTGGCGCTTGTCGCGGGCGACGGTGCAGGATACATCGGCGTTTTCGCGCTTTGCCGGCGTGCGCCGCTGGCTCGGTTTGGCGCAAGGCCTCGCGTTCGAACTGCGCATCGCTGACCGCCCGCCGCATACGCTGGAGCGCGCCGGCGACGTGATCGCCTTTCCGGGTGATGTGGCGTGTGAGGGCGTGCCGCTGATGGGCCCGATCGAAGACCTGAACCTGATGGTCGCCGATCCGACGCTCGACGCCGAAATGACGGTGCGACCGATGGTCGGTTCCATGGTGTTGACGCGCGGTGACAACGTCATGCTCGGTCTGCATTTGCTCGACGGGCATTTCGCCGTTCAGGGTCAGGGCGGCGCGCCGCTCGGGGCCGGCGACACGGTGTTGATGGATGCCGAGTCACCAAGCCTGATGCGCGGTGTTGGGGCGGGCCATGCGCTGTTCTTTCGAGTTTTTGCGACCGGCTGATCGAGCGTTCGCGAAGCGGGAGCGCCTTCAGTAGCGTATCGGACTTGCCGCAAGACTGGTTCGGGCCTGAAGGCCCTCCCACAGAAACTAACGGACCTTGCCGCACTAGCGGGCGGGAGCAATGGTTTTTGTGGGAGCGGCTTCAGCCGCGAACCAATCTTGCCGCGAGATTGGTTCAGGCCCGACGGCGCGCTGACAAACGGCCCAGACGTCAATGAACGGCCTGCGGTGTACACTCAGACCGATATCAAACGACCCGAAAAACACGTCACGTCATGACTCAAATCACTGCTCTCGAATCCTTTGTCCGTGGCCTCCCCAAGGCCGAACTGCACATCCACATCGAAGGCTCCCTGGAGCCCGAGCTGATTTTTCAGCTGGCCAAACGCAACGGCATCACGCTCAGCTACCCAAGTGTTGAAGCGCTGCGCGCCGCCTACGCGTTCACCGATCTGCAGAGCTTTCTGGATATCTACTACGCCGGCGCGAGCGTATTGATCACCGAGCAGGATTTCTACGACATGGCGATGGCCTATTTCCGTCGCGCTGCCGCGGACCAGGTGATCCATGCCGAACTGTTTTTCGATCCGCAAACGCATACCGAGCGCGGCATTGCGATCGGCACCGTGATCAACGGGCTGGTGCGCGCACAAGCCGCAGCCAAGGCGGAATTGGGCGTCACTTCGGCGCTGATTCTGTGCTTCCTGCGCCATCTCAGCGAAGATGACGCATTCAAGACTTTGGCCGAGGCCGAGCCATTCTTGCAACACATCGTTGGTGTCGGTCTCGACTCCTCCGAAGTCGGCCATCCACCTGAAAAGTTCGCCCGTGTGTTTGCCAAAGCCCGCGCACTCGGACTTCGCGCCGTGGCACATGCCGGCGAAGAGGGCCCACCTGCGTATGTCTGGGGCGCACTGGATGTCTTGCACGTGCAGCGCATCGATCATGGCGTGCAGTCCATTCGCGACGAGCAACTGATGCAGCGCCTGATCGACACGCGCATGCCGCTGACCGTTTGCCCCTTGTCCAACGTCAAGCTCTGTGTCTACAAGCACCTTGCCGATCACAATCTCGGCCAAATGCTGGCACGCGGCGTGTGCGTCACGATCAATTCCGATGACCCCGCGTACTTCGGGGGTTACATGAATCAGAATTTCGTCGAGACCGTCATGGCATTGAACCTGACGGCCGCCGACGCGCGCCAACTTGCGGCAAACAGTTTCGAAGCCAGCTTTGTCGATGCCGACGCGCGCGCCGCCATGATGCAACGGCTGGCCGACTACTGCGCCGCACACGGAGTCTGAACATGGCCGGCTTGACCACGCACATTCTCGATACGGCGCACGGCCGCCCGGCTGCGGGCGTGCGCATTCGGTTGTTTCAGCTGCAAGCAGACACGCGCCAATTGCTGACCGAGCGCACCAGCAATCAGGATGGTCGCTGCGACCAGCCTTTGCTCGACGCGAATGCCATTGCGGTGGGCCAGTACGAACTGGAGTTTGCGATCGGCGATTACTTTGCTGGCCTGGGCGTGACATTGCCCGAGCCACGGTTTCTGGATGTCGTGCCGATCCGCTTTGGCATTGCGCAGCCGACGCAGCACTATCATGTTCCGTTGCTCGTCTCGCCGTTCTCGTTCAGCACGTACCGGGGCAGCTGATGGGGTACTGGACTGAGGCGCTCGCGTTCGCGCTGCGTTGGCTGCATGTGGTGGCCGCAATCGCCTGGATCGGCGAATCGTTCTACTTTGTCGCACTGGATCGCGGCCTCGCCAAGCCCAAGAGCAAGGCGCCAGGTCTATTCGGCGAATCCTGGTCGGTGCATGGCGGCGGCTTCTACTTGAAGCAGAAGTTCATGCCGGCGCCGGCCGAATTGCCAGACGATCTGCATTGGTCCAAGTGGAAGTCGTACACCACCTGGATGAGCGGCTTCGCGCTGCTGTGCCTCGTTTATCTGACGGCACCGAACCTGTATCTCGTTGACCCGAAGGTACTGGCGCTCAGCAATTCCGAGGCGGTGCTCGCTGCGCTGTTGCTGCTGCTGGGCAGTTGGCTGATCTATGACCTGGCGTGCAAGGTGTTCGCCCACAACGAACAAGCGTTGAGCGTTGCGGTGCTCCTATTCGTGCTCGGGCTCTGTCTCGCCAGCACGCACGTGTTCTCCGGGCGTGCGGCCTTCCTGCTGACGGGCGCCGCGCTGGCCACGTGCATGTCCGCGAATGTGTTCTTCGTGATCATTCCCGGCCAGAAGCGGCTGGTGCAGGCCCTGGCTCAAGGCGGCGCCATCAATCCGGAGGACGGCCTGCGCGGCAAGCAACGCTCGGTGCACAACACCTACTTTACGTTGCCGGTGGTGTTTACGATGCTATCCAGCCACTGGGGTCCGGCGTATGCTGATGCGCACCGGGGTTGGTTGCTGTTCGTGATTGTGCTCGGCGCGGCCATGATCCGCGAGTTCTTTGTACGGTGGCACAGTGGCCAGCGCACCTGGCCACTGCTCGCAAGCGGGTTTGCCCTGATGCTTGCGGTAGTGTGGTATCTGGCACCGCGACCGGTGGTGCCAGCACCTGCGGCACCCAATACCGCGTCCTCTGAACCCGGCACGGCGGCGATCGCGGCGACAAACAGCCCGCCGACTTTGGCGGAATTGGAGCCCGTATTTCAGAAGCATTGCCGGAATTGCCACAGCAGCGCACCGACGATCATGCCGGTCGCGCCGAAAGGCATGGTCCTGGACACGCCCGAGCAATGGCAGGCGCAGCGGGCCTTGATTCGGCAACAAGTAGTCGTCGCGCGCATCATGCCGCTCGGCAATCTGACGCAGATCAGCGAGGCCGAACGCGAACTGATCCAACGCTGGGCCGACGCGCCTTGATTGATGGATAAGGGCCTGGCACATGGATCTCGTCCGCGTCGCACTCGACTTGCCGTTACATGAACTGTTCGACTATCTGCCGCCGCGCGGTCGCAGTGCGGCGACGCTGCGCCCAGGCATGCGCGTGCGCGTGCCGTTTCGGGGCATCGAAAAGCTAGGCGTCGTCGTCGAGATCACGCGCGCCGAAACGCGCTCGGGCCGACGCGAATGGCGACCCATCACGGACGTGCTCGATGCCCAGTCGATCTACGGCGACGCGCTGTTTGCGACGCTGCTGCAAGCTGCGAACTACTACCAGCATCCCTTGGGCGAAGTGCTGGCTACCGCCCTGCCGCCCATGGCCGGCGACGGGCCGGATCGCCAGGCCGCCATGGAGCAGGTCTATCGGCGCGTTGCCGATACCATCGCGCTGAAGAAGCTGAAACCGGAGAGTCAGGCGTATCAGGTCTACGACTTGCTGGCTGAGGGCCCGCAGTCCTGGCGTGAATTGAGCACGCGCACGGATGCCGATGCGCGCAGTCGAAAACGCCTGCTGGACCTCGGTCTGATTGAGGTCATCGATTTGAGCCACGCACCCAGGCAGGCGTTGGTACAGGGCCCGGAGCCCAACCCGGCGCAGCAGGCCGCGCTCGACGCCATCCTCGCCGCACGCGATCACTATGCGTGCCTCGTGCTCGAAGGCGTGACTGGCAGTGGCAAGACCGAGGTCTACCTGCGCGCAATCGATGCGGTGTTGCGGGCCGGGCGACAGGCCCTGTTGCTGGTACCGGAGATCGGACTCACCCCACAATTGAGCGAGCGCTTTCGCGAGCGGCTCGGGTTCCCGGTGCTCCGCGTTCATTCCGGGTTGTCGGATCGCGAGCGCGCGCAGGTGTTTGAGCGTTGCCGACAAGCCGAGTCATTGGTTCTGGTCGGCACACGCTCCGCAGTCTTCGCGCCCTTTGCAGATTTAGGCCTAATCGTGGTCGACGAAGAACACGACGCCTCGTACAAGCAGCAGGAAGGCTTTCGCTACCATGCCCGCGATGTGGCCCTGATGCGGGCGCACCGACTCGGTATTCCGACCGTGCTTGGTTCCGCTACCCCGTCGTTCGAGACGCTGCACAATCTCGACCAGGGCCGCTACGACCGCCTCAGCCTGCCGAAGCGCGCGCAGCACGCGAAACCGCCGAGCGTGCGGCTGATCGATCTCAATGTGCAAAGGCCCCAGCATGGCCTCGCCCGGGAGGCCATCGATGCCATTCGCGCGGCGCTCGATCGGGGCGAGCAGGCGATGGTGTTTCGCAACCGGCGCGGCTATGCACCCGGCCTGCAATGCGAGCTGTGCGGCCATATGCCAAATTGCGAACGCTGCGAGCGGCCACTCACTTGGCACAAAACCGATGCGCGCCTGATATGTCATTACTGCCAGCGGGTGCAGAAGGCCCCGCCCGCATGCCCCAACGATCACAGCCCGTTGCAGCCGTTCGGGCATGGCACCGAGCGCATCGAGGAGGGCTTGCAGGAACTGTTTCCCGACATCGCGATTCAACGCTTTGACCGCGACAGCATTCGCGGCAGTCATGACTTTGAAGTCGCCATGCGGCGCGCACGCCACGGCGAGCGGATGATTCTGGTCGGGACGCAGATGCTGGCCAAGGGCCATGACTTGCCGCTGCTGACTGTCGTCATCGTGACCGATGCCGATCAAGGCCTGCTCTCGACCGACATCCGTGCCGGCGAGCGCGCTGCGCAGCTTCTGATTCAAGTCTCCGGTCGTGCCGGCCGCGCGCAACGGCCGGGGCTGGTGTTGGTCCAGACGCGCTATCCCGGCCATGCCTTTTTCAAGAGCCTGCTCAGTGGCGGTTATCGGGCCTTTGCAGCGGCCGAACTAGCGCTTCGACGCAGTCTGGATCTGCCGCCGTTCAGCGCGCAGGCATTGCTGCGCGCCGACAGCCCGGACGAGCAGCGGGCGATCGACTTTTTGGACGCAGCGAAGCAGCAGCTCGCAGAGCCTGGCAAGACACGCGGGCCGATGCCCGCGCCACACGCCAAACGGGCCAATCGCTATCGCGCTCAGCTCTGGCTCGACAGCCCGGATCGTCGCCTGCGGGCCGACACGATTCGCCGTTGGCAGACCAGTCTGCCCGAACTGGCCAGCCAGCATCGGGTACGCTGGTCGCTGGAAATCGATCCAATCAGCGACGACTGAGCGGCCGTGTCCTGGTTCCGGGCAACGCACGAGCCATTCGCCGCACACTGGACTTGCCCGCTCCGGGCGCGCAAGATCGGCAACAGACTGCGATCGGGATGCTGCCAGCTCGCCCGCTGCAGCCAGGACGATCAAGGCCAGCATTGAGAGTTGAACATGGGACCGGACGCGAACGAGCAGCGCCAGCACTTCAGCAGCCAGGACCCGCGCGTCCAGCGTGCGCTGCAGGTGGGCGGTGAGGAACTCTGGGAGATCAATGTCACCCGCGGCATCTTCACCCGGCTGCTGAACTCCCTGCCCGTCGCCGGCGCCAAAGACGGTGATGCGATCAGTCTGGACGAATTGCAAGGCACCGCGCATCCGGACGACGCCCACAAGATTCGGGAAGGCATCGCGCATGCAGTCAGCCATCTGGGCCAGACCATCGAGGTGCTGTATCGCTCCCGCAATACCGAAGGCCGGTGGCTCTGGATTCTGGTGCGCGGGCAAGCGTTCCACGCCGACAATGGCGAATTGTTGATCGCCGGCGCATCGCGCGATGTGACGCGCATCCAGGAAGATAGTGCACGACTGAGTCTCGCCCTCCGAAGCGCGGGCGAAGAACTCTGGGAAGTGGACTTGGTCGCTGACCGACTCAGCCGCGATAACGTGCTGACCGATCTTGATCTCGCGACGATCGTCGAAACCGGTGGCCGCGAAGCCCTCCGAAACTTTCTGCACCCCGACGACCGGACGGTGTTGATCCAAGCGTTTCAGCGCGCCGTCGCGGCGCCGCAGGGCACCTTTCTTGCCACGTATCGGGCGCGCGCCAAAGACGGCAGCTATCGTTGGCTCAGTTCGCACGGCCTGGCGTTTGACCCCACGGCCGAAGGCATTCCTACCCGGATCATCGGTACGACCCGCGATGTCACGGCGCATCACGAGCAGGAAACCCGCATGCGGCTCGCGCTCTGGGGCAGTGAGGCCGAACTATGGGACATCGATCTGGAACACCGCCAGGTGGAACGAGAGTTCCAGCTCACGCAGTTCGATCTGGAAAATGCCGGCGGTCGTCTCGATTTCGCCAATTTGCTGGCACAGGTGCACTTCGATGACCAGGAGGCGCTGGTGCAGCAGATTCGGGCCGGTTTGACGGCCCAGTCGGACGCGTTCGAGGCCGTGTTCCGACTGAAAAATCGCGATGGACAGTGGCGCTGGGTGGTCGGCCGCGCCCGCGTGGTGGAGCGTAACGAGGCAGGTCGCGCGCAGCGGATGATGGGGACGCTGCTCGATATCACCGAGATCAAACGTGCCGAGCAACAGCTTCGCGATCTGAACGAAGTGCTGGAGGAGCGCGTCCGCTTGCGAACGCAGGAACTGTCGGTGAGCAATCAGGCACTGACGCAGTCGCTGCATGATCTCCGCACCGCGCAGAAGCGTATGGTGGAAACCGAAAAGATGGCCGCACTTGGCAGCCTGGTCGCAGGCATCGCGCACGAAATCAACACGCCAATTGGGGTGTCGGTGACAGCAGCGTCACATCTGAAGGCAGTGATGGACGGCTTGCTGAAACGCGTGTCAGCCAGCACCAACACGCAGGCTGTACGCGAATTTCAGCAGGCCGGCGAAGCCGCCGAACTCGTGCTGCGAAACTTGGCGCGTGCCGATCAGCTGATCAAGAGTTTCAAGCAGGTGGCCATTGACCAAACCGATGACCAACTGCGCGCCATCGATCTGGAGGAATACATCGGGGAAATTCTGATGGCGCTGCGCCCGGCGTTGAAACGTCGCGATCTGGAGCTCAGTGTGAATTGCCCATCGGGACTGGTTTTCAAAACGTATCCGGCGGCGATTTATCAGGTGTTGTCGAATCTCATCATGAACTCGCTGACGCACGGGTTTCCGGATGGCCGCGGCGGTCGGATCGACATTGCCGCGACCCTGGAACAAGGCGTGTGCCACATTCACTATCAAGACAACGGTGTGGGCATCAACACCGAAACCAAGCGCCGCATCTTCGAGCCGTTTTTCACGACGCGGCGCAACAGCGGTGGCTCCGGACTCGGCATGCACATCTGCTACAACCTGATCACCCAGCGACTACGCGGCGAGATCGAAGTGGACTCCGCGCCCAATCAAGGCATCCGGTTTGCGATCCATTTTCCGGTTGGGGTGGCGTGATGTCGGCGGTGATGCCGCACCCACGCGCGTAGCAATCCTCAGCCACACGAGCCAATTTCGCCGCGATCCCGTAGGGGCAGACCCCTGTGTCTGCCCCAGCTACACGAGCCTATTGCGCCGCATTCGTCTGGTGCGTGGGTTTCGCGAATCAAGAGCAGCCACAGGGGCTGACCCCGCGACTAAATTCGCCATTGGCCGACCGTTACGCGGTCGCGGCCTTCGATATCCTGAAGCGTTGACACATCGCTGTAGCCGGCATCGACGAACAGCGCGCGAATTGCATCGGCCTGGTCATAACCGTGCTCAAACAGCAGCCAGCCACCAGCATTCAGCCATTCCGGCGCCGCTTTGATCACGTGCCGGTACGATGCCAAGCCATCGCCGCCGGGCGTCAACGCCTGCAGGGGCTCAAAGCGCAAGTCGCCCTGTTGCAGGTGCGCATCGTGCTCGGCGATATAGGGCGGATTGCTGAGGATCAGATCGAAACGAAGACCGGGTTCGATGCCCTGAAACCAGTCGCTCAAGTGAAAGCAGACCTGCGCCAATCCAAGCGCCTTCGCATTCTGTCGCGCAACATCCAGTGCCGCTGCCGACACATCGCCCGCGTGAACCGATGCCTCGGGCCGATTGGCCGCGATGGCCAGCGCGATGGCACCACTGCCCGTGCCCAGGTCGAGCACGTTGAGGGACTGCGTGTCGGGCAGGCGCGAGAGCGCCGCGTCGACAAGCAACTCGGTCTCGGGCCGCGGAATCAACACCGCGGGACTGACCGCCAACCTGAGACCATAGAACTCGCGCCAGCCCAACAAGTACGCGATTGGTTCGCCCTGCAGTCGACGCTGCCACAGGGCGGAGAATTGCGCGTGCTCGGCATCTGTCAGCGGTCGGTCGCCGTGACTGATCAATCCAGCCCGGGACATACCCGTAACCGCCTGCAGCAGCAGCTCCGCCTCGCGTCTGGCCTCCGGGCCAGACGCGTCTTGCCGCGCGCCGCGCAATACCGCGGCTACTTGCAACGCCGTCACGAAGACTTCGGTGTGTCGCCCGAGTCGGGTTCCGATTCGAGCGGCAGTTCGCCCTGGCTCGTCTCGGGCAACGCCGGCGGCGCTTGCTCGGCATCACCCATCGCGGATGCATCCGGATCAGACGCTGGCAGGTCTGCTGGCTCACCGTTGGTTTCGGTCGCCGCGTTGGCGATTCCATCCGGCGCGGTCGAGCCAGCGTCGGCTCCGGCCGGAGCCTGAGTTGCCGCCGCGATTGCTGCGGGCGCCTTCGGTGCGAACATCGGCTGCCACGCACCTTCGTGCAGGAACGCCGCCATCGCTGCCTTGCCCCAGCGAACCAGGGACCACGACATCCACAATGCCCAGGCCAGCATCAAGGTTCGGTACAACCAGATCGGCAGTGTCCAGGCGTAACCTTGCGGCAACAAGGTGTCGCTCAAGTCAGCAAACCACTTCAGATCGTTGGCGCCGTACCCACGGCTGATCACATGCAAGTCCGGCTGACCAATCAGACCCGTATTCAACGCCGCAAACAACGCAATCACCGCAAATAAAGTCAGCATCAACAGACCCAGCTGGATCAAATCGAACTTCCAGAACCAGCCCGCCGGTTGGAGGCGTTTGCGCCAGTCAATCGCATACAACCATGCGGCAAACACAAACAGCGCAAACCACGACACGGTCGAAAAGCCCACGCCGAGCAAGATCCACTCGTGCAATTTGATCGACGTCCGTGCGAGCCGCGACAACGCATAGGCGAGCAGCAACATCACCAGCAATTCGCCCCAATAAAGCACAGCAGGCCCGAGCGCCGGACCGCGCGCGGCGATCAGCCAGCGGTCTTCCGGAATACTCATGCCGAGACTGAGGTTGGAAGCCGGCGCGCGCAGATCGACGACCGGAGTCTGCATGCTCAATCCAGCGCCTTGATCCAAGTGTCGCCAGGTCACCGCAATCGTGCCATTGCCCGGGGTGATCGGCACCCGTAGCACACCCTTGTCAGGGCGCAGATTCAACAACGACCCATTGATCGTGACCGATAGGACCTCCGCCCCCTCGGGCAGCACGATGCCATGCTGACCACCCTGCGTCGCGCGCCACTGCAAGTTGAGATCGTGCTCAACCGAGCGCTTCGCGAAGCGCGATTGCACACTCACGTTGTCAAAGGCGATCGTCCCGCCCGGCACTGCTTCCGGTCGCGTCACTTGCACGTTCAGGCGCTCACCCGGCAGCGGGTAGTACTCGAACAGGCTCTCCGGATCGCCCGGGTACACCCCCGGCATGCCACCGACCAGCACATTCCACGTTGGGCTGGCGCTGATGACCCAAACCTCCGCACGCTCGTTCAACGACGGTGCATCGAGTTCGAGGCTCGGCACGGCATCGAGCCGCGATTCAAAGCTCACCGTGAACTGCCCATCGGCAAACGGCAACGTGATGATCCCGTCCTTGATCTGCACATTGGCATCGAGCACTCGTTCGCCAGCCAGCAACGGCAGCGTCACCGAAAACGCGCCCTCCTGAGGTGCGATGCGATCGACCGACGTGTAGACCGTCCAATCCAGATCGAAGTCGAGACGGCGCGTGACGCGCACGAACGGATCAAACCGCTGCGCCACCCCAGCTTCCGCAACCGGCGCATCGCCAACGACCGTGCGGGTCAGATTCAAACTACCGGTGGTGAGTTGGCCTTCATTAATGCCACTGACCTCCCAGCCGCCAAGTTCAGCATCGATCCATGCCGGAGCCATCGGGAACCCAATTTCGACGCTCGCCACATTGGCGATTCGCGCGTCCACTTGTACGCGGTGCACCCCGCGATTCAGCACCGTCCAGTACCGGCCTTCGTCATCACGCACCAGGCGCTCGGTGACGACGCCATCAATGCTGACCGAGTCAATGCTGAGCTGCGATTCGTTACCGGGCAGCGGCACGGCGACACGACTGGCCGCTTCCAAGGTCAGCGCCAGACTCACCCGTTCGGCATCGCCGCGCACATCCACTGTCGCAAGGCGCGCGCACCCAGTGTCCGCACATTCCGGTGCGGCCAACAAACGCGCTTCAAGCTGGTTGAGCACGTCCTGGCTCGGCACTGGCGGCTCATCCGCGTGGGCCACCGATCCCGCCATCAATAGAACCAGACCAAATCCGAGTTTGCGCGACGGCGGCGTTTGCTTGAAGTGCTTCAAGAGCATCGCGAGCAGCACCCACACCAGCGCGGCAACCATCACGAATCGGAAACCCGCAGTGAGCCAGGGGGGCGAGATGATCAGCCGCATGTTCTGGCTCGGATCGACCGGACCCTGGATCTGGAGGTTGTAGCCATGAAAGGTCCAACTCGGCTCAGCGTAGCCGTTCTGGACGACCACCGCGTTTGCCTCATAGCGCTTCATCTTCTTGGCCGGCCGACTGAGCGATTGCACCTTGTTCAGTTCAGAGTAGATGCTTGAGTCAGCATCCTGCACCACGTTCTGCTCCTCAGCTGCTTCGGGCTCTGGCGCGGCTGACGCCGGCATCGGTGCGGGCGGTGGGGGTGGCGGTGCTTCCGCATACCCTTGCTCTGCCATGCCGCCCAACATATTCATCCGACCATCAAAATCGTTGACGCCGTAACTGCTGCTTAGCAGTTGCGGATAGAGGCCATAGCGAATCTGCTCAATCGCAAAGGGCACGCTGATGAACAACAACACCACGACGGCAATGCGCGCGACCCAGCGCGAGGCCACCGCAAACCAGCCCGCATTACTGAGCCCGCGCGCCACGGCCAATGCCACCAGCGCAACGATCAGAGCCGTGCGCGGCGCATCATACTCGTGCCAAGCAAACGCGACATAGACCAGCGGCACCAGGGCAGCGATCCGACCGAACAGCACCGAGAACAGGACGACCGTCAGTACAGCAAAGAACACGTCGAGCAAGTCCCACTTGTCGAGCCACGCATCGGGTGCACGGTCCATCCCGAGCGCTGCCCAGAGTTTGTATCCCGGGGGCAACTGCAAGTACGTGTCAACCGAGTCGAACGCCTGCGTCCAGCCGGTGACCGGCAGACTGCGGGCCCCGGACTCCTCGCGCGCGGTGGTATCGAGCGACAGGCTGCGATGCCGCACTTCCACCCCCAGCGCCTTGTCGCCGACCGAACGCGTGATGAGCGAGGGTTCGCCATTCTCAACCGCACGCCCGATCTGAATCGGCTCACGGACGTTCAAGCGCCAATCCTTTTTCAGTTCGCCGCGAATTTGATCCTTGATCGTCCACCCGCCGCCATCAAAATCGAGCCACAGCGAGCGCGCCAGACTGAGACGATTCGCATCGCCGGTCGCTAAGCCGCGGGAGTTCTCGGTAATGGCGAGCGCCGTATCGCCTTCGAGCATGTATGCCGGAAACTGCCGCCATTCCGACGGCACTTCCGCGATGTTTGGATCGATCTGCGGCGGGCCGCCCGCTTCCGTCACGCGGAGCGCGCCATTGGCCTGATACGACCACACTTCCTGCGGCGGCCAGGGCGTCGAGCGAACGGTCTGCTTGATCTCGGCCAACGGGGTGATGGAACGCGCACCGAGCGTGACCGTAAACGTGCCCGGCCGGACTTGCACATGCATGCTGCCATCGGCCTCCAGGCGCGCCGACAGATCGCCACGAATCCAGATGGGCTCAAAGCTTTCGGGCAACGGGGACGGCAGAATTTCCTCGCGACCCTTGCCGCTGATTTCGAATTGCAGACGCGTTTCGAGCGTGGCGGGAATCCCGTCCGTGACCAGGCGGAACACTTGCACGCTCAGCGCATCGGCCTCCACCGACGTGCCTTCGGCCCGACCGAGCCAGAGCACACCATCCGCGCGATTCAACGGAAACACTGCACGACCATCGACCGTCAGCGCCACGCGCGCCACCGATTCCGGTACCGCGATCGATTCCGGGCGCTCGGCAAAACGCAGCCGACCGGTGATCGCGTAACTGCCCGCGTCCAGCCACAGCCCAGGTTGGTCGTCTTCGAACACCACCGGTGCGGAATTGCCATCGACGTTGACATCGACCGGAGCCAGTTTCGAATTGCCGGGCAACGGCACAAAACTGCGATCGTAAAGCTCCCAAGTCTGACTGAAGCTCGCGCTGTCGGTGCCCACATCGATCGTCAATCGGGAGGGCCAGCCGCACCAGAAGTCGTCGGCGTCAGTGTATTCGGCATCAAATTTGGCCGGGCATTGCCGATACGTCTTGTCGTAACGCACCCAGGCCTGCCAATCGCGCAGCACGGCGGGCAATTCGGCCTCAGTCGGCGGGGCCGCGGCCAAAGGCCAGGACAAGATGCACAACAAGCACGTCAACCAGTATCGCAGCATGTGGGTCTCCCAACAGTCTTGAGTGCGGCGCGCCCATCAGGTCGCACCGGCTAGCGTTTTTACTACAGCCTGCCCTGCAACGAGGATGGCACGAAATGGGGTTCCGACGAAATCAGTGGCGCAGTCGAAATTCAGTTTCCGAACTCCGATTCAAAGTGGCTGATGGCCGGCTGAATCGACCACGCTTTGGCCGCCTTCGGACCGACATGGATCCACTACACTAGCGTGCATGCTGGTGGCTCTGAACAAACCCTATGGCGTGCTCTGCCAGTTCTCGGGCAATGACGGCCGGCCGACGTTGGCTGACGTCATCCAGAAGGCGCGCACCAACGCGTGGATTGACGCTGGCACCACAACCACCCGACGCGACGATGACTTCGCGAATATCTACCCAGCCGGTCGACTGGATCTGGATAGCGAAGGCCTGCTGTTGCTGTCCGACGATGGCCCCTTGATCCATCAAATCAGTGACCCCCGCGAAAAGTGGCCCAAGACCTATTGGGTGCAAGTCGAGCATCTCGCCACCGACGCCGAACTCGATGCACTGAGGCACGGTGTTGTGCTCAATGATGGCCCAACCTTGCCCGCCTCAGTGCGGTGCCTTGCGGATGCCGACGCCGAGTGGCTTTGGCCGCGCGATCCGCCGATCCGGGTGCGCGCGGCGATTCCCACTTGTTGGCTCGAAATCGTTCTCCGCGAAGGCCGCAATCGCCAGGTGCGCCGCATGACGGCAGCGGTCGGCTTGCCGACTTTGCGCCTGATTCGCACTGCGATTGGCCCGTATCGGCTCGATGGCCTCCTGCCGGGACATCTTCGTATTCTCGATGGCCAGCCGGCACCGGCGCGGATGCACGTACCCAGGCAGAAACCACTCCGACCACGTTTTCCCAAGCGACCTAAGCGATGAGCCAAACGCCGTTCAAAGACCACTTCTCTGGCCATGCCGACACGTATCGCCAGGCCCGCCCAATCTACCCGTCGGCGTTTCTGATGGCCCTGTGTCAATCGGCGCCCGGTCGGGACTGCTGCTGGGATGTCGGTTGCGGCAACGGCCAGGCCAGTGTCTTGCTCGCCGGCTGGTTCAGAACCGTCATTGCGACGGATCCGTCCAGCACCCAGATTGCCAACGCCGAAGCGATGCCAAACATCGACTATCGTGTTGAACCCGCCGAACAATCCAGCCTCGCCGATCGCAGCGTCGACTTCATCAGCGTGGCGCAGGCCTATCACTGGTTCGATCATGACCGCTTTGCCCGCGAAGTCCGCCGGGTTGCCAAGCCGGGGGGCGTCATTGCGGCTTACGGCTACCGGCACACGCAGATTGCACCCGACATCGACGCCTGGGTCGCCGAGCTCTACGAGCCCGTGCTCGGCGCGGACTGGCCACCGGAACGTCGGCATGTGGATGCCGCGTTGCTCGATTTGCCGTTTCCGTTTCGACCAATCTCGGTGCCCGCACATTCATTGACGCTGTCGTGGACGGTCGATCAGTTTCTCGGCTACCTGGAATCGTGGTCAGCCATGCAGCGCTATCGGAAACGAACTGGCACCGACCCGCTTGCGACGCGCGCGCCAGCACTCCGAGCCATGTGGGGCAATGGCCCCCGCGACGTGCAATGGGACTTGTTTGCGCGGGTCGGCGTGGTGGATTGACGGCCTACCCGGCGTACGACGGACGCCGTCAACGCGGGTGCTGATACGCGCGCAGAATTTCGACGACTTCCACGTGATACCCCGAATACCAGCGGGTTCGTCCGAGTTCCTGTGCTTGCAGATGCGTTGCATCCTGTTGCCAGGTTCGAATCGCCTCGAGTGACGGCCAATACGACAGCGCAATCTCCTGATCACCTTCTGTCAACGCATGAAAGGCCAGACAGCCGAAGTCTCGCAACGCGCGTTCGCGAAGCGCGGCCGCCGTGCGGCTGTATTCGTCGTCGAACGCTGCAACGGTTGCACGGAACACCACCACATAGCGGGCGTCGGACACATCAGACATGTTGCAGGACTCCAGTCAGAACTTGGGCCGTCGCCCAACGCTTTCGACCCTTCACGACCGAGAGCCGTGAGGTGGTTACGCCGCTTGCCGTCGTTGCCAGAATGGCGACTCCGGCCAACGCTGCTCCAGTGCATAGAAATAGCGCCGCTGCTGCCAGTATTGAGCATAGCGCGTGCGCACCATCAGACCATACTGCAACAAGGCACTTGCGTCGCCCTGAAGCGCTGTGTTGATGGCGTCCGCTGCGGCCACACCCTGCACAAATGCCTTGTGGAGCCCTTGCGCTGAAATCGGATCGAAACTTGACGCTGCGTCGCCCACCGCCAACCAGTCCGCCCCGACACACGGCTCCAGCACACTGCTGGCGGCCAGCAACCGAATGGGTCGCTCGTGACGCCAACGCGCCGCGCGCGTCAGTTCGGCAATATGGCGCGTGGCCGCCGCTTTGGTCAGCCAGCCGCTGACTTGATCCATTCGCCGCGACCGGATGACATCCGCGTCACTACTAAAAGCCACGATCGCCCGACCGCTAGGCAGGCGCGCCG
Source organism: Ahniella affigens (assembly GCF_003015185.1). Lineage (GTDB taxonomy): Bacteria > Pseudomonadota > Gammaproteobacteria > Xanthomonadales > Ahniellaceae > Ahniella > Ahniella affigens. The sequence continues at coordinate 4,050,584 of NZ_CP027860.1, forward strand.
CATACCACCAGCCGTCGGCTTCCGCTTCGAGCAAGGTCAGCGAATCCAGCGCGACCGCATCCGCATCGACGTCCAAGAATGCGGCTGCGACCAGCATCTGATCATCGCACTGTCGGCGCGCGCCAAGACGGCTCGCCAGCAGGGCTTGAACGCCACCAGCGTCGACCACAAAATCGGCCTTGACCAAGATGGCTTGACCATCGCGTTCGAGACTCAGGATCCGACCCGAACCACGGTTCGGCGCCACGTCGCGAAAGCGTGTATTCGAACTGAGCAGCATCCCGCGTGCCCGAACCGAATCTGCTAACCACCGTTCGAACTCACTGCGGTCCAGATGCCAACCCGGGCCATGCGGATCAACGATGAAGTCGTTGTAGCCGAGCGTCTCGGTGCCCCATGCTGAGCGACTGCCGAGGCATGTTGCATGGGCCTCGGACGGGAACGATTCGAGCAACCCGAGTGTCGCCAGCACGCGCCGGAAATCTGGCGGCACACTCTCGCCCACTCGCTCGCGTTGATATTGGCCTGCCTCGATCACCAATACATCGGACACGCCCAGCTGGTGCAAGCGCAGCGCCGTGGCGCAGCCCGCCGGGCCACCACCAATGATGACTACCCGCACGTGCAGAGGCAGTGGGCGATCGGTGGGCGTCATGCGGCACTCATGATTGGTCAGGGCGCTTGTTTATGCCCCCGCTCCCACGCGAATGGGAGCGGGTCGTCGAGAGGGCGACTTGCGACACAATAGCCCGACCTTCAGCCAGCCAAGAATCGATAGACCATAACCCCCTCATCCGGTCAGTTCGGCGATGGCGTCAGACCGTTGATCGGCCAAGGCTGCACCTCAGAATTGCTATCGTCAAACTGGCTTTGCACTTCCAGATACCAGTCATCCTGAAACGACCCGCTGACCGTATCGATCTGCGTCGCTTGCAGAATCGTACCGACCTCCGGCCAGTGCCGCATGAAGTCGATGTATTGCTGAAAGCGACCTTGGTTGGACGGATCACCAGACGCCGTTCCAAAACCGCGGATCGACAGCCGCTGCGTGTTGAGATCGCCGTGGCGCGCGTCGTCGGCGGTGTACACCGCGAACGGCCGCTGTGCGGGCCAAGACCAATACAGCGTGGTCTGCGCGGGCTGCGTGTTGTCCGCTGGGTTCGGGGCAGTCTGGTGCGTTCCGCAGGAGTTGTAGTCGGTATGCCACGGCACGGACATGAACTTCGAGGCATCGCCTGGCTCCAGGCCGTCCGACTCCCGGTGCAATGGCACCCAACCCTCGCCAAGGAATGGTTGTTTGTCGCTCGCCTTCGCGTAGTCCAATGCCGCTTTGTGAATCCGAAACGGACCGCTTCCGCGCGCCCGCCAGTCCACTTCATACAAGCCTGGCTGGCGAATGATGAACGTCATGTCGATACCAGGACTGAAGCGGCCACCCAGACAGTTGATCAAGGTGTCGCGGTCCAATTGATCACCAGCCCCCATCGGCCGCGCGTCGCCATGAAAACAACCGCGCTCCCATTGTTCGAGCAGGAAGTACTGCGTGTGCCTGGGTGACAGGAACGCCCGGCCGTTGTCGCCCAGGGACAAAGGCATGAACGGCGCGCCTTGGTAGTTGCTCTGCGGCAGATTCGGATCGCGCACAAATGCGAGCCCCGACATGATCGTTTCTTTCGGGTTGTCGGTCGCTTGGATTTGCCCCACCGCCTCATGCGCGCGAATCGCGAATTTCGGCAAATTGGTGTTCCAGCGCTGCGTCGCCGCAGCAACGAAGAACGGCAGCACCTGATCCGGGAACCACGCCCGGTAGTCGCGGTTGTACACACCGTTTTCGTAGAGATCGGGCTCCAGATTCAACTTGCGCACCCACGTGTCGTAGATGTCGTCCCACAGCGACACGGCGTTTTGCGTTTGCGGCGCAAACGACGGATCGGTGACATTCAGCCAGGCACCGTGCACGGCCACGCAGCTCCCATCATCAAACACGAGAGTCGCGTCTACCGGGCCATCCGAACAATCATCAAACCAGCCATCGTTATCGACCGCATCCTCAAGCGGCGCGGGTTCGAGGCCGCCACCTGGCGTCGGGGTTTGAATGGCCGACGCGCGCCCATACCCACCCGGCACGATCAACCGGCCGGCGTCGTCCGTCAGCATCTCGCCCAGTGTATCGATCTCACCCCATGGGTTGTAGAGCGAGAAGCTGTCGCGCGGGAACGACTTTGGATAGTGCTTGATCTCAACGATCTGGTTCTGGATCGGGTCGTAGTAGCTCGCTTTGTCGCTGACATTGAACTGGCGAACGGACTTTTCGCTCGCCTTCAAGGCGCGCGGACCGGGATCGATGACCAGCTTCCGAAGGCGCAACACGTCATTGCCATCAATGCCTTGATCGAGGTTGCGAAGCGGTGGCAAGTTGCCTTGCTCATAGCCCTGAATCAGCAAATCGCGATCACCTACATCGGGATTCTCCAGCACAAATTGATTGGCTTTTTTGTTGGCAAGATGCACCTGCCAAATGATGTCGACCACCGTGCGACCTGCGACTTTCGAACCAATTGTGATTTCGAAAGATTCGGGCGCGGGATACGTTCCCGCCTGTGACGGCGCATAGGCATAAATCCGAAACCGCTGCGCATGGCGAACCAACCGACCGTCGGCGTCGCGCAGCTCCGAGCTCTTGATCGGCTCATTGGTCTTGGCATTGATTGGGATACCACCGTTGTAGCGCTTGCCCGCAATTGGCATCCCAGCGGCGGTTTCTGGCGCCAGATAATAGTCCGGACTATTGCCGACGCGCGAGAAGCCGATCGCCGGATGCACTCGGAATGAGTAGGCTTGATGAGACATGACGAAGTCCTCCGAGGCTCAAGAAAAACGCGGGATGGCGCCTTGGCGCCAGCAATCCAGAATGTTGCCGCCCAGGGTGACCATGTTCGGCCCGAAGTTGGCCGGGCTGCCACCGTTGAACAGGCTGACCATGTCGCCGCGGAAGCGATTGAAATTGCGGACCAGAATGGCCTGAGCCGCAGCCCCCGCTGAGCCCGGGGGCGGATTCGCGACGCCTTCGTAGCACGCTTCCCGGCGTTTGATGTCCTTGATCAGGTTGAACCGCGCAAAGTGATCCATGGGTTCGTTGAAGCCATCGGCGGTGTTACGGAATCGATTCGGCACCGTGTTCGTGCGCCGCACGCCCTCACCCTGATCGGTAATCGCCGAGATCAGATCGATCACTTGCTGCAGGCCGGTCACGCCCGCACTGCTGACCGTTTGATCTGGGAATCCACGATAGTAGTTCTTGAAAATGTCGACCTGATTGACGTTTGGGCGTATCGCTTCGACATGCTGCGTAGCGCCGAATTGCACGGCCCGATAGAACTCGCCGATCGTGCTGTATTCGCTGACGCGCTGATTGAGCTTCGGCGGTTCGGCCACATCGTCTTCAGGGTACTCGATCAAACACATGGCATTGATCCGAAGCTCATCGAGCGGACCAATTTCGGCGCTGTAGGGCCGATAGTTCTGTCTGGGATCAAGCGGATCGTCGTCAACCTCGCCGTCCGTAAATTGCAGATGCGGAACGTTTTGGCCCTGGTACTCGGGGACAATGAACGCCTGTTCGAGATCGATCGTCGTACCGAATGCGTTGGCCACATTGCACGCCAGTTGTACGTGCAACATTTCCTGATTGACCACCGCCTGAACCAATTTGAACGCGTTGCTGGTCGGGTCTTTCACTGAGTACATGGCGGCCATGTAAAACGGAATCGTCCAGTATTCAAGCTGGATCGCAAACTGCAGGTGTTGCCTCAGGTGTCGAATATTCCAGTGGGTTCCAATCGTCGTGGCGGAAATCGCCGGGTCAGCACTGACATTCATGAACAAGCCCTCCAAGTGATCGTAAGCGGATGGCCCCCAAGCCATCCGCTCGTTCCCAGTGTTCAGTTCGCGGCGGGCACATCCATGCCGCCGCACATCCTGGTTGTTCGCAATTCCAATCCGTTATTGCTTAACCAGCGTCGCCACCGAAATATGCGGCCAGTGAATGCCATCGAAGTCGAGCATCACGCGCTGCACGTACTGCAATTGCTGGAAGCTCGTACCATCGGGCAACGCAACCGTTTCAATCCAGAAGATGGCATCCATCTGAATGGTGTCGGCGTTCTTGACCACGAAGGGAATATTGACAATACCGCCCGGGCTGGCCGTGGTCACTTCAATCACAACGGTACGGGTGATTGTCTGATTGGCGATCGCTTCCTGCAGCAGAATCACCGGGTTCCGCACGACATCGGCCGGATCGGCACTCGTGATCACGCCTTTAGGCAATGTCGGCCGCTCATAGGGGCCTTTGTAGCCAAGTGGCGCCTTCAAAGGCGGATTCGGCACTTGGTTCAATTTGGGCAGCGGATCGCCCGTGATGGTGAACGGGATGGAGTCGACCGGCAACAATGTGGGTCCACCAGGATGATCCGCGCAGCGCACGCTCTGCGCGAACAATGAATCGCCATGCGGAATGGTCGACAGACGCGCGTAAGTTTCGTCCTGAGGCGGCGCGGTCGTCTTCGGAATCCGGAGCCAAAAGCCGGGCTCGATATGCAGCGCCGCATGCGTGTCAAGGTCACTGACACGCTGCAAGTAGCTCAGGCCATGAATGAAGATGTCGTCCTGCAGCGAGCCACGATTGGGCACAGCACCCCCAATCGGCGTGAACTCCAAGGTCTCGATCATGCCGTTCAGCATCAGGAAAAAGATGTGCCCGTTTTGCTTGTCCGGGCGCGCGATCAGGTTGAACCCGGTGCCTACCCAGGTGCCGGCAAATTCGGACAGAAGACCGAGGTCATTCGATACCGCCGCACTGCCCGGTGCAATGCGCTTCAACATCTGCAGCTGCCTACTCTCAATCATGGTTTGATCTCCTGGACGTGACGGAACAAACGGCAACGACGTGCCGTGCAAGCAACCTTTCTGGGAGTGGGGCAGATCGCGGCAATCGCCATGGCAACACCATTGCCGTCTGCATCGAATGCCAAGACAGCGGCGCCAGATAGCGCAATGCACGTGTGCTCATCGAATCCACCCAAGAATCTGGCTTCGGCTCCGACACCGGTCGGCGTCGGCGGAAGCGCCAAAAGACTATAGTCCTACCAGATGACGATTGCCAGTCAGCGCAACTGGTAGTCGCAAGAGTCCGCGCGATCCGGCTGATCAGTCGCTGTGCGATTTCGCACGAGCGTTGTCCGGAACCGGACACGCCGGTCTGAATCCAACCACTCTGAACGGCAAAACTGGCGCTGAACCCGCCATTTCTGGCGCCGTTGCGGTAGCGGTTTGCGATGGCATGGGATTTGCGCTGACGTAGATGCGTCGGCGTCGGCGCGTCGGCGTTGTTGGCGCCGCTTTCCAAGACAAGGAGTCCGAAGTCATGCGCGAGTTTCAGTTTGCATTGCGCCGCCTGTTGCGTCATCCATGGTCCAGCGCGGCCATGTTGATCGGCATGGGCCTGAGCTTCGCCATGGTCATCACGACCGGCGCCTTGAGCCGCGCCTTGCTCGCTGTACCCGATGCCTTACCGACGGCCGATCGCGTTCAACTCGTGACACTGGCGCCAGAAGGCAGCGCCGGCGACCCAAGCCGACGGACGGTCTGGTCGTATCCGGCCTACCAAGCCTTGCAGGCGGCGATGGGTCCGACCCAGTCCGTTGAGGCAGTGACGTTGAAACCGATTTCATTGACCGTGGCAACCCCAGGTGGCAGCGTGCGCGCGCCGGTTGAAATCGTGTCGCCCGGCTATTTTCAGGCGTTGTCAGTCGCGCCAGAACGCGGCCCGGGATTCAGCACGTCCGCGGCCATTGGCACCCAGGAACTCGTGATTTCGGCACTGGAATGGCAGCGTCGCTTTGCCGGCAATCCCAACATCATCGGGCAGTCGGTCCTCGTGCAGGGTGTGCCGTTCATCGTGGTTGGCGTGCTGCCGGCGGGGTTTCGCGGGCTGTCGGAGCAGGCGGACTACTGGCTGCCCATGGCCGCTGCGCCCGCTGTCACGTTTCCGTCCCGATTGAAGGGCGCACAGAGCTTCTGGCATTCCGTGTTCATCGTTGATGACCAGACATCACCGCACGCCGCGCAATGGCAGGCGCCAGCCAAAGCGGTGGGCGCAGCCATCAATCTGCAGCAAGCGGGTCGACCGGTTGGCGTTCAGATCGCGACCGTTTCTTGGCGCCAGTGGCGCCTGGACCCGAGCCTGCACTCGGCACTTCGGGCACTCAAGCTGTGCAGCCAGATCATGTTGGCGATTGTCACGCTGAATCTTGGCATGGTGGGACTCGCCCGCCTGAGCAGCCGACGCCGCGAGTTGGGCATCCTTGCCGCCGTAGGTGCGACCGCATGGCGCTTGATGCTCGCCACGACCGGCGAGCTGTTGCTACTTCTTTGTGCCGGCCTGTTGTTGGCCTGGACCATCGCAGGCATTGTGCTTGCCCAACTACCTGTGTGGTTCGGCAATTTGCTCGGCAGTAGCGTGACGCCCGCTAGCCTGGCCTTGGATCTGCCCCAACTCCTGAACGTCGGCCTGATCGGTCTGCTCGTCGCCGCGCTCCTGATTGCGCTTGCCGGTGGCCTGGGCCAATTGGCGCGCACCGCCGAGTTGGTTCGCGGCGGCGACAACCGACCGGTGCAGCGTTGGCACAGCTGGATCGCCGGCATCCAGTTTGCGCTGGCCAGCGCACTCACGCTGGCGGCCGTATTGGCTGCTGGCCTGGCGTGGCGCTCGGTGCAAACGCCTTTGGGCTTTGATCCCGAAAACGTGTTAAGCGCGCAGATTTCGGTCCCGGCTGCGTTGCGGCCCGCTGACGGTACGGCCGGCGCGATGATGCGCATCGAGTCAGCGTTTCAACAGGCACCGGGCGCGAAGGCAATTGGCGCGGCCGGCTGCCTGCCGGTTCAGGGCGGCTGCGACTTCGTGAACGTCACGCCTGCGGGTTCTGGTCAAACGACGGAATGGCCTGCAGGATTGAATCAGATCGACGGTGCGTATCTCGATGCGATGGGCATCCGTGTGTTCAGTGGTCGCAGCTTCAACACCGCCGACCGCGCCGACAGCCAACCCGTTGCAATAGTTAATCGCAGTTTTGTCGACCGCTATCTGCCGGCCGCCAATGCCTTGGGGCAGCAAGTCAGCGTCAGTGTTGGCTGGCCGGAATCTGGCAGCGCGGAAATCGTCGGCGTCGTCGACGATACCTTGGGCACCGACCTGGATGCAGATCCCGAGCCGATGATCTACCTGCCGATGGCGCAGATGGCCTACGACGACAACTTTGTCGTCATCAAACTCGAACCTGGTACGGATGTGCTCACGGTCAGCACCAGCCTTGAAAAGCTTCTGGCCCGGACCGAACCGAACCTCGCACTGTTTGACGTGACGACGATGAGTCAGCGCTTTGCGAATCTGACCGAGCGGCGCCGCATCGCGGCGTTACTCGTGCTGACCATCACGGTACTTGCCGTGCTGTTGGCCGCGGTCGGCGTATTCGCCACGTTTAGTTTGAATATGGCGCAGCGCCGGAAGGAACTGGCCGTGCGCTTTGCGCTGGGCGCCCGCGTGCGCGACCTGCGGCAGTTGATCGTGCGCCAAGTACTGCGCTTTGCCAGCGTCTCGGCGCTGCTCGGGCTGGGGCTTGGGGCGCTGTTCGCCAATCGTCTCGCCGCGCAGTTGCCGATGTTGGATCAGCAGGTGCCGACCCCTTACTTGCTGGTCTTGCTGATCATGACGGTGACGACCGTGCTGGCAGTCTGGGTGCCTACCCGCCAGGCGCTTCGCGCCGAGCCGACTGAGGCGCTGAAGGCCGGCGGCTGAACGCATTGCGGTCGCGGCAATCAGACGAGTCGGCCCGGTCGGCAATAGCATGGGTTCGACGGCAGGTGGCTAAGCGTAGGTTCCCCACGCCGCACGTTTGGCACACCCGTGCTGCCATTAATTCAAGCACGCGATTTGTTCGCAAACGTGCAACGTGCTGAGGTATCGATCCGGACTATTCAAAACTGTCGCGAAACAACAGTCCTTCGGCGCCGAACTCGAAGGCGCCGCGATCACGGGCGGCGTCTCGCGGGTAGCCTCGCTGATCAAGGCTTGGCACCGAGGCGGTGTTGACGCCCGTGTCGCGGGCGGGACTATTGCTCGCCATCGCCAGCGTGGGCGTCGGCCCGCCATTGTTGGCGACCGCGCCGAGCATCGCGTCGGCAAAACTCGCACTGGCGGTCACCGGCGTTTCGTTGCCGCCGCCACCGGAGCGCACTTGCGGCCATTGCATATTGCCGCCGCCATCAAACTGCGCGGGATTGTTCATCGCCCAATTGACGAACACATTGCCGCCGGAGTTATTGGCAAAAATCGTGTTGGTCAGGGTCAGTTGATTCGGCGCATTGATCGAGATGCCCGCCGCGAATGCCGCGGTGGCGACATTATTCGCGATCGTGCTGTTGACGATCTGGATCGGCGCGGTGTTGGTCAACGCCATCGCGGCGCCGAGCCCCTGGCGGGCGACATTGCCGGCAAACGTGGCGTTTCGGATCATGCCGCTCGCGCTGCCGGCCACAAACAATCCGCCAAAACCATTGGCCTCGTTGTTGATAAACGCGACGCGCTCCAGCGCGAACGGGCCGTCTTGAATATAGGCGCCGCCGGTATGCTGCGTACTCGATAGCTGCCGATTGCCCTGAAACAGCACATCCTCGAAGCGACTGCGGCTTTGCGTGTCGTACATCACCGAAAAGAAGCCAGCGCCAAAAGCGTTGCTGGTGTTATCGACAAAGCGGGTGCGGCAGACGTCGAGCAAACGTGCGGCGCCATCAACACCAAGCCCGCCTGCATTGCCGCCGTTACCTGGGTTGCCACCCGTTCCAATTGCCTGATTACCGATGAACGCACTGTCGACGATGTTCACCGCCAGTGTGCCAAGCGAATAGACCGCACCACCGTTACTGCCGGTGTTGTTCTGAAAGCGCGAGTCGGCGATATCGATCCGATTCAGCAACAGAGCGTACAGGGCGCCGCCGCCATCATCCTGGCTGCTGCCATCAAGCGGTGCATCACTGTTCACGATGTCCACATCGACGAGGCTGAGATTGATCTTGTGCGGAAACGTCTGATTGAAGTCGGCAAAAATCGCCGCGCCGCGGCCATCGCTGACGCGTGCGTCAAGCAGGTTCAGATGCTGCAACGTGACCGTGAACACCGGCGCATTGGCATTGGGATTCGTATTGATGATGCGCAGAATACGCCGCGCGTCGCCACCAGACAGCGTGACCAAACCACCGCCGTCGAGCACCACGTCGCGGCTCACGGTCAGCGTGCTCGTCAACACGATCGTGCTGGGATTCGAACCCAGGTTGAACGTGATCGCGCCGCCCGCATCAAGGGCTGCCTGGATCATCGCCGTCGTGACGCTGCCGGGGCTGCCGTTCCCCAGTACCGTACCGCCGGCCGTGGCCTGTGCCGCAACCGGCGTACAGAAACTTTGCGCGGCCAGGGGCCCTGCAGCCAGCAGGGCCAGCAGCAGCACCAAGAGGCTGCGGAGCAATTGGAATGCGCGAATCATGGATCGAGCATAGCCCGATCATCGCGATCGGAACCGCCGACTCGTCACGGATTTTCGCGATCGCGCCGCAGATGTCCGGTCGGATTCAGATCATTCTGGGCGTCCCGACCCACACGGAGCCCGGTATCAGTCCGGGTTCATTGACAGGACACGGCACGCATCGACGCTGACTTGCTTCCGAGCTGTCCTGAATCGTTTGCCACCGCTCTGTCCGGCCGCAACTATTCGAAATCGTTCGCGTACATGGGCTCGATGAACGCATATTGGCGCGCCGTACCAGCGGTAATGTCGGCGGGCGCCGTACCTGTCGTTGCGCGCGGGCGGCGCACGGCGGGGGCATCGATCCAGACGATCGCACCGGCCAGCAACGACTGCTGCGCCGCGTTGTAGACCGCGGCACTGGCGTCCACCATCTGACCAACTTGCACGCCGGCAAAGAACTGTTCTGCCGTCAGCGGCGCGCCAAACTCGTCGGCAAACGTCGCGCCGGTGGTGTCCACTTGCAGTCCTTGAATCGTGACCCGTGGCGGCGTAATGGCCTGCACCGGGCCACGGACGGCGACATCGCTGGCATCGGGATTGCCACGATCGCGGACCAAGGTGGCAAAAGCGCGATTTTGCCGATCCACATAACCGCGGACCTGCACCTGGCGCGACTGCGTCAGGCCTTGGGCCAGAATATCGTCCCGATCACGAACTTGCGCAGACCATCGCACGGGAATTCCAAGCACCGTGATTTGCGTCCCGGGCAGCACCGCAGCCGGTGCCACCGGGCCTTCAAAGCGGACCACCTGGTAGACGAACTCGATATCGGCTGCATCAAAGTGCGTGGCATCCACATAACTGCCGTGCAAAATCACGCCGACACCCGGATCAAGATCCTCGATCGAGCCGAGCGCAAACGTCGTTTCCGGCAGAATATTGATGGTCAGATCGCCCATCAGGAACTGGGTCGCACTCGTGACCTCGGTAACGAGCCCCTCCAGGAACCCGGTTGCGGCGGGCGTGCCAACGGGTACCAGATCAACGCAGCGGGCATCGGTGACGCCACCGAGCGTCGCGCCAGGCGGCAGCGACGCTGTGCCCGTCGCCCGGATTTCGAGAAACTCGCCCACCTGTGGGGCGGCTGCCACGCAATCGGCGACGGCCAGTCCGGCCAGATCCACCCATTGCGCACCTACCTGCACCAAACTTGCTGGCGCGCCGATTGCGGTCACCGGCCCGGTCAATAGGAATCGGGGCGGCAACGCACCGCGCCGTTCCACCAAGCTTGCGAGCACACTGCCATTGGCATCAACCAAGCCTGAAACGACGACGGGCGTACCAAGCGGCAGCGTCAAGCTCGGTCCGACGCCCAGCAGATTGGTGTCCGCCGTGATCGTGAGTGGCTGCCCGAGCACCGCCAGTGGCGAACTCTGTGTCACGAGCCCAATCAGGGTGTAACTGAAAATGGGCGTTGCCAGCCCCTCCATTGCCGCATTCGCATGCCAACGTGCATGCAGCCCATCCCGGTGATAGCGGAGATCATTGAGCGTCGCCGGCTGGTCGTCGAGAATAATCGGCGTGTCCAGCGGCAACGTAACGGGCTCGCCACTGATGACGAGGTCCAAGGACTGAGCCGAACCCCCGAAACTGAGGCACATCAGTCCTGCCGAAAAATAATGTTTCATGCCGCGCATCGCCGTTCATCCTGAATCTGTGTCGATGAAGATAGTAAGCAAAGCGTGCGCCAGTTCACATCCGGTGAATCACCCACGCAAACGTGAGGGGCCATTCACATTGTGCCGATCGGGTTGGGGCGCCAGTCCAGGTTTGGCTGATGGCGCCCAAGCGCTCTTACTCGAAACTATTGCCGAACAAATTTTCAGCAGTGCAGTTGCTGGCGACAAACACCCCGGGCGATCCGATATCGGTGAGGTTCGACCCGTTCGGGTTGGACAGGACAGCGCCATGGACGTCCCCCACGGTCGATAGCACCCAACTGGCGATCGTGTCCTGACCCAGCGCTGCACATGGCACCTGACCACTCGCATTCTGCGTTCGGATGGTCCCCGGGAACGTTTGATCGCCATAGGTCAGACGGTCGATCAACACCCCACCGGAGTCGTACACGTTGATCTGATCGCTGCGACCATAGTTGGCGCCACCCACTGCGACCGACCCCAGTTCGCCCAGGATTTTCGCAGACGGTGGCAAGTTCCAGGCAGTGCGAAAGGTTTCGGCAACCACATCGGTGATCACCACACTCTGATCGGCCGCCAGGATGCCCGCCGGCGACAAGCTGAATCCTGGCAAGCCCACCTGATCGTCTTTCAATACCCAACCCGTCAGATCAATAGACTGGCCACTCCGATTGGTGATTTCGACAAACTCACCCTGATTGCCCGAGTACATGTACTCCGTGATCTGCAGCGGCTGTGCCGCACCCAGGTTGTACTCGATGCTCATGGGCCCGCGCTCGGCGAGCACTGGCAGAAAACTAAGTGACCCAAACCCGTTTCCGGCCGTGCCCATGACGTAGTAGTCCACACGCTGACCCGGTGCGCCCGGCAACGGCATCGCCACACCATAACGACCATCGCCCGCCGCGCCGTCACCCGAAAGGCCATCGTCCAACATCGTCACGCGATAATAAATGTCGTTGGGATTGGGCCGGTAGAACAGCTCGATTCGCGTGATGCCGCCAACGCCGGCAACAGCATTGGCTGTCACATAGACCGTCGCGCCAGGGCTTGGCGTACTGTTACTGGCAGCGACGTTGCTCAACGTCGGACCGGTCACCGCAAGCTCAGGATTCGTCGTGGCATTGGCCAAATAGGCCGCACGGCCGTCAATGAATTGGCGAACGCCCGGCACGGTGCCGCCTGCCAATCCCGATACCGGCTGCCCGTTCAAACCATTGGTCAACGTAATCGTCGTGGTGCCAAAGCCGTCGGTAAAATTCTGCGTGGTGTAGATTTTCTTGGTATCTGCCGCAACGGCGGTCGCAATCAGATCGCGGCGGGTTTCAAAGCGGGTTTGAAAATAGCTCGCCCAATTCACATTGGCCATCACCGTCCGGTAATGCGCCATATAGCGCTGACGAAGCTCAGGCAGGCCCAGGACGCGATTCAGAAATGGCTTGTTGGTCTGACTGAAATTGCGATTGATGGTCCACGTTGTCTGGGTCCACGTTTCGTTCGCATCGCGCTGAATGATGTGCGTCCGGTTGTCGACCGTGTCGCGATAGGTCATGAAATCGCAACCCTTGTTGATGTACGAATCATCATCGGTCAGCAGGTTCTCCAGTGCGACGGTCCAGATCGATGGATCAATGGCAATGGTGCGATCCATCGCATCAATCTGTGTCTGATTGGTGAGCGGCTCCTGTGTCAGGATACGCGTCATCTCGATGAATTCAGCGGTGGCCTCGGCCAAAGTCAAGCCAGCAGTCTCCTGAATCTCATAGCTCGCGTTCAGCGTCGGACTATAGGTCAGCCCTGGGCCGCTCGGATTATTGGCACATCGCACCCTGAGCCCATCGCCATTGCTGAAATAGCGTCGCAGAAGCGCTTTGTCAGTCTGCTGCACATTGTTGTAGACCCCCCAGTTCGCGCCATTGATACGCACGATCACGTTGTTGGCGCGCGCGTTGGGCACAAACAAGGCGAGGTAGTTGTTGAACTCGACTTCGCGCGTAAACGTTGGGTCACGCCAGCCGTTGTTCAGATTGATCGTGTCATACCCCATCAGCTCCTGCGCCAAATCAACGGCATCCATTTGCAACTTCAATGAGAACTTCTGCGAGCCGCTAGGCAAGCCCGTGAACGACGTATTGCCGCGAATCCGAATGCCCACATTGGGATACGTCGTGCCGTCTACCGTCACCGAACCAATGAGGTCGGTCTCCGATGCATAGTTCTGGCGCAGCAGCGTCTCCCAATTGGATTGGGTGAAGGTGATGTCAATCGTACGAAGGACATTCGGATCATAGAAATCCTGCGCACGGAGCGCAGGCGCCAAGACCAGACCAAAGAGTGCCAGCGCCAGTACCTTCAGACCTCGCATCGCACGTTCTCCGCATCAAAAGATGTCGGCGATAGTACCGCTGGAGCTGGGCACGCACGCTCGAATCGCCCACAAAATCAGGCTGCGTGGCCAAAATCCTAGATTTGTACACAATTCGGACGAGCGCGCTTTTCGGTCAGGCCGCTTCCGCTCTCACCCCAGCGGCCGCAACTGATCAGCCACGCTTCGCGTTTGCAGCGTGACGACATCACCCGTGTGTTTGGTCGACTTCCGCTCGATCAACATGAGGTGGCATTCATCCTCAGCGATCGGGTTGTGACGCACGCCTTTCGGCACCACGAACAGATCGCCCGCATGAAGCACCACGGTGCGGTCTTCCATTTCGATTTTCAGGGTGCCTTGGAGAATGTAAAAGAGCTCGTCCTCGTGGTCGTGACAGTGCCACGTCAGCGTCCCGTGAACCTTAGCCACTTTGACGAACGATTCGTCCAGATCGGCTATGACCCGCGGCGACCAAAGCTCGGTCAAATTGGCGGCGATCGACAGAGGCGATACAGGGTCGGACATTTGGCATTCCTCGTTGGCATCAATACCCCATGGTAGCGCCGAGCGATGCAATCTGGCCCGGCGTGGTCGACGGCTACGCCCGCCCGCCATTGCTTTAGATGGCGAGCATGCCAACTGGATACACCTTGCGACGACCCCAGACGCGCTGATCTCATCCCGCAACGCGGTGTGAGGCGCCGGGCCAATCCGACACTGAATCCTTGGACGTCGTGTGATCGATGCACGGCGTGGGAGCCGCGGCCACAGCCAATTTCGCTTGCTCTTTTGGCATAGAGCAATTTGCCAGGGGTCCGGTTACGCTCGACGAGTCACTACAAAACATACCGCCCATGAAGAAGCTGCTGACGCGCCACGCTGCTGTACTGTTTGCACTGACTATTATTGGACAAGCCGAAGCCGAGACCGGCTTCTACCGGTTCCCAAACGCTTGGCACGACACGGTGGTGTTTACCGCAGAAGGCGACCTTTGGAAGGTTGCCCGGTCAGGCGGATCCGCCCAGCGACTGACGACGCACCCGGCGGAAGAGAGCGATGCGCGGGTGTCTCCAGACGGGCAGTGGATCGCCTTCATGGCCAGCTATGACAGCGCCGCCGAAGCCTATGTCATGCCGATTGCAGGCGGCAGTCCGAAGCGGCTCAGCTTTGATGGAGCCCGCATCTGGTTGCAGGGCTGGACCCCAAACGGCGAGGTCCTGTATGCGTCGGAGAACGTGTCGGGACCGTTCCGTCGGCGCGTGCTGCGCGCGGTCGATCCCAACACGTTACAAACTCGTACGCTGCCATTGCATGACGCGCATGAGGCGGCCTATAGCGCCGACGGCAAGACGCTGTTTTTTGTGCGCTTTGGCCTGCAGATGACAGGCGACAACGCGCGCGACTATCGTGGTGGCGCGATGGCCCAGCTCTGGAAGTTCCAAACTGGCGCCTCGACCGAAGCGACGCGCGTCAGTGCCGATCTCAACGCGTCGATTTCGCGCCCGATGGTACGTGGCGACCGGGTGTACTTTGTCAGTGATGCCGATGGCACGCAAAATCTCTGGTCGATGCGATTCGATGGCAGCGACCGCCAGCAGCACACTACGCATCAAACGTTTGATGTCCGCGGGGCAAGCATCGGTGGCGATGTCATCGTCTATCAGAATGGCGCTGATCTTTGGCAGTTCGACATTGCGACCGGTGCGAGTTCCGCCATCAATATTGAACTCGTGTCGGACTTCGAGCAACGGCGACAACGCTGGCTAAAGACCGGCAGCAGCTTCGTGACAGATGCGGCCCTGGCGGCCGATGGCAGCAGTGTCACATTGACCGCCCGCGGCAAGGTCGTTGTGGCAGCACCCGGCCAGTTGCGCCGGCGCGACATCGCAATCCCCGATGCGCATCGCGCGCGTGCTGCCGTGCTGAGCGTCGATGGCAAGTCGGTATTTGCGATCAGTGACCTGAGTGGCAACAACGAGATCTGGCGTTTCGCTGCGGATGGGTCCGGCGCTCCAAAGCAGCTGACGCATGATGGCAGCACGCACCGGTGGCGACTGTATCCGTCGCCCGACGGGCACTGGCTCGCGCATGACGACAAGCGCGGCCAGCTGTGGCTGCTGAACCTTGATACGGGCGAGAATCGGAAGATCGATCAAGGCCCGAAGGTCGGCGATGATGTGTATGGCAATATCCGCTGGTCAGCGGACAGCCGTTATCTCGCATTGACACGCTCGAACAGCAGCCGGGCACTCAACCAGATCCATCTCTATGCGCTCGCCAATCAGCAACTGACGACGCTGACCAGTGATCGCTACGATTCCTACGAGCCCAATTTCTCACCCGATGGCCGTTGGTTGTATTTCTTGTCGGATCGCAACTTCGCCGCCACTCCGAGCGCGCCCTGGGGCGACCGCAACATGGGCCCGATGTTTGACCAGCGGACCAAGGTCTACGCGTACGCGCTGCAGGCGGATCAGCGGTTTCCGTTCTTGCCGAAGGATGAATTGACGCAGTCTGAAAGCGCGGACGCGGGCAAGTCGCCCGCATCAACCGAGGACGCCAAAGCGAAGCCAAGTACCTCGACGCCTGCCAATCCGGCGGTGCAATGGGCGGGACTGACCGACCGCCTGTTCGAAGTACCTTTGCCGCCTGGCAATTATTCGCGCCTGGCGGTCGACAAGAAGCGCCTCTATGTTCTCGATCGCGGGGTCGGTGCCAACGCGCATCCGCAACTGCGGACGCTCACGATTGGCAATCAACCACCAAAGCCTGAAGTATTTGCGGCAGAGTTGAGCGATTTCCGACTGTCTGCTGACGGCTCAAAAGTCCTATTGATCACCTGGCGCGATACGGGCTTCGGCGATCTGTTCATTGTCGATGCGGGCGACAAGGCCCCTTCGGACATGAGTTCGATGCAAGTTCGGCTTGCCGACTGGATTCTGCCGATCACGCCGCATCAGGAATGGCAACAGATGTTTGCCGACGCGTGGCGCATGCATCGTGATTTCTCGTTCGACCCGAACATGCGCGGTGTGGATTGGAACGCCGTGCGTCAGCGCTACGAAGTCCTGCTGCCGCGGGTCACCGATCGCGCCGAGTTGGACGATCTGCTCGGACAAATGACGAGTGAACTCGGGATTCTCCATTCCCAAGTCCGTGGCGCAGAATTCCGCAAGGACCCGGACGCCGCCGTGACCGCAAGCCTGGGTGCCGCGCTGGAGCCTGCCTCGGGCGGCATGCTGATTCGGCACATCTATCGCACCGAACCGGAACTTCCCAGCGAGCGCGGCCCATTGCAGCAGCCGGGAACGGATGTCCGCGAGGGAGATGTCATCGCCGCGATCAACGGTGTGCCGGTTCGAACTGCAGGCGATGTTGCCGAACAACTGCACAATCAGGCCGGCCAGCAAGTCTTGCTGGACCTTCGGCGGGGTCAGGCACCACGCAAGCAGATCGTGACTCCAGTTGCGGCAGATCGCGACGCCACGCTCCGCTACAGCGACTGGGTGCAGGACACGCGCACCGCCGTTGAGCGCGTTGGTCAGGGACGCATTGGCTATCTGCATCTGCGCGCAATGGGCCCCAATGACATTGCCAGTTTCGCGCGCGATTTCTACGCCAACTACGACCGCGACGGCCTGATCATTGATGTCCGCCGCAACCGCGGTGGCAATATCGATAGCTGGATCATCGAGAAGCTGTTGCGCCGAACCTGGGCGTTCTGGCAGACCGATTTGTCGACGCCCTACTGGAACATGCAGCAGTCGTTCCGCGGCCACCTGGTCGTGCTGATCGATCCGTTCACCTATTCAGATGGCGAAACATTCGCGGCCGGCATCAAATCTCTGGGTCTCGGGCCGTTGATCGGACAACGCACGGCTGGTGCCGGAATCTGGTTGTCGGATCGGAATGTGCTCGCTGACAACGGCGTGGCGCGTGTCGCCGAGAGCGGCCAGTTTCGTGCCGATGGGCAATGGCTGATCGAAGGCACTGGCGTCAGTCCGGACATGCCGGTCGAGAATCTGCCTTTCGAAAGTTTCAACGGCCGTGACCGTCAGTTGGAAGCAGCGCTGGACTACCTTGATCGCAAGCTCAAGGCCGAGCCGATCGCGAAACCCGAAGCGTTGCCGATTCCGAAGCGCGGTACCCCGGCATCCGATGCGATACGACTGGATCAGCGCTGAGCCTTCCCCAACGCAAGGCTACGAGCATCTGCGTAATCCGCATCAAGCTGTGACCCCAGGCGCTCGCATCACTGCCGCGCGCCATGGGGCACGCGTTCCAACTCGCCGCCGGCGTACCCTGCGCCCACCGGCAAGTCTTCGCGATGCACGTAGCCGATGAAACAGTCGCAAGCCGTGTTGGGGCAAGGCTTGGGCCCCAGGTGCAGTTCAAAACATTGGTCGTACAGGTTGCCCATTTGCAGCGTGCCGGACTTCGCACGAGCCTGAAAGTCCAGGATGGACATATTCAGGCCCGCCCGAGTGTCGTGTTCCGCAAACAACCAGAATAGATTTCTCGCTGTTCAAGGCAATGCAGCAGAACTCGTCGTCGCCTGAGTCGCCACGACGTCGCCTCCTAGCGCGCTGCCTTGAATCGAGATGCTGCCAAATTTTGCCAAGGTCCTTGCGGGGCAAGTCACTAGTCGCCTGGCGACCAGATCATGTAGACATTCGAGCGCTGGTAGTGCGAATCAGGTTTGCCCGTTGGTTGTATGACAAAGCCGCTACGCAGGTACAACTGGATTGCTGACTCCAGTTTCGAGTGCGTTTCCAGAAACAACGTCTGCCCACCAAGCTGCCGAAACGTTTCGATCGCGGCATCAATCAGCTTGCGGCCGGCACCGAGCCCCTGATAGCGCTCGGTCACTGCCATCTTGGTGAGTTCGTACGTCCCGGGTGCATCCTTCTTCAGTGCGCACGTACCGATGATGTCGGACCCAAGGCGCGCATAGAGAATCGTCCCACCGGAATCCAGGATTTCTGACTCGGGGTTGTTGAGGACACGGTGATCGATTTCTTCGAGATAGAAATAGCGCTCTAACCACTCCGCATTGAGTCGATAGAAATGCTGTCGATCTGCCTCGCTGAATGGGATGATCTCGACGGTTCGGCGTTGCATTTGGCGAACGCGCGCCCCGACCTCTCCTGCCAGCGTTTCCGACAGCATCGACTCAATCTGCGCGAGATCTCGTAGCAACTGAATCCCTTGTTTGGCACAGTTTTCCGACAGCACCGCATCGATTGCCTGCCACGCAGGTTTTGCCTGGGCCAAAGCCTGTTCACAGGACGGCGTCAGCCCGAGCTTTCGCACGCGTCGATCTTTTCGGTCGGAGCGGTCGCGAATCATGTTCGCGGCGCGCAATCGATCGGCCGCCTGACTCACCGCAGCATGCGTCTGACCAATGGCCAGAGCGATCTCGCCCACTGACTGCGGCCCCCGATCCTGAAGTAGCCGCAAGATCGGAAACCAACGCGCCTGTAGCCCGATGTCGTGGTCTGCATAGACCTGGTCGGCCAATGCGAACAACCGATCACTGATTGCCTTCAAGCGGCTACCCAGAGCCAGATAGCCCAAACTGCTGACGAACTCCATCGACGCACCTCGATCGCTTCCGATACTAATTACGTAATGCCTTACATATATCGCTTCATGCCGGCGTTGGCAAGGGCAGAACGGGGAATCGGCCGCCGGATGGTTCAGGGCTGAATGGGCCACCCAGGAGCACGCCACCGAGAGTTCAGACACGCGCAAATTCGACCGGTATTCAAAAGTCTTGGATGGATTGATTCTGAATCTCCTGAGCAAGGGGCGTCTGGCAATGTTTCGAATCCGAAACTGGTACCTCCTGGTGGCGCTCGCCGCGTGCGCGGGCTGTGCCTACACTTCGACAGTTCCGAAACCGGCGCATTTCAGCTGGGACGGCTACTGCTATGACGGCTTTTCGAAGGACGCCGTCATGCTCGCCGGAACGGACGCCGAAGACTGCGGCGTACCGATTCAGAACCAATCGTTCAATTCAACGATCCCCCTAAGGAGGGTCTGAATAAATCCATCCTGGACTTTCAGACCCGCACTGAGTCCGGCACTCAAGCCTGCCCCGGCGAAGGCCGGGGTCCGGACTCAGTGCTCCAGAATCAAGCACTTCCGTGCTCGATTCTGGGCGGGCCATCCATGGCCAGTATTTGCCGGTCTGAAGAAGTCCATCCTGGACTTTCAGACCCGCACTGAGTCCGGCACATGTCCGGACTCAGTGCTCCAGAATCAACCACTTGCGTGCTTGATTCTGGGCGGGCCATCCATGGCCAGCATCGCCTCTGAACTTGTTCAGAGGCGCCCTAAAGACTGGCTCGCCAACGTTTTGGTGGAGGACCTGCCTTTTCGTGCTGCACTCTCGAGCTTTGGCTATGACTCACGCTATCGCGAAGCAGCTGTTCGCAATCGTGCCGGCGAACTGTTCCACATTTGGCTGGACTTCGATGTCACGGGTCAATTTGGCGCAGACGGCAGCAACGCGGCACTAACGGCATTGCGCTGCAACCGAATTACGTTGGGAGCGGGCTCCATGGGGCCCGGCAGCCACTTCAATCTCGAAGGCTGCGACGTCGACGACATTCTGTCGCCGAACTTGATCGGACGCGGTGGACCAGGCTGGGCGTCATCGCATCAACAATAGGCCATTCAATTCCGATCGCCCGTGCCAATCCCGCGTCGCCAATGATGCGGACGATGCCGCCAAAGCGCGCCCTAGAAAAATTTGATCGACTTTGGCCAGCGGTTCCGTATTCCATTGCTGACGGGTGCAGCAATCCTTTGCAGTCACCTATATCAATTGTCCAGCCCGCCTGGCCGCATCCGTCACATCAAGTCACTGCGAAGGGCGGTTGGGGGTTGGACTATGGAGAACGTGATGAAAGCAATGAAACTGGTTCTGGCTGCTGCGCTCGCAGTGGGTTCCGCCTCAGCATTGGCCTCGAGCTTCACTGAGGGTGGCGGTTACGAAATCGGCTATCCGGCAGCCTATCAGGCGGCCGTAAACGATGCCGGTGACCTGTGCAGCCTCCTTGGCGGTCGCCCAGGCCCAACCGTGATTGTCATCGACTCAACGTACATGGGCGGCGGCTACTACTCGGTGCTGGTACAACGCGTTTGCTTCGGCATTTGATCGCGCCTTGCAGCGAGCACTGATGCGCAGGCGAATGGCCCGCGCAACAGTGCGCGCGGCGGCGACGCGTGCCAATCGACACAAGATGCAGACTGAGCGAGTCCGGCCAAGCGCCGGACTCGAAGATCAGCAGTACTGCTCCCCTTCGATGGCTCAGATTGCCGCAGCCGGCTGCGCGTCAAGTCGCCGTTCGGCACACGGCTTCGATGACGTGCCCATCGGGGTCTTTGACATAAGCCGCGAAATAGTTCGGGCCATAGCGTTCGCGCAATCCGGGCGGCCCATGACAGATCCCGCCTGCGGCTATGGCGGCGCGATGGAATGCTTCGACCGCCGGTCGCGATGGCGCCTGCAACGCGAGATGAAGGCGACCGGCCACCGGCGGGCCACCGCCGATGAACAGACAACCAACTCCATCCCGACCAAAGCCTACGCCGATTCGGCCCTCGCCTTCGTCAAAGGCGACCACAGGCACGAGGCCCAATGGCAATAGTGCCGCCTCGTAGAACAACCGGCTGCGCCCGAAATCGCACACCGCGAAATCCACATGATCCAGCATCAAGGCACTCCTGGCGATGTTGACCACTTTGCCACAAGCCACGGTTGGCACAACAGGCGTTGCGCTGGTTGCCGCCGTTTGCGAGCGACTGCAAAAGCGCTTTCGACCGGCGATCTGGACTCGCTGCCGAATCCATAGCGCCTGTCGACTCTGATTTGCGACCGCGCCATCACCAACGCTCAGCGCTGCCAACCATTCGAGCACGTACGAATCAAGGCAGCATCGCCCGCAGCAATTGCGAAGGCTGATTTCGATCGTCGGCGTCACTGACCAGCCAGACATTCGCGCCATCCACCGCAATGCCCTCAATCTTGTTGGCAGTGTCGAGCCTTTGATGCCAGCGTAATGCACCGTCGGCGCCCAATCGCGCCAGCGACGATCCGAGGCAAGCGCCATCTTGATACGCATCGCCCGTGTCCTCCAGTACCGCACTGACCAGAAGGTCGCCGTCGGCAAGCACCGTCAAGTCCGTGCACGACCAGGGAATCTCGCCCTGCTGACCGAGATCAACTACGACGACGCGCGGCGCCCGCAAGACTTCGAAGGAGCGCGACGCCAGCGCCTGGCGCAAATCCTCAAGCGCAAGGAAGATCAGCGCATTGCGTCGGTCGCCTCGATTGCCGCGCTGTAGCAGCACCAATTCATCGCCCAGCACCGTCGCGCCCTCCAGATTCAATGCGGGAAACGTCGTGGTTAAAGCGGCGCAGAGCGGTTTTGTGTCGATCACAAAGCATGACTCGTTGTGATCGACTAGCACCGCCTGCATGCGAGTGACACGCGAGCCCGACCCCATCACCAGGAGACCGGTTCCCGGCAGCATGCACAGAACTTCGAAATCCGGCTTCACGGCCTTGCGATCGGCATGTGCGCTGGGCAACTCGCCGGGCAACAACGGGATACGCCGCGAATCACCGTCGCGCCCAAATACGAACAACGCATTTTCGTCATCCGCAACAACCCAAAACGATCGGTCGTGCCACACCAGACCACTGGCGGCACTCACATCGAGTGATCGGATCAGTTGCGTCGCGATCATGGGCTGGTTCGGGCGTTGTTGCGATTCCCACAGGCGGTTTGCATCGTCTCTGTCCATTCGGCAGCGCTGATAACGCACCGATGGTATCCGAAGCGCCCGCCCGCACTCGAAGTCGAGACGAGCCTTCTCGTTGAATCGCCACAGGAATCAAGAGCGGGTATACGGCTTCCAACTCGCGCCACGTCCCGAAACTCGCGATGGCCAAACGGATGTGGCCGCCAGAACCGTCGGCAATCCGACCCGATCAAGATCGCCGTCGGTTGCGACATTCCCCACCCGGCGCTAATCTGGACCGGAAGCCGTTGTGCCGGGGGCCAGTGAGTTCGCTGACAGGCCGGAAGGCTACTTAATTCGGATCCTGTCGGCCTTTGGGATGGAGCTCAGAAACCAATCGTGCAGAGCCTCAGTCGCTATGAGATTCTCGGTGTGCTCGGTGAGGGCGCGATGGGGGTCGTTTATGCAGCGGTTGACCCGAGGCTCGCGCGTCGCGTCGCCATCAAGACCATCAAGACCACTTACAGTGATCCGACCGTTGCTGCGGATCTGGAGCGACGCTTTCTGACCGAGGCACGCTCAGTGGCTCGGCTCAAGCATCCAGGCATTGTCAGCCTGTATGACGCGGGTCAGCAGGACGACACCCAGTTTCTCGTCATGGAGTTTGTCGAAGGCGTCAATTTGCAGTCATGCCTGAAGCATGGCGTTCAGTTCACAACCGCAGCATCGGTGCAGATTGCGATCGATGTTCTGGCAGCACTCGAACATGCGCATCAGCATCGGATTGTCCATCGCGACATCAAGCCCGGCAATATTCTGCTCGATGTCGATGGCACGATCAGGCTCGCCGATTTTGGAATCGCCAAAGTGCAAGAATTCGGCGCCGACAATGGGACGCTGGTGCAAGGCTTGGCGATTGGCACCCCGCGCTACATGTCGCCTGAGCAAGCAACCGGCCAGGAGGTCGATGGTCGTTCGGACCTGTTCTCGACCGCCGTGATGCTGTTTGAATTGCTGACGGGCACCTGGCCTTTCGATCAAGGCGGGCCATTTTCGCCGCAGGAGATTGTGCTGTTTCAAGAGGCGCCGCCGGTTTCGACCCGCATGCGCCCCCCGCAACCCGCGTTGGACCCAGTCTTGCAGCGTGCGCTCGCAAAGGCTCCTGATCAACGGTATCAGAGCGCGGGCGAATTCATGCGTGCGCTGCAGGCCGTGAATTTGGAACCAACCCCGGACACCAACGATCCCATCCGGGGATCACCGTCGAGTCTGGTCACTGAAGCGACCGCTCCCATTCTGCGGCGATTGCTGGACAACGGCAGAACGCGCTTCGAGCACCGGCCGGCACCAACGCCTGCGCTCGGATCACGCCCGGCCGTAACGCCTGCATCGGGCGCTCGGGCGATCCAGCTTGCAGCGGACGCATCACCGGCGCCTACTCCTGATGAACGCATCAGGTGGGCCGCAACAAATAGGCGTTGGCTCATCGCGTTATTCATCGCACTGGTGTCTGGTACCGCCCTGGCCTGGCTCGCCGGTGTGGCCTGGCGCGAGCCGACCCCGTCTGACGCGCACCAGCTGACGCCGATCACACCGGCACGGCTCCATCCAGAACAACAGGCTGCCATCGGGCCCAACACCGAGAGGATTGCCGCACCCACTGTGCCAGTCGCCGTACCGGCGACTCAGGCGTCGGTACCAGATCCACACGCAACGCCCGTGACCGAAGCCTCTGAGCCACCTTCGAGCCTGCCAGATGCGCCCAAGGTAAGCAGCCCGAAGCCTGCGTCAACGATCAAGCGCCCGACGCAAATCGCGTCGGCACGCTGTTCGCTCCTGCTGGAGCGCGCGAGCTCAGGCGAGCCCCTGACCGCTGCCGAGCGAACAGAGTTGCAAACCGCATGTCGATGACGCTTGACGTTTCAGGTTCCGCCCAGGCGCGAGAAATGCCAGTTCGCGTGCCATTCACACCTAGTTCCATGTCGGCAGGAGTCCAGATGCCATGTTCCAGAGTCAACGCCGTGCAGGATTGAAGGTCAACGGGCCAGCCATGGCGCTAACTGGCGCTGGTGGGTGTCGCCGTCTTTGTCGCGCGTGCTCGCTCATGCTCGTTGCGCTCATGATGGGCATCCTGCTGGGCTGTGCCAGCCAATCGCAACGGCCGGACACGCTCAATGATGGGGCGAACTTCGATACTGCCATCGATCACGCGGCGGATGATCTCCTGGTTCAGTTGCAGCGATTACCTGAATTTCAGTCACTCGTGCAGCGCGCGCTCCAAACCGTGTCGAAAGTGAAGATCGTCGTCGATCCCGCAGTTGATGCCGCAAGCGGCCAAGTGACGGCGGCGACTCAGTCATTGGACACCCGATTGCTGGTTCGCGCGGCGGCCAAGTTTCCGCAGTTTGACGTGTTGCCCAAATCGGCCGAAGCACTGGCTTCAGCGCGCTACATCTTGGTGGCGACCATGACGTTACTGCCCAACACCGACTCGAGGTTAGTCCGCTATCGCATCAACCTGTCGCTCACCGATCAGCGGACGTCATTGGTCGTGGCGCAAGCCGCCGCGATGTCGACCGCAGCGGGCGTCGACACAACACCAACGCCGTTCTATCGGGATAGCCCGGCACTGACTCGAGATCGCGCGGTCGAAGGGCAGATCAAGACATCACAGGCGCCAGTGGGCACCGATGCCGATGGGGTCTATCTTGCCAACCTCACCGTCAGCCTGCTGATTGATCGTGGCGTCCAACTCTATGCCGAGGGTAAGTATCGCGACGCACTTCAGGTCTACGAGGTTGCGCTGGCGCGCCCCGACGGCAAACAGGGGCGCGTATTCAATGGGCTCTACCTGACCCACACCCAACTCGGCAACGCCGACGCTGCACAACAAGCGTTCGCGCAGATCGTCAGGCTAGGCCTCGGCACGAACGCACTCGCGATTCGCTTTCTGTTCGAGGCGGGCTCCACCACCTTTCTCAAGGACGCCAAGGTCAGCGCCCCCTATCCCATGTGGCTTGCCGTTCTGGCCGAGGAGATTGGCAAGAGCGAACACTGCCTGAACGTCATTGGCCACTCCAGCCGCACAGGTTCCGCGTCGTTCAATGAACAACTGTCGTTGCAACGCGCAGAATCCATTCAATTGCGCCTGCAGGCACTCGGCGCTGTTGGCGCCCGACTGCAATCAACTGGCATGGGTTTTCGCGACAATCTGATCGGCACAGGCACCGATGATCTGAGCGATGCTTTGGACCGTCGCGTGGAGTTCAAGGTGATTCCCTGCCCATCCTGACCAGGAGCGGTCCGGGCCGCGCATCAATTCGCGACCGCGCGGCAGGCTCCCGGCTCCGGCGTTGGATCTCGATCACAACGATGGGGCGTGGCCAATCTTGAACGCACGTCAGCGTCATCACCTTGCGCGTGATTTTTCCGCCTTTCTTCCAAGTCGTGTCGTTTTCCAAATCGCACTACGTATTCCCAGACAATCGCGCTCATGTCGGGCGCGAGGACACAAACCCAATATGAGGAATACGATGAAGACGATGTTGAAGTTGGCTGCTGCACTGACGCTGTCCCTGGTTGCCCTGGCGAGCCAAGCCGCGACGATCTACTCGAACCAGACGATCACCCAGGTCGCCGTCGGTGGCGCCTATGGCGGCGATGTGGTGCTGCGCATCAGTGGTCACAACAGTATGACCAAGCCTGTTTGCGCGACCGATACCAGTTGGTCGCTGCGTTTTGACGGCACCACCGAAGTTGGCAAACAGATGTTGTCGATGGCCGTGCTGGCGCAGAGCACGGGCGTAGAGATTGATCTCTCCGGTGAAGACTTCTGCAACGACAGCGCGACTGCCTTGCGCTGGATTCGGCTGAAGTAAGCGCCGCTGCCGCAGCGTTCGCGCTGCGGCCTTTTCCCATTTCAGGAGTTCACACACATGAGACGTTTCAGGCGGTCGCACGCGACCGCACTTGCATCACTATGCCTGGTCGCCAGCGCACCGGGCTGGGCGTTGCCATGCAACGCCGTACCGTTCAATCCGACGATCACAACCGCCGCCGAAGCGGGTATCGACACCGCCCTCTATGCCGAACTCGTCGCCGGCGCCATGGGCGAAGGCCACAACAAAGGCTGGACCTCAACGCTGTCTGATGCGAAGGGCAACGTCGTTGCCAGTATCAGCCAGGGCTTGGCCCGCACGACCTGCGATCCAGGCGGCGAACGGACGTTCAACACGGCCACCGAAACGCCCTGGGGCAGCGTCAGCAAGATTCTGACGACCGCAGCCGCGCTGCGCGTCATCGAAAACGGCGGCGCCAATCTGGACTCGGCCTTGATCAACTTTCTGCCCGAACGTTGGCGCAACCAGGTCCATAACCGCTTTGTGCTCGGTGAGAACGGCAGCGGTCCGGTCACCTTACGGATGATGCTCTCGCATCGCGGCGGTTTTCAGCATTCGAGCTGCCAGGGCCGAACGATCAAAGAGCGCTTGATTGATGGGGATCTCGTCAATTGCGGCACCGAGCAGGAACCGGAACTCGCCCCTGCCGTCGGCACGCGCTCTTATGCAAACATGTCGCAGGCCATTTTCCAGATTGCGCTGGCCTACATGGAAGAGCCGGCGATGATGCAGTCGGCCGAGAGCTTTGCTGATGATTTCAGCACCGAGGACTACGACTTCTACATTCAGAACGTGACCAACAATCACTATCGGAACTACGTGAAGAACGACATCCTGAACCCGAATGGCATCAGCGCGGTGTGCAGCATGGCCGAAAACCAGCAGGCCAATCCGAGCGGCAACTACACGCTCTGGTTTGACAGCGATGCCGACAGCCTGGGCACCCTGCCCTCGGACGACAATGATTCCTGCGCCGCTGGCGCCTGGATGATGAGCAGCTTGGAAATGGCCAAATTCCTACGTCTGCTGCAAGACGGTGAGAGCATCCTGTCGGCCGACAGCTATGCCTTGATGGAGCAATCGTGGACCGAGAGCCTCGGCTGGTGGCGCTCGGATTGGCAACTCGGCACGGTCTATGCCCACAACGGCGGCTGGAGTGGCACCAGTTCGTCAGTGCGATTGCTGCCAGGCGGCTACATCAGCACCGCTGTTTACAACTCGGGCGGCTATGAGGACTGGCGCGAGTTTTTTGACGATGCTTATCGGGTAGCGCGCGGAAAACGGATCCGCGAATTGCACCAGATCGTGTATCGGCCAGGGTGATCGACCTGGGAGGGTCTGAATAGGTCCATTCCGGACTTTCAGACCGGCACGGAGTCCGGCGCGGGTCCGGACTCCGTGCTCCGGCGCCAAGCACGTGTTCAGAGGCTCCTGGAAGCGCCGACCGGTTCGATATATGTCGGCTACAGACCTGTCTAGGCACGGAGCGTTGCCCATTCAGGGGACTCTCGTCATCGGATAGCTTCGTGCGCACTTCGGCGCCAATGCAACGCAATGTGTCTCCGTTGGCGGGCCGAAAAGCGCCAGGACTTGAGCAACGGCGCTGAAACATCGAAGATGCGGCCATGCTTGCTGCCCTGCCTTACTCTGCCCCGGCCTTCAGCGCCGGCGGTGCCCCGCTATGAGCGCGCCTGACGAATCCGGTGCGGCAAAGACGCCTTTATCGGCACGTGATGAGGCGCTGTGGTCTGAGCACATCCATGGCGTGCTGCGCGACATTGCCGAGCGGCATCTCCGTCGGGAATCGCCGACGATCACCTTCACGCCCACCGATCTCGTGCACGAGGCGTACCTGCGACTCAGCAGCCTGCACATGGGCTTTGCCGACCGCCAGCATTTTGTTCGATTGGCATCGACCCAAATGCGCCGCCTGCTGGTCGAGCACGCGCGTCGCAAGCACAGCCAGAAGCGCGGCGAAGGCCCGATAGTGGTCACACTGAGTCATGCCGATGCCTCGGCCGATACGGGCGGGCTCAGAGTGATCGAACTCGACCTGCTGCTGACTGACTTGGCCCGGGCTGATGAGCGCAAAGCGCGCATTGCCGAGCTGCATTACTTCGGCGGCTTTTCGCAAGCCGAGACGGCCGAGGCGCTGGATATCTCGGAAGCTACCGTCGTCCGCGATCTGCGTTTTCTTCGCGGCTGGCTGGCCATGCAACTCGATGCCCGCGTTGATCCGGCCGCCCCCGCATGAGCGCAATTGAACCGGGCAGTACGCGCTTTGTGCGGCTGGAGCAGTTGTTTCATGAAGCGCTGGCGCTGCCAGTGGCCAATCGTGCAGCGTTTGTTGCGGTGGCCACGGCGGGCGATCCGGACTTGGCGACAGCGCTTGACGAGATGCTGTCCTATGAGCAAACGAATGAGACCGGCCTTAGCAGCAGTATCAGTGACGTCGCTTCCACGTTGGCGGTGCCGGCGGATCGGTCCGGCGAGCGGATCGGCCCGTACGTACTGAGCGCGCGCATTCGCTTTGGCGGCATGGCCGAAATTTATGCGGCGGAGCGCGCCGATGGCCAGTTCGCGCAGCAGGTGGCGATCAAGATCGTTCGCGCCGATCGCCCGCTGGCCGGGATGGCAGCTTTGTTCCAGGTCGAGCGCGAACTGCTGGCACGGCTGCGGCATCCGCATATCTGTCAGTTCTTTGACGGCGGCAGTACCAGTTCTGGTGAGCCGTATTTCGTCATGGAGCGTTTGGTCGGTACCACCCTGACCAAGGCTTGCGTAGAACAACATTTACCCTGGCGCGTGGTCACGCGGCACGTTCTTGATCTGTGCAGCGCGGTCGCGCATATCCATGGGCTTTTGATCGTGCATCGGGATATCAAGCCCGACAATGTGCTGATCGCCGACGGGCCGACCGGGCCCGTGGTCAAGCTGCTCGACTTCGGCATTGCCGGGGCCTTGAAGGAAGACAGTCAGCTGTCCAACACCCCGGGACAAAGCTGGTATTCGCAACACTATGCCGCGCCGGAAGTGGTCGCCGGGCAGGCGGCGGGTGTGGCGGCGGATGTGTTTTCGCTGGGCCGGGTGCTGCAAGATCTGGCGCCGTTGTTTCCGGCGGATCGTCGTGCCGAAGTGGTACTGATCGCCGACAAGGCCTGCGCGGAACAAGCCAGCGAGCGTTACCTGAGTGTGGCGGCCTTGGCCGATGATTTGGCACGCATTCGGGATCGTCTGCCGATATCGATCAAGCCCCGGCAAGCCTGGTATGTGGGCTGGCGTTTCGTCCAGCGGCATGCGCTGGCGCTCAGTGTTGGCACGATGATGGCGTTGCTGGTCGGGCTCGCCTTGGTGCGTGAGGTCACGCTTCGGCGTTCCGCGCAGGCCGCAACGGTTCTCGCATTGGACGAGCGCGACAAGGCCGAGGCCATACGCGACTTCTTGCTGCAGGCCTACGAGGCCGCTAGCCCGGAAACCAATCAAGGCCGCGATCTACCCGTATCGGAATTGCTCGACCAACAAGTCGAGGCGCTGCAACGCCCGGATTCCGCGCTGGCGCCCAGTGTGCGCAGCGATCTGCTCGCCACGTTGGGCGCGACCCTGATGAACCTGGGCCGATTCGAGCGCGCCGAACAGTCGATGGCCGAAGCCGCCAGCGTGCTCGACGAGATGGGCGAACAAGGCAGCCTGCGTTGGGCGCGTTTGATGCTCGTGCGTGCCCAGAATGCGCAGCGACGCGATCAATTCGAACGGGCCGAGACTTGGTTCAAGGACGTTGAACAGGCTCAAGGCTGGCAAGGCCGCGGATCGGATTCGCTCGACGTCGAATCGACGCTGTATTCGTCCTGGGCCGTGGTGGCCCAACGAGCAAGCCGGCAAGATGAGGCCGAAGCGCTGATCCAACGCGCGTTGAACGCCCGCCGCCAGCGCGATTTAGCGCGTGGCGGCCCACCCGAGACCGCGACCTATCTGGTGACGCTCGGCGCGATCCAAAGCGCCCGCGGCAACTTCGATACCGCGCTCAGCACGTTTGAAAGCGCTTATCAAGAAAATCAGAGGCAACATCGCGACCGAACCCTGGAGCACCTTGCCCTGCTCGGCTGGATTGGCATCACACTGGACCGCCTCGCGCAACCCGAGCGCGCCGAGCCCTATCTGCGCGAGGCGATTGTCGTGGCCGAGTTGCTGTTCAAAAAGCCGCACCCGAAATTGAGCAGCGCCTATGGCAATCTCGGCACGATGTTCCTCGTCAATGGGCGATACGCCGAAGCGGCCCCGCTGCTGGAACGGGGCCTCGAAGTCATGCAAGAACTCGGTGACTCTTCATCGGCGGTCTATCAAACCCGAATCAACAATTTGAGCCGACTCGCGCTGGAGCGCGAAGACCTTGCAACGGCCGAACCATTGCTTGCAGAACTCTTGAGCTTGCGCCGAAAAACATTTGGCGACCACAGTGATCGGGCAGCACTGGCCTTGCTCGCCAAAGCGCGCCTGGCGTTGTTGCAATCGAACCCAAACCGCGCCGCCGACTGCCTTGCCGAAGTGAGATCCATCCTGGATAAATTGCCACCGAGTCTGGCCGCGACATTGCTGCCGGATCTCCTGCTGACGGATGCCGAGACGGAAGCAGCACTGGGGCACCAGGTGGCCGCGCAAGCCAAGCTGGCCGCCTTTGACCAAGGGCCGTATCTGGAAACCAGCCAGAACGAACGCGATCGCAGCCTCTGGCAATTCCAACGTGGCCGCATTCTCGTTGCCCTGAGCCAACCGAAAGCAGCCAACACTGCTCTGCAGCAAGCACTGGCAGGTTTTGGCGGTCCCGCAGCGCATTGCGCGCATCCTATCTGCGCGCAGATTCAAGTCCGTCTGGCGGCATTGGCTATTCAGGATGATCGCCAGGTGGAAGCCGCGACGCGCCTCAAACTGGCGCTACCTATATTGGAAGCAAACATGGCACCCCATTCCCAGAGCCTGAAGGAAGCCCGAGCCTTCGCCAAGCGCTAAGGCGCCTATGGTCAAGTTCAGAATCTCTTTGGATCTGCCACGAGCGCAAGGCGAGGCCAGCGGCGAGACGGGTAGGGTTCCCGATACTATGATCAGGTGAACCCAATGGACGCTTATGAAGTCGGTTTTGATTCTATGCTGCGCAACGCTGTCGGGCTGTATGTCCAATCTAGTATTGACTTACGGGTCAGTGGAAGATGCCATCGCTGACGCGGATGCCATTGATGGCCAAATGATCCAAGTCTGCGGCAACCTTGAACTTCATTTTGAGGGAAACACCCTATGCGAACCAGACCCAAAGTTCCCCTTACGGCTCGAAGACTACTGTATTGAAGTCGCGATTGGAGGCGATTGGACGCACCAGTACCAACAGTACCGAGCCCTGGAACACCGCACGGCCTGTGCGTTTGGCACGTTCGAAAAGACCGTGTTCGCACCGTCGGACAAACAAGTCGTGGAAGGCTTGCAACCGATCCAGATCGGCGCCAACTTTCACGTGCTTCGCGCCAGGACGTTAAAGAGACTTTGAACGAGTTCAGAGGCGATGCGGGCCGTGGATGGCTTGCCCAGGATTGCGCAGACAGGTGCTCGATTCTGAAGCAATGAGTCCGGAATCGTGCCAGACTCATTGCGGGCCTGAAATTCCAGCTCGAAGGTGTTCATACCATCCCTGGAAATCTCCGGTCCCGCACGTCTCCGCTCACATCTCGCCGAGTCAGTATGCGTCCGCCACGTTCCCCGCGAAGGATGCTTGGCCGACAGGGCTCAGGCGCGCGCCGTCAAGGCCTGGATCTGGACGCGCTCGACAACCGAGGACCGATTGATGCGTTTACTCGTCAGTGGATTCAGCGCCGATCCGACTCAGCGGCTCACGCCGCCTCGGCCGAACCAAGCCTTGCGATGGATCGCGTTGGCGTTTGCATTCGCTTCTTGCTGCGCCAATTCAGGCACGTGGGACAAAGCGTGGCCCAATGAGCCGGCCATTGAACACCGCGACTTCGAACTTCGACATCGATGGCTCCAAGCCCAAGACGCTGAGTTTCAGAATCAAGTATGGCAACTGGATACGAAACAGTCGCCGACGACTTTTGCGCCCAATCCATTGCCAACACAGTCAGCCGTTGACGCAAGAGAACCCGAAGCCGCAATCTTTCGAATCCCGGTCGTCGTGCATGTCATTCACACCGGTCAAAGCGTCGGCACTGGCGTCAACATCAGCGACGCACAGATTCACAGCGCCATTGATAACTTGAACGCAGCGTATTCGAATTCCGATACAGCTTGGTCCGATTACACTGGCGTAAACACCCTGGTGCAATTCTGTTTGGCGCAGCGAGATGACTTGAACAATCCGAGCCCAGGCATTGTGCGCGTGGATGGCAGCGCCGTGTTTCAGTACACCGCACAGGGAATTTGCAATGCGACTGGCAGCTGCGGGGTCGACAACGAACTGGCAGTCAAGTCGCTGAGCGCTTGGGACAGTACCCGCTACTTGAACGTGTGGGTTGTCAACGAGATCAACGGCAATGATGGTGGCGCGGGCACCCAAGGCTATGCCTATTTTCCGGGTGCACCAGCGGCTCAAGATGGTTTGGCGGTGCTCTACAACGCGTTTGGATACGATCCCGATGGGTCGCTTGGCTTTAATCTGAAGCCCTTTACAAGCCGCAATGCCACGAGCATTCACGAGATTGCCCATTTCCTCGGCGTGTATCACACGTATGAGGGAGATGGGTTCGGTTCCACCTGTCCGACCGACGCCATTTGTGGCGCATCGGGCGACTGTGTGGCGGATACGCCCAGGCATCGGCGCAGTGCGATGGGATGTATTGACGATGCCACCCCAAATGTCTGCCAAGTGGGAACGACCGCTGGCGACTTTCAGCACAACTTCATGGACAGTTCCTCTGAGGTATGCCAATCCGAATTCACGAGCGGGCAAGCGCAGCGAATGGTGAGTACGTTGCTAAATGTCGGCTCGCGGATCCTTCTTGGCGCATCCCCGGGCTGCGAGCCCGTTGCGTTACCCGATCCGATACTGGTCGATGGTTTCGAGTAGCAGTGCCTCAACGTCATTTGGAAGGGCGCTGTCCAGGGAGAGTCGCCGTATGAGGCGACTCTGAGTTCGTGCGCGCCCTGAGTCTCGATTCAGTCTTTGCCACGGTAAAGCGGCGGGTACCGGAGACCAAGCCCCATGACCGCCAGCGCTGCCACGACTGCGGCC
Source organism: Ahniella affigens (assembly GCF_003015185.1). Classification (GTDB taxonomy): domain Bacteria; phylum Pseudomonadota; class Gammaproteobacteria; order Xanthomonadales; family Ahniellaceae; genus Ahniella; species Ahniella affigens. Next base: position 4,084,111 of record NZ_CP027860.1, read on the forward strand.
ACACCAACCCACATTGGTAATTCATTTGAAGAGGCAATCAGGTTGAGGACGCCCAACGCCACAAGAAACATGCCCATGCCGATTCCGCTAAGTTGGCTCGCCGGTGGGCCCTGAAAGCCCCACCAGCGCGGACACCGCCAGCGATTTTGGAAAAATGTTGGCGCGAGCGCCAGCCCAGAAGCGTATGACGTGCCCGCAGCAATCAGGAATATGCTGATGTTCCACCTGTCCATGTGTGGATCGTAACACTTTGGGACTTGTGACGAAGTGCCCCGCACAACCCGGCTTGGGTATCTCCTTGCGCGCGTCGACTGCTTCGCTCTCGCTTGGCCCCATTTCTGACCGTGTCGATATACAAAGGCGCATCGTTGACTTAGACGGTGTCCCTCGATCATTCAGGCTCAGAGCCGCTGGACGACGCTTGCGCGTCCATTGATATCCGGAATTGTTGGGCCCCCATCCGCAACCGGGCCGAATTCGGTAGGAGTCCGGCCGCCCCTCTGGTGCGCTTATTCGCGCATCAAACTGTCAGCGACGATGCGCGATTTTCACGGCGGCACAGTGTGGCAAGTAGCACGCTCCCCAGCCATCCCCCCGCGATCGCGGGGGAGGGAGCGCTCCCGCTCTCATCAAACATCACCCAAGGCACTGTTCTTATCGTCATTCCGGCGAAACAAGCTGTGTGAAAACAGCTTTGGCGGTCGCATTCATGGCGCCTGACGCCATCGCAAGGGGCCTTACTCTGTTGTCGTCATCCCGACGAAAGTCGGGACCCAGAATACTTGCGGCACCGCCGCCAGATTGCCCTAGGTCCCGACTTTCGTCGGGATGACGGCAATGAGGTGGCGCCGCAAACTCCAACCGTTCTCACACAACCTAGAACGCTGGAATCCATTTTTTGAGGCGACCAGTGTGCAACAGTCAAGATGGATGCCAGCTTTCGTAGGAACGACGGCGAGTAGGCGGAGCGCTACCTCCGACTCGGGACAATAGTTTGATGCGCGAATATGCGTACCTTCGGTTTGACCAGCACTCCCACGCGAGTGGGAGAGGGCTGGGGAGAGGGCTACTTGCGGTCAGAATCGTCACCAACCGCAATTCATTGGTTCGCAAATCCAATGGATTGTGGCGTGTTTGATGAGAGTCCACGCCAAAGGCGCGCAAAGTCAAAGCCCATGATCTCCGGGCACGCCCCGTCACGTATGCCAGCGTATACCCACTCACGGGCTTGTCTGGAGTTCCCTATGTTGCGCCGTGCTTCTTGTCTGACTACCCTCGCCGCCTTACTTGCGTTGAATTCGCCGATCACCAGCGCCGCCAATGATGGTGAGCTGGATCCGAGTTTCGGAGACCAGGGCCGGACTTTATTCGGCTTCCTGCAATCCGACCGCATCGTGCTGCGCGATATGGCGCGCTTCGCTCCCAGCGGCCGCACGTGGTTGGTCGCCGACGCCGAGGACGACCCGGGAGCGATCTACCTGGCGCGGCTGGACCAAAACGGCGATCCGGATGCCAGCTTCGGCTCGAATGCGGATGGCCAATCTCGGACGGCGTTGCCAATCACGCTCATCCCGCAAGCCGAGGCTCTGCAACTTGACGGCATGCTTGTTGATGCGAGCGGCAAGCCGCTGTTCTTCGGTGGACTGAAACCCAGCAATGCCGACACCGGCGCGTTTCCTGCGCTGATTTGCCGCTTGGCTGCGGCCGGCAATCTCGATCCAAGCTTTGATTCGGGTGGCTGTCAGCTGATCCGCAGCTTTGCCAATCCCAACGAACAATGCAGCATCACAGATGCCGCCGAGACCAGCGACCATGGTTTGCTGGTCATCGGCAACTGTCGTGACGAAGTCCTGCACGCCGTGCCCTTCGTCGCCAAGCTGCTGCCAAACGGCGGACTGGATCTCGAATTCGCCGCAGGCGCGGGCGTTGCCACGCCAGGCTTTCCAGCAGCGAATGTGTTCTCCCAGCACTACGACGCCCTGGCTTTGCGGCCCGATGGTCGTTTTGTCGTGCTCGGCACCTTCGACACGGCCGTCAACAGCGTCTTCAATCTGGATATGGGCCTGATCCAGTTTGACGCCGGCGGCAGCATCGACAGCAGCTTTGGCAGCAATGGCTATCGCAGCTTGCGCTTTGACATTGGCGAGGACAACCACGACCGGGCGATCGATCTGGCGATACGCAGCGATGGGCGCGTGCTGGCCTTGGGTGAAGCGCGGCTCTTCAATGCCCAGGAAAAGCGGCTCTTGCTCGCGCAGACAACGAGCACTGGCGCCCTTGATGCAAGTTTTGATGGTGATGGTTTGCGTGTTGATGATGCGAATCATCAGATGAGCCTCAACGCCCGCGCGACTGCTATGTACCTGGACCCGCAAGATCGCGTGCTGATCAGCAGCAATCAGGTTCTCGGCCAACCCGACTCGCGCGAAGACCGGGGCACGGATTTCAGGGTCGCTCTGCCGCCAACGGTGCCACCAACTATTGATTCGTTTGTGTCGATTGGCGGTGATCAATCAGGCATCGGGACAATCAACAGTGCAGCCCTGGCAAATCCAATCGGTTTCAACTTCAGTCCGGCTGCACCCTTTGTCGGCACGATGCCCCTGGCGCTCCATGAGGTTGCAAATCTCCCAAACGGTGGCGTCAGCAATCTGACGTATCGTGTGCAAACGCAATCGCTAGCTACCGTGGTGCCGCTATCCGGGCGGAACTTTGCCGTAGACTCAAGTCTGGCGCTGCCTGACACTCGCCTCGGCAAGGCGTATCGCGTATTGGCCTGGGGCCAAGGCGTCGGCGCTGGAAGCGCGGTCACCATCGCCGCGGTCCGCAACAACACCACGGTCCGAGTGATTCCAAAAGTAGCCACGGCTGGTCACCCAGCCAACGTGCCATTTCAAGCGGTGTTGCAACAAGGGCAGCGCTTGGACTTGCGCGCTGATACCGCTGATACCGACCTGACCGGAACCACCATTCGCGCCAGCGAACCGATTGCCGTATTCGCCGGCCATACCTGCGCGCATGTGCCAGACGACGTCGATTTCTGCGATCACGTGTACGAACAATTGCGGCCACTGGATGAGGCACTTGGGACGGAGTTCGCCTTTGTGCCGCGGGAGCAACGCCCGAACGGCGATGTCATTCGGGTACTCGCTGACCAGGCCGATACCGTTGTGTATTTCAATGGCGCAAAGCTGGATGTGCTCGGCGCTGGCGAATCGATCGATGTTCTGCGCAGCAGCCCCGGTTTGATCAGCACCAGCCAACCGGCGCTGGCAGCGCAGTTCAGTCGCGGCTGTACGCTCGACGGCGGCAACAATCTCTGCCCCGGCGACCCGAGCCAACTGACCTTGGAACCGACACGGCGCTGGTCGAAGCGAAACCTCGCCCTGGTCCATGGCGACTTCACCAATGGGTCCAGTGGCACCAAAGTCTTGACCATCATCGTGCCCCAAGCTGCCGTCAGCAGTGTCCGACTCAATGGCCTCTTGGTGGGCAGCGCCAGCTTCAGCACCCTTGCCGGAACGCATCTTGCATTCGCTCGAATCGACCGACCTGGCAACAACCTCGATGACATCAGCGCTGACCAGCCGCTCTGGACTTATGTTACGGGGATCGCCAGCAGCGAAATGTACGCGCATGGTGGCGCCTCAGTGCTGCCCACAAACGCGCCAAACGCCAGCGCGAGTGATCTGGTTTTGCGCTTGCTTGCGAGCGGCCAACGCGACCCAGGCTTTGCGAACAATGGTCTGCTCAGCCTCGATCACAGCAGCGTCACGGGCGGCAATCTTCCGAGCTTCAGCCAAAGCGTGCGGATCGAAGCCGATGAACAAGGTTTGCTCGTTGGCAGCACGCTCAGCAATGCCAACAGCGACCAGAACCTGCTGCTGGCATATCGGCTCCGTGCTGAGAATCTGTTCCGCGATAGTTTTGAATAGGCAACGCCGACGAAACCGGCGGTGCGTGACCATCAGGAGCAAGACAGTCAGGCGCGATCGTCACGCACTCATCGCGTCTGGCAGCGCCGCCATGGAGCGTTGTAATTACAGCGTGAAGGTCGAGGCGATTCATGGCGAACGATTCACATCCAGAGCCAACCGCACGAACGCAGGTGTTTGACTACATCGAGGTCTACTGCAATCGAAACCAGCTCCATTCGGCGCTCGGGCCACGAAGCCCAGCTGAGTTTGAGCTGTCACAAGCCGCTTAACGAAGTGTCCGGTAAACTGGGGCAAGATCAGTCTGGCGACTGCTCGATCGGTCAGATAGGCGTTGGAGGAGCCTGCGTGTTCGGGTTTTGCGGCGTTGAGGGGCGACTGGACCTGAACCGGCGAGTTCCCAACCACTCCGTACCATCCCACCCATTGCATTTGGCGTAGGGCTGTTTACGATTAGGCGCCCGCCGACAATCGGCGGGCGCGCACCCACAACCTCCGGAGAAGTCACGATGGCCAAGAGTCTCGATACCAAGAAGGACAAGAAGAAGGCCCCTCAGAAGACAGCCAAGGAAAAGAAGGCTGCGAAGGCTGCGAAGAAGGCTGCCAAGTAAGCTCGCACTGCACCACGAGAGCCGCGACGCCAGTCGCGGCTGCTTTTCTCTTGACTCGCCATTCGAGGCTAAATCGGGAAGCCTGAGCAGAATCCTGGCACCTGGCCGTCGGCGCGGAAACGTCGGGCGCAACGGGCTGAGCCTTTTGCGCCTTTCATACTGAGGCAACGATCTGGTACCCATGCGTCTTTCGCAGATGCATCAGCCGCGTCCTGCGCCCTGAATTGCCGTGCTCGGCGCGCCTGGCAAGTCACGCCGATCGGCGAGTTGGTGCTAGTCTGTGGTCCACTATTCGCGTCGACGCTCCAACTGGACGCAGAATTGGCGGAATTCACCGTGCGGGCCGCAAGCAGTGACGCTTCGCTCATACTTAGCCATTTCCGAGCGCCTCATCCCCGTGTCACGATTGTTCGGCGCGAAAAGCTGAGAGCGACAGCTAGCGACGGCGGCCTGCCGGGCGATTGTCGTTACGACTGGACGTTGAGAAGTTGGCGCGTATCAAGCAATCACGTGCACAGCGGTACAGATCATGCGCGGGTATGGCTCATGCCATGTGCTAGTCGCGGCAGGAATTCGTGACATTCTGTGTTGGCTCTGAGCTACGCGCATTGACGTCCTCCCGAGAGTCACCTCGGAAGTCTCTGAGCTGGTAGATGCCAGCGTTAGCGTCGTTGCACAGTCTCTGCGTTTAAGAAGGCCTTGACCGATGTCATGTGGGCCGGATTGAGCCCCGCTCTATTGCGCAGTGATTTGAGTCGGCGCAAGGCCTCATCAAGCGAGGCGCATTCGCCGCTGTGCACCAGCCACGCGGCGACAATACTCGCACTTCTGCCATGGCCCAGAGCACAATGGACATAGATTGCGCCTTGCTGCGCACTGATCCAACCCATTGCCTCTGAAAGGTCCTTCGGTGTTGGCGCTTCACCATCCAAGACCGGCAAACACTTATAGGCCCGGGCGCGAATCAAACTGACTGGTTCAGCAAACTCAGCCGTGAGGTCTAGAATCGCCGTAACGCGATGTTGGTCAAGCAAGGCGGCGTCTGAAGCCGTCAGTCGAGGCCCAAGCAACACCCTGTCGGAAATCTGAGCCGGCGGAAACGCAATCGGGCGCAGCATTCGATACAACAGCGCCTGAAGTGCCAGGTTCGGGAGAATCAAGATTGTGACGGCGAGGTGTCTTTGCCCTTCGGCCTGCTTACCAAGCAGACTCGGGCGTGACGTAACGTACGCTGCCCCAAGTAATGCCAATGCGGCTGTAACGTGACCGCCGATCACAGCGAGTGCCCAAGACCCTGAGCGCCAAGCCAACCAAATGGAAGCGAGTGACGAGAGCAGAAACAATAGCCCGATCCGCACGTCGCTGCCTCCATTGGCTGCCATGGTGCAGCGTGGTTCTGCTACCGAGTCAAGAGAGATCGCCCGGCAGTTGACCCTATGACAGCGCGGGATAGCGCACAGTTCCGGTTGTGACCTCCCCGGCTACTGTCGACAGGCGCGGGGCACTTCCTTGCTGCAGGGATCGGCACTAACGATGAGCGTCCCGAGACGCCTTGAGGTTGTGTGTGTCTACTAGCGTCTCAAGACTGCCTTGTTGGGTGGCCCGCCGCGCATTGCGCCGACGGGCCACCGCGCTGCGTCGATCAGAAGGTGAATTCGACCTGGATCACGCTCATCACGCCTACGACGATCGTGTTCCATTGCCCAGTAAAGCGTCCGCCGTAGGACGCGGCGAGATTCGGGCCGATCTTCTGGGCCTCCTCGTTACTTCGTATCGGGCCAGCCAGAACGTCGGTCTTGAACGTGTTCGAGCCCGAGGTCTTCGTCGATAGCTCCACTTCGACGACACTCATCTCGCCGGGGAGGACCGTCGTCCACTTTCCAGTAAAGCGGCCCTGGCGCGCGGCAGCGATGCGCGGCCCAAGCGCCTGGGCTTCGTCATTGTTCGAAAGGAAGCCGGCGGGAACGCGAATCTTGAACGTGGATTCTGGGTTTCCTTCATTCAGGCCGGTACGCATGGCTTGCGCGAACTCAGCTACTTTGTAAGTTCCGCTATTGATCAGGCTGTAATCCCAAACGAAGGCGCCGTGGAGGGCTTTGCTGGGTGTCTCTGCTTGCCAGGTCGCCAACTGCTGCTGCGCCTGATTTGGGGTCAACGCGCCCCCATCGGGTCCCGGCGAAGCCTCGAAGCCAGCAACGATCGGCACCACAGGATCGAACTGTGTAAACCAGCCGCTGACTGGGTCGTTGCCACTGCCTCCCGCATAGCACTGCACGTTGAGCCACGCGAGCGTCCCATGTTGTTGCCGGACAAAAGCGCACCAGCTTTGCCAGCCTTGCAATTGATTGTAGGGCGCAGCAGTCAGCGCCAAGCCGGCGGAAATCGCTGCCAATGTCACTGTTTGACAGGTAGGATCCATTGGATTCAGTCCACCTGGCTGCCCCCAGTTCTCGCAATCCATGTCAATGCCGGCGATACCGTTCGACTTCAGCCAAGACATGACCTGCGCCAATGCCGGAGGTGCCATCGCGGCCAGTGTACTGATTGCGCTGTTACTGAGCGAAAAGAAGATGCCTTCCGGATCGATGCTGGTACTGTCAATCAGCGTCTGCAGACTGGCGCGCCATTGCGCATCGCCTACGTATTGACCCTGCGCATCGAACATCGTGTAGGGCGGGTCGTTATAGACGATTTGGCCGCCGGCGCCATTGGGGCCGGACAGGATCAGGACATTGACATCGGTTCCTTCATACTGCGGGATTGAGCTCTGAACTAATGCGGCGGGATAGCCGCTGCGGGTATAGACCGCGATGATCGGAGGCTGAAGACTCATGATGAAGTGCTCCTGTGTACGAATGTGACGAGATGGGTTGTTAGCGAGCCGATCGATCCATGATGATGGTGACGTCGTCGGTGGACACATCATGGTCTGCCATGTTCGACGAGAAGGGTTCTTCGCGGATTCTCAGCAGTACCACTTCGGAGCGGATCTTCCCGACACCCACTGGCGGCGAGGTTAAGCAAGATCGATGTCCTGAAAGCCACCGGTAGTCCTGTCGGTGTCTCGATGGCCTGAACTGACTGCATTGCGGCTCATCGCGTCGATCACTGAGCCAGCATTTCCGGAATCCCCAGACGCACTCTGATCAATCGCAGGCCAACCCGGTGTTCTTGCATGCTCAGAAATCGCGTGTGATCACCATTCTTGTCGAAACTTTCCCCTCCCCGGACCCTCTCCCGCGCTCGCGGGTGAGGGAACCGATCCACGCTTCCGTGCAAGTGGGAGATGGCTGCGTAGAGGGCCGCTTGCGACCCCGTTCCATCGAGAGCGTCGCACTTCGCCACCGACCCTTTGAGGCACGAGTCAGCGCACCCTGGGTGCGACCGCTACGCCAACCTGGCGGCACACCGCCCGCCGGACACTTGCAGGCGTTTATTGAACGACGTACACTTTTGCGCATCGTTCATTCTTGGTGCTCCACCGATGCCTTCACCCCCACCCAACCGGCAGCAGCGCAAGCGTCAGCGAACCGCTGATCATCTGTCGGCGACGGCTTGGGCGCTGTTTGAAACCCATGGGTTTGAGGCAGTCACCATGGAGCAAGTCGCTGCCGAGGCCGACGTGGCAAAGGGCACGCTCTACAACCATTTTCCGGTCAAGGAAGCCCTGCTCGCGCACCGGTTTCGGGTCGACATCGCGGCAGGCATGCAAGAACGTGCAGCTGCGCTTCTTGCGCACAAGACTTTCGAAGCGCGCATGCGCTACCTGCTCCGCGAGTCCGCGGCTTGGCACGCCGCTCGCAAGGCCTACTTACCGCACTACATCCGATTCCTCATGAATCAGGCACGATACGGCGAGTCGCGGTCCGGATCAGATCAATTCGACCCGGGGAATCGGCAGATTCTGACGCTCATGTTCCAGGCCGGCCAGGACGCTGGCGAAGTAGATAAGCGCCTGTCTGCAGCCGATATCGCTTGCAGCTTCGAATACCTGTTGTTTGGCGCGATGGTTACCTGGCTTGCCAATCCCGACTCGGACCTCAGCACCCGGTTTCTCGCGGCATTTGATCTTGCGATGCACGGCGTCGCCCTGTCGCTCGCGAGACCATCCACAGACACTCACGACAATCGAGCCAAACGATGAATGGCAGCACCGAAATCAACGCCGAATATCGGCCAAGTCTGCCACTCGGGCTGTCCTGGTTGAACGAAATCAAGCGCGACCCACTCGCAGCAGCGAGCGAACTACACCGTCGCTACGGCGATGTCGCGACACTGAACATCCTGTTCCGCCGTATCTGCTACTTCTTTACCCCTGAAGCCGCTCGGCAAATCCTCGTCGACCACCACGCAGATTTCGTCAGAGAGGCGCGCCTGCTTCGAATATTTGCGTCATTCCAGGGCGACAATGCGCTGACCACCGAAGGCACCGACTGGGAACGTCAACGGCGAATTCTCGCGCCAGGATTCACCCCAAAGCGTGTGGCCGGTTACACCCAATTGATGCACGCGGCGATTCAGGACTGTGTCGCTGATGTCCTGCCGACGTCGCCCGGATCGAGCGCTGTCGTCGATGCCGATGGCCTGACAACGCGTATCACCATGGACGTGATATTGCGGACCTTGTTCTCGAGCCCAATGACGAAGCAAGACGCCGCGCAGCTATCAATCGCCATCCGAGCGCTGACCAGGCAGAGCATGCGCGAGGTCTATTGGCCATTCGTTGCGCCAGACTGGTTGCCCTACCCTGGGCGTACCAGCAAACTGACGCATCGCCGTACGATCCAAGCCTTGATCGAGACCCACATCAATGCGCGAACCGCTTCGAACGCGGTGCCGCGTGAAGAACAAGATGTTCTGGACATGCTGCTCTCGGCCAAGGACGAGGCTTCCGGCAACCATCAGAACGCGCTAAGCGCGCGCGAAATTCGCGACAACTGCGTACTGCTGTTTGCAGCAGGATTCGACACGGCTTCCTCCGCACTCTGCTGGTGGATGGGCTTGATAGCAACACGTCCAGACGTTGTCGACGCGTTGCGAGCAGAGCTCGCCGACACTGATTTTGCCGCATCGGGAATTGAGCAGATTGTTCGCGCGCCTTATCTGAACGCGACGATCAAAGAGGCGATGCGCTTGTACCCGCCATCCGCAGCGCTGTTCACGCGAGTCGCTCAGCGCGACTGCGTGATCGCCGACACCACTGTCACCAAAGGCACCTTGGTGGTGATTCCCATTTGGCAATTGCACCGCGACGCACGGTCTTTTCCCGCCCCATTGGAATTCCGGCCGGAACGATTCATGCCCAACGCCGACCCGATCCCCAGAAGCGCCTACATGCCATTTGGCGCCGGCCCACACTTTTGCCTGGGCCAGCACTTTGCGCTCATCGAGATGGCCCTGGTCGCCGCATACCTGATCAAGCATATCGACTTTGCGCTCCCGCCTGGTGCCAAGTTGCCAGACCCAACTGTCGATGTGGCGCTGAAGCCGAAGACGCCTCTGCTTGTTCAAGTGACGCGACGCGAGACACCGAGCTAAAGCAGAGACCGGACATCCATCACGATTCCTTAGGCGGTGAGTGTCCACATTGGTGAATCGCCACAATTGACCTTCATTATTGTTGGCGTCGACAGTCGATGTCCGTTTTGAACGCCCTTTTGCGGGTGCGCTATCAACGCCACCCAATGGGAGTTCGCCGTGCGCCGCTTTCACCCGTGCTTTTTCCTGCTGTTCTGTGCAGCCGGTGCCCATGCCAAATCATGGACCTTCCTTGGCACCTTCGGCGGCAAGGACGTGCTCGCCGATGGTCGCCATGATCTGCGCCTGACCGCGATCGATCCAAATTCGGGGCGCATTCTGGCGCCGCCGATCACCCTGACTGCGGTGCCAGTTCAGAACGCCACCGTTGCGGTGACGTTCGACACACCGGTCGTGATGCCATGGACATCACCTGGTGCCACGAGCCCGTTCGCGATTCGAATAGATGCACTCGTCGATGCGAACCAAGTGATCCTGCTCGGTGACTCCACGGCCTTCGATGCGAACGAGCATCGCCAGGGGTTTTGCTGGGATGCACCGACCGATGGAACGGGAGCGCAACGCGCGCACATCACCTCGGGTTGCCTGTTCGCCATGGCAGCACACACGAAATCCGGTCCCAGTGGTGGCGCCTACGAGCTGCGAAAACAGGTGATCGCCGGTGGCGGTCAGACCGCGTTGGGCGGCGGTTATGCCTTGGTGGGCACGGTCGGACAAAGCGCCGTGACGCAAGTGTCTGGCGGCAGCTATCAGCTCACCGGTGGTTTTCATGGTCCTGCGGTGGCCGCGCCACCGCTGCCCGATGCGGTGTTCGGCAACGGGTTCGAGAACTGAGTCATCTGCAGCAATCACGCGCCATCAATCGAGGAATCTCCGATGAAACTTCATGCTCTGACCTTGGCCCTGCTGGCCAGCCTGTCGAATCCCGTTCAGGCACTCGGCACTGTATTCACCTATCAAGGTTCGCTGAGTGATGCCACCGTCGCGGCAACCGGCACCTACGATTTGCAGTTCACGCTGCAGACCACGGGTGGCACGAACATCGGCTCGCCGCTGATCAAGGACGATGTGCTGGTCAGCGCCGGCGTGTTCAGTGTCGAACTGGATTTTGGCCCGGCCATTGCCAGCGGCGACTATCAACTGCAGATCGGTGTCAGGCCCGGTGCATCGAGTGGCGCGTTCACCGCGCTGAGCCCGGCAACGAAGATCCTGCCGACTCCGCAAGCGACATTTGCAGCGGCCGCACAGATCTCGACGACCGTCAGCAACGGCGCGATCGGCAGCGCGCAGATCAACAGCACCGAAGTGCAGGCGCGGGTGACTTCAAGCTGCCCATCGGGACAGGCGATTCGTGTCGTCAACTCGAATGGATCGGTGACCTGCGAAACAGCCATGACCGGCCCTCAAGGAATCCAAGGCATCCAGGGTATCCAGGGGCCGCCGGGACCGACGGGTGCTACAGGCGCAACGGGTGCCACCGGGGCTCAAGGACCAGCGGGCTCCGCCGATGCGTGGAGCCGACTCGGCAATGCCGGGACAGACTCGGCCACCAATTTTCTCGGCACGACGGACGCCCGATCGCTGGTGTTCCGCACGCACAATGTCCAAAGTCTTCGGATTGATCCGTCCACGGAGCTGTTCGGGGGTATCCCGATCACCGCAAACATCATTGCCGGCAGCAGCGCGAACTCGGCATCACCGACTGTGCGGGGTGCCACCATCGCCGGCGGCGGTGTTCCGGTTGGCAACAGCGACCCAACGTATCCACTCGATGGCCCGAACCGGGTGACGAACCATTTCGGGACCGTGGGTGGCGGGTTCAACAACCAGGCCGGAGATGGCACCGGCAATCCGTTGAATTCGGCTTTTGCAACCGTCGCGGGTGGCCACTCGAATCTGGCAAGCGGCACGTACAGCACGGTTTCCGGCGGCTCAGAAAACACTGCCCGCGGCTTGTTCAGTACCGTCACTGGCGGCAGGAACAACGAGGCCATTGGCTGGTACAGCGCCGTGAGCGGTGGCAGTGGCAATTGCGCAGGTGCCATCGAAAGCTGGGCTGGCGGGAACCGAGCGAAAGTCCGCCCAGGTGGCACCGCGCCTTCGTCGGGCCCTTGTATCGGTCTGACCACTGGGCAACCCGCCGGCGACGATGGCACTTTTGTCTGGGCAGATAGTCAATCGGCCGACTTTGTCTCGACGGGGCCAAATCAATTTTCGATCCGCGCTGCGGGTGGTTTGCGTTGGGGCGGCACCGGCGTCAACTCGACGACCAGTCCCGCCTTCACGCACCAGGTCCTGAGCGGCGTGAATCTCTGTGACGGCGGCTCCGGAGCCAATACGCGGACCTACCTCAACCATCCCCTTCTGAACGGCAATCCCGCTGCAGTGATTGTCATGACACCGAACTTCGGCCCCCAGTCCAGCGGCACCGCGCCCCCGCGCAATCCGATGGCGATCTACTACAGTGATCTGGGCACAGCAGGTTGTCCTGCGGGTCGCTGGGTGATCTATCAGACCAGTCTGACCGCTGAAGTCATCAACCCGAACGCACGCTTCAATATCTGGTTCGTGTTGCCGTAACCCGTTTCCGGACAACGCCGGTCGCCTTGGCCTGATGGCCGCGTCTGGCGGCATCCATCGCAGATGTCCGTTTTTCGCCGCGTTTTCCGGATACGCCATCAACACCAATTCTCGGGAGTCCATCATGTTTCGCAATTGCGGTAATTCGATTCAACCATGGGTCCTGGCGATTTTGTCCGCAATGGCCAGCCCGGCTTTCGCCATCGGCAACGGGTTCACGTACCAGGGTTCGCTGACCGATGCCACGATCGCCGCGACCGGCACGTATGACCTGCAGTTCACGCTGCAGACCACGGGCGGCACGAATATCGGCTCGCCACTGATCAAGGACGACGTGCTCGTCAGTGCCGGGGTGTTCAGTGTCGAACTGGATTTTGGGCCAGCAATCGCCGGCGGCGACTATCAACTGCAGATCGGCGTGCGCCCGGGTGCGTCCAGCGGTGCCTACACGACGCTGAGCCCGGCGACGAAACTCCTGCCGACACCCCAGGCGACCTTTGCTTCGTCGTCGCAGATTGCGGCGACTGTCGTCAATGGCGCGATCGGCAGCGCGCAGATCAACAGCACCGAAGTGCAGGCGCGCGTCACCGCCAGTTGCCCATCCGGACAAGCGATTCGTGTCGTCAATGCGAATGGTTCGGTGACTTGCGAAACGGCCATGACCGGTCCCCAAGGAATTCAGGGAATCCAGGGCATTCAAGGGCCGCAGGGTCCGATCGGTCCGACGGGCGCTACCGGCGATACCGGTCCGCAAGGGCCGGCTGGTTCTGCCGACGCTTGGAGTCGCGTCGGCAACGCGGGCACCAATCCGGCAACCGATTTCATCGGTACGACGGACAACCAGCCTTTGCAATTGCGTGCGTTCAACAATCGGGTCGGTCGATTCGAACCGCGCGGCACGGTCAGCTCATGGGGTGACGCGCCGAGCGTCGTGTTGGGTTCGTCGGCCAACGAAGTATCGAACGTCGGAGCAACGGTCGGTGGTGGTGGCGCCACCAGAGGCATCAATGGCGCTCTCGAACCTTCGTATAAGAATTCTGCGCAGGGCGCCTTTTCGACGATTGGTGGTGGCTTTGGAAATACGGCTGGGAATAGCTCAACCACCATCGGAGGAGGGACGTTCAACACCACAGGCGGTGACTCGGGAACCGTTGGCGGTGGTTATGTCAATCGAGCACATGGTGGCTTCAGCACCGTCGGCGGGGGATTCTTCAACAAGGCTGGTGGTTACGGCAGCACCGTCTCGGGGGGCAGCGTCAATTGTGCTGGCGGTGACTACAGCATGGCCAGTGGCAAGGACGCGGGCGTGCGTCCCGGAAACGACTCCGGCGACCTCTCCTGTGCGATCGGGGACTCGGGTGACGGCGATGGCGACAACGGCACATATGTTTGGGCAGACGATCAAGGCACCGCTTTCAACTCCACGGGACCACGCCAGTTTCTTGTTCGAGCCCAAGGCGGCATGGCGATCAACACGAATACACCGGTGGCTGGCGCCGCCCTGACCGTGAATGGCAACGCGGTGGTCAACGCGCCCGGCGCACTGAGCTTCGGCAGCCAGGTTCGCCAGATGGTCAACCTGTGGGGCACCGAGTACGGCATCGGCGTGCAGGCAGCAAGGCAGTACTACCGCACTTCAGTCAACGGCGGCTTCAGCTGGTTCGAAGGCGGTGTGCACAATGACAATACGAATAACCCGGGCGCCGGCGGCACACTCCGCATGGCGCTCTCCAACACCGGCCAACTGCAGACAACGACGGGCACGATCAGCACCTTGTCCGATTTGCGGTTGAAGGATCAAGTGGAAGACTATTCTGGAGCGCTGGATCAGATCAACGCGCTGCGCGCCGTTCGATATCACTACAAGGATGCCGGCAAGGCGGCGTTCCAGCCCAAGGGCCACCATCTTGGGTTCATCGCCCAGGAAGTGCAGCAGGTGATGCCGGAGTGGGTCAGTGAAGGGGACGATGGTTACCTGATGCTGTCGATGCGCGGTTTCGAAGCAATGGCCGTGCGTGGCATGCAGGAACTGAGTGCCGACAATGAAGCCCTGCGGGATCAGGTCGACACGCTGGAAGCGCGTCTTGCGGCAATCGAAAAGCGATTGGCGGATTGACCCCGGCTGACGCTCGCCGCGTCGCGAATGGACACGGGCGCAGGTCGACCTGACGGTACAGCGAAGTGCATGGCATGATCAGGCCTTCGCCACAGAACTGCAGGATCGGCCTTGTCCCGAGACGATCGACGAACTCCGGAAGACTCCGAGGCACTGACCAACGAGGCACTGACCGACGAGCCGCTCCGGCAGTCCTTCCTGCCGGCGGCCTACGCCCGACTTCGCGCGATCGCCGCCGGCCAGCGACGCGCGCTGCCAGTCGAGACGCTGAACACGACGGCACTGGTGAACGAAGGATTCCTGCGGATGGTATCGGCGGGCGGCGGGCTGGACCGCGAGCACTACTATGCATTGTTCGCGACGGTCGTGCGCAATGCGCTGATCGATCACATCCGCAATCGTCAAGCACAGAAGCGAGACGCCCCCGAAGTCAGTCTGATCGAAGCCGCACAAGTGGCACTGGATACCGGCAACATGGAGCGATTGATGGCAATCGATGAGGCCCTGACGCGAATGCGCGTACGGCATGCGCGGCTCGTCCAGGTCGTCGAAATGCGTTTTTTTGCTGGCTTCGAGAATCAGGAAATCGCCGAGATCCTCGGCGTCACGGAAAAAACGGTGCGGCGCGACTGGTTGCAGGCGCGCGCGATGCTGGCGGAGTTTCTGGATGACGAATGACCCGTCGAACAACACGAGCCCCACCCCACTGCTGAACGACATCGACGCGCTGTTCGATCTGCTGGCCGAAGTCGATGATCATGAACAGCTGACGCGACTGGAATCGCTGGCGACCGCGTTCTCGCCCGAGGCGATCGCTTCGGTTCGGAAGTTGCTGCTGGGCGTGAGTCGTCATGCCGAGTTCTTTGCGCAACCGGCGGCGGCGAGTGTGCTGCATGACCGATCATTCAATCCCGGTGACGGGATTGGGCGCTGGCGCGTCGACAGCGAACTCGGCCGCGGTGGTCAAGCCGTGGCGCTTGCCGTCTCGCGTCAAGAAGGGGGATTCGAACAGCGTGCCGTGCTGAAAATGCCGCTCGGCGACCCGCCATCACCGGACGCGATTCGGCGATTGCTGCGCGAGCGCCAGTTGCTCGCAACCCTGAAACATCCCGGTTTGCCGGCATTGATCGACGGCGGCGTGCGTGAGAACGGCACGCCGTTTCTGGTGATCGAGCGGATCGATGGGGTACCGATCGATCGCCATGTCGACGAACGTCAATCGTCCTTGTCGGAACGGATCACGCTGTTGCGGCAAGTCGCAGAGATCGTCGCCTATGCGCACGCACAACTGATCCTGCATCGGGACATCAAGCCGGCAAACATCCTGATCGAAGCGAGCGGTCGTGTCGTGCTGCTCGATTTCGGCGTGGCGCAATCGTTGAAACCGCAAGACACGGCAACCAGCGCGGGTTATACGTTGGCTTATGCAGCGCCCGAGCAGGTGCGTGGCGAGCGCTGCTCGGCCGCAACGGACGTCTATGGCCTGGCAGCACTCGGCTGCCGCCTGCTCACCGGCGAGAGCCCGTTCCCGGGATTGACGGCGACGGCGCAACTGCGCGCGGTGCTGGAAGATACGCCAACGCTGCCGAGGCATCTCGATCGTGACCTGATTGCGATCCTGCAACGGGCGTTACGCAAGGAACCCTCATCGCGATACGCCAGCGTGGCCGAATTCGACGCCGAGCTGCAACGCTGGCAGGCGAATTTACCGGTACTGGCGCATGAAGGCGGCCGCCGGTATCTCTTCGGCAAATGGCTGCGGCGCTGGCGCGTCGCGGTTGCCGTCGCACTGGTGCTCACGGTGATCACGGGCGTGGCACTCTGGCAGGCGCAGCGCGCGAATCAATTTGCGGCACAAGCCGAAAGCGAGCGACAAACCGCTGTTCGCGAGTTGACTCGGCAAGAGCTGCTACAGGAACACTACGCCAGCGTGTTCAATCGACTGCTGCAGTCGGGAACTGACATTGCCCCTGACACATTGATTCAAGTGCTCGGCGACATCCGGGTTGCTGCGGTCTTTGAGGATCAACGAGCGACACAATCGGTCGTGCTTGCCGTTGCCGATCTCCAGCTGACTCGTGGCGATTTTGCTGCCGCCATCAAGACGCTGGAGCCTCTGGCGGCTTCACTGCCGGAATTGACTGCACTCGAACAAGTCGGTCTTGCCGAAACGTCGGCAACGGCATTACTGAGAACCGGAAAACTCGACGACGCCGACGCAGCGCTGGCCCGCGGCGAGGCCGTGTTGGCTGAGGTGCCGGAGTCCCGATTGCCGCTGGCCAAGGCCAGTCTCGCGGTCGTGCGCGCCCAGATTTTAAGAGCTCAGGGCAAATTGTCGGAAGCGCTGGCGATGGCACGCATCGCCGCAGATCTGGTGCAGAACAACACCATCACCAGTCCGGTTCGCGTCGGTCAGATGCTCAGCAACTGCGCGTTGACCGCCATGTACGCGGGCGACCTCCCTTTGGCTCGGACCTGGGGCCAACGCGGTCTGGACATCCTGAAATCGGCCGGACTCGCCGACATGGGCAGCTATCACACTTCGGAAGGCAATCTGGCGACGATGGATATCGTGGCGGGTGATCCGGCGAAGGCACTGACCCGATTCGAAGCGATCGAACAGAACGCCCCGGACAACGAGAATGCGACGGCGCGAGAGGCGCGTCGTCTGCTGATGGCCCGTGCCTTGGTCCTGATGGGGCAAGGTGATCGGGCGCTGAAGATGGTCGAAGCCAGCAGCAAGGCGTTCTGCACCTTGCTCGGCGACGACACGCCGGATTGCGAGCGCGCCCGGATTGCCGGTGCCGACATCGCAAACTGGTTGGGTGATGTGCCGCGGGCGTCGGCGTTCATGAACGCTGTCAGGCAGCCAGATGCCCCGGCAATTGCTGCCAACTTCAACGCCACAAAGGCGATGCAGCAATTGAACGCGTCGCCTTCCGCTGCCACGGTCTCTGCGGTGGATTCGATGCTCACCGCTCAAGCCGCATCGCCGGGCCTCGGCCGACGTAGCGCATTCCGGCAACGACTGGCGGCATCAGAACGCTTGTTCGCGGCCGGTCATGAGGCGCTCGCGCGACAACTAATGGCATCGTTGGTGGCGGACCCCGCTCTGATCGACGATGTGAATGGGATCGATCGGGTTTGGATGCAGTTGTGGCAGGCCGACCATGTAGGAACGCTCGGGGATCAACAAGCGCTCGTCGACGAGCTGGAGCGACTGTTGGGACAGGATCACGCCAGCGTGCGGGCTTGGCGCGCGCGTGTGGTGGTGGCGGCCACAACCTGATCGCGCCTTCGGCGACCTGTATCGGAGCGCCGGTGCAAATGCCTGCAATCGACTGATTGCTTTCTGGCAGACGCTTCAAGCCATTGAAGACGACGAACCGCATTCGGCAGGTGGGTAGGTCGCGAATAGATCGCGGACATGGATGACGGAAACCGACCTACTCGCGCGAGTCGATCGCCGACACTAGTCGCGTACCTTCCAGGAGGTGTGCCTGGGCAACAATCGGCCGCCGGGTCGATAGCGACGACCAAGAATGGCTTGCCCGCGCCGGATCAATAGTGCACTGAAAGTATCCCCCGGCAAAGCCGGGGGTCACTCGTACTTGGGTTCTGTGCAAGTTGCCTCGTGACAATCCAGCGCGACAATCCACAGCGTTCCCAAAGTCTTGTCAAACGATCACCTCAGCCGGCATCGCACTTGTCGAAACGCAGACAGCCCAATGTCGTGATCGGTCCAACGGGCATTGCGTAGCTGTCGGTAGCGAAAAACGTACCACTGCGAATTGCAGCATTGGGATTGGCCGGCGCAATAGACCAAACGGCGCCATCTGTTCGTGCACCCGATCCAGAATCGTTCCAGATCTGGCCTTCAACGAGAACACCTCCACTGTCGACCAATGATTTGTGAACACACCGAAAGCCATCGATCTCTGCGCCAGATGGTGGATTCTGATTGTCGACATTCAGCCGCCCGATGCAGCCCAGCGCGACGTAGTCTGTCGGAGGCACGGGTTGCCAAAGCGAGTAGTCATTGGGCCGGTCAGATCCACCATCGTCCCAGACCTTTACAAACGAGGCGGGCGGTGCCAGTGCGCCAGTGCGATTCGGTTTTACAATTAGAATTGCTGCCTGGGGAACTGGACTGCCGTACTTGTTCTGGGCAAATTGACCCACCCAGTAGTAGCCATTCGCCAACCCACCAGGTCTGAACAGCGCGAGATCGGCATGGGCATTGCTGCCCTGATCGGTTCCAGATGGAACGAGGCTGTTTGTCATTTGATAGGTCAGCCGGTATTCGGCAAAATTCGAGAAGCCCCGTTCCAACTCGTCTTGGCGAGTCTGATCTTGGCAGAGCTTCCAAAGGGGACGCAGGCTGTCTTGATCAAAGTCGACCATTACAGGATTGCTCTGCACCGACTTAACCCAGCGATTGAAGGCATCTGAGCCTTGCAACACATTTGCGGCAAGTGCAGGATCGCCGCCTTCTGTGGACGAATTCGCCGTAGCATTTTGCATAAACAGGTCGATCTTCTCCTTGTACTGGGCTGCTTCCTGGGCAGTTATCGACCCGTTGATCGTCTTGTAGGAGAGTTCAGCTGCAGTCCTCAAATCAGTGTCTGAGCGAAACGTTGAGCTACTGATTGTGGCGTTGTAGTCGGCCCGTCCGCCAACAGAAAGTGAGGCGACGTAGTGGCTTCCATATCGATTGAAGAAGGCGGCCGGTGGAAGCGCGGCACTTCCTTCCAAGTCTGAGAGGAATTGTTTCGTTAGCAACCTCCGATCGACAACGGGCGGCAATGACATTCGCCAGTACTGGGCAAGAAATCGTACGGTGGTGAACGCCGCGTCTTCTGTTTGCTCCTGTTGCGAATTGAAGTCAAATTCCAGGGAGCCTTCGAAGAAGCTGTAGTTGCCAGCGAGCTTTGTTGTCGAGTTCAGCGACTGAACGTACTGTTTTCGGCTCTCTCCTGCGACTGTTTCATAGTCTGCTCTGCTGATGTTACTGAGACTCAAACCTGCCGCCTTGGGGTAGCTGTAATTGACGTTTTCATGGCTATAGGTTCCGTCCGCTTCGCCAAAGTCGAAGATCTTTTCGCGGCAGCTTAGAACGTTTGCGTACCGGCCAAAGATGTCATAGGTGGAGCCGATTGCATCCATGCCCGGGAGGATTGGTAGGGAAGTCTTCATTGATATCTCGCCTCAGTGGCTTCAGGGAAGTGTGCGCTTGGGCCAATTGTGCGAATCTGAAGTCAAATGCGAGAACGCTGTCATTACAAGTCGGTTCGAAACGCCATTCGGTTCGAGTATAGGCTCGAATGTTGGACCGAAGCCTTGACATGTCCGTTTCAGGAGCTGCACTGTTGGCGAGAACACACTACCGTGCTCAATGCGCTTCGCTCGTCTCACTTCGGTGCCAGTTTGGAATCCTTGTAAGTGCACACTGGGGCAGCTTCATGATGCCCCTGTGCGGCGGATCGTTCATACTAATCGCTAGCGATCTGCAAGTTGCCGTTTACGGAGCGGCTTTCGTGAAAGTAGATCTCGCCCATCTCGAATTGCGTATCGGCATCACCACCCAAAGCCAGCCGCTCGATCTCGCCGTACTCCGGATTTGAATTGCACTAAAAGGCACCGTCCGTACTGCACCAGCAGAACGAGTAAGCAGAAGTCGCTCCGAGCAGCAGTAACGCCAGGGATAGGCGGGCGAAATATCGCATAGTCGTTGTGCGTCCATGGCGGTCAGATGGGTATCGACTCGCGCCGATGCCATCACTCGGCGGTGACCGACGGTTCCAACGGACGCGCCGCGACCGCGAGTGGGGTTGGGGCTTTAAGCCACTTGTTTCGGACTCCCAACGGCGGCTGGCGACACGTGGCCGCAACGCGGCATGACCTACCTTATGGAGCCAAGCAAGGCGAGGATCGTTCCGAATTGGAGCCCATCCGGCATGTTTCGGGCCTCCTGATCGACGCAAGGATGCATAGGTGGACAGTGACCGCGCCTCTTTGAGGCGACAAAAGGATGGGTCTCGGTAAAAAAATCGGAGAAGTGGCTGTCCAGTAAAGCGCTCTCATGGACATCCACTTTTCCAAATTTTTGATTCGAAAGATGGCTGTCCCAAATTTTTGTTTTATAGGGGGGGGGCTTTAACCCCCAGCCACATCATCCACGCAGAATGGTGCATGCGACGCTCGATTGCCGGGTCACTTGGTCGGCCAATAGCGCTAGACTTTCGCGTCAGAAACTCAGAGGAAGGTTTGTCGCCAAATGCTCGAATCACGCTCAATGGAACTGCGCCGAAGCCCGCTGACTAAGAGCAGCAGATTATCGATGGCTTGCATGCTGCCTATGCTTGGCATCGCAATGACCGCTTCGGCGCAAGTCGCGCTGACATCGACCGCGGGAACCCCAAGTGCAACCTACACCACGGTCAGACAAGCATTTGATGCAATCAACAATGGTACGCATCGCGGTGATGTGACCATCGCACTCACCGGCAACACGACTGAGTCAGCGCCCGCTGTCCTGAACGCAGCAGGCGCGGGGGCCGCTGCCTACACCGGCTTGCGGATAACACCGAGTGGCGGTGGCGCACGGTTGATTGCGGGCAGCGTCGCAGGCGCCCTACTCGATTTCAATGGTGCCGACAATGTCGTAATCGATGGCTTGGACGACGCGGGGAATAGCCTCGTTATCCGGAATGATGACGTGGGCGCTTCCAGTACGATCAGGCTGCGAGCGGACGCCAGTAATAATCAGTTCATTCGCTTGACGATCGAGGGTGCCGGCACAGGCAGCGGGACGGGCGTCGTGTTAGTTGGCTCTGGCAGCGTCACCGGCAATGACAACAATGAGTGGGCCTCTTGCGTCGTCGCGCCCGCGCCCAGCAATGCACCACAGAACGGCATCCTGGCATTGAGCACCATGGGCGCTTCCAACAGCGGGAATATCATCACGGGCTGCCAGATTCGAGACTATTTCAACGCCTCTGCCCCAAGCTCCTCCGGCATTACAATTGATACCGGGAACAGCGGCTGGACGATCTCCAACAATCGCTTCTATCAGTCGGTAGCGCGCACATTTCTGGCCGGCAATATTCATCGTGGCATTCAAATTACTGGCGGTGAGGGACACGTCGTCTCAGGAAACGTCATCGGTTTCGCAAATGCCAATGGGAGTGGTACCTACGCGTTATCTGGCTCGGCAACACAGTTCATCGGTATGGACCTTACCGTCGGTGGCAGCACCGTCACCAGTGTGCAAGGCAACACCATTGCTGGCATCCAACTCAGCACTCAAGCCAATCAGGGTGAGGGCGCTGGTGTGCTCTGTGGAATCCGGCTAGCTGGCGGGCCGGTCAATGTCGGAAACATCAGTCCGAACATCATCGGCGCAAGCACAGGTGTCGACCAGATCACCGCGAATGTTTCGGGGTCTGGTGCATTGCTAACTGGTATCGCCATTGAGCAAGGAACGAACTATCTCGTTCAGGGCAATATCATCGGTGCCCTGTCTGCTATCGGCAGCAGCAGCGAACTTGACGTACACGTTCGCGCAATCAGCGTGGGCCTGCAACCCTCGATATTGACGATCCTGAACAACACGATCGGTGGTGATACCGCGCAGAGTATCCGATCGGGAAGTCTGACGACGTCGGGAAGCACCAGTGTCAGCGGAATCGCGATCGCTACAACTTCGAAGTCGACCTACACCATTCAGGGCAATACGATTCGGAACCTTGCTGCGCTCGGCAGCGGCAACCATGGATTCGCCCGTGCCATTTGGGCGATGAGCGGACCATCGGTCGCCACCTTGACCATCGAGAACAACCAGATTAGCGACGTGCAGTCGAACGCCACCACGACCAATGTCGATGATGGTCTGGTTGCAGCGGCCGGTATTGCCATTGCACAGGGCGAAACCGTTGAAGTCAGGAGCAACTCTATTTCGCGCGTCGCAGAATTTAATACTGGCACAGCCGGCACCTATGCTGCCGGCGTTGCCATTGCAGGTACTTACGGCGCTAGTGTTCAGTTCAACCGCATCTACGATGTTCGAAACGCCAGCACCGCGAGTGCCATGACCGCGCCGGGCATGGCGGCCGGCGTATTGGTCGGGCCCAGCACCATTGGCGGCTCCACTTTGGTGCTCAGCAACATGATCGGTTTGGGAGCGGGGCAATCCACGGGCACTGCCTTTGTAGGTATGCACGCCCGATTGGATGGGGCGCCTGACTTGCGACCACGCTTCCTCTTCAACACGATCCACATTACCGGGGTCCAAAGTGCATCGACACCGATCTCCAGCTTCGGCCTTCATATCGGCAACTTCTCTAGTCAAACGCTCGATCCTGCACCGGAGATTCGCAATAACCTGATCGTCAACACCCGTGTTGGTGGCGCCGGCAAGCACTATGCGATCGCGAACAACTTCGGCGCCAGCGCGCCGGCCAGTCCCTGGGCACCGGGTAGATCAGACTTCAATGTGTTGAACGCTGCCCCGGATAGCGTTGGTTATTGGGGTACGGCCTTGAGCTTCGCTGACTGGAAAGCCACCTCGCTGAGCGACGCCCACAGTTTGAGCGGTGTTCAGGTCAACTTTGTGAATCCGAGCTCTGATTTGCACCTGAACATGGGCTCGTTGCAGACTGGACTAGAGTCTGGCGGGTTCAATAGGGAATCGTCTTACAATACTGACATTGATGGCCAGACACGCCCTGGTCCAATCGGATCCGTTCGCGGTGGCGCCAAAGCGCCCGACATTGGTGCCGACGAGTTCGACGGCTCGTGGCTTGATCTTGTCGGTCCACAGATGAGTCATGAGCCGGCACCAAGAACTAGCTCGCTTCAGATCAGAAATCTGGTTGTGTCGATCTTTGATGCGTCTGGCATGCCAAGCGACGAGCCTGATGCACCGCGTGTCTACTATCGTAAAGGCACGGGACCGTATGTGTCGCAGAGCTGCCAAGTCCAGCTTGGCACGACGGTCAACGGAGACTGGAGATGCCAGATTGTGCCTGATCTGGTTGGCGGCTTGGCGGTCGGCGATACGATAGAGTACTTCTTTGTGGCGCAAGATCTGGCCGGAAACATTCAAGCGTTCCCGAATGCAGGGTTTGTAGGGACCTCCGTCAACAATGTGACCGTTGCGCCGAGCAATCCGTCGAGCTATCGAATCGTTGGAAGCTTTGCTGGGAACTATAACGTTGGTGTTGGTGAGACCATTACGTCGCTGACGAATCCAGGGGGCCTTTTTGATCGGTTGAATCAGTCTACAGTTACCGACAATGTCACCGTTTTTATTACGTCGGACTTACTCAATGAAACGGGCGAGTTTGGATTGAACAAGCTTGTTGAGGAGGGATCTGCCGGAACCAACACGCACCTGAAAATCCAACCCGCTGGCGTGCCGCGGACAGTTGTGGGCAGCTATGCCGGTCCACTGATTCGGCTGGTAGGCACGAGCCGGGTCTTCGTCAACGGCGCGATCATCGATGCCGCCGGCGGGCAAGGCCCCGGGGGCAATCCAGCCACGCGACAGTTGACGATCCGGAACAACCATCCGAGCCCATTGGTCAGTGCGATCGCAATTTACAGCATCAATGGCGATGCCAACCAGAATACGCTGATAAATTTAAACCTTTACGGATCTGACCCTACGATTTCTGAAGCTGGCATTCGGTTCGGTCGCTATCCGGCCAACAGTACCATTGGCAGTCAGGTACTAACGAAGATATTGAACTGCTTTATGGGTCGCGCGCGCTTTGGCTTGTATGCGCCGAGCCAAATTTGGTACGACAATGTCAACGCAACCATCACGCACAACGACCTGAGTGGTGTCGGTCCCGATCGGATCGGGCAAACCGGCGTGTTTGTCAGAGGCGGTTTCGGCGCGACAATCAGTCTCAACCGAATTGCCGTTCCAGAAGGGGTTGCAGGCGTACCAGCTGCCGGGATTGCATTGGGTTCGGAAGACATGTCAGCAACGGCTGTGGCGGCCGGGGCGATTTCCGGAAGCATCGTTGAAGCCAACGACATCACCAGTGTGTCCACCAATAGTGGCAACAGTGCCGTCGGCATTTTTCTTGCAACGAGCACGTACGGAAACCACAACATCGCCAACAATATGATTCGCGGCGTGAGCGGAAACGCGACCGCCGACAACTTGACTGCTGGCATCCTTGTCCGCACGCCGCCAGATGCCTACTCGGGCTACGTGCGCGTCAGCAATAACTCCGTTTGGTTGTCTGGAAGCCAGGGAGCCGCTGTCGGAATCAGCAGCGCACTGGCGGTTCAAGGTCAGAATCCCAGAATCGACATCAAGAACAATACGTTCTCCAACACCCAAACTGCCACGGCGGTTTCAGCCTCCAGCTTCGCCGTCGCCATGGCAGCAACGGAGTTGACTGCGGTCATTTCTGACTACAACAACTTTTTTTCGTCCGGTGCCAATGCAGGTCACTTTCGGATCGGTTCCCTGAGCGCAGGATCGGGAACCAACTTCGCGAGCTTGTCCAGTTGGCAATCCGCCGTGGCAGACGACGCTCACGCCATGCAACAGCCACCGCAGCATATATCGACCGACGATCTTCATTTGCAGGATTCAAGCCCACTGGTGTCCGGCTCCATCCGCATTTTTGACCTGATTAATGACATTGACGGCCAGATTCGGTCCCCGCGATCGCCATCCATCGGCGCTGACGAAGTCGTCAACGTCGACCTTCAGGTGACCAAGAGCAATGGTGTCTCGGAGTTGCCGGATGGTGCCGCGACGGTTTACGCGATTGAGGTGAGCAATGCCGGCCCTGTTGACGCCTGGGGCGTGATTGTTACCGACACCTTACCGAGTACGTTGGTAAACGGCAGCTGGAGCTGTGTCCAGGCACAATCGACAGCTTCATGTCCCACCATTGGTGCTGGCACGGGAAATCTCAATGAACCAGTTAGTCTGCGCGTCGGCCAGCACGTGCATTTTGATGTCATGGCGACCGTCAACAGTGCAGTTGGCGGCTTTGCCAATAACACGGCCAGCGCGCAGACAACTTCGCCGCAGATCGACATCAATCCAGCCAACAATTCCGCAACCGATCAGGACCCAATTCTCGGGATCGGCATCTTCACGAATGGATTCGAATGATCGGATGGCGAACGATGCTCATCACCCCTCAAATGATAGGCGACAGTACAGCCTAGTTCACCATACGGTACTAGGCATCGGACCAGTCGTCGCGGCGGTACGAATCGCAAGCGTTGCTAATGCGGCTCAGTTCTAGAACGGGCGACAGTTAGCTGCCTGGGCCGACTTGATGCCTCGCTGCCATGGCAGTGGTATGGCCTGCCGGCTGTCTTCGGACCGATAATTCGTTGACGACAGCACCCATGCATTGGGCGATTTCTGAAAAGGCCCACAGAAATTTCTGAGGCCATACCACCTCAAGAGAGACATCGTGTTCTGAGACGGCTCAGTGGCGCGGGTTACTTGGGATTTATGGGTGTCTTAGCTTACCTAACAATAACGTCAACGCCATCGTCGAGGACGGGAACGGCCGAATCTGGTTTGCGACGCACCACAAGGGCGTCTGCTATCTCGAAAGAGAGACGTTCACCGCCGTCACGGAACCAGACGGCGTCGAAGGCACCGAATCATGGGACCTCTTCATGGACCGGGCCGGTGATATCTGGTTTCCCATCGAGAACGCTGGTCTGTACCGGTTCAACGGGAAGACGTTCCAGAACTACGGTGAAGCCGAGGGACTGACCACCAACGCGGTCCAAGACACCTACCAGGACCGCGATGGGCGGCTTTGGTTCGGCGGCTGGCGTGGCCTGTTCCGCCTCACAGGCGAGACCATCGTTCCCGTCACGCGCAACGGGCCGTGGCGTTAGTGGGGTCAGTGAATGCGGCAGGTCCTTAAAAAGCGCAGAGCCGCGCATGAGATTGGTTGTGACGCCCGGCTTCGCAGAACGTGTGAAAACGCCCCACGATGTTGGATTCGACTCGAAATTGCGTGTATCGCAAGCGCTCTCAAGCCTTATCAAGCATTGAAGATGACCCGGCCGGCGTCTGCCGCACGTTGCAGTGGCAGACCCTATTGTCGTCATCCTGGCGCAGCCGGGATCCAGGGCAATCTTGTGTCAAACGGTCAATCGCGAGTGCCGTGCGCCATCTTTGCGAGCACGCCGCAAGATCGCCCTGGATCCCGGAATCCGCTGCGCGGCTTCCAGGATGACGACAATAGCGGTACCAGCACTCGAGCAGGCTTGATTCTTTCGGGCTGATCGCGGTCGTTTCACACAGTCTGTTCAGACGGGGTGATGCGCTTTGGACCGATATTCACGAAGAAACAGGAGCGTGCCGTCACCTTTGACGTCGCCCGGAAAAGTGGGCGTCCACAAGACGTGCGCTGCCGGCCTTCTTCGGACCGATAACGTGTTGAAGCACCGCAGCGACACCCGGTCGGAATGCACGGTTTGGCGAGTTGCACGGGGTGGGCATCGATGTCCGGGACGCATCTTTTCCAGAAGACGGGACTTGTTCCAGAGGCGTTTTTCAGTCAACCAAATCCGCCAACGCCTCAGCGATGTCGCTGACCTCGGCGTTCTCATCATTGCTCAGCACCACCACGCTGATCTGCTTGCGGCGATCGCGCAGCACATACGTCGCCGTGCCCATCCAGGATCCGGAATGGGACACCACGCCGTCATCCTCGATCACCCAGCCATAGCCATAACCACTGCCGTCCTCGTCTTCGATGGGCTCACCCGAATCCAGCTTGCCGTTGCGCCAGGCGAGATCTTTCTCCCGCTTATTCAGCACAACGTCGCTGTCCAGCGCGCGCATCCAGGCGATCATGTCGCTCAAACTGGCGTAGATGTTGCCGTCACCGGTCACCGACGAGGGAGAACTGCTCGAGGTGAATTCACCATCTTCGTCGCTGGCATAACCTCGGGCCTGTCGGGGAAAACGCAGCTTGTAGTCATCCATGACTCGCGCAGAGCGCATCCCAGCAGGTTTGAAAAGCTGCTCGCGAACGAAATCCGCGAAGCGCTGCCCGGACACGCGCTGGACCAACAACGCGAGCAGCGCATAGCCGGAATTGTTGTAGCGGTAGACTGTCCCCGGCTCTTCCTCCGTCGCTTGCTCATTGAGCCACGACAGGTGGCTTTCGTTGGTCAATCGCGCGAACGCGCTATCGCTGCCCTCCCAGGCATCAGAGCTGTAGTCGGCCAGGCCAGAGACGTGGTGGATCAGATCACTCACAGTCACGTCACGGCTGCTAGGTTCGTCTTCAAAGTCCGGCAGGTAGCGCGACACCGGTTGCTCGGCATCGAGTTTGCCCTGCCGCTCAAGGGTGAGCGCCGCGAAAGCAGTGAAGTGTTTGGACACCGAGGCCAAGTCGAACAGCGTGCGAGAGTCGATCGCGATTTCCTGGTCGACGTCTGCATAGCCAATCGCCGTTTCGGCCCGCACTTCACCATCGACAATCAGCGCGACCGCCGCTCCGGGCCCTTCCCCGTCGAAGTGTTTGGCCAGAATCGCGTCGGCCGAATCGTTCAAATCACCAGCACTGCAAGCCTGACTTGCGGCCAATAAAAGACCGCAAACACCACTCACACTGAAGCCCATCCGATTCATGCTGAGTCCTCTGAGACAAAAACGACAGACTATCACTGACGTCCCCCCGCTTTCAGTAGCCGGACCGTTTGGAATCCAAGGGAATGACCTGCCGGCCTTCTTCGGACCGGCAATTGGTTGAGGGCAGCGCCCGCGCATTGGGCGATTTCTGATTTGGCCCTCAGAAGTTTCTGAGGCCGAGCAGCCTTAGGGGGAGCACATTGCTATGAAACGGCTCAGTGGCGAAGGTTTCCTGGGACTTGCGGGTGGCTTAGCTTCATTCGGCTCAGTATCCTTCGCCGGAAGCGCGCACAGCACTAGAATCTGGTACATCCCTGGTATCGGAACTTGTCCAGCATCAACGCTGCTATCGCCGCGATCAGCCGATCAGCCATTACCGTCGCTCCGGCAAAGGCCGGAGCCCAGAGCAATCTGGCGAGATGCCAGCCCACTCAGCTGGCTTCCGAACTGAGTCTTACACCAGAATGAAAGTCAGACAGCCACTTGATTTTCGGGCAAAGCAGAGCCATGTGGGTGTCCATGAATCCCGTCGTCATACTAACTTTTGGCCATAATGCTCCTGTTGAGATTCCGGCAAGCGAATTTGCTAGCAGGATCGTCAGAGGCATTGGGAGCGGTAAAACGGATGAATAGGCTGAAGTTCAAGGCCCTTTTGATTTTGATCGTTTGTGGCCTCTGCGCGACGAATGCCTGCTCGTTTACGATCGATCCTCCATCGCTACGGGAGTTGGAGAGAACTTCGGACGTGATCGCGATCGGATCTGTCTCCAGTGTCGCAGACGGTAAGTGCAAGACCGCGGCAATCGAATCACGAGCAGTCCAATTTGCCGTGAAACTTCCTGAGCACATTTCGACCATAATCAGCGTTTGCACGACACAGCCTTTGGCCATTGGAAAAATCTATCTCGTGTTTCTGGAGGTTCAAGAGAGAAAAAAGGCCGATGAATCATCGGTACCGTCAACCTGTCTTGATCTGCACTTTGGCAATGCCTACATACTTACGAACGATTTCTACCACCGAGATGTATCGAGCGCCGTAATGGTTCCCTTTTCTCAGAAGGGAAAGGCCTTCATGTTGTCACAGTCGAAAGCTAGTCGAGTCGTCAAAGGCGGCGAAGCCAAATCGCAGGCAGCCTTGTCCTCTAGTTCTTGTTTACAGGCTGCGGATCAGTAGTGCTGACCTGCCGGCTGTCTTCGGACCGATAGCGAGTTCGGGTACGCACCCGCGCATTGGGCGAACTCTGAACTGGCCTTCAGAGGTTTCACCGGCCTCGCGACCTTAGCGGAAACACATGGCCCTGGGGCGGCTCAGTGGCGCGGGTTTCCTGGGGTTTGTGGGTGGCTTAGCTTCGTTCGTTAGCGCTGTTGCGTCGACGTGTAAGACGGCGGTTTTGATCGCACACCGCCCCGAAACGTGGTCGATCGCCGATGAAGTCGTCGATTAGAATGATTTGCTTCAATCTTGTGAGTGTGCGAGGTCCTGCTATGGGAAAAAATTGGCGAATCGTCCCTATTTTTGTTGGGATGTTGGCCGTCTTGGGTTCTGTGGCAATTTGGGGCAGTCGGTCCGTCGTAGCCACGAAGTTGACGTCGACAGATACGGTTATCGCAGATCCGAAACTGGGTCATGACGAATCGGTCCTGCGGGCGAAAGAACCTATGACCATGAAGCAAGAGGTATTGGATCAAACCTCAACCGAAGGAGTTTCGGCATCCAAACAAGAGCCGTTGCCGTCATCACCGCGCACCGCCCTTTTTGACCAACTACCCGACAACGACACGCCTCTGTCCATAAGCTTCCCAGATCTCAAGCGACGTGCTGAACAAGGGGATGTTAAAGCCAATTGCCGCCTGGGGATCGATCTCGCGAAATGCACCTTCGCACAAGAAGCCACCAAGGCATCTGAATCTGTCGTTCGTGACGCAAGTTCGTCTCGGGCGAGTGCAAGCCAAGTTGAGCAGCGCGTAACAGAGGCTGCCGAACTGGCCGAAAGGGGTAACCAGTTCGCGAAGCTATGCGAAGGATTTGAGATACCGCGAGATGTGACTCCTTGGAAGTATCAGTTGCGCGCAGCACAAGCCGGCCACGTTCCGTCAATGGTTAGATTTGCTATTCAGCCCCCTTTGTCCGAATCAATGTTTGGTTCGGAGCTTGATGGTTGGAAGGCGTATCAGGAGAATGCAGGTAACTTGCTACGTATCGCGGCAGCGCGTGGCGACCGTACAGCCTACTACTATCTCCACTGGATATACGCAGGTTATCCAACGAGTGGAGGCGTTGAATTGCTGCCTCCCAACGATTCGCTAGCACTGGCCTATGCTTTGGCTTCCCTCCAGAGTGTCGACGCGCAGTCACGGCCTGGACTTCAACGCAGTATTGACCGACTTCGCGCAAGAATGAGCGCCCAGCAGATTGCCGAGGCCCAGGCTCACGTTCCTGCACTTGCATCGGTGCCATCGAGAAGTAATCAGGGAATCAACATTGATCAGAATTTAGTGCCAGATGACAGCGATGAGTGTCGGGACCTTGAATAGAGAGATACTGGACACAGAACAATTGTGGCGGCGCTCATGGATGGCGGCGCTCATGGACAGCCACGTTTCTATTTTGACTCATTCGAAAGGTGGCTGTCCGTATTGCCTAGATACCAGGATCAGGGGCTACAGGCGCCACCGCCGCTCAACCGTGTAAGCGGAATAGTTCTCGATGGCCGTCCAGCAATGTTGTACGTGAGCGTCGCTTGGTTGCAACCCTGAAACGCGAGATCGGCTGTACCCACTTGCACGGGCGGGAGTGCGCGCGGCAGGCCGTCAAAACGACCACCGATCGACTCGTAGATCGCAAGCCCCTGTACCTGCTGAGCGCCTGGTGTGTAACTCCCTTGAATGGCATACCAGCGTTGTCCTGATGTGCCGGCGTTCTGGCCGTTGATATCGTAGGTGTACCAAGTAAGGAACGCTGTGTTGCTGTTCTGCGGCGCGAAAACGAATTGCATACCCTGACCCGACGTTCTTGGCTCATACCAACTTCCATCGAGCGTCGGATTGATGCCCGATGCCGACAAGCTGACAGCAGGAATCGCGCCAGTTTGGCAATACTCACTCGTCGTGATGCGCGTCAACGGAACACTGCCACTTTTTGTTATCCCGTCAAACGTGATCGTGTAGTCCAATGTGCCCACATTGCAGCTTTGGAACGTCAGAGTTGCTGAACCAACCGGTGATGCACTCGTAGTCGGCAAGTTATCGAAGTTGCCGCCGATGTTTTGGTAAATGGTCATCTGCGCCGATCGACTACCAGGCACGAACGCGGACACCGCTGTGAACCATCGCTGTTTCGAAGCCAGGTTGCCACCCTCATGTGCAAACGTATACCAGCCCATGAACACCACCCCAGCATTCGGATCAACGTCAATCATGACGCCTTGACCGGCGGTGGTTGGGTCATAGTAGACGCCACTCAGAATCGGGTTCAATACGAGCCCCTGCGAAGATTGCGCCTGCAGGACCGCCGCGTTCGCATCGAGCATGCCGGCACCACAGCGCGATGTGGTGCAACTGGACGACGTGAACGGACGGGCACTGCTTGTGATGTACTGCTCGATCTGTTCTGGCGTTGCGTTTGGCACCATGCTCTTCAGCAATGCAGCGACGCCTGCCACGTGTGGCGCAGCCATGCTAGTGCCGGCCAGGAATCGATAGCTGTCTGCACCCGGGACGCCCAAACCATCATTGTACGTTGAGTAGACGGAGCTACTACTGTCGGCCGATTGCCCAGCAGGTGCTGAGATGGTCACGTTTGGTCCATAGTTGCTCGCGCTGTACTTGCCACCATCGCGCTTCAGCCCTGCAACAGTGATGACGCCAGGACAATTCGCGGGCGGATAGTTAGCCACTTCGTCGTTGTTACCGGCCGACACCACGACCACCACATTTCGAGTCAATGCTGCCGTAATAGCGTTAGATAGCTGAGCCGGACACCCGGTTTGGGAGGTGGTGTTGAGACTCATGTTGATGACCTGCGCCCGGGGCAGCGCTTGGCCCGGCAACCCAGGCACGGTGAGCCCGGCAGTCCAGTAGATGGCCTCGGTCAGATCGGACAGCTGACCGCTATAGGGTGTGTTGACACGGACCGGTAGTACTTTGGCGCGCGGCGCGACCCCCGCAACACCGATGCCATTGTTGGTGACTGCCGCAACCGTGCCTGCCACGTGAGTGCCATGCCACGCGCATCGCGGATTGCAGAAGGCAGGCGTACCAACCGTATCGAGCGGGTCGTTGTCCCAACCTGGCGATGAGTCATTGTCGCCGATGCTCACGAAGTCGTATCCGCCGGGCGCAATATTGCCAATCAAATCAACATGCGGCCGATATCCCGAGTCGATTACTGCGACCGTCACACCGAGCCCTTCCGAAACATTCCACGCACTCGGTAGGTTGACGGCACTGCGGTTTGTCGAGGACGGAACTTGGTAGTGCCACTGCTGTGAAAAGCTTGGATCGTTTGGCAGGGCGCTCTGGACAATCCGGTAGTCCGGGTGAGCGAAGAGCACCGAGGGATCGGCCGCCATGAGATTGTCAGACAACGATTCCATAGCTTGGCGCGACTGCGTCTGGGGCACCTCAACCAGCCAGGCACCGGCAGAAAGTGCGCGGATATAGGTCAGCGTTGTGCCCGTCGCGGCGCCGAGTGTATTCAGCTTCTGCTGAGGGGTCTGTTGTTTCTGCTTGTCAGAATCGTTAGCAGCAGGGCTGACCTTCATGATCAGCCTTTGCATCGTCTCTGTACTGGTTGCGCTATCTTCCGGCTGATCGAATTGAAATCCACGTAGTGACTGGGCGTGACTGGCTCCTGGGAAGACAGCCACAAGAATTGCGGCGAGCAGCGCCGGGTACTTGCTGTTTAGTTGTGCCATTGCGAATTGCTCCGTGTTGTTCCTACAGGCACCATCGGAATCTGGCCCGAACACCGATCAAATTTTTTCTCGCAGTTGTAGGAGAGGTGTTTCCACCCCGAGACCGCGCCCGCATTCGGAGATTTCTGAGATTCGACTCAGAAAAATCGGGAAAGTGAGCGTCTACGGAGTTCCAGATCACGCCACATCAGGATCCGCACACCCCTTTGAGACGGCTTAATCGCGCGGGTCTCGTTGGAGTTATGGGTGTCTTGCCTCATGGTGATGCGGAGGGTTGTGGCTGGATGCTCACAGTCGAGTTCCAGAGCCTGCGACATCCGCCGCGCCCACAGTTCTGGATATCGCAACCGTTTTGTGATCGGACGCCGCTTCATGAGACAATGGCGTGTTTTTGGTTTGATCCCCGGCCCCGGCAAAGGGCAATATTCCTTTCACGTTTCGCCACGTTTCAGGAGCCTGCATGGCCATTGATTTTGTACTCGAGTTTCCCTGTGCGGTCCGGAAGAGCCTTGGGGAGTCGGCTTTGGTGACCATGGTCGGTCATCGCACCCTGGCCGAATTTGCCGTTACTGAAGTCCGGAGAACCAATCCGTCACTCGACCTGCAGACCATTCTCGAGAAGGTCCAGGTCCGAGTCAGTCAAGCGCGCCCCGATGGAACCACGGAGCAAGTACCCATGACCGTCGGTCAGCTGGCGGCATTGGGTCAACCCCTTGATCCACACCGTGCGCAATGTGGACCCTGCCGTGCGAACATTGCCGATCGATCTTTCGGATGTATTGCAAAGATCAACTATCCAATCCGAAAGGAATCGGAGGAATGGCTGTTGTCCCGACTGGCTGCCGATGGCAACGATCCCGGCATGGCATTGCTCTTCAAGCTGCTATCCGACTTCGGACTGGATGGTCGCTCCGTCGACGAGATGCGCCCGAAACTCTTCGAACTGAAGGAGCCTTTGGTGCGTCAATGGGGCACTTTCTCCGGGCGCAAGAAAGTGAGCTCCAGTCAGATCATTCAGATGCTGATTCTGGGCGACATCGGGCCGCAACAAGCTCAGGCTTACACCCATGTGCTTGCACTGGAACGTGTGCTGAAAGATCCGCATCCAGCTTCCGACAACATTGAGCAATTCAAGACTTTCATGTGCGCAGTGGTCATGTCGGCACGTCTGAACGCGATTCTCAGAGTCAACGCCTGAGCGGGTCATGCGTGGAAGGCATCAGGGGCCCTTCCGTCGCAAGGCACGAGTTCCGCCAAACTACACCAGCTTACTGTCGCTGAAGGCAGGTTCGCTGGTGTCCATTCGCCGCTGCGATGCCTGCCATGATTCATGGCGGCTCTCATGCGGCTCTCATGGACAGCCACATTTCTATTTTGACTCATTCGAAAGGTGGCTGTCCGTATTGCCCCTGCAGTAGGCATTTTCACCCACGGTCACCGCGCGAACGAAGTCGCGCACAGTTTCTCGAAGCATCTTTGCTTCCTGCCGCTTCGTGATCGGCATATACACGATCGTGGACTGTCCTCGATATCGACGAACACCTGGGACTTGCGTCCGCGTGGCTTCCGCAATCACATTCAGTGTCCAGGATCCTGTAATGGGCACAAGACGAGCGTGCACGATCTTCAAAGTGAGCACATCATCAGACCGATCCGTAAACCAAGCCGCCGCCTGCCAACGAACCTCGCTGGCCAAATCGCTCAGCGCAAACACAAACTCTTTGTTGCCGTAGACAATCGTCGTCTTGCGCTGATCGGCCACGACCAGCTGGAGTGATCCACATCGCCAATCAGCAGCCGGCTTAGCCAGTGGCGTCAGACGACTAGTGTCGGCAGAAGATGTCGTCAGCTCAATCCTCTCTTCGTACGCTGCCGACTCTTCCGCCGTGGAGCTGCCAAACGCGGTTGAGGCGACAAGCACGCCGAGTGCTTGTAGGAGGCTGCGACTCATTTGAAGTCTCCATAGTCGATGATCTGAAGTCCCGGCCTTGACGTCATTGTCAGCACTCGCTCACCATCGCGCCGAATGAGCCAGTGATAGCCTTGTTCGAATGCCGACGGCCGCCAAATACCTGCATCTTCCGTCCCGATGCGATAGCTCTTTCGGATCGAACCCGACCATTCCGTCGTCAGCGCGCTGATGCCCTCACGCACCCAGCTAGCGATTTGTTCGGTCGTCACGGAGTTCCAACATCGGGCATGATCTACGGGCATCTTCGCCTTGAGTTTCATCGAAGCCGCCAGTTGCCGTTCGTATTGCCCCCTGAAATTGTAATCAAATGGCCAAACACCACGAACTTTCGGACCAGCTGGCCGCATTGACCTGCGACAGGCTCCGTCTTTGTCGATCTGACAGAGGTCAATGCTGAGCATGACGCCAATCGCCCGGAACTTAGCGTCAATGAAATAGTGTGCGCCGGCGAGTAGCACCACCTTCCCAGCGTGCTCCTGCACGGCCCGATGCAAATCGGGCCATGTTTCAACGACTGTCACCGGCATACTACGATTGGTGAATTCGGACGGCAGGTCGGCCATCATGGCCTGCTGTACACTGCTTGAGAAGTCAAATGAAAGCAGTTTGTGGCGCAATGGCTTGGCCAACTCCTGAAGCGGCGGGATGTTGCCAGCGCCAAACCGTTCCGTCTGAAGTAATTCAAAATTGACGCGTCCACGATTCGCCACCGAAGCAGCAACCTCTTGAGTGGGCTTTCTGCCAATACTCAGTTCGAGCTCAGGAGACGTAATCTCCAGGATCACGGCGACAGGCTGGTGTTCGGGGAGCAAAAGCGGTAGCAGATCTCCCTGTTTGTCTCGGGCTTTCGTGTGGTCCTTAACGACCGCGTAGCTGCCAGGGCCCGGCTCACGCCACCGGATACCATCGTTCGCCAAACTGCCAGAACTAATCAGCACGCAGATGAGAATTCCCCATGCCCACCAATTCATGGCTTGCGGACCAGTCCGTCCAAGTTGCATTCCGAGCACTCCAGTTGATCAAGTGATCATCGGTCGTTATTTGCCGATGATCAAGAGCCGGGGAAAGTCCGCGCACAAAACTCGGTCTGCGTGGTGTTATGACAAGCAAACAAGCGCGAGTTTGCGGGAGCCCGAGGAACGACTCTTGAACCAGCCATCGCGCAGTTTTCCCTGGTAACTCTTGATCTGGGGAAAGCCTCCAGCAATCCCACTGGACGGGACATCAACGGGAGCCCATGACCGAAGCGATTCCAAGACAAAGCGATTCCAAGACATCCACAAATCCCCCCGTGAATCCGTGCAGACCTTGCAAAAGGCCCGGCTCGTAGGACGTGATAGCCGCGACGGCGAAGCGATTCCAAGACATCCATGAATCCCCCCGTGAATCCGTGCAGACATTGCAAGAGGCCCGGCTCGTAGGACGTGATAGCCGCGACTGGGAGACTTTGTAGAATTTAGCCCCTACTGCGCCATTCCGTTCTTTACGATGAATGAGCTCTTGCAACTGAGCGATGACACACCGCGAAACACCGCCAGCTCGCATGCATGGGCTTTGACTGATACTGCGGTGGACTCGCCCTGGCGACAGAAGCACTTGCCGCCAAGCGTTTCGGCACACGCGTTATGGCATCCGCGCTTTCGCGGCGCTTGGTTGCAGCGGTTCTGACCGTCAGAACACCGCGGCCGCCCGGTAGACCTTTCGCGCAAAGCTGTAGCCAGCCAACCACTGCCTGCCCGTGTCGATGGCAAACTGCACCAATCGATCCAAGGGCCCCATCGCAGTGATATTGCTCTTGCTGAAGCCACGAATCTGGTCATGCCATTGCTTGGGATCAACCTTTAGGTTGGAAAGGATCGATCGCACTTTCGGCGAGATGCGGCCGCGCTTGCGGCGATGCCATTGCCGACCGGTGTCGTCGGCCAAGGCCAGATAGTCCTTGTTGCTTAGACTCAGGCCTTCTTGCTTTACACCGGCGATCGGGGTGAGCGGTTGCGGCGCGACCAGTTTCTTGGCTTTGATCAGCACAATGCGCTTTTGCACACCGGTGTGATCAGCGCTCGGCAGGTCCTTCGCGATCTTGGCGCGAATCGGATTCAGATCAGAATAGATCATCGCAGCCAACAAAGCGCGGTCGCCGACCAGCGCCTGCGCTTTGAATCGCCCCTCCCAGAAGCGACCCGTGCAGTCGTCTTCGATGTTGGCTCGCCGTGCGATCGGTTCGGCCAAGCTTCGCATGAACCAGCTCAGGTTACGTAGCCGATCACGATATAGCGCCACCTTTTCCGGTGCTGAGGCGATGTTGGCGATCCGCTTCTTGAGCGCGTCTGGGTCGTCCGTGCCCGGGAACACCAAGCACCAGCGCCGCGCCACCTCCTCGTCGGACCAACCCGCCGCCGCTTGCGCATCTATCTTCAGTACAACGTGCAGATGATTGCTCATCACTGCATAGGCATAGAGCGACACTGAGTATGCATCGGCCAGTTCGAGTAAACGTTCCTCGACCCATTTGCGGCGATAGTCGAAATTTTTCCGCCGGACTTTATCGTATCCGCAGAGCCATGCCCGTCGGACACAGCGGCTCACGCAGTGGTAGTAGCCCGTACAGTTAGATGGAACGGTTCGTTCGCGCGCTTGCGGCATGTTGATCGCCTTCCTTGGCGGTGTGCCGCGACGATTTTCTCTGAACGGCACCACCGGCGCATTGGGCGATTTCTGAAACTGCCCTCAGAAATTTCTGAGGCCGGGCCACCTTAGCGGAGAAACCTTGCGCTGAGACGGCTCAGTGGCGAGGACTTCGTGGGACTTATGGGTGTCTTGACCCCCGCAGTGAACGGCACCACAGGCGCATGCGGCGATTTCTGAAACTGCCCTCAGAAATCTCTTAGGCCGGACCACCTTAGCGGAGAAACCTTGCGCTGAGACGGCTCAGTGGCGAGGACTTCGTGGGACTTATGGGTGTCTTGGCCCCCGACCTTAGCGGAGAAGCCTTTCGCTGAGACGGCTCAGTGGCGCGGTCTTCGTGGGATTTATGGGTGTCTTGCCCCCGATGCTGCTAACCCCGCGATGAGTAGCCAGCGGTTGCGCGTCGCCCAATCAATCGCCGGGTTGCTGCTTTTGCTTCGAGTGGGCGTACCGCGGTTCTTGAATCGGTCAACAATTGCCTGGGCGATATGCGCCGCGTAGTGGCCTTTAACTTCCAGCTTGACCAACGCCTCCAAGTAGGGATCGAGCCTGACCTTGCCCCGCTCAACATCAGGCCATTCGGCCACGAGTAAGTTCTCTTTCCGAGCGATTGGATGGGCTTCCTTGCGCCATTGGACTTCGGTATGGACATAGCGCAGTGGATCGAAAGATTCCTTGGTCAAGAGAAAGACAAAAAGGTCTGCCCGCTCGACAAGGTCTTTCAAGCTGTCATCGGGACGGTCTCCATCTTCGATCTGTGTACGATCGACTAACACCTCAATGTCGCTATCGCCCAGCTTTTGGAAGATCAACTCGGCAACGTCTCGTTGTTCGCGAACATGACAGATGAAAACCGAAAACTTGCGCCCCATCGCCGCTTCTCCCGAAATGACCAACTCCGTCTCAGACGAATCTGCGTGAGGATCAATTCACGCCACGCAACACCGATATCGGCATTCTATATCAGTGTAAGCGGCAGTTTGACCGTTGAAGCCGTTAACGGCTAGGCGAAAAGTCGGCAACCGAAAAAGACACGCCACCTTAGCAGCGACACCGTGCTCTGAAAGGGCTCAGTAGCACGGGTCTCGCCGCATTTGTGGGTGTCTCAATCTCCGCAATCTCCGGTCTCATCTTCCGGCACGCCCGTCTTGGCTCCCGCCCGACACAACCACTGGTTCCTCCAATGGTTCATTGCAGAATCGTCAATCCATCCAGCAAATTCACGGCATTCAACGCGCCGCCGATAATGCCCAGATCGGTCACGATGAAGTCATTGAGATTGAACCGGTACACATGATTGTTGTACATCAGGTAGGCCAGTTCGTTGTCGGCATCGATGTCAAAACCACCAATGTTGATTGGGTCGAATTCAGGCGGCAAACTGCCGATGGTTGAAGCAACACCAGTCGCCGCATTGATTTCCACGACGACCAGGGTTTCGGTGATGCCAATCAGGCGAGTGGTCGTGGCAAAGGCTTTCGAATTGGTGTAAGCAATGTGATACACCTGCGGGGGCCCACCGCCGGCGTTCACATCCCCGGCGGCCCAAGTAAGGTTGGGATTGGTCGAAGTCAGTCCGCCAGTGTCGGGATTGATACGCCGATTCAAAACATTGCTTGCCACCAAACGCAGCCGGTCTTGTACCGGATCAAATCCCATGCCGATACCACCCGCCGTGCCCGTGACCATGGGCAAATTGACTGTGCCGATCGGTGTGGCAGCGCCATTGGCTGGATTGATCTCGTACAGAAACCGGGCATTGCTCGACGCCAGATTACCGACCGAAAACAAGCGTTTGTCGCGCGGACGAAACGCCAGGCCGAGCACATTCTCCTGGCCCAGTCCAGTGACCGGGATGACACGCACCGCTTGCAAGTTGTCAGGGTCAAAACTCACTAACTGCTGCGCACCAAAGTCATAGGCAAAAAACCGCTTGGATTCAAAGCCATTGGTGAACAGATTCGTGTTCAAGATGACGGGGTCAAACACAGCTTCGGCATTGATGCCGAACACCACGGTAAAAACCGCAGAACCGCCAGCCGGAATCACGCGATTTGTCCAGTGCATACCCGCGCTGAAATCACCTGCGCTGAACGGCAAGCCGGTGTTTTCGAAATTGTCGACCGCTGTGTTCGAGAGCACCGCGGCCACATCGGTGGCGCCGAAGGGTCGAACCAAATAGCCATCGGCGTCATTGGATGCGTAAATGCCGCGGTTGGTGCCGGCATCGAATATGCGGATGACATAAGGCTGACCACCCACCAGAACGGCTTGATCATCTCCGGCAGAGGGTTGCACGTCCATGTCGAGCATGTGAAAGACGTCGATCGTCACCGGCCCCGTGTTCGGATTCTGCACTTCCAGTTCAAGAATCATCGAGCCGCCCTCCACCGAAGCCGGGGTGACCTTGGCATTGGTGACAATGCCGGTTTCCGTTGCATTCAATGGCGTGGTGAAAAAACCGAAGGCAAAACCGGTCCAAGTGTTCAGGGACGTATTGCCCGAATAGTTTTGTGTGGTTGGCACCGGCATGAAGGATTCTTGCGTGGCAGTTTGCACGCGATACCACCAGCCCGTCTCAAAGATGTGGTCCTGCGTGGTGATTGGCGACACGCCAATAAAATTGGCCGCGGGACTGTCATCGAAAGCCGATGTTGGGCGAACAAAACTCGCAGTGGACCCATTGTTGATCTCGGAGATGGTTCCTTGCGCCAGAACTTGACCAGCAAACAACATGGTCAAAGCAAGCAGAAAAAGCGCCCGTCGTATTGCCTTTCTCATAACACCCCGATCGATGGTTGAAAATCACTTCGTCGTGCGTCCCTGCATGCCATGCAGCAAGAAATTGCAAACGCCGCCAATCCTTTCCGGCGTGGTGTCTTCGACGTCCGTGTGACCCATGCCATCGAACCATGGCACAAAATCTTCATGGACGGTTCTGCTTCTGGACGATAGCAGGTGTCTTCCCCTCACCGGAGGCCAAGGCGGGCTGACGAAGCCTCCGAACTTGTTCAGCGGTTCCTGCGGTGCGCAGCTTGGCGGTAGGCGGGCCAGCTCTGGACGCATCGAATATCAGCGAGATCGGCTTGCTGATTGGCTACTGTAGGCGGGGCACGGCAATGAGACGGCTCAGTGGCGCGGATTTCCAAGGATTCATGGGTGTCTAGGCTCCCTTTTCCACCTAGCCAGAGATTGCGCGCCGACACGATTCCCCATTGCATGGCCGCCAATGCAGCTGGCGCCGAGAGCGACAACTGGATCGCTGTCTTGCCAGCTGCGAACAGATGAGTGTCCACGAGCTCTTTATCCACCAGCTCTGGCCGAATTCGACTGATGTGACCTGCCCTCGGGGATCTAAGAGTGACTACGCCCCGTCTAGACAAGCACGTTGACACGGCGATACGGCGCGGGCTTCTAAACAGTGGTCTATCGGGAATCCACCTAGCCAGCCCAACGATTGGACACCCAATCCAGCTGAAGCGCTTGCCGGATTGATGAGTGTCTCCTATTGCTGCTTGAAGGTGGCTGTCCGTCTTGCCCCCTCCAAGAGTTGGATGACATTCGCCACCGGTCAAATCTGCGGCAGGCTTCCTGGCACACAAACGCCATTGCTGCCGTGCAGATCCACAGGCGTTGCGCGTGGATTTGTTGCCCAGCTGTTTCTTCAACCGTAGAGCCGGCTGTATGCTCGCTGTCTGCCACTCTTCGCGGCCGGCTGCCGCTTAGTTTTGATGTTGGGTGCGTGCATGCTCCAGGTTGATCACCGCCGAATGTTTCAAAGTAACGGGCTCATAGATGACTTCGTTGTCTATGGAGCGCCTAGCGACTACCTTGAATTCGCAAGAGCGGTTCAAACTGCGATCCTTGGTGAAGGCGTTGTAACGCTCCGCACGTCATCAGGATTCGTTATTGAGATCGCAGTCGTCACGTTCCGAGACGCGTTGTTCACATCGCTTCAGAATCAGGATGACGAGTATTTATCAACGGACGATTGGGACAAGCGGGACATTCTTAGGATCCAAGGAAGCACGACGGTGCTTGAGCAATTGCACCTTTTCCTGAAGGACTTGTCAGGGCGTGGCGTGGGGTATAGCTACCTTGCTGAATACTCTGACGAGCTCTCCTACTGCGATTCTTCGCCAGAGTGGCGGCTCCACGTGACCGACCCAATCTATAGCGTTCCGGCGACACTCAACTAATGACCTGCTCAATATCAGCCACCCTGACCTAGCTCTTGGCGGCATTGAAGCCTGGGAAGCTTGAAGCACACGACGTCGTGACGCCTACACCCTTACTTGAGCTGATGGCAACGGCATGGCACCGTCCACCGCTCAGCCCAAGCGCCAGGCCTTCCGACGCAGGTTCCCGATGCCCCGTTCGAATCGCACAATGGTGTCCAGGGGGTTCACGGTGACTTGGACCCGAAATTGTGTCGATTCAGCCTATTCTGAGCGGTTCGAATGCGCCGACCGGTGGCGTCATGAGACAGCGGTCGAACCGTGCTCGGTCTCTCCGTTGTAACGCTCTCGACACGTTGCAGTCGCGCGAAGGGCTTGCCGGTTGATCGGACGTCCACCTAGCCAGAGACTGCGCTCCAACACGATTCCCCATGGCCCGGCCACCAACGCACCTTTGCGCCGAGAGCTCTAACTTGATCGCTGTCTTGCCAGCTGTGCAACGGTGAACAGATGGGTGTCTACGAGACCTTCCGGCTGTGCAGCTGTGAACAGATGGGTGTCCACGAGACCTTGGTGTTCACGAGACCTTCCGTCCTTGGCAGTGTGCCGCGACGCTTTTCTCTGACCGGCCCCACCGGCGCATTGGGCGATTTCTGAAACTGCCCTCAGAAATTTCTGAGCCCGGACCACCTTAGGGGAGAAACTTTGCGCTGAGATGGCCCAGTGGCGCGGATTTCTTGAGATTCATGGGTGTCTTGGCTCCCCCTTAGGCCAGCCAGGGAGGTTGTACCAGCGTCCAGGCTGGCCCGAAGGGTCTGGTAGAGTCACCAAGGCCCCATCACGGATCGGCAGGTAACTGCGTGACGATCAACTGTACTCAGACTAAGAATCGCGCTCAGTATCGACCAGTAGTCGTATTGGCTTGGCAGACGCAAGTCCAAGCGGCCAAACCGCGCGTCCGCCGACGCTTGATTTGGCTAGCTTGCTTGACTGCACTGGCCTTGTTGCCCGCACTAACCGGCATCTTGCCGTTGCTGCCGCTGGTGCCGATCCTTCTGGTCTTGAGCTTTTTCCTCGGCTTTACGCTACGAAACTCCGTCTATCTTCAACTTTGCTGCCCACATTGCGGCCAAGCAGTTCGTGGAGCTTTGTTTTCACGTATTGAGAGCCCGCCCGACTTATGCCCAGACTGCAACCATTGGCTTACGCCCCGTTGCGAATCAATTACGAAAAGCGACTGACGCCCGACGACCACTGTCGCCCAAGACCTTCCCGCAACCGGTACTGACGAATGCCAAGTCACCTCGTCGATCGGACGATCGGACATCCAACTAGCGAGAGCATACGCTCCGACGCGATTCCCCATTGCATGGCCACCAACGCACCTGGCGACGAGAGTGATAACTTGATTGCAGTCTTGCCTGCTGCGAACAGATGGGTGTCCACGAGCTCTTGGGTGTCCACGAGCTCTTGTCGAGAGACCCGTTCGAGCAACCTTGGTGATCGCGTTCGGAATCAATGACGAGCGCGAGCGTTAGGTCAGGTCGCCGCGAGCTTGAACCTCGCCCCGGATCAAGTCCGGGGCGACGAATCGCAAGCATGTCTGTTGAGGCAAAACCGTTGCGTCAGACGCTAGAAATGAGCGGTTTCCCACGGCGTTCCAATCCACCTCTCGTCACCCCGGACTTGATCCGGGGTGGGTTTGAAGTTCTTGCAGTCGCATCGAGGCTATGTTTAAGCGCCAAATATTGTCCTGCCCCAACTCTTTCACACACCC
Source organism: Ahniella affigens (assembly GCF_003015185.1). Taxonomy (GTDB): domain Bacteria; phylum Pseudomonadota; class Gammaproteobacteria; order Xanthomonadales; family Ahniellaceae; genus Ahniella; species Ahniella affigens. The sequence goes on from NZ_CP027860.1 coordinate 4,128,064, forward strand.
TGTTCAGACGGGGTGATGCGCTTTGGACCGAGATTCACGATGACGCAGAAGCATGCCGTCACCTTTGATTTCGCCCGGAATAGCGGGCCTCCAGAAGACATGCATTTCCGGGTTGGGCGCTCATGGACAGCGGAGGGCGCTCATGGACAGCCACTTTTCTATTCTGACTCATTCTAAAGGTGGCTGTCCGTTTTGCCCCTCAGCTTCCGTTTTGCCCCTCAGTCCTGATCGTTCTGCACCAGCCGATAGCCAGGGGGCAAGATACTGCTCAAATGGCCAGGCGGCACCGTCACGTTGAACTGGAATCGATAACGTATTTGCAGATTCGCCTCGCCAGTCTGCTCCATCGCGATCGGCAGGCCATCGGCATCGACCCACAGCTGCAGCTGCGTCGCGCCGACATCCAGCGCCCAGCCGTGCGTCTCGCGTCCATCAATTATGCGGGTCTGCTCCAGTCTCGTCGCCTCGCCCTGAAATGCGCGGATTTCTTTGAGCCAATCCAGGCTCGCGTCGGGCCTGGGTTCCACATTCGGCAGCGACATGATGCTGGCTTCCCTGGGCTCATGCAGCAGCACCATCAGCTGGTGCCGCGTCTGATCGACGATCACACTCATCTGCTCGCCGACATCGGTGCGCACGCTGCCGTCGGCGCTCACCAACATCTCGGTGGATTGCAGCAATGCGCCGTTGTGATGCTGCTCCACCCGCATGGCCAGCGTCTTGAAATCCATGAAATGCGCGCGCGCAGCGGCGAAAGCACGGCCACTGTCGGGCAGCAGCGGCAAGACCAGCATGGCGGCCACGGCCAATGTCGCGACAGCGGCAAACGCGAGCCGGCGACGCGGCGGGAGATCCGGTGCGGGCCGCACATTCTGCAGACTAGCGTTGAGTCGGTGCTGGGCCGCGTTGATCGCTGCTTCCGGGACCACAGTCGTCGCCGCCACATGTTGCGCGAGTGCGCTGGAGAGTTCGTTGTGGAATGTCTGATTCATGACCGATCCTCCTGTGATACTTGTGCGATATCAGCTTCAAGCCGACGCCTGGCGCGGTGCAGACTGACGCTGACGCTGTTTTCACTCAGTCGCAGTGCGCGGGCGATGTCGGCGATCTCGAGTCCTTGCAGATAACGCAGTCCGAAGCACTGCGCCTCACGTCGCGACAGTCGCGCAAGCGCCGAGCGCAGTCGCCGTGCGCGCTCTTGCTCAAGCCCGACCTGCTCCGCCGAACTTGCTGCAACTGGCGCCTGTGCGCGCCAAATCGGCAACAGGCGCCACCAACGCTGTTGTCTGCGCAGCACATCGATGGCGGCGCGTGTCGATGCGGCCGTCAGATATGCCGGCCAGGAGTCGACATCGTATTGCGGCGATTCGATCAGCCGCAGGAACACGTCCTGTTGCACGTCCTCGGCCAATGCCGCATCGCCGAGCACGCGATAGGCTGCTTTGTAGACCAGGGCGCCGTACAGTTGTGCCAGTGTGGCCGGGTCATGGGATAACGCGTGTTGAGACAATGAGTGACTCCGGCTGTGCAGGGAAGGGAAGGACATCAGGTTCTCCGGTGACTGACTACCCCACAGACGAACCAGCATGACAAATCTTACGACGGCGCCATCCCTTCCACGATTGCGCGAAGTGCCGCCAACCGTCTGCCTCCCCGGTCGTGAGAGACCGCTCCGACTGCCCTCTTCCTTGGCGCGGCGGGCTGGCCGCACGTCGGATCAGGGTGCGCGCCACGACGCTCCCCGACCCGCTTCCGCGGCACGATCACGGCGCTCAACCGAGTTGCCACCAAGGCACTGTAAGAAAGCCCAGCCAGGCGCGTCATCGCAGACATCACCCGAGGAGATCCGCCATGTCGCGCCATTGCATGCCACCGTCACTGCATTCTCATCCAGGCCACCGCAGCGTTCGCGTCCACCGCGGCCTGCTGCGGTTACTCGCCCTGTGCGCCGCACTGTGCTGCATGCCCGCCATGGCCAGACTGCCCAGTGCTGCTGAACTCGATGCCGAGGTCGCGGCTGCAATGCAGGCCACTGAGGCGCGTGGCCTCGCGATTGCCGTGATCGACAAGGGCCGCGTGCAGTACACACGCAGCTACGGCGAACGCAACACCGCTGGTCAGCCGCTGCAGACGGACACCATCATGTACGGTGCCTCACTGACCAAGGCCGCCTTCGCCTACATGGTGATGCAATTGGTCGACGAGGGCCGGCTCGATCTGGATCGTCCGATCGCCGAGTATCTGGACCGGCCCCTGCCCAGTTATCCCGACGAAGAGGGCTATGGCCCGTGGCGCGATCTGGCGGACGATCAGCGCTGGCGCCTGTTGACCCCGCGCATCCTGCTGACGCACAGCGCCGGATTTGCCAATTTCGCCTTTCTCGAACCCGATGGCAAGCTGCGCATGCATTTCGATCCCGGCACGCGCTACGCATATTCCGGCGAGGGCCTGATCCTGCTGCAGTTTGTGCTGCATCGCGGGCTGGGGCTGGATGTCGGTGCCGAGATGCAACGGCGGGTGTTCGATCGCCTCGGCATGACCCGCACCAGCATGACGTGGCGCGCGGATTTTGCCGACAACCTGGCCGATGGCTGGGACATCGGTGGCACGCCGCAGCCACACGATGAGCGCAGTCGCGTCCGCGCAGCCGGTTCGATGGATACCAGCTTAGACGACATCGCCCGCCTCGCTGCCGGCTACGTACGCGGAGACGGTCTCTCGGCCAAAGCCCGCGCCGAACTGGTGCGTGCGCAGCTGCCCATCACCAGCCTCAGTCAGTTTCCGTCGCTGCAGCCCGAGCTCGCACCCAAACAACGCCACAAACATCTGGCCTCGGGCCTCGGCGTCATCCGCTTCCAAGGCCCGCAAGGGATCGGCTTCATGAAAGGCGGCCACAATGACATCACGGCCAACACCTGGGTGTGCGTGGAGCGTGGCCAGCGCTGCGTGGTCATACTTGCCAACGATGTGCGCGCCGAGCCGGCCTTCCCGCGCCTGGTGGCCTTCGTGCTCGGCAACACCAACGCGCCCTGGCGCTGGGAATACGGGACCATGACATTCTGGAAGCACGAATAGTCGACCTTGGCGAACGCAAGCGCTTCGGTCAGCTGGGCGCTCATGGAGGCGCTCTTGGATCAAAGGAGGCGCTCATGGACAGCCACTTTTCTGTTTCGACTCATTCGACAGG